>CAMTWO010000017.1:0-75315 GCA_947085405.1 uncultured Ignavibacteriota bacterium
TATCTTTGGGGTGGTGCCTTCTGGACAAGCGGATATTTCATCAACACAGTCGGACAGAAAGGCAACGAAGAGACGATCCAACAATATCTGAAGGAACAAGGACGGGAAACAGAATACAAGTGCTTACATCATGGGCAACTCCCTTTGTTCTAAGCTCTTAATACCCCGCAGCTTGCTGCGGGGATGATTTATTCCGGTTTCTGTATAAGCTTCTACGATTGCTTCGTGATGTAAATAACTTTCTAGCTCCAATTTTGTAGTATTAAATGCTTTCTTGTTCGGATTGTTTTCACCATTTATTCTATTCACAGCAGTTCTATATTCTGCAACATCATTATCATAAATATGAACCGCTGGCTTACCAAGTCCTTCAAGGTGCTTATGTTTTATATAATGTTTCAAAGCAGAACCACCAGTAATTACATAACCAACTTCTATCGCAGTTGTAAGATCTATTATAGCAGGATTATCGGCGTTCATAATATGGCTATACCTTTTTAACGCTTCAACATCGTGGTTACCTTCAACATATAAAAGAACTTTCACTCTATCTGTCGGGTTAGGAAGTATTCCAAGTGTTTTTATGATTTTTCCAATCACTGTGTCATTATCTGAGCCATCTGGATTTTTGCCATTTTCAATTACAATATTTCCATTATCATCCAAAGCAATATATCTTAATGATTGAATTGGTATCTCTCTAACAAGATTTGCACTGTGGGTGCTGAATAGAACTTGAATATTTGGTCGATTACTTAATTTTACTAATGATTCGATTAGTAATTTCTGATGATTTGGATGCTGTGATGTTTCAGGTTCTTCAATTGCATAAATAATTGAGGGTGCGTTAGCTTCTGCTTTCCTTTTTTCAGCTTGAGCTTGAAAAAAACTTAATAAAACTAATCTTCTTATTCCGCTTCCACGTTTGTTAAGTGGAATATTGTTTTCATTTAATAGGGTCAAATCAAATATTTTGTTGTATGTGGGCGTTTTAGAAAAATCAGATTTAAGTCTTTCAGAAATTGTTTCATCAAAATCTTTTAGTTTTTCAATGGTTCTATCAGCAACATCAGTTGAAGCTTCTTTCACTTTTGTTTCGACTTGTTCAAGTAAGGTTTGTATTTCTGGTAATGCCAATGCTTCATTAATTGCAACTTTCATTGGGTCTTGTATATCACCATCTTTATCATCGAGAGACTTATCTACTTTAAATAATGAGAATACTGGTAATAGTTTTTTCAATGAACTCCAGATTGCTTTTAGATTGTCTTCGTTATCAACATTTCCGTCCACTTTAAATTCTTTAACTGACCTACCACCACCGATATGATTTCTTATTTTTTCTCTTATAGGCGGATTTTTTGTTTTATTGATTCCTTCCAGATCAACTCCTAATTCTTCGGCATAATTTTTTAGAGGTGTATTTTTCATACTTAGCAAATTTGTTAAACGCGTATCGTCAGGATAATTTGCAACTAAATATATTGCGGATGATTTCTTTGCAGCAAAGGTGAATACTTTTTTAACTTCCAGTTGATTTTCAACATTTAATATTCCTTCTTCATTTGGTGAAGTAGGAACTGTGGTATCTAATACAATCTGGGTAGGAATGCCTTCAAAATAGCAAGTCAATTCTATAGAATTAGTATCTGCATTGTTGGATAAATCACTTTGGTCAACTTTATCATTAAAAAAACTATCCAATACTTCGAGTAGAGTTGATTTACCAATATCATTCTTTCCAATAATCGCTGATAAGTCATCAATTATAAAACTAGTTTCAGTCTTGTAACAGCGGAAATTTTTCACTTTCAGCTTAGTTAATCTCATATTGAAAACCTCATTTACTTTATAAATGCCTTACTATTGATTAAGCATATAACGGCGTTGCGCCTAACCCGCCGCCAAGAACAGGGAAGCCGAGTAAAACACAACAGATAAATATTTAGCCGTAGGTGCTTATTTTGAGTCAGCAAAGCACCGAAGGCAATTTAATTAATTAGAACGAACACTTAGAACAAAAACTATAACTAAAACACAATTTCAAAAATCACCAAAACCGCCGAGCTAAAAAGGCGGTCGGCGTTGAGGCGCTTGTTATACGCTTTACTATTGAATTAAAGTATATACATAATCAACATCTGCAAAATATCTTAGCAAAAAGAAAAATAATATATAGAATTAGAATAATTTCTAGAATAAAAAGAATTGTAACAAAGATGTATTGTGCGCGTACTTTATGTTTTTTAAATATTGGTAAAAAATCACTGTAATTATTCCGTAAACTATTTTCTGTTTTTAAAGTTGCCTCAATAATATAACTTTGAGTTATTACCATTCGATAGAAAACAAAAATTAATCCCAAGTTAAAAAGAGCTAAACAAGATAACGCATATGGATTGACAATAAATTTTTCTATTGCTAAAAAATTCCCAATAACTAATGCAGTAGGTATTTGCCACATCGTGGCTTGATATTTTAATATTTGGTCAACAAGTAAACCATATAGTTTTATTTTATTCTCAGAATTATCAATTTGTTTTGTTGCGTTTTCCAATAGAATTCTCCATCAATTATTTTTAGCGTATAACGGTGTTGCGTTTAGCCCGCCGCCCATAACAACGATGAAGCAACTTTCACGCAACTTTATTTTTACTTGTCCCGCGCTCTATGCGGGAAAATCAGTTTGTTTACTAATCACCCACTTAAAGAACAACTTACTTTGAAAAGCCCAACCCGAAAAATCACTACGACCAATTCGAAGAAGCGGTCGGGCTGAGACGCTGGTTATACAAAAGATGAACTTTATTGAAGTTATTTTAAAATTATTTTTCCCAACATCCTTCAATATTGCTCATTCCTTTTTGTTCACCTTCTTGAAGAATCTCATTACAATCATACCAATCAGGAAGTAATGAATCGATTCTTTGATGTTCACGAGATGTTACAACCCACTTATTCTCTTGAAAACCATAGCGATGCTTATGAATTGTTTTATCTGATTTTAAATAAATGGTATCATTCATTGCATCGTTTTTGTTTTTATGAAAAGCTGTATAATGACGTGTTAGTGTAAATTCAAAATAGCCAGTATTAGGCGTTATTAACGAATTAGTTTTCTGAATATCAATTTTGTAATCATTTTCTGGATCATAATATTCTTTCACCCAACCGCCACCTAGCAAAACGATTTTTTCTCTTTTGTCATTTTTGTAACTATTAAGATGGTTTGTAATTAATTCCTTAAATGAGCTTATAGGATCAATATTTTCTAGTTTATTCTCTTTTGAATGATCAGTGCATTGAATAAAAACAAATGAACAAACAACGAAAAGAAATATTTTAATCTTAGAAAGCATTTGATTTCTCACTTTTGTATAACTATTAATTATTCCGCCAAACGCGGATAAACCCGCCATAAAAATTGGCGGGCAAGCCTGCACCGTTTAGTTAATTAAAGAATACATATATATATGTATTCCAATTGTTTCGTTTTTCGTTTATTAACACAATATTTAAAAATAGGGTCTGCATGATATCATTCCTTTACTTTTCAGTCTAATCTACCTGTCGGTAGACAGGCGGGCTCTTAACACCAAGCCCTCTATTTTTATTTCACGAAGTTACTTCGTGTAAGTATTTTCATTGAGCCGCACGGAGATTCTTTACACAATATATTATCTTCAATTGGTTACAATATATCATTTAATAATTCCAACTTCAAATATCTCTTGAATTAGATAGATTGTATGCTTCAGGTTTTGCTTTACCCTCGTCGGTCATAAATAAGTGATTGAGTTTTATGCTAAGAATATTCTTTTGAAAAGATTACGAATGTTTACTGTAGTCAGTACAGTTTTTGCTATCGCTCATCCGGAACAACTATCTTCACAATATCAATTGTAAATTCCCAAGCACAATATGTTCCTAAAACCGGGTCGGGTGGACAAGTAATGCAACGGGTTTGAATACGTGGATCAATTGTTTTTGCAAACTGGGTAAATTCAACTATCCCCACAGATTTACAAGGAAACGGTGGAAGATTTTTCTCAGTCCTTGTTTTCTGAACTCGGCATTCCACCATCCTAAATACCATTGTCTCATCATTTATCCATTCAATTTCTTGTTTATTGATGGCGGCATAAAGTCGGTAGCCGAACGCCCGTTCGAGCGCTTTCAGTCCGCCTTTTTCGGGAATGTTAAATTCCTTCATAATCCGTCGAGCTTCTGCAACTGCGAACCTGTACCACGATTTAGTATCAAGTTCGATGGCTACATCTATTCCATATTTTTCTTCTGCCGCTAAAAACCAACAACCATCGTGAGCCAACCAATTTTTTGCATACACTTTAATTAGTTTAATTAATTCATCCTTACTCAACTTTTCGATCTGTTCCATTTATTTTTTCTTCTTACCTGATGCGATTAATGTAACATTTAATTGTGTGTGAATTTCTTTAACTTCGTGATAGTCTGTTTCGAGAAGTGGTTTTAATTTCTCCATACTTAAATTTCCGCGCGGGTGATCTTTTCCATAAAGGATGCGATGAACTTTTTGAAGTTCGGCAAAACCCGTTTCATTGAAGTCGCCTATTACCAACGAGTTCTTTCCCAAGTGTACGCGAATTAACTCTCTTAAACAAACCTCCGGGTGCTCAAGATGATGAAAAGTATTCATCGATATTACTGATGAAAAACTACCATCGCCAAAAGGCAACGATTCCATGTCGATTGTAAGGAGCTTTACCTTATGGAGATACTCTTTTGAGATACGCAGTTCGGCTTGTGTTCTGTCTTCGGTCGATACATCACCTGTAGTTACATCATAGCCGAACCGTGTTAGCAAAGCCGACATTCTTCCTGTTCCTGTAGCCAGTTCGAGTATTGGCTGGTGGACATCTAAAACAGCATGACTAAGAATTTCATAATATTCGGCTGCCAAATCATATCCCCAGCTTTCAAGTAATTTATCGCTTTCAGTTTTAGAAATTGAGTCCAGTAATTCTTTTATGTCTTGCATGTTATTTTGTCAACATTACTATATGACTCGTTGATGGTTGATTCTTTATATCAGTAATGATTTTAAGTCCGGCTTTATTTGCCAAATCATACATGCCTCCGTTTGCCACATAGCTTTTGTAGTTTCTGTAATGCTCTGATCCGGCGGCAAATTCAATCACTTCGTTTAACATACTCACAAAGCAATTTGGTTTAGGAACAAGATAATCGCCAATTATAATTTTATCTGCAATCATTGATATGTCGGTTAAGAGTTTTACTCGTTCATCTACATTTACTTCGTGAATAACATAAGTTAAAACTGCATAATTAAAATGAAAGTTGTTTTCTGCGATTACATCGTTAATGTTTTTATGCTGAAAAGAAATTTCATTATTCGGATATTTTGAAAGTGTAAGATTAGCTCTGTCAATATTTCTGATTGATAAATCTATTCCTAAAACATACTTACATTTATCAGCAGCAGAAAAAGAGAATCGTCCAGTCCCGCAGCCGACATCGATAACCTTTGAGTTTGGTTCGATAAGATTTTTTATTTGTTCAAATAATTTATCCTGGCTTGGAGCTATGAACTTATCGTAAAACCAGCCGTCGTACCAGTGATCTTTGTTTTCGTTAATCATTTATCTTTTTTCGGTTTAAACATCGTTGTTAAAAATACGCTCGCATCCACAACTCAATTTTTTGTTCTATCTGACGCGAACCAAATTCACTTGCCTCTTTGCCAAACATAGATGTGTACCAAATAATAAATTCAAGATTCGTTTCAGGTTTATAGGTAAAATTTGTAGAGAGTAAAAAACTATTGTCTTGCAGATTGTAGATAGTGTAAACTGATGGGGTAAAATAAAGCAAGTCAAAAGGTTCCGGCTGAGTTATTTTTACATAGAGATAATCGCGCATTAATGTGTTGCTCTTGAAATAAGTTTGGCTTATACCAAGCGTTTGCTGAATTGCAACAGGTGTTCCGATAGCAAGACTGTTTAAGAGATAATTTTGATACGTTTCGAATTCGTCTTTCCGCATCCCAAATCCGTTCCGATAATATTCCGCAATCACAGTTGTATTCCACTCGTTAAGATATCTTATTCCCAAAAGATAACTATAAATATTTCCACTCTTCCTGTTCAAAATCCCATTATCTATGAAATACCTATCAGCATTTTGGGTTAAACTGAATTCGGTGTGGAATTCTAAATTTTCCATTATGTTCTTCGAAACATCAAACCCATATCGCTTAGGATTCCGGCTGCCCTGATAAATCATTAAATCAATATCAGTATCCAAAAATAAAAAATAAAGTTTTGCCGCAACATCTGTATATTTTGCTTCACCGAAACGATTGTTTATTGTGTTGATTGTTGGAATGATCAACGCTTGAGCTGCGAACGTTTGTAGTGAACCAGATGAAAAACTTTTTATATACTCAACATTTGCCGAAAGAATTCCCGCCTGAGCGAGTTCAGGATTCTCAGGGTCCTTCAGGGGATTTACATACCCTACCGGATTAAAGGCATATCCTTTTCCCCAGCCAAACACGCTTTTACCGAGTTGCATAGTAAAGCTCAATGAAGGATTGTATCTTGCGTATGCCTCAAACAAATCAACACTCGCTTCATCATCGCTAAAATATGTTGCGTGGGTTTTCATAAAAAATCCTAAACTCCCCGATTTATATTCGGCATTCAAATACGGTTCGATGCGATACTGCGATAGATAATGCGATATATCTTTCGAACTATAGAATTGAAGTCGATATGCCGGTGAAGTTTGAGACATCTGTAAAAGAGAATACTTCACATCGAGGTTGCCGCTCCATTCAAGTTTTTTCTCGTTTGTAGATGAATCGAAATCTTCTTGCGAAAACGCAAGCAGAGGAACAATTAAAAGATATGCGAGCCAAAACTTCATCGCAGGTCGCCCAATCGACCCATGTAACTCAGCGTAAACACCTCGTCAGGGAACTGTCGTTTTTTGATTTTTTGGTACACCATCAACGAGCGATAACCTTTATAGAGCGGGCTGGTTGTTTCGATAACCGATGGACGGATAAGTCCGCCGCCAAAATTTTTGTCTTCTTTAAATTCGAGCGTCTTAATCAACATGTTGGATGCCGAGTATGCCTCAACTTTGAGGAGATTTTTTTTATCTTTACTAATCCACATTTTCAATTTGTCGTACGCAACAGTTTTGTTCTTTGCTTTTAAGTCGAGGATATACTCTTTATCAGTTCCCTCAGAATATGAAGCGTTGTACTCGGCTGCATACTCCAACTGCATAAGATCGGCATTGTTAAACACACCGCCAATAACCGATTGCAAACTTGTGATGCGGACCGGTTTGTTTACATTGGGGACGTATAACCACATATTATCGCCCAAACGCAGCGTAGCGCGTCCTTTCTCACTCGCAGGTGTAATATATAGCATCGCAATTTTATCTTTCCCTTTTTTTATAGTGTAAAATGTATATTCTTTCTTTGAACCATTGGGTTCTTCATTAATAATTTTGCGTACTGCTTCGTACGAATCAGGCATTAGATTTTCGTCAATCGTTTTTAGTAAAACATTAGCGTCTTGTGCTTGAAGAATTACACTAAATAAAAAAATTAAAATGAATGATGTTATGGTTTTCATATTTTATCCTTTTTATACATGTCCCAATGCATCAACCGGTTCCATTCTGGATGCTTTATATGCCGGTTGCAAACTTGCAAAAACTGAAACAAGCATTACTATTATTGTTGTTAATAAAATCTCACGGTAGGGAATATCAGGAGCGAGTGTAACATTCATCTGTCCGAATGTAAAATTGATGCTCGTCGTATCCATCAACAAAAGAACTCCTACTCCAACCAGTACTCCTATAAAGTTACTCAACAAGCCCATCGTAAAACCCTCCATTAAAAACATCGTAAGAATTCGACTCGGGCGCGTACCTATGGCGGCTATTGTACCGATTTCGCTGATACGCTCGTACACAGACATAGTCATGATGTTTAAGACACTTACTAAAACAATTGATATTAATATAAACTTCACGACGAGGATTAACAAATCGACAATTCGCGCGATGCTGGCAAAAGGAGAAAGCTGTTCCCACGTGTGAACTTCTTTCTGTGTCGGCTGTTGGCTGAGAGCTTTTTTCAAATTTTCATACACTTTGCCAAGTTGATCGAACTGTTTAAGCTTGATAGCAACTTCGATGATTTCGGGTTTTTCCATCCTCAACAAATTCACGGCATCATCTATATGGATGTAGCCGTCTTTTCCTGATGGTCCGAGAATATTCTCCATCATCGCTGCTATACGAACCGGTATTCCATTAACCGATCCATCTTTATTTGTTGCGATGAGAACTATATCATCGCCGACTTTAAGCGAAAGCCCTTTCATCAAATTTTCCGGCACTAATATTTCACCCTGCTTCAGAAAATTTTTCTTATCCTGAATATCACTTTTAATTCTTTTAATAAGGTCGGGTAGAGTATTGCTTTCTAACTCCGGGTAAATTGCTGTTAAGCGTATGTTCGAGGTTTGCACATAATTGCTTATCATCGCTCCAAACTTAATTCGTGGACTGTAAGCTGCGATTTCCGGCATAGCATTCAATGTGCGTTCCACATCTGCATACTCGGAATCGGAAAGACTGATATTAAGCGGGAGGTTATCGATTGATTCAACGTATCCCTTTTTGTGAACCTGCAAATCTCCGAGGGCGGTGTTTGTTATTACACCTACCATTTGTGTTTTAAACGATATAGCCAAACCGCCCAAAACAATTACCAACACAACGCCGAAGGCAATGAGAGATGAAGTTAAAATTGTCCGGCGTTTATATCGGAACAGATTTCGAATAGCGATCTTAATTAGATTAATCATAGATGCCTCAATCTTTCTGTTTAATTTCTTGATTCACGATTGCACCATCCTCAAGCGTGTAAATAATTTCAGCTTCACCAACTATTTTAGGGTCGTGCGTGGAGAATATAAATGTTGTACCGAATGTTTTCTGCATCTCGTGCATGATAGTAATTACTTTAAAAGCAGTTTTATGGTCGAGGTTAGCTGTCGGTTCATCGGCAAGAACAATTTTTGGGTTTGTTACTAATGCGCGTGCAATTGCTACACGCTGTTTCTGCCCACCAGATATTTGATTTGGATATTTATTTTTATAATCGATCATACCTACTTTTTCGAGGAGCGAATCGATTCGTTCACGCCGTTCAGAAACGGGAATCTGCTTTATCAATAATAGCGGATATTCAACGTTTTCATAAACAGAGAGAACAGGAATCAGATTAAAATTTTGGAATACGAAGCCAATCGTACTACCTCGAAACATCGCGGCATCTGAACGGTTGAGCGTTGCCACATCTACATTATCAACAATAACATTGCCGCTGGTAGGTTTGTCTAACGAGCCGATTAGATTCAGAATTGTGGATTTACCACTGCCCGACGGTCCAATGAACGAGACAAAAGTTTGACGCTCGATATTGAACGATATTCCATTCAAAGCTGTAACAGGAATTTCACCCGTCTGATATATTTTTTTTACATTCTCAAGTTTAATTAAACTCATTTCTTTACCCTTTCTTTAAAATTGCGCCGTCAATCCAATGATCGGTAATATTCCAAAATCGAGCCGCGGTGTTTCTGTAATGAAACCGTTAGAACCGACTTTGTATGAATAATCTAAAATATTTTCTCGGTTGTAAACATTCCAAAGGTCGAGATATGCGGTTAAAGTCCATGCGTTAAAAACAAACTTCTTATCGAGCCGGACATCGAGTTTGTGATAAGCAGGAAGCCGGGCTGAATTGTATGCGCCGTCAACCACATAAAAAGTACCGTTCTTTTCTGCTATACCTACAACCGGTGTATAAGGATTGCCGGATGAATATTGGAATTTTGCTCCAAGCTGCCAACCCTCACCAAGCTCGATGCCTGCAATCAGATTCAGAATATGCGGTCTGTCGAACTCGAAATAATACTCGGCAAGTCCATTAGCATCACGCCGCTTCGATTCTGAATATGAATACGAAGCCGTGCCAACAAATCCATCGGTAAACTTTTTCTGAAGAGAGAATTCAATTCCTCTCGCGTAACCACTTCCAGTATTATATAAAATATCCGTTGTGTCGTTCTCTACAATAACATTAGATAGATCTTTATGATACACTTCAACGGTAGCTCTGATATCATCGCGAAGGAGTTGTTCTACACCGAATATATAGTGAGTGGCATAACTGCTGCGAAGCTGCTGGTTAAATGGATCCAGTGCAATCTGATACGAAGCGGGTGTTTGATAAAATTTTCCATACCCCATATTAAATGCTGTTTTTTCTGTGAGATGATACGATGCTGAAACGCGCGGACTAAAAGTTGCTTCTTTTGTGAACGAAAAATAATCATAACGTGCGCCGGCAGTTAAAGATAGCTGTACCCAGGGCTTCCATGTGCTTTGCAAAAATACCGAGGGTTTATTGCTGACTTCAGGAAGAAAAGAAATTGACGATGCAGGAATGATTTGCCCAAGCCGGGTAGTGTCGGCTGGTTTCCATGTATTATGCTTCGATTCTATAAAACGCATCTGAGCACCGCCTTTAATGTCAATCTTAGGATTTATCTGATACGTGATTTCATTTTTCAAGGTATAGCTGTTTTCAAGAATATCTTCACCAATTAAATCTCTTTGAGTCTCGGTGCCTCGGAGAGTATTCCAGCCGTTACCCGAAAAAGATAAAGTGGTTAAACTGTATGCAACTGGAGACAATAAATACCGCCAGTTAACACCTAACGCCGTTCCATAGTCATCGCGGGTTAAATAATTATACTTACCGGTGTCGGTTGAACTTTTCATCCTCACCGTCCCTTCACGCTCTATTTGGTCGAGATAATAAAACCCGACGAGGCTTAATCGATTCTTTGCGTCAAGGTCGTATGTAATTTTTCCAACTGCATCATAATAGCTCGGAGCTGCCGGGCGATTCAGCACAGAAGTAAGCAGGTCAAATAATCCACGCCGTGCAGAAAAGACCATTGTACCGTTATCCATCACCGGTCCATCTACCATAACTCCAAAGCCTGCAACATTCGCATTAACATCAATGTTGTGCATTTCCTTATTTCCATCTATCATATTCATATCAAACACCGACGACATTTTATCTCCATACTTAGCCGGGAAGCCGCCAGTCATGAAATTTACATCTTTGAGTAACGACGGATTCACAATGCTAATAATTCCCATTGATTCTCCCGTGCGTGCAAAATGTATTGGATTATAAATTTCGATATTATCGAGAAGCGTTAGATTTTCATCCGGACTTCCACCTCGAACAATTAACTGGGCACTTTTTCCGCCAGCGGTTGCAACACCCGGCAACGATTGCATCACTCGAAATATATCTTCTGCCGAGCCGGGAGAGCGACGAATCTCCTGAGATGAAAGTGTTCGGTAGCTAACTGTGTTTTCCACCGACTTCTGGAAATATCCTCCAGTTACTACTACCTCATCAACTTCAACCTGACTTGGAATAAGCTCGATCTGGGTATTTGTGTTCCGGTTTAATACAACTTGAATATCATCATTGATGAAATTGTTGTATCCGATGTATGATACCTTTAATTGATAAACACCGATAGGAATATTTTTTATTACAAAGTATCCTTTTTCGTTAGTTGATGCACCGGATTTAGTTCCCACAAGCATGACATTCGCTGCGGGTAGTGGTTGTTTCGTTACAGCATCGCGCACTTCACCGGAAATACTTCCGTGTTTCTCTTCCGAGTATGCAGTGTGAGCACTCGTAACAATTATAATGAGAGATAAAATATAAATTAAGTTTTGTTGAAATGTTTTTTGCATGAAAATTATCCGATCCGATATTAAATGAAGTTTATGTTTATTTGTTAGATGATTATAAATGTGAAAAGATTCAAAACAACTTAAATATTAGTTCAATACACGTGCCAATATATAGATTGTAGTTTTCTTCTATGTAATGATGGTATTGCAGAACCGCAGAAAAATTTATCGACAATTCTGCCGAATGGTTTCGACTAAGATGTCGAACCACTCCCTAACGCTTTTTCATTTTCATTGAAAATGAGAAGAATTAAGCGAATATTCTTTTGGCACGATGGTTGAAGCTAAAGGAATCACAGTTTAACTAATTACATAATTCAACAACAATAAAATAAAGGATTAACAAAATGAAAAACTTAAAATTCACAGCAGCAATAGTCGCATTGTTCGCACTATTCATGTTCGTAGCATCCTCAGATGCTTATTCACAATCAACAGGCAAAGGTAAAGGCGTAAAAGGATTTGTCGATCTTAACGGCGACGGAATCAACGACCACGCACTCGATGCCGACGGTGATGGAATTCCGAACGGAAAAGATCCCGATTTCGTAAAGCCACAAGATGGAACCGGCCGAAAAATGATGAACGGTAAAACGGCAAAATCAGGTAAAGGCGGATATGGACCTGGTGACGGAACTGGCAAGAGCGGTGTTGGACCACGAGATGGTACAGGTTACGGACCTGGAACAGGTACTGGCACTGGTAACTGCGACGGTACAGGCGCCAAAGGCAACTTAGGGCGCAGAGGTAAATAATTAACCCATAACTCCTGAAGGCGGTGGGCGAATGCTTGCCGCCTTTTAATATTTTTAATAAACAGATTCAAAAAATAAAATATGACTACTTCAAATAGAAAAAAATTTAGCTTCCGGGCTTTTATTAGTTTATACGTTGTTATCTCATTCATAGTAATTAGCATCTCAGGAATTATTTTATTCATCACACCCCCGGGAAGGATTGCCAACTGGAGTAACTGGACTTTCCTTTTCCTTACTAAACACGAATGGCAAGGAGTGCATACAATATTTACATTTCTTTTTGTAACGGCTGCAGCATTCCATATTTATTTCAACTGGAAACCAATCATCGCTTATCTGTCTTCAAAATTTACTTCGGGCATTAAAATTCGAAAAGAATTATTGGCATCATTCATTATCAGCGTAATCATACTTGTCGCAACGCTCGGCAACGTTCCACCATTCAGCACAGTAATGGATTTAGGCGATGACATTTCAAATTCGTGGGGTAAAAATCTTTCCGAACCACCCATCCCGCACGCAGAATTATTAACATTGAAGGAATATTCCGAAAAAACAAATATCCCGTACGAAGAAATAATCTCGAATTTAAAAAATGCAAACATAGAGGTGAACGACAGCGAAACAACTTTGGAAACAATTGCATCACAGAACAATTTAACCCCTGCCCAATTATCAAAAATAATGTTGGCAGAAAAGAAGCCTAAGGTTGCCATCAGCGAAGGTGGCGGTTATGGCAGGAAGACAGTGCAAGATGTATGTGAACAGTTGGATATTCCATTGGAGATTGGAATTGAGAGATTACAAAAGAACGGAATCACCGCCGATAGTAACAGCAAGCTAAAGGATTTAGCGAACGAAAAAAATGTTGCTCCTATTCAAATAGTTAAACTAATTTCAGAAACAACAAATTAAAAACAAGAGGTGAGAAAATGAAAACAAGAATAATTTTAGTAGCAATTGTAATTTCACTTTTGCTGCCTAATTTAGTTTATGTACAAACCGATGGCAGAGCCACACAAGGTTCTGAGAAACGGGATGTTGATGATGTTAAAACATTAAAAGGAACAATCACAGAAGTAAAACATCCTTATGCTACATTCAAATCTGAAGACGGCAAAGAATACCATGTTCACATGGGACCGCAGTGGTACTGGGAACGCGAAAAATATCAACTGAAGCATAATGTAAAAGCCCAGATAAAAGGCGAAGTAAAACAAGTTGAAGGCAAGTTCGAATTTTATCCGTGGGAAATTGTACAAGATGGAAAATCAATGAATTTTGCCGATGAAACAGGAAAACCCAAATGGTCTTCCGAACGGGGTAAAGGTATGCGTGGTAAAAGTAAGTCCGGAAGCGGACGGCGTTAAAATAACTCCTCGGGCGGCGCAGGCATGTGTCGCCTAATTTTATTATATTAAAACAAAGCTATGAAAAATTTCTTAACAATATTAACCATCACAATATTTTTACATATTCCGATTTACTCTCAATCGGGCAGCGATTCGCTCGCAAACCGGAACAGAGAAAAGGAAACCCGACGATTGCAGTTCGTTGATGAAAATGCTAACGGCATAGACGATAGGACAGAAGAAAAAGCTCAGAAGGGCAGCCGACGGCAGGAAAAGTTCATCGACCGCGATGGTGATGGAGTTTGCGACAACCGTTCAAGCGGAATTGGCTTGCGGTTGCGTCATCAAGGAGATCAAACAACTCCCGGTAAACGACATCGTAGATAGGAAAATAATATGAAATCAACAATTTATATCTCCATTGGAGTAGTGTTTTTAATTTTACTTTTTATTCATCCTGCTTCTGCACAATTTCAACTAAGCACAAGCATTCACACATCATACGATGATAACATCAGTAATAATTATCTTAATTTAGAAGATAAAGTTGCTCAGTTGTCGTTATCGTCGGCTTACGATTTTTCAAGCGAATCATCAAACACACAATTGTTTTACATGGGTTCTTTTAACTATTTTCAAAAAGCAATCGACCGCACATTTTATGCGCATTCAGCGGGACTTGTATATACAAAACTTTTCGGCGAAGACTTGGAATCGGCTTTAAATATAGGCGGCACTTATAACACACGTTCAAACCGCTCTTCTTATACACTCATTAATTATAATCAATACACCGCCTATATTAATGCGAAGCAATATTTAGGTGAAAGAGTCGTTGGCAAGTTAGGCTACCGCTTGAAATATTTAGGATATGAGGAATTACAAGAATTAAGTAATTTAGAGAACTACGGATTTGCACAAGTTACCACATTTTTGCCGAGTAAAACGACTTTAATATTTGAGACCGGATTAGGTATAAAGTCGTACACAAATGCACCCCCCGAAACATTATCGACGATAGGCATGGGCAGGCCGCGGCAAACTCTTAATGAAACGTCGCCAAGTGTAATGCAGTTTATCGGAACTACCCGAGTCGCTCAATCAATTTTTGAGAATACAGGATTGAGTTTTGCAATGCAATATCAGAAAAACCTTCAGGAAGAAACTCGCTATCTGTCTTCGGGATACATGATTTCTGACGACGAGATTTTTGATGATAACTACGGATACGAGGGAACTTCGTTTGAACTTACTCTCACACAAATTCTCCCTTGGTCAATGATGTCGTCTCTTTCCGCTTCGTACGGGAATAAGAATTACGTGAATCGTCCCGCCTACGATTTGAGCGATAATATAATTTCAAACCAACGAGTCGATAAACTATTTGTAACATCATTTATGTTAGAAAAAACCTTCTCTATTTCAGGATTTATTAATAATTTCAGCATCAGCTTGTTGTACGATTACATCGACAACAATTCCAATGATCTATTTTATAAGCATAAAAATAATGTTGGGGCTATTAATTTTGAGCTAGGGTTTTAAACTATATGTTCAAATATATCAGATTTGTTTTTGTTGTACTCTTATTTTTATTAAAATCAAATTACGCATTTTCGGAGAGTGAAAATACTAAAAAAGTTCTTATCCTCGTAGAAGGGACTTCGCTGATTAATAACATCGCAATGGGAGATGGGCGACAACTTGCAACGCTTCTTGGGCACTTTGATACCAATGTTCAAATCAAGGGTGTAGAAGATTATTCAGCGAATGAAATAAATAATTATGATTTCACATTCTACATCGGTTTCAAGGCAGAAAATGAGGTACCATCAAAATTCTTAAACGATGTAATTAAATCATCTAAAACAATTATCTGGCTTAATACAGGATTTAAAGAATTTTCAAAAAAGTATGACCTGAATAAAATATTTGGTTTTGAAGTCTCCAAATTAGACACAATAACCCAATACGATTTGGTAAAATCGGGAAACAAAGTATTCACCAAGGGCGAACCAAATGCAAACATCATTAATATCAGCGATAAGCGAACGGTCAGCGTTCTCGCATACGCAATTTCATCAAAGAATGGAATCGAAATTCCTTACATAGTCAAGTCTAATAATTTTTATTATTTTGCCGATTCTCCTTTTGCATCTGCAACCGAAACCGATCGCTATCTGTTGTTCGCTGATATGTTGCACGATATTTTGGGAGAACAACATGAAGAATCACACAGAGCGATATTAAGAATCGAAGACATAGGTCCACTCGATAATCCAAATAAATTAAGGGACATTGCGGATTTTTTGGGCGACCGAGGTATTCCTTTTTTGTTCGGTGTATATCCCTTTTATGTAAATCCAGCCGAAGGTATTCGGGTCAGTTTATCGGATAAGCCAGAAATGGTTGATGCTTTAAAATATATGGTCCGAAACGGCGGTACTTTAGTTATGCACGGAGTAACCCACCAATACAAAGGAATGTCGGCAGCAGATTTTGAGTTCTGGGATGAAAGCACTAATGCGCCGATTAAGGATGAATCGGCGGAAGCATTCTCGAAAAAGATCGAAATGGGTATTCAGGAGTTTATGAAAAATGGTTTGTATCCCCTTATTTGGGAAACTCCACATTACACTGCTTCACTTTTATTTTATAAAACAATTTCAAAATATTTCAGTACAGCGATCGAGCAACGGCTTTCTATCGAAAATTTCGACTACAGTCAGTTCTTTCCATACA
Organism: uncultured Ignavibacteriota bacterium; assembly: GCA_947085405.1. GTDB lineage: Bacteria > Bacteroidota > Ignavibacteria > UBA10030 > BY39 > JASEGV01. The sequence goes on from CAMTWO010000017.1 coordinate 16,745, forward strand.
TTATAAAAAAAGATTTATTCGGACAAACGATTTATCCTGAAAATCTTGGATATGTACCACTTGACGAAACCAACAAACAAATAAGCCGGGATGCCGTTCAAAATATTATAAAGGGGGCTAAAACAAATCTGTATGTTCGTGATGGTTTCGCTTCTTGTTTCTTCCATCCATTTCTTGATTTGGATTTGTTAGAAGAATTAGTAGATGGTATACAAGAATTGGGATATAAATACATCGATTTAAAATATGAAACGAACTGGGTAAAGACTAAGGATAGATTGATCGTAAGCGGAAATCAAAAGCAGATATTAAATCTTGAGGATCAATATTTAGTAGAAGCATACTTCAATTCATCGGGTGAAATAATTAAAAGGAAACAATCAGAAAAGAGACTGAACGGGACTGTTCAAGTAGGCGACGACTTAAAACCTGGTCAATTCTACAAAGCAGAGCTTACCGAATACAAGGAAAGGCAAACTAATTTTTATGAGAACACTTATTACAAATTAGAAAAATTTTACAACAAGATTATTCCTACCCCAGATCATCTCGATGAAGCACGACCGGTAGTTTTGTGGAATCATTACGCTAAAGGGGCTGCCTACAATGATCAGGCATCTTTCGTTTCCGTTTTTCAGAGCGTAAATATAAATGTTGATACTATATATGTCGGACAAAAAATTGATTTAAAGAATTATAATCTATTGCTCGTCCCTTTCAGTTTTGTTGACTCATTAAGACCCACCGACTTTGATATTGTAGTAAAATTTATAGAGGATGGAGGGAATATAATCACCGATTCTAAAAACTACTTAGCTGAAGAGTTAGGAATTAAATTTAGCGAAAATAGACTTAGGGTCAGAAAAGTCCGAGACCGTTATTTTCCCGAAGAACAGATAAGCTGGAGATATACAGAACTTGTGAATAAATTCGAGTGCGATGACATAGATGAAACATTCTGCGTCGATGAAATCACGGATGCCCCATTAGTGATTGGAAAAAGGTTTGGAAAGGGAAAACTGATTTTCGTAAGCTCAATATTTGACCCTTATTCGCAAGAGGGATATAGTTTATACCCATATCTGTTGGAATATGTTCGTAAATATTTCAAGCTTACACCAATAATTAGGAGAGAGAACCTTGAAGTGTTTTTTGACCCAGGATTCCGTCATACATACAGCACCGAGAATCTAATTAAGCAATGGGTAAATCAGGGAATTCGTGTTATTCACGTTGCCGCGTGGCATCAGTATCCAAAATATACGTACGATTATAAACGTCTAATCAGGCTGGCACACTCAAATGGAATTTTAGTTTATGCCTGGTTAGAACCACCACAAATCAATCAAAAATTTTGGGCTGAACACCCTGAATGGCGCGAGAAAAATTACTTAGGTAACGACGCCCGACCGTCGTGGAGATACCCTGTTGCTATGACAGATAAAAACTGCGTCTCTGAAATGACTAAAGAATTCATGAAAATTCTTAACAGTTACGACTGGGATGGTGTTAATCTTGCCGAACTGTATTTCGAAGCCGGCAAAGGATTCGATGAACCAAATCATTTTACGCCAATGCACTCTTCTGCAATAAAGGAGGTTAAGGAAAAATATAACATTGAGCTTGAAAATATCTTTAATCCAAATTCAAAATATTATTGGCAGAACAATCAGTATGTTAAAAAATCCGTTATCGAATATAGGATTAATAAATTAAACGAAATTTATGAATTATTATTAACCCAATTTTCCAAATACGCGAAATCAAAACCAGGTTTTGAAATTATCGTAACCGCAATGGATAGCTACGGTTCTCCCGAACTGAAAGAATATATAGCTGTCGATATGGAAAAAATATTTCAACTACAGAAAAAATATAATTTTTCTCTTAATGTTCAAGACCCGCAACACATTTGGTCAACCGATCCACTCCGGTATAAAGAAATTGGTAATAGATATAATGCATTATTAGGCGGGAAAACGAATCTATTACTCGACCTGAACATTATGAGCTTCAGGCGGGAAGATGAGATAACGCCTTTCCCGACTCTAATACAAACCGGTACTGAAAGCTTTCATCTTGTAAGGTCGGCGTCTTTAGGTGCATCCCGAGTTGTAATATACTCTGAATCAAGTGTCAACCCACAGGATATGATTTTTCTACCTTCTGCTTTAGCGAGTGAAGTAAAATACAAAGTCATTGAAAATGGTTATGAATTTAATTCACCCTATTCATTTATTTTGAAACTTAAAAATGGTAGCCAGGTAATTACGCTTGACGGAAAGCCGATTTCTTCCTCAAGAGAAAATTCTTTTTTAATACCCGCCGGTGAACATACTGTCAAACTTGGTGTGGACGCACTTAATACATACTCGACACACGAGTTACAGGTAAAAATATTATCTACTACTGCCAACATACTTGCAGTTTCATACGGAATGAGGGATGTGAACATCACTTATGAATCAAACACAAGAACACTCATTTCACTCGATCAAGAACCTTCAAAAATCACGATCGATGGCGAAGAGTATGATTTTAGTGTAATGAAAGGGAACGATTGTTTTACTGTTTATTTACCCGCAGGAAAACATTCTGCCACGATTGTAGGTGGCAGTGCTGTTTCATACGGTATAAATCTGACCAGTTTATGGTCGAGCATAAGTATATCTATTTTCGGGATTCTTGCTATTGCAGGGTTGATAGTAATGCAAATTTATGTTAAAAGAATTAACAAAAAATACCTTATGAAGAAAAACGGAGTACTAAATGGCAGGAGTTGAAACAGGGTTGAGTTTTCTTTTTGTAGCTTCTGTTATAGTTATTTGGTTTATGATTGCTTATCAGTTTTTACTAACTGTATTTGGCTTTAAAAACTATGTTAAGTCGTTAAAAGAAAAAGAAAAATTTGACAGTGCTGATTATCAATTTCCCACTTGCTCAATACTTATCCCCGCACATAACGAAGAAAAAGTTATCGGTAAAACTTTAGAGGCGATGTTGCGATTAAATTATCCTAAGGATAAGTTAAAAATAGTTGTAATCAATGATGGCTCTACTGATAGGACAGGTGAAATTACGCAACACTATGCTAATCAGGATAGTCGTATTATATTTTATAATGTAGCGAAGGGAGAAGGAGGGAAAGGTAAATCGAGAGCTTTGAATATTGGCGTAAAACAAACTGACTCTGAGGTCATTGCAATCTATGATGCCGACAACACTCCCGAAGAAAACGCTCTTCGGTATCTGGTTGTGCAACTGTTAACCCACAAAGAATTGGGTGCAGCGATTGGGAAATTCCGAACGGTAAATAAAAACCGGAATCTCCTGACAAAGTTCATTAACATTGAAACTTTAAGTTTCCAATCTATGCTTCAAGCCGGAAGATGGGAAATGCACGGGATTGCTACACTTCCCGGTACCAATTTCGTGATTTGGTCATGGTTAATTGACCGACTCGATGGTTGGGATGAAGATGCTTTAGCCGAGGATTCGGAATTGAGTATTAGAATTTATAAGGAAGGTTATAAGATTAAGTATGTTCCATACTCCATAACTTATGAACAGGAGCCGGAAAAATGGAACGTTTGGTTACGTCAGCGCATTCGTTGGGTGAGAGGCAATAATTATGTGGTAGCAAAATTTTTTAAACAGATTCCATATTTTAAAAATAAACGACTTGCATTCGATATGCTTTATACTCTTTCGTTGTATTATCTATTTTTCATAGCGATACTGATTTCTGATTTGATATTTTTGATGGGGATTTTTAACATTGCTAGTATATCAGTGCCAGGCCCGTACACGACCATTTGGATAACTGCATTCGTTTTATTTATTTTTGAAATAATGTTTGCAATTTCTTTCGACTCTGAAGATAGTCCAAAAAAACTCTGGATAATTCTTCTAATGTATTTTACGTATTGTCAACTATGGATTTTTATAGTAATAAAAGCGGTTTATTTAGAGTATATCAAAAAAGAAAAACGAGCGTGGGATAAGACGATTAGATTCGAAACCGAACAAACGGAGCTGTCTTGATGAAACTAAGATTTTTTATAGGTGTATTATTAATTTTCCAGTCCTCAACTCTTTATACTCAATTTTCAGGATATACATCGGTTGGTTATGGTTATCATAATAATCCCCTATACAATTACCAAAAAATCGGAGATCAGTTAAAACAAACTTACACCGATTTGAATTTTACAAAAGATTATGAATCGTCACAACTTGGCTTAAAGTACATCAGCGGGTTAATGTTATTTAATCGGTTCGAAGCAAGGAATTATTACGAACATAGATTTTTAGGAAACTATAAAATCATATATTCTAACAAAAGCAATGAAGTTGAAAATCAAGAAGCTTCAGTTGAATCAGTCCCTGTACAGATAGAAGCGAATGAACTTGAAGAAACTGAACAAGATGATGAAAGCTCGATGAATGAAGAAGATACAGATGTGAGCGAGAGTGAAAGCGAGGGAATGTCGGAGGAAGAGATTTTGACCGTGGAAGATTCAACAAGCGATTTTCTTGATCTTGGGATATTAGCGAGTGCCCGACACGATAAACAGGCGTATAAAGAGTTCGACAACTTTGGAGTTAGCTTATTATCAAGTTACAGGTCTATTATTTTTGAGAATATTTACATCAGGATGTATAATTCTTTTGGATACAGAAATTACAATAACTTGATGGAATTATCCAATATAACAGAGCAGCTACTTTTTCAAACTGGTAATAATAATCAGGAGCAAATACATTACGGAATAAATTTGTCCATTGGTTATAAATTCTACACAAAAACTGTTTATGACACAAGCCGTTTTGAGCCAATACGAACTTTTACCGAAAAAAGACCTGGTGTCGGTAAACCGGGTGCGAAATTGAAAATATTTTCTGACAAAAAAATACTTACACAACCACAAGCTACCGGAACTCTACAAATTGCAACGGGTTTCTTTTTCGAGAAGGATTGGAACAACACGGGTATCGAAACTTCAGTACTGTATCGGTACAATCCGAAATCATCGGTTCGATACCTTGCCCAATATGCCAATACTTCAATTCTTACCGATGATATATATAACGACCATTTTTCCTACCGAGGGATTGAAGCTAAGATCCGGTTTAAACAAATTCTTCCCTTCAATATAAATATGTTATTTGATATAGCATATCAACAAAAAAGATTTGATGCACCCGCCCTTAATTTAATTGGTGAGAAAATATCAACCAATAGAAAAGACATTAGATCAACGGCAGAAATATATCTTTCAAAATATATCGATATTTTTGACGGTTTAGGGATCGACTTATATCTAAGCAGCAGTATATTAAGAAATCAATCAAACGACCACTATAATGATTTTTCACTCTACAGCACATCGGCTGGTTTCGGAATAGGATTATAACAGGAGATTAACATGAAATTTAAATTAACATTTATCGTTTTATTAATTAGTTCAATTGGATATCCCGCTGAGTGGAAATGGCAAAATCCTTTACCACAGGGAAATAATCTTTGGAAAATTTCTTTTTATAACGAATGGTATGGCTATGCGGTTGGCGAACACGGCACAATTATGTTCACATCCAACAAAGGAGCAACATGGGAAATTCAATACGAAGGTATTACAGATAATTTCCGCGACATTTGTGTAAAAGATTCTGTTACAGCTTGGATTGCCGGCGATAATGGGACGATAATTTATACCACCAACAACGGAGCTACCTGGATCGACCAAACGAGTTTTCCACAAAATGGTTTAAATTCAATTTATTTTTATGATAAGCTGAATGGCTGGGCAGGCGGCGATCAAAGAACAATTTTAAAAACCACTAACGGTGGAGCTACATGGACAAAAATCTCAACGATGAGCGTACCTCTCGGAACTAGCATCAACTCGATTTATTTTACTTCATTAAACAACGGGTGGGCGACTTGCTCGAACGGATATATACTAAAAACTATTGACGCCGGTAGTACATGGTCTTTACAATTCAATACTGCTGTAGCCGGTTTCAATCTAAAATTTTATAATACAAGTTTGGGCTTTGTTGTCGGAGACAATGGTTCGATTTATTCTACAACAAACTCAGGTGCCAACTGGACTAAAATTACATCTGGTACAACGCAAGGTTTAAATGATATTTCCTTTGCGTCCAGCACTGAATTTTTGATAGCAGGGCATAACGGTACTATTTTACGGTCAACCAATTCCGGCGCAAGCTGGTTTTCGGAATCAATTCCAACTTATGCTTCGGTTCACGGAATAACTCGTGTGAGTACAACAACATTTATAGTCGGTGAGTATGGTTTGTTAGGTTATAAAAATGGAACTTCTAACTGGGTTTACAACAATATAGGAATGAATAGAAGTATTAATTGGGTAACATTTTCGAATCATCTCCGCGGATTTGCAGTCGGACAATACGGCAAAATTGCTCGCACCTCGGATGGTGGTAGCACTTGGCTTGAGATTAACAACGGTGTTACAGGAGATTCCTTCTACGGTGCTGAACTTATTGATTCGAATTATATCTGGACGGTCGGTGATGGTGGCGTTATCTTGCATAGTTCAAACGGAGGAAATAGCTGGGTTCAACAGTCAACTGGAACATTCAATTCTTTGCTGAGTGTAAGTTTCATTAACAGAAATCAAGGTTGGGCGGTTGGAGATGTTGGTGAGTTTTTTTATACAACAAATGCTGGAAATTCGTGGATTAAAAGAGCTACAGGATGGACAAATATTTTTTTCGGTGTAAAATTTAAAGATGCTAACAACGGATGGATAGTAGGCGACGGTGGACTTGTTCTGCGTACTTCAAATGGAGGAAGTTCCTGGGTGCGGCAAACGAGTAATACTCTTGAAACAATCTTTTATGTTGATTTCTTTGATATAAATAATGGCTATTGTGCAGGCACAAACGGATTAATTTTAAAAACTACTAACGGTGGTTCAAATTGGGAAAAGTTGACGACTGGAACAACACGAAATATTTATATTGCAAGTGGAGTATCGAATAATTCGGTTTGGGCGATTGGCGACAGTGGTTTAGTTTTACACAGCACTAACGGTGGCTTAAATTGGGTAAGTGAATTTCCAAAAACGGGTTATGATTTATTCGGATTAAAAGTTATATCTGATTCTAAAGCATGGATTTGTGGTAATAACGGTACGATACTCACACGCGATACAATCGTTCCGTTTTCTTCGATAAGTGTATCCTATGATAATGGTTGGAATTTAATCTCAAATCCAGTAACTAGGGCAATTGGAACCGATAGTGCCAAAATTCTATTTCCGAATCTTTTGAATAATTATGTGTTTGAATTTGGTGAATCCGGTTATGCCGCACAACCCATACTCATTAATGGAAAAGGATACTGGGGAAAATTTAACGCTCCAGGGATTAGCTATATCGCAGGAACATATATTACAAGCGACACAATAGATGTGAAACAGGGATGGAATTTAATCGGCTCAATTTCGCATAATGTATTAACTTCAGCTATAATTAGCGTTCCAACACTCCTAATAAATTCATTATGGTATGGATATTCGTCAGGGTACTATGCTGCAACTTACATTGTGCCGGGCAAAGGATATTGGGTAAAGTGTAATGAAGCCGGTAAGTTGGTGATGTTCTCAAATAGTATTCAAAAAAATTCCTCAGCGATTAATTATACTTCAAATTATTTCGATGGTTTTAATTCGTTGACTATTTCCGATGCCGATGGTAACTCACAAAAGCTCTTCTTCGGTTTGAAACCGCAAACTGATTTCAATGCAGAGTTCTACGAATTACCCCCCACACCGAACTTCAGTGGACTTGATGCACGGTTCATTAACGATGGAAAGGGATACATATTGCATACTCTTAATGCAAATTTGAAAGAAAATAACCCTGCATTCATTAAGATTGCATCTACAAAATATCCATTAACAATATCGTGGGATGTTAGAAACAATTCGAACGTTGAAAGCGAATCATTTTTATACAATTTATCAGATGGTACGAACGATAAACCTATTGAGCTTACCGGGAATGGTAAAATAACATTAACTAATAAGACAATAAGTAGTTTAATTTTAGATTTCCATAAAGGAAAGAACCTGCCCACAGAATTTTCGCTATATCAGAATTATCCCAATCCATTCAACCCTTCAACAATTATTAAATACGATTTACCCGTCGAGTCTTATGTAACCATTAGTGTGTTCAATGCAATCGGTCAACGTGTAACAACACTCGTAGCAGAAAAAAAAGAAGCAGGGAATCATCAAATAAAATTTGACGGCTCATCCGCCACAGGTGGATTACCGAGCGGAATTTACTTCTACCGCATCGCGGCAACCGGTATATCCGATCCAAATAAATCATTCTTACAAGTTCGCAAGATGCTATTGATCAAATAAATTGGAAGACTTTTAATTTGCTTTTTGTTTTTAATCGTGCTATATTTTTCAAAAAAGTAGCACGATTAATATGAAGAAAATAAATAGATTCGGAATATCAATGGAGGATTCCCTCCTCCGGCAATTCGACAAGCTTATTTCACAAAAGGGATATACAAATCGTTCGGAAGCTGTTCGCGACCTTGTGCGCGAAAAGATTATCGAAGAAAATGTCGAAGCAACAAGCGAAGAAGTGTACGGGGCTTTGGTGTTTATTTACGACCACCACAAAAGGGAATTGGAAAAAAGCCTCTCAAACCTACAGCACGATTATTTCAAAAATATTGTCTCCACCACGCACGTTCATATCGACCACGACACTTGTCTCGAAATGATAATCGTGCGCGGGAAGGCTAAACTCCTCAAACAAATCGCTGAAAAATTATTGAGTTTCAAAGGTGTCTTAAACGGAAAACTTACACTAACATCATCAATAACAAATAAATTATCTTAACAATCGAAGGAGCTTAAAATGAAAAAACTATTTTTATTGGCAGCAATGTTTACAATTATCAGTTACAATACTTATGCGTGCTTTGATACTTACTTATTCTTGCACAAATCTTCTATGGTCTATCCGCACAAATCTCTCGTCTTTGAACTTAACGGAGAATATTCTATCAACAAGTTTAACAATCCCAACGAAGATTCGTTTCTGTCGAGTGGTAGTATGTATTACGGACTTGCCGATAGGTTTTCGACACAAATCAGCATCGGCTCAGACGATAAATCGCGTGGAGAATACAAAATCGACTTTTTCGGAATCCGCGGCGTCTATAATGCGTATTCTTCACAATTTAAGGATCATACCGCCGATCTTATATTAGAATATCGAGGAGGTTTTCAGAATGCTTTGGGTTATGTAGAATTTTCGGTCCCTAACATTTTTAGAACATCTGATATTACTTATGTTCTCCATCCGACTTTTAATTATACATTACAGGAGAAAAATTTTCAAGTCGGAGGACACACCGGACTATTCTACAATTTCAGCGACAACAGTGTTATCGGTGTTGGCGCAGAATACCTTAGTCCGCAAAGTAGCAGCTACGCGGGCAGCAGAATTACCAAAAGTGAAGTAGCAACAAGTTTCTTCTTCGGCTCACACATCGGAGAGAGTATATATATACAAAATGAACTTGCAAAAGGACTTGCGAATTCACGGGATTTTGGATTTGCCCTTACGGTTAAGCTGATTAGATAATAATTCATAAAACAAAAACCCTGCTCTCAGAATAATGAGAAGCAGGGTTTTCATTTATATGGGATTGTTCATTAGGAAAAATTTCTAATAACCGTGATTATGGAAAAAAGCAACTAACTCATTATCTATTAATCAGTTACAATTACTGATTGTTTGGTGAATTAATCAATAAATATGTAAGCCCCCCCAAAAAAACTGTTGAAACAGTTAAAAATATCAACGTTTGGGGAATTAACCCACTCCGCCTCGGCGGATTAAGTCGTGGGTTAATGAGAAAAAAGTTAATTATCAAAACCGTTTTAACGGTTTATCTCCACGAGGGATCAGCTTGTGTAAATTATTCATTCTCTATTGACAAATCTGGATTTATCTTTAGAATGCAGTTACAAACCCAAACGTGAACGCGTTTTTCTTTCGCTCGACGTCGTAACCATATTCACACATTAGTTTCAAATTACGAGCGAGAAGGTAACTGAAATTCCCCACCACAGTGTGATAATTCAAATAATCAATGTCGGATTTGATTTTATTGTAAAGTAAAAACAAATACCACTTGCTCTTGTCGCCTTCGGGGGCATACATAAACTGAGCAAACCCGCCACTACTTACTTTTGATGCATCAACACTTTGGAACAAAGGATTCTTATCTTTCCGATAAACAAATTGACCGGATAGTTCGAAATTTTCCATTTCAATTGTTGCGTCTGCACCGAACATTGTAATGTTATTATTGAACATTCCGAGTGTATCAGTAAGACTTTCTTTTCCGAGATATCCTAAGCCTCCGATTTGAACATTTTCAGTAATCGGTTGCGCAATTCGGAAGAAGAAATTTTTGTACGGGTCGTCGTCGAAACCGCTCTCGCTCATCGGACCAATTCCATTTCCATTCAAAACAGATACAAATAAATCTGTTTCAGTTGGCAGAGTGTAATTCAACATCAATCCGCGGTCGTAGGTTAAATCGGCTTTCGACATTTTGGGTTTAACTTTGTATATCTCGTAATCTTCGAAAGTCGGGCGGAGTTCTCTTTTAAAAATCGGGTCGGCGACTTGATATTGCCCCCCCATAATATCGAATTCAGCCCCGCCGATATTGTTAAAGTGTATGAAAGCATCTTCTACTCCGGCAACTTCACCTCGTTCATCGAAAAGAAAATAGAAAAAGTAGGAAACATCTTTTGCAATAAGTCCGCTGGAAAGAATTTTGACTATGAATGGCCACTGGATATCGGCTTTCGGTTCGTTCTGCGGTTGATAGCGCGAAAATCCATCGATACGTAATGCAAGCGGAAGCTCCCGCATAAGTAATAAGTCTTGGTCGCCGGTCTCGCGTGTAAATCGCGGCGCTTCCTTATCTTTTAACTGGTATCCGTTCGCAGCAAATTCAAGTCCGTAAGGTTTTAACTTAGGCGCAGGTGAGTGGCATACGTTGCACGACATATCGTACTTACGTGCATAAGCCGGAATGGCTGATGATTGTTCGATAATAAAAAGCACACAAACAAACAATGCAAATATTGGAATGATAATTTTTTTCATGTTGACCGTCTCCTTTATTTATTTAATAATATTTATTGTGGTCTCGTGGAAATTTACTTCAAGCGGATCAGCTTCTTCTTTCGGCACACCTAAAAATTCAGCCACTGCTGTTGGAAGCTTCTGATAATATAATGCTGCCCTCACTGTCATCGGTCCCGGCGCGGCGTCGTTTGGAATTGTCCACGTAAATGTTTCTAATTTCGTCTCCCGCGGTCCAATCCGGTAATCTGTTCCAAACGAAGCTGTGTTCCACTGCATTATTGTCATTCGTCCCTGTGAGTCAAGATACGGTAGCCGGTAAATGCGATTTCCTTCTGGAATACCATCCCTCTGGACTCCTTTGAAGTCAGGAATGTTTAATGGTATTCCCATATCCTGATATGCAAGTGTATTTGCAGCAATTGTATATTCTTCGCCGGCAAAACCTTTCTTATCAACTTTCAGATGATACACCTTCCCTTTTGCATCCTTCGCCTCGGTGTGCAGCCATAAAAGTCTTTCTTCTGCCGAACCAGTCGGAAACTTATGACCTGTTTTTTGATTGAAGAGTGCCGCAGTAAATTTCACCTTCTCTCCCGGCTCAACTTCTCGTATATCAGGATGGATACGAATCTCAACTACACCGCGAACTTTTCCGGGGTCGTGCGCACCGTGGAAGAGATGCTGTGCAACATCTGGAAGCTCCGACGCCATCGCTGCGTTATGTCCTTTTGCATAAGTCATGTGGCAATCCTGGCATCTAACACCCTCCTTAGCATACGGACCTTCTTTCCATTCGAGGTGAGTTGATTTTACCCAAAGATCATAAGGATTCTTTTCGTTATGGCAAGTGCCACATAAGTCGGAACTTCTGTGAAAAGTAGAATACATAGTTTTGTGTGCAGGCGATACTACACCTTCACGGTTTCCGTACTTAACTTTTCCCGGTTCTGATATATAATTGTAATTGTGCGGAACATCTCCCTTGAAGCCGGTAACTGTGTGGCAAAAATCGCACGAAACAGATTCATTTGCGCGGCTGTTTTCTTCCGGCTTTGGCGGGGGAACATCACCAGCGAGGAAAGCAATCGGCGAGTGGCAGCCGTTGCAGCCCGCTTTAACACCGGCAACTTTTGGATCTTTTTCGGCGTGTGGAACTGCGAGTTTAAAATACTCAATCTCATCCCAGTGATGTGTGTAAGCTTGCGACATCATCGCTTGTTTCCATTGTTGATAAAAGTCGATATGGCAGGAACTGCCGCAAACTTCGGGCTTCTCAAAGTCGGCATACTTTCGCGTTCCCAAAGCTTCGTCTCCAACTTTTATCTCCTGACTAAATGCAATTGCCGGCAGACACACAATTAGTAACAGCATCCTAATTAATGTTTTCATTTACTCCTCCTAAAATTTGTTATTGTAAAATTTATTTAATTATAAATATAGAACAATAAATATTTTGATTGAGAAATTTAAATAATAACTCATCTAAAAACAAATCATTTGTAAGTCGGAACGCTGGTACAGTACTAATTAATTCCGATAGGGAAGAACATACTTAACAGAAGTAAAATATTCAATCCCGCAACGATAATGCCGATGATTATGAGTGTGAATTTTGTTAAAGGTTTGTTAGCATATTTTCCCATAACACGTTTCGAGGAAGTAAGGTATATTTGTAAAAAGATAGTAATCGGAAGTTGGATGCTTAAAAACATCTGTGAAAAAATCAATCCTTTAAACGGATCAGTAATAAAAAAAATAATAAGTAAAGCAGATACGAGTGAGACAGCCACACCTAACTTTGAATGGTTATCTTTAATATCGTAAGGTTCGGTAAAAAATCCGGCAAAGATTGAACCCCCTGCCATACCGGAAGTAATAGAAGAAGCAATCCCTGCAAATAACAGCGCGATTGCAAAAACGAAAGAGGCAGCTTTGCCGAGTAGCGGAGTTAACAAATTTTCGGCTTGCTGTAATTCAGAAACCGGGATATTGCTTTGGAAAAAAGTTGCAGCAGCCAATAATATCATAGCGCTGTTTATTGCCCAGCCGATAATCATCGAAAACAATGTGTCGAGAAATTCGTAATCCAATTGACGCTTAATTATTTTATCGTCCTCGATATTCCATTGTCGGCTCTGAATTATTTCTGAATGTAAAAATAAGTTATGCGGCATTACAACGGCTCCGAGCACACCCATTACAATAATCATCGAACCTTTCGGTATCGAAGGGGTCAACCAACTCGCAGCGGCGACACTCCAATTTATATCCACTAAATATAATTCGTAAATGAATGCCAATCCGATAATTGAAACAAACGCTATTATCCATTTTTCAATTATTTTGTAGGAATTTGTGAACAACATAACGCCAACAAAGACAAGGGCCATAACGGCTCCTATTTTAAGAGGAATATTAAAAAGCATATTCAATGCAATTGCGGCTCCTAAAATTTCTGCCATCGAGGTTGCGATAGAAGCAAACATTGCGGTCGTTAAAATTCCTCTGCCAGTCCACGAAGGGAGATACTTAGTCGTTGCTTCCGATAAACATAAGCCGGTTGCAATGCCTAAATGTGCAACGTTGTGCTGTAGAATAATAAGAAAAATTGTGGATAATGTAATTACCCATAATAAAGAATAACCATAATCGGAACCTGCCGCGAGGTTAGTAGCCCAATTTCCCGGATCAATAAATCCTACAGTAACCAACAAACCCGGTCCGATGTATCTCAGTAAATCAGCCGCTGCAAAACGAGGTTTATGCTGTTTTTTATTTCTTATATCGTCTAAGAAATATTTTAGCTTTTTAATCATACAAGTTGGGTGAAATATATAAAATATTTTATATTGAAAAAAGTAGAGAACAAATCATTCGGCGATCAATACGCGTCCAATCTGAAATATGTAGTATTTTTGTTTATCTTCAAATCGATGATGAATTCAATTTGGTTTTCACCAACTCGTTTTGTATTATTTATCAGAAATATAGGAACATTTATGACACAAACGATAGAAGCAATATATACTGGTAAAATAATCAAACCATTGAAGCCAATTAAGGGACTGAAAGAAGATCAACGCATTGAGATTACAATTTATATTCCCCCCAAAAAAGAAGGGATCAAAGCATTAGCTAATACAATGAGTCGAGAAGAGGCTATTGCGATGGGAAAAATGATTGAAGCAGAATTTGAGAAGGTAGATAATGGGTGGTAAGTTTATAATTGATACGAATGCAATCATCGATTTTCGAGCAGGCTATAAGGGAATCGTAAAAATATTTAGTGAAGCAGAGACTCTTTATCTTCCCGTAATTGTCCTCGGAGAATTATTATACGGAGCGAAAAACAGTTCTAATGTAAAAAACAATTTAGATTTTATTAAAAAATTTTTGGAACACACAATCGTGGTTTCAATTGATTCACAGATTGCAGAATATTACTCTGAGGTCAGAACTTTATTGAAAAAACAAGGGAAGCCGATACCTGAAAACGATTTATGGATTGCTGGTATCTGTAAAAAATTAAATTTACCATTACTAACAAAAGATTTTCATTTTAAGTTAATAAAAGGGATTACAGTAGTAAATTGGTAAGAAATTATCCATGCCTTACGCTCTAAAATCCGAATTCAAACCTAACGGCGACCAACCCGAAGCCATCAAGCAGTTGGTCGAGGGAATAAAACGCGGCGACAAATATCAAACTCTATTAGGTGTAACGGGCAGCGGTAAAACTTTTACTGTCTCAAATGTAATTGCTCAATTCGATAAACCTGTTCTGGTGATGTCGCACAATAAAACTTTAGCCGCTCAATTGTATGCAGAGTTCAAACAATTTTTTCCGAACAACCGTGTCGAATTTTTCATAAGTTATTACGATTACTACCAGCCCGAAGCTTACGTGCCGCAAACCGATACTTACATCGAGAAAGATTCATCTATCAATGACGAAATCGATCGTTTACGGTTGCGTGCTACAAGCGCTTTGATGAGCGGCAACCGGAATGTTATAATCGTTGCTTCGGTAAGTTGCATTTATGGATTGGGCTCACCTGAAGAGTGGATGAGCCAGATTGTTCCGATAAGAAAAGGTACGAGAGTGAAACGGCAGGATTTATTGCGGAAGCTTTTAGATATACATTATCTTCGGAACGATATTGAATTTACACGTGGTACGTTTCGGGTTCGTGGTGATGTGATAGAAATTATTCCGGGTTACGAACAGGGCGAGGCACTGCGAGTACAAATGTTCGATGATGAGATTGAAAAAATAGCATACGTGAATTCATTAACAGGTGAAGCTAGCGGTGAAACCGATTATGAGGTAATTTATCCTGCAAAACAATTTGTAACTTCCAAAGAAACAATTGAAAAGGCGCTGCCGAAAATCGAAGAAGAATTAAACGAGCGATTGATTAGTTTGCGTTCGCACGGAAAATTGCTGGAAGCTCAGCGTATTGAACAACGAACGCGCTTCGATATGGAAATGATGCGTGAGGTCGGTTACTGTTCGGGAATTGAGAACTACTCCCGACACATCAGCAGCAGACCCGCGGGTTCACAACCATTCTGCCTGCTTGATTATTTTCCAGATAAGCCCGATGGTAGTGGAAAAGATTTTATAACAATCGTGGATGAATCGCACGTATCTGTCCCCCAAATTGGCGGTATGTCGCACGGCGACAGGTCACGCAAAAGTACTTTAGTCGAATACGGATTTCGTTTGCCCTCAGCCCTCGATAATCGTCCTTTAACTTTTGCAGAGTGGGAAGGAATGGTTGATCAAGTTATTTTTGTGAGTGCAACTCCCAGTGAGTACGAGTTAAAAAAATCGGGGGGTGTTTTTGTTGAGCAGGTTATCCGTCCAACCGGACTTATCGACCCTGAGGTTCAAATAAAACCGATAAAAAATCAGATTGATGATTTGCTTGCTGAAATTCGAGGAAGAGTGATTTTAAAAGAACGCGTGTTGGTTACAACTCTAACAAAGCGAATGGCTGAGGATTTAACTGAATATTTAGCAAACCTGAATGTGAAAGTACAATACATCCACTCGGAGATTGATGCTCTTGCACGCGTTGAAACTTTGCGCAATTTGCGGTTAGGCGAATTCGATGTTTTAGTCGGTGTAAATTTACTGCGAGAGGGGTTGGATTTCCCGGAAGTTTCGCTCGTTGCGATACTCGATGCTGATAAGGAAGGTTTCCTCCGTTCTGAAACTTCGCTTATACAAACAGCCGGTAGAACAGCACGTAACGTAAATGGTAAAGTAATTCTGTATGCCGATAAAATAACCGGTTCGATGCAGCGAATGATAAACGAAACCACACGCCGCCGCAATAAACAAATTGAGTATAATACGAAACACAGCATCCAACCGAAAACGATTTACAAAACAGTGGACGAGATAATTGCCAGTACGGCAGTTGCCGATGTTAAAGCGGCGCGGGATGATAGGAGGGAGCGGGCGAAAATTCCAATCATTGCTGAATCAATAATCCGCTATCTTACTAAAGACCAGCGTAAAGATATGATTGAAGAATTATATACGACAATGCGTGCGGCAGCAAAAGATTTAGAATTCGAGCGCGCAGCTCAGTTGCGTGATGAAATTAATCGACTTGAAAAATTGAAATGAAATAAACGGGGAGGCGAACGATGTGGTTGAAGCAAAATTTACTGAAACCAATTCTTGATTTTATATTCCCGCCTATTTGTCTTTTGTGTCAAAAAATTATTGATGATGGTGATGCAAAGATTTGCACTGAATGCTGGAATAGTTTTACTATAGTTGATGAAACTCATCCTGATTATATGGTTTTAAAAAATCGTTTCATATCGGGTGGAGTGATTAAAGATTTTACTTCATCTTTTTTATTTGAGAAAGAGGGAAAGTTTCAGGAGGCAATACATCTCTTAAAATATAAAGGAATAAAATCAGTCGGATTAAAATTAGGATTGGTATTGGGGGAGAAGATTAATCAAAATAGGTTCGGAACAATTGATATAGTTGCCCCCGTCCCACTTCATAAATTGAAATTGCGGGAGCGAGGTTACAACCAAACCGATTTTATCTGCAAAGGAATTTCACAATCTACTGAATACATAGCAATATTTGATTTGATAACTCGTTTGAAATACACCCAATCGCAAACTGCGTTGACTTTTCAGCAGAGAAAAGAAAACGTGTCGGATGCGTTTGTTCTCAACAACAAGTATAAAGATTTAATAAAGGATAAAGTAGTATTATTGGTAGATGATGTAATTACAACAGGCGCTACGATAGAAGCTGTTGGAAGAGTTCTGAAATCAGCCGGTGCCAAGAATGTATTTACAGTTTCAGCCGGTTTAGCGAAGGGAGACGGAGTGTGATATTTGGATAAAGAAACGGTGAAGCGGGGACTGTATGAAAAGGCGATATGGAGAATTTGGCAATTTTCAGTAAGCAGTTGGCAACCGCTTTAAGAGATGAGAAAAAAAAAGCCGGGCTGCTTTTGCAACACGGCTTCATAAACTGAAATCAGCTCGATTTGATTATTTATATCCATTGCCCCATTGATTCAATTGCGTCAAAGACGCATCCGCCTCCGGCGGGGATTCAATTATTAACTTATCTTACAAGTAACATCTTCTTAACTTGCATGAAAGAATTATTATTTCGTGCACTGACTGCCTGAAGTTGGTAAAAATACACACCGCTTGAAACCAAATTTCCAGAATTATTTTTAGAATCCCATATCAATGTTTTGGTGCCCGCATCTTGAATCTCATCTGCAAGGGTTTTTATTTCTTGTCCTAAAATATTATAAATCTTTAATACCACTTTACTTGCTTCCGGTAATTGATATCTAATCGTAGTTGTCGGGTTGAAGGGGTTGGGGTAGTTTTGGAACAATGCAAAAGTTTCCGGAATATTATCAAAATCATCTGCAACATTTGTGATTGATGTAGTGATGACTTCAATATCGTCGAAATAAATACCATCACCTTCGAGAGTATCGTCGGTTGTTAAACGGAACCTTAGATAGATTGAATCATTGCCTGGTCCAAAATATTTCGGATCAAGGTTCATCGAATCCATCCCGCTAAGCGCACCACCGGGCGGGCGGCTAATTGTTATATAAGAATGTAATTTATCCCACTCAATTTTATTATTCGAAATTTCAACGTAACAGGTATCACCTCGATGAAGCACCTGCTGCCGCCACCACCTAACTTTTCCACCGTTGTAATTTGTTAAGTTGATAGATTCGAGGAGTGTTAAGGTATCTCTGAAATTTTTCGGATATCTACCAAAGCCATCGGTGATTGAATATTTGCCCGATTTTTTTGAAGAATCTGTTAATGTCCATCGTTTCCCTAAATTCCATTTTGCTATACCATCTTCAAAATCGTCGATCATTTCTTTTCCAAGTAAAAAAGATAGATACCCTGATTCGGGAAACCGCTGTAAATTTATGTTGTTCGTCGAATCCCTGGCTGTGAAATAATATTCGATATTCTGACCACCTAATGCGGGTGATTTTAAAGAGAATGTATCGGTAAAAGTACTTTCTTTCCAATATCTGAGGTTTGCCCGTGATTCATTTTCATCACCCGATTTTTTGTAATATATGAATACACTATCTTTATCAACTGCAACGTTATCAGTTACATTAATATTAACTTTATAGGGTCCAACTAATTTTAAAGAACTCGGGATCAGTTTTGAAATTGATATTTCAGGCGGAGTGAAATCGGGACCGACATAATAACTGTTTATTTCATAAGGCAAGTAACCTCTATTAGTTTTTACAAGCACAAAATAATTAACTGTACTATAAAAAGGGACGTTAGGAACTGTTCCGCTGTAGATTTCGGATGATTCCTTTACCATTTCATTTGTCTTATACGGATATGCACCATCAAAATCCCAATAAAGAGTAACTTTCTCAATGGAATCAGTGGTTGATATTGTTGCGGTTAAATTTCTTACTAATGTACTGTCTTCTGTGTCGGAAAGTTTTGTAACAGTTACGTTTCCAAAAAACCAGTTAAAAATTCGTTTGATGATTTCTGTTCGAGCGGCTGGCTGGGTAATTCCCTCGAATCCTGAAAATCCGAAGTAAGCCAATTTATAAGTGCTGTCGTAACGGACTGCACCGACTGAGTTATTAGCGTACCTAAAGGATGGCTTACTTCCGTTAATTGCGGTTATAACTTCCGGATACTGTTCGTCGTAGCTTCTACCCGGTTGATAGATATTAAACGACAAACCCTTACCGATTAAATCATTCGGATCGCCAATTACTTTATTCACACCTGCGTTATCCGAAATATATTTTGATTTTAAATAATTTTCGAAAAACACTTTTGAAGCACCGGAAGACAAATTATATTCAGATGGAACCAGTGACTGCGGGTCGGCTAAATCCCAACCAATATCTTGTCCGGATAAAAATAATTTTCCTCCATTATCAAGATACTGAGATATCGCACTTCTATCGGAACTGTCTAATGAAGGGAAAGTCCATTCGCAAGCCCAAATTACCATATTAAATTTTTTAAGGTAATCGCCGGTTAATGGCCCGTTCTTGATTCTATCGTGAATTAAATATTGTGTATTGAACCGACTTAATTCATCGGTATAATATTTTTCAATATTATTCACTCCATCATCATCATCTACGAATAAAATTGTAGGATTAATACCTATAGTCAGGTTATATTCTTGTGAGAAGCCATTATCAGCCGTGAGGGTTAGAGTAAGAGGAATGTTTGTTGGAACAGCATCGGGAATAATCTCAATCAAAAATTTATCATTGTTATTAATAAAAGTATTAGCCGCTAAATTAGATAATCCCGGTAAATTGCCGATGTAAATATTTCCTTTTGTAACAATAGCATTAGAATTATTCGTTGTAATTGTAGCAGTTATATTTGAAGCGTCGCCCCAATTGTTTGAAATATTTATTGAGAGGGCAATCAGATCACCAGGCTCAGGAATTCCATTTCTGTTGCCCGCTGAATCGTAGTATGAATAATTAATCAGGTCAATTCTCGGTAAAGGTGTTTCAATCGTGTCTGTAAGAGCCCGGAAAGCATTTATCCGTCCCGCTCCAAGTTTACCAAGGTAATCCGGATTGAGGCTGTCGATGTTATCGGCAGTTCCCAATATCTGAAACATAACTTGGGCAGAAGACCACGAAAAATTTTTTGCTTTAATCAAACCCGCGAGTGATGCGACTAACGGACTTGCCATCGAAGTTCCCATAAACCGTTCATATAATCTCCCACCAAAAAATGGCGAGGGATTAACAACGGTACTCAGAAAACCAATCGAAACATCACCCCCCGGTGCCGAGATATCAACTGTCTTTCCGTATGTAGAATAAGTAGCTTTGTTATCTTCTTCATTTAAAGCTGCGATGCTTAACGCGAAAGGAGTTGCACCCAAAGCACCAACATTTTCGTTGTTACCGTTTCCTGCTGAATGGCAAATCACCGTCCCTTTTTGGAATGCGTATCTTGCAGCGTCGATGACATATTGTCCGTTACCGGTACCAAAACTTAAATTTGCTACATGCGCCCCGTTATCACCCGCATAAACAAATGCTTGCGCCATCCAGAGCAATGTTCCTAAACCGCCGCCACTACTTGTATGATAACCTATTCTCATCGGCATTATTTTAGCAGTCCAAGCTAAAGATGAAATTCCATAAGCATTGTTTGTAACAGCAGCGGAAATTCCGGCTACATGTGTTCCGTGCCCATCAAAATCCATCGGGTCATTATCAGTAATATCTCCATCTTCACCCGGATAAGCATCGGAAGCAACACCCGTTACAAAATCCCATCCGCGTATGTCATCAATAAATCCGTTATTGTCATCGTCAATGCCGTTGTCAGGAATTTCATTATAGTTTCTCCAAATCGCCGCCGCCAAATCCGGATGGTCCCAATCTACGCCGGTATCCAAAACAGCAATAACTACGTTCGTGTCGCCTTGTGAAATATCCCATGCTTGCGGAGCTTTAACTTGTGGTAAGTGCTGTAGTTGTCCATAAAGCGGATCGTTTGGGAGAATATCTTTTTCAACGAAATAATTTGGCTCAGCGTATTCAACTAATGGATCTGAACTAACCTTTCGGGCTAACAATTCAATATCTGTTGCTGATGAAACAGTGAGAACAGCCATCAGAGATAATTCATTTTCTGCAGTTCGTTTCAGTGTGTTGAATTTTTTTTGAGGAAATGCCTGCTCGATTTTTTCAATTCGATACTTTGAAGAAAAATTTGTAAAAGCAGAATTTTTATCTATTTCACCCGCATCAGCTTTAAATTTTACTAATAACTGACCGGGAAAGTATTGTTTTTTGGATGTTCTATTATCTGAATAGGAAGTGAGATGAAGAGATAGAAAAAGAACAAAAATTAAGGAGTGGTGTACTAATCGCATTTATTTGAACCTAACAAATTGATATTGTAAAAATGTTAATTAACTGGGATTCAATATAGCAATATGATTAGACTATTTCAATTATTTTTGTTATACCTGTTTGAACATAATAGAACGGGAACTATTCTAACTGATTTTAAGTTTGAATAATATAAACTTGAAAGATTATGAAAACCACAAAAAAATATGGAAAAAAGACCGATTTAGCACTCAATTTATGGGTTAAGTTGAGTCGAGCTTTCGCCGTAATTAATAAGAAGGTGACAGAGGATATTGCAAAATATGGCTTAACTGAGCCACAATTCTGTGTTTTAGAATGTTTAGGACACCTCGGTCAGTTAAGTATCGGTGAATTGACGAGGAAACAACTCGTCAGTGCCGGAAATATGACCGTGGTGGTAGATAATTTGGAAAAGGAAGGGCTGGTTGAGCGTTCACGTGAACCGGGAAACAGGCGTGTTGTAAAAGTTCAACTTACAGCAAAAGGCGCCAAAAAATTCGATGATATTTTTTTAAATCATGCAAAATATATTACTAACCTTATATCAGTATTAACAGAAAAAGAACAATCAGACCTTGCAAAGCTACTGAAAAAATTAGGTCTGATAGTCCAACAATTAAATCATAACACAAAATAATCCGTTAGCTAACGGAAGGAGAAATAAAATGAAAAAACTAACATATATTTTTTTAGCAATCATATTCAGTATAACTTCAGCAGCATCGCAAACAGGTTGGAAGATCGATCCTGCTCACAGCAATGTCGAGTTTACAGTTACACATCTCATTATCAGCGAAGTAACAGGACGGTTTACAGAATTCGAGGTGATGCTGACGCAAACGAAGGACGACTTTACCGGCAGCAGCATAGATGCTACAATAAATGTTAAAAGCGTTAGTACCGATAATGAGAGACGCGATAAACATTTACTCACTCCCGACTTTTTTAATTCGGAAAAATATCCGACTATTACTTTTAAAAGCACATCTTTTAAGTCGAGTGGGAAAGATAAATTCAACATCGTCGGTGATTTAACAATTAACGGAATTACAAAACCTGTAACATTAGAATCAACATTCAAAGGGGAAGTTAAAGACTCATACGGAAATACGAGAGTTGCATTCAAAGCAACTACAAGCGTGAACCGTTTTGATTATGATGTTAAATGGAACGCCCCGCTTGAAACCGGAGGATTAGTTGTGGGAAAAACAGTAGATATTACATTGAACATCCAACTTATAAAAGAAAAATAAATGAGAAACAGTAGTTTCTTTTTCTTTTTTGGAATTGTCCTTGTAATCTACGGGCTTATCAATTTATACATTTTCAAACGTGGGTTACAAGGTATTCCAAAAGAGTCGCCCATCCGCATTTATTACATAGTGTTATTTTTATTTCTTTCGCTTGCTTATTTGGGCGGGAGAATTTTAGAAAGATACATCCCAAGTTTTGTTAGCGATATTTTAGTTAGCATCGGTTCATACTGGTTAGCGGCTATGATCTATTTTTTACTATTCATACTCCTGTTCGATCTGCTCCGTCTGATTAATCATTTTGTTCCGTTCTTTCCATCCTTTATCAAAAATAATTTCGGAGTATTTAAAAAATACCTTGCGTTTTTTGTGGTGTTGATTGTTACAGGAGTAATTGTATTTGGACACCTCAACGCTATTTGCCCACAAATCAAAACGGTAAATATCAAAATCAATAAAAAGGTTGAAGGGATAAGGGAACTTAATTTAGCAGTAATTTCGGATATTCATTTGGGAACTATAATCGGTCGTGAACGATTCAGTAAAATTGTTGATGAAATTAATAAGCTAAATCCCGACCTGATATTATTTGCAGGAGATATTGTTGACGAGTCGATTGGTCCGGTCATCAACGACAATATTGGGAAGTGTGTCGAGCGGTTAAAATCGACTTATGGTATTTATGCTGTAACAGGAAATCATGAATATATCGGTGGTGTTAAAGCTGCCACAGGTTATTTTTCGAAACATAAAGTTAATTGGCTCAGAGATTCTGTAGTGAACATCGATGATAAAATTTTGCTTGTAGGGCGTGAAGACCGAACGATTACACGGTTCACGGGTAAGGTTCGAAAACCACTTGCAGAAATTATTGCAAACGTGGATTCTAAACTGCCGATAATTTTGATGGATCATCAACCGATTGGTTTGGATGAAGCAGTTGAAAATGAAATAGATTTACAGTTATCGGGGCACACTCATCACGGGCAGCTATGGCCCTTCAATTACATCGCGGAAAAAATTTATGAAGTCAGTTGGGGATATCTGAAAAAAGGCGAAACTCATTTTTATGTTTCGTCGGGTGTCGGGACGTGGGGACCGCCTGTGCGGACTGGGAATAGACCTGAGATTGTGAATATAAAATTAAGGTTTGAGTAAAGAGCAAAGAGCGGGGAGTGTGAGAAGATGCGAATGGGCGAAACGGCGATGGGGTGAACGGGGGAATGGGAGAAACGGTGAAGGGGAGAGGAAGAAACTGGATTTTTGGATTGATGGATTGTTGGAAAAACTAAAATATTGATTCACGATTTTATTCCCGCTTCAACTTTAATTATCGGAAGGGCGTTCTTCAAATCTGACGGAGTTATCTCGACTAAAAATCCTCGCTTGCCGCCGTTGATGTAAATTTTATTCATCTCAAAAATTGATGTTTCAACATAGACGGGCAGTTGCTTTCTTGTGCCGAACGGACTCGTTCCTCCGAAAATATATCCCGTGTGCTTTTCGGCTGTCCGCTCATCGCACGGCTCAACGTGTTTCACTCCTAAAAAGCGTGCAAGGTTTTTCGTTGAAACTTCACAATCCCCGTGCATCAGAACAATCATCGGCTGCTTTGTATCTGTTTCCATAACGATTGTTTTTATAATGCTGTGTTCGGGAATATTCAGTGCGCTTGAAGCCACTTTAGTTCCGCCGTGTTCCTCGTATTTGTAGAAATGAGGAACGAAGTTAATTTTTTTATCAATCAAGATTCGGACAGCAGATGTTGTCGGTATGTCGGGCTTTTTTATAAATTCTCCATAAAATTATTCATTGTGTAGCTTTATAACTATTGCTGAACTCATTGCCACGAGGACACCAAGCCCCTAAGGCACACATCGTAGTTAATAGTCAGTCCGCTAATAATTATCATTTCAAAATTACACCCCATTCAGCAACGACGAAGCCGGATCTTTCAAACTTTGGAATCAAGGGAGGTGATAACTTTATGTCCTCATCAGTACTCCCCTTGATAGAATAGAAAAGGCGGAGTATGTTATCCGGTTGCTGCGATAATTCTAATAGAATCATTTTATCAATATCGCTTTTATATTGAGGATAGATAATGTAAAACGGATGTGAGTCTAATATTGGTATCCAGTAATCTAAAAAGTCGTTAATTTCTCGCTGCGAAAAACCTGTGGCAAGCATGTTCTCCGAGAAGAATGTTGTAAGGTTGGAATTCTTTACAACCCAACCCGACTCGTATTGGCAAAGGTCAGGATTTCCACTCTCATAAAATAGATAATCGTAAGCATCATTTATTCTGCCAGATGGTTCGACAGTAATATTCCACCCATTTTGGTAAGGAGGTTCGGAAACAGTAACTGAGCCGCCAACAGGAAATTTTAAGGAAACAAATAGGTTGGTTTTTACTTCGGGATATATATAAATGTTTGGTTTCCTTACATTCACCCAACTCGAATCTTGTTCTGATGGTTCTGTGGATCCTCGTTTACAAGAGTTAGTGTTTATTAATAGAACAGATAGGGTTATACAGAATAAAATAAATTGTTTCATGGCTTTCTCCATTTATTATTTAACGAGTTCAACCAACCGTGCACTGTAAAATCAATTTTGTCGTTATAAAAACTAATACTTTCTTTTTCTAATAACAACCGTTGCAATTTATAGGCGTTCGAGTTTTTTGGGAATGATATTTTGCCATTAGAATTAATCACCCGATGCCACGGAATCTTTGTGTCATCCGGAAGATTATGCAGTGCATATCCCACCAGCCGGGCTTGGTTTTTCAAGCCGGACAATTCTGCGACTTGTCCATAAGTTGCGACTTTGCCTTTCGGAATTTGCCGCACAGTTTGCCAGATTAGTTTGTATCCATCAGGAATTGTATTCTTCATTCTGAATTCAATTTATAAAATAGGATGCTTTGAAACAAATAAAAAAGGCGTTCTTGCTATTAACAAAGAACGCCCTTGAAATCATAATTTCAATTCTGACTACGCTAACTTTGTTTAGCGGTTTTCCCATATATCGCTGCCACTATGGCGCCCAGAATGATATATTGTATCATTCCATAAACAAACCATTGGGCAGCAACAGAGTAAGGCATGGGAATCATTGCATAAGTGGCGTAAGCCATCGGAACAGACATCAGAAAGCCGACGTATATTCCGTACCGAACTCCTTCTATAATTCCTTTACCAGTATATCCTTTTGAAAAGATCAGTACGAAAAAGAATGAGGTAAACAGATACACGACATAATAGATCCACATCTTCGTTTGCATATCAGTTCGCCAGATGTTTTTCATCTCATCCGATTGATAAGTCGGGGATAAAATCAATCCGTGAATGATGAAACTAAAAATGCTCATCGCAATAAATATTACGATGAAAGAAATCCAAAAATTTTTCATAATTGCTCCTTTGTTTATTAGTAATGTGCGACTCACTTTTCCCGAAGGGACGGAGTCTATGTATAAAGTCAACAAAAGGAACTCAACCCCTATCAGAAATTAGACAAATCTCCCCTTCTCTTGGTAAGAGAAGGGGTCAGGGGATGAGTTCGAATAAAATAATAAGTTTTTACACAGACTCGTCGGCTTCGCCGAAAGTGAGTCGCATTTTCAGGTTATTTCAATAATAAAAATTTCTTGACCGCAACAAAATCACCGGCACGTAATGGTTCGGTTGAACTCACCACAAGTCGGTAGAAGTACACGCCACTTGTCAACTGCCTACCGCCAACTGTTGACTGGAATTCAATCTCATATCTACCAACCTTCGTATATTCATTTACTAAAATTGCCACTTCTCTTCCCAAGATATCATACACACTCAATTTCACGTGTCCATTTTCCGGAATATCGTATCTGATAATTGTCGATGGATTGAACGGATTTGGATAATTTTGCCAAGGATTAAAATTCTTAGGGACGTAAAGCTCATCATCAAAAATGGCAGATGGGTCCTTACATTTACTTTGATAACCTGATATAGAATTCGATGGACTATTTGAATTATTGATAGTGAAGGAAAGTATTCCTACAAATTGGGAATCGGCATAAGGGAGATATCGGAATACCGATACATAATACGTTCCTGGGAGTAATCCGGTAATTGAAGTGCAAAGGTCGAATGCACAAGTGCAAGTGCACCAATCTTTTGCAGTATCCAGTTCTATTACATTAATCGAATCCATCATGATTGTGACATCGAATTGGAAATTGGTGCAGCAATTTGTAGTTACATCGGTATTCCAAATTTTAACGGTGTCGCCTTTGATCTCAATATAAAGCGAATCTTCACCTGCAAATACTGATGTGGCAATTGTAAAAAGTAAAAATATAACACTTAATATTTTCATGGCTATCTCCTAAAAAATTATTTTATAAGTATCATCTTACCTGTCAAAACATTACTTCCGGCTTTCGATGAACTCACTACGAGTCTGTAAAAATATACGCCACTTGTTAGCTTCGAACCGTTAAACTCAACTTCATACCTTCCCGCTTCTCGCTTTTCATTCACGAGCGTTGCCACTTCTCTTCCCAAGATATCATGCACACTCAATTCCATGTGACCATTTTCCGGAATATCGTATCTGATAGTTGTTGATGGGTTGAATGGATTTGGATAGTTATGGTGAAGTAAAAAGTCTTTAGGAATTACGGCATCAAAACAAGAGGTGATCTGAGAACCATATCTCACACTATCTATAATAGCACCTTTTAATTCTGCCCAATCCCACATACCATAGATCCCAGTGATGCCAAAACTGTCTGCTACATCGTAATACATTTCATCATCGATATAATGAATATAATCGACTAAAAAATTTTTCGTAAGTCGACTATGTCCAAAAATGTTCTCATATCTGCTCCCCCTTGCAAATATTATAATTGTATCATTACTATTTGGCAAAGCTATTATGCTAACCGTATCACCATTTTTTTTATCAAAGTCAAACAGCAATATTTCTTGATTTACAGTAGGATGGATTTCATATACTTTATTTCCAACTTGACGTTGATATTTTAATCTCGGTTGATATCCGGAGGAGAATACATAATATTTTATTCCATTATAAATCACAGTGTCAGTAATTTTTGTATCATGATAATCATAATCGTAATCCCAAAAATTCCCGATGCTTAACGGATAGTAAAATTGTGAGTAAGAAATTGTTATTACTAAAAAATTGAGTATTAAGAGTTTTATTATTTTCATAATCTACTTCATTTTATTAAAATCATTTTACCGGTCAAAATATTACTCCCAACTTTCAATGAACTCACCACGAGTCTGTAAAAATATACGCCAGAGGCGTATCCGCCTTTGGAGGACACGCCCCTCGATATGGGTTTGTTGCAACTGTTTGGTGTTTTAATTTGTATTTATTTTTATCCATTTTGATTTTTCCCATAATACTCCATCGTTATAGTAGTGAACACCTTTTGTGTATAATTTATAATAACCGTTAGGTAAATCTTTCTTGCGATAAATCAAAGGTCCCCATTCTGCATACTGCTTATGTGAATCGAAGGGTTTAGCGACAACGTTACCTTTTAAGTCGTAAAGTATAACTGTGATTAGTGCGGGTTCCTTCAAATCAAATCTTAAAAAAATACGATCGGTAGTTTCTATTTTTTCAACATACTTTATTAATAAAGCGTTGACCTCTCTTAATTCATAACCGGGGGCGTCAAAGACAATAGCAGTTCGAAAATCATATTTTAAATTGGTTATAGCGTCGGCATCGCTTAAAGATGTTTCTTGAATTAACTTATCGAAAAGCCGTTGGTCTTGTTCTTTGTTGAAAGGGAAGGGGATTCTCAACTCACCGATAGAATTTGTTCCAATTACAATGTAATCATGGGGGACTTCATTTGTATCCTCAAAAACTTCGATCGACGATAATACCTCGTCAAATTCAACTGAGCTTTCTATCATAAAGATAGGCAAATTATGCCGTGGGTTTTTCTCCAACTGAGTGTAACCGCATCCAGAAAGAAAAAATGAGAACAATACTAATTTACAGTAAATTGTATTTCGATTAATCATCTCTTATTTCCGACTCCTTGCCGTTAATTTATATAAAGTAATTTTATAAAGCAAATCGTTTCCTTGCTAATCCCGCCAATTTTTCTTATTTTTAACCGTATTTTATAATATATCAAGGAGTTATCGCAAATTGGCTGACTATTTAATCAGCATCATTATCGGTTATTTTATCGGCTCTTTTCCGAGCGCTTTTTTATTGGTTAAGTTAACGGCTAAAAAAGACATTCGGAAAGAAGGAACCGGTGTTACAGGAACTTTTAATACTTTCGAAGTTACTCAATCGAAAGTAGTAGGAATTTCTGTGTTGGTTTTGGATTTGCTGAAAGGTGTAGCTGTTATACTCACTGTAAATTTTTTATTCGGTAACCATTTTTCCACATCAGCCATAGCAGCATGCAGTGCGATTATCGGCCACAATTATCCGGTATGGCTTAAGTTTAAAGGCGGTCGCGGTTTAGCTATTACGGCCGGTGTTATGTTAGTGTTAGGTTGGATTTACATCGTTGCGTGGATAGTAATGTTTGGTATTTCATACTTAGCTTATAAGAAGCTACATCTATCAAATATAATTGCCACCGTTATAAGTCCAATCGTTTTAGTCTTAACTCCCGAGAAAATATTAAAATACATTTTGCCCGCATACATAGATAAAACTGATTTTCTGTATCTTGCTTTGTGTGTTTGTTCGTTGTTATTAATTTCGCATATTGACCAAATAAAATTATTGTTTCAGAAAGATAAGTAATGAATAAATTTAGTACCGATAAATTGTATGAGATGGCTCGCCAGTTGCGCAGAGATGTTATTAAGATGCTGATGATTTCAAAATCGGGACACACAGGCGGACCGCTTGGAGCGGCTGAAATGTTTGCCTCGCTTTATTTTAATGTATTGAACATAGACCCTAAAAATCCGAAGTGGGATGACCGCGATTATTTCTTTTTATCTGCGGGGCATTACGCTCCGATTTGGTACTCTTCGCTTGCACGCGCCGGTTACTTTCCGTTGAGCGAGTTAGGGACGTTGAGAAAGTTGAATACAAAACTTCAAGGGCATCCGGCTCCCGTTCATACTCACGGTGTTCCCGGTGTCGAAATTGCTTCGGGCGCTTTGGGGCAGGGACTCTCGGTTGCTGTTGGTGCTGCATTGGCTTTACGATTAGATAATAAAAAAAGCCGGGTTTTTGTTTTCCACGGCGACGGCGAATTGGACGAAGGGCAAATTTGGGAAGCGGCAATGACTGCATCGCATCATAAAGTTGCAAACCTTACAGCGATTGTTGACCGGAACAACTGTCAGATAGACAATTTTACAAATGTCGTTATGGATTTAGAACCGCTCGCAGATAAATGGCGGGCATTCGGCTGGAATGTTTTAGAAATTAACGGACATTCGATTGAAGAATTTTTAACTGCGATTGAGAAAACAAAGGACTGCACCGATAAACCATCTGTAATCATCGCCCATACTTTTATGGGTAACAACGTGAGTATTATGCACAACGACTACAAGTGGCACGGTGTTCCGCCGAGCGACGAACAAGGTAAAATAGCATTGAATGAAATTGCGCCGACTTCATTCGGTGATTTTATAAAGTTTGATTGGGAAAAGGAGTGAATATGGAAAATATATTACCTAAGTGGATTGAAAAAATTCCAAACAAGAAAAAATTTTTAAGAAATATCCTTCAAGCCACAGCATTTAGAGAAATGCAGGAATTTCAGAAGAAGATACTTCTATTCGAAAAAAAGTGGGGCGGCAATTTCGAAAAAGTATCCAAGAAATTAAAGAAGGATAAGAAAGAAAACTTCCAGCTATGGGATGATCTCATAGTGTGGGAAGGATACATAAAAGCTTTCCAGGAATGGCAAAAGAGATTTAAGGATTCAAAGTGATTATCGATACGCTGCGACATTTGTTCGAATGCAAAATAGTGGATCAAATTGAGATTTTAGAGGATATTGAAGGAATAGGATTTACAATGTTGAAAATTAAAGCTACCCTTATAGATCATTCCCAACTTATCCTTACAGAAATACAGACACAATCCGAGAACAAGTACTCGTATCACTGGCAGACGATGTCAGGAAAATTATTGTTGAGATGGGACAACTCACCGCATTGGGATAAGATAAATACTTTTCCACATCACAAGCATGTATCAAATAGTAAGGTCGAAGAATCATATGAAGTAACAGTAACCGACGTTTTGCATTATATTGAGCAACAGATGAAGAAAGGAAAAAAGTAATTGCCAAAATTAGTAAGTAAAGAATTAAAAGCCACACGTTCAGCTTTCGGTGAAGCGCTCTTGGAAATCGGACGTGAGAATCCCGATGTAGTAGTAATCGGCGCCGACGTAACAGGTTCTGTTAAAACTGACTTGTTTCAAAAAAGTTTTCCTAACAGGTTTTTCTCAGTTGGTATAGCTGAACAAGATATGATTGGAACAGCAGCCGGTTTAGCGATTGCCGGAAAAATTCCTATAGCTTCCACATTCGGCGTCTTCGCAACAGGCAGACCTTACGATCAAGTCCGACAATCTGTAGCTTACAGCAACCTGAATGTGAAAATCTGCGCCTCGCATTGCGGACTTGCAGTCGGGCAGGATGGAGCCACTCACCAGTCGTTGGAAGACATCGCTCTTATGCGCTGTCTGCCAAATATGATTGTGCTCAGCCCGTCGGACTATGTTGAAACGAAGAAAATGATTAGAGCCGTGATAAACTATAAAGGTCCTGTTTATGTTAGGTTCTTTAGAGACAATACACCTGTGTTTATTGATGAATCGGCGGTTTTTGAAATAGGAAAAGCAGTGAAACTCATTGATGGTAAAGACGTAACCATAATTGCCTGCGGACTTCAAGTTTGGGAAGCAATCTTGGCTGAAGAAGAACTTTCCAAAGACGGTATAAGTGTTCGGGTATTAAATATGCACACGATAAAACCGATAGACAGAGAGGCAATTGTTGCTGCAGCAAAAGAGACCGGTGCAATCGTAACAGCGGAAGACCATCAGTTGCACGGCGGACTTGGTAGTGCGGTGGCTGAAGTTTTAGTTCAGAATTTCCCTGTCCCACAAGAATTTGTCGCAGTGCGTGATACATTCGGTGAATCCGGAACGGCTTCAGAACTAATGAAGAAATACGGTGTCGAGAAAAACGGTATTGTTGCTGCCGTTAAAAAAGTTTTAAAAAGGAAATAATAACTAATTAACACTCAAAATAATACGCCACAGATTCACTGATGAAACTTATTACAAAAAAGTAATTCTATAATCTGTGAATTTGTGGCAAGTTTCAAAGTTCATTGCCTGAAACATCGAAAATACAGTGTTGATATGTTATTTGCTTAGTAGTTAAAGAAAATGATATATTTAATTGGAGAAAAAACATGAAATATAAATGGCTTATATTAATACTGATAATCGTACCGTTTGTTGTCGGCTCGGTCGTTGGATATAATGTGGGCTTATCTTCATCTACTTCTGAGAATCAAACTTCACATATTTATGAAGATGCTTCACAGTCCGATAATGCAAACCTTCAACAAGCTTCGCTGCAAGAGTCAACAACAAATCAGATATACAATCAACGGCATAACGCAATTACGGAAGCTGTCGGGAAAGCTAGCCCGGCTGTGGTTGGTATTAACGTAACAGAGGTTCGTGAGTATCGAGATCCGTGGGGACAGATGTTCGGTAACGACCCGTTCTTCCGAAATTTTTTTGGGGATAGAACATTCAAGCAGGAAGTTAAAGGATTGGGTTCGGGATTTATTATTTCTCCCGATGGCTACATACTTACGAACGACCACGTAGCCGGCAATGCGAAAGAAATTACTGTTACGATGACTAACGGCGAAAAGTACAAAGCCGAACTCATCGGAACTGATATGGTATCGGACGTAGCATTGCTAAAAATAGATGGCAAGAATTTACCTTACATCAAGCTTGGAAATTCGGATGAAATTATTATCGGCGAGTGGGTAATCGCTCTTGGAAATCCTTTCGGACTTTTTGAAATTGCCGATAAACCGACTGTAACAGTTGGTGTTGTCAGTGCGGCAGGTTTAAATCTCCGTCCCGAAGGCGGGCGTTTTTATCGCGGTATGATACAAACCGATGCTGCAATAAATTCAGGCAACAGCGGTGGTCCTCTTTTAAATGCTTTGGGCGAAGCGATTGGTGTAAACGCCGTTATATTTACACCAAACCAAGGCAGCGTTGGAGTCGGGTTTGCAATTCCGATAAACAGAGTAAAAAATATAGTCGATGAATTGAAAGCAAAGGGTAAAATCGAACGTAATTTTTACACAGGACTCGAAGTTCAATCTGTCGATGGTCGCATTGCACGCTACTTCGGTTTAGAAAAAGCTGAAGGCGTCATAGTTAGCGATGTTCGGCGGGGCAGCCCAGCAGAAAAATCTGGCTTCAAGGTCGGTGATATTATTGTTGAGATTAATAGCGAAAAAATTATAAACGAAAATAATATTACTTCAATAATCACTGATTCAAAAGTGGGCGATGAGTTGAAATTAAAAGTGTTAAGAGAAAAAAAATATATTAATTTAAAATTAAAATTAGAAAGCCGCTCTTCTTGATTACTCGTTACACACGTCCTGAAATGGGAAATATCTGGACGGACGAAAATAAATTCCGAACATTTCTCGACATCGAGATTCTCGCTTGTGAGGCACAGGCGGAGTTGGGAATTATTCCGAAAGAAGCTGTAAAAGTAATTCGCGAAAAAGCTAAGTTCGATGTTCGCAGAATCGATGAGATTGAGCAAACAGTCAAGCATGATGTGATTGCTTTCCTGACTAATGTCGGCGAGTATGTTGGCGATGAAGCCCGGTTCATTCACTCCGGTATGACTTCGTCAGATGTTCTTGATACGGGTTTGGCAATTCAGATGAAACAATCAGGTGAGTTGCTGCTAAAAGATTTAGAGTTACTTGCAGAAGTTTTAGCACGCCGCGCAAATGAATTTAAATTCACGATAATGGTCGGCAGAACTCACAGTGTTCATGCAGAGCCCACAACGTTCGGACTCAAACTTGCTCTTTGGTATGATGAGACACAACGCAATATCCGTCGGTTAAAACAGGCGATTGAAACAATTTCATTCGGACAAATTTCAGGAGCTGTTGGAACTTATGAACATCTCGACCCATTCGTCGAAAGATATGTTTGCGACAAGTTAGGTTTAAAGTCCGCACCGATTTCAAATCAAATCCTGCAACGCGATTTACATGCTGAATTTTTAACGACAGTTGCAATTATCGGAAGCTCTTTAGAAAAGTTTGCGACTGAGATTCGCCATCTTCAAAGGACGGAGGTTCTCGAAGTTGAGGAATATTTCTCAAAAGGGCAGAAGGGTTCTTCTGCAATGCCACACAAGCGTAATCCGGTTAATTGTGAACGCGTTGCCGGACTGGCAAGAATCCTCCGCGGGAATGCTCAGGCGGCGATGGAAAATATTTCCCTCTGGCACGAGCGAGATATTTCACATTCATCAGTCGAGCGGATTATTATTCCCGATAGCTGTATACTCCTGGATTATATGCTTGCGAGCTTTACGGATATTGTTGATAAATTGATTGTCTATCCAGAAAATATGAAAAAGAATTTGGAATTGACCGGTGGTTTAATTTTTTCACAATCTGTTTTGTTAGAACTTACTAAAAAAGGAATGAAGCGTGAAGAAGCTTATACCTTGGTTCAGAAACTCGCGATGGATGTGTGGGAAAAGAAAGGAAACTTTAAGGATAAGTTAACATCAGATAAGAATGTTAAAACATTTTTGAACGAGAATGAAATCGAGAATTTATTTGATTTAAAAAAGAGTATAGATAAAGTAGATTATATATTTAAACAAGTTGGAATAAAATAAATTCAAAATTGAAAAGTAAAAATTATAAAATCACAGATAAAAAATATTAATAGCCCCGAACTTTAGTTCGGGGGTTTAAAGTGTTCCCCTTTACACGAAGGGTTTTAACCCTTTCGTAAAATTAATTGTTTCAAAATGGTAAAAGAAAATTGGAACAGTTTAAAAAATAATCAGAAAGAATTTATTATGAAATACAATTACCGAATTAAAAGAAAATATTCAGGATGTGTACGATTTAATGATTGAAGAGTCAAAAACATCTGGTCCCTTACGTTCAATCAAATCAACTCGAAATACGAAATAAAGCAAAAAACTAAATGGAGAAATTATGACAAAGAAATATCAGAATTTTATTAACGGCAAGTGGTCGGATGCCAAATCAGGAAAGACTTTTGAAAACCGCAATCCCGCTAACTGGGATGAGGTTGTCGGAACATTTCCGAAATCGAGTATTGAAGAAGTAAACGAAGCAGTCGCGGCAGCACGTACGGCTTTTGAGAAATGGCGGCTCGTACCAGCTCCGAAACGCGGCGACATTTTGAAAAAAGTCGGCGACATTATGGTTACACGCAAAGAAGAAATCGCTCAACTTATGACGCGAGAAATGGGAAAGGTGTTGGTGGAAACACGCGGCGATGTTCAGGAAGGAATCGACACTGCTTATTATGCCGCATCAGAAGGGCGGCGGTTGTTCGGTCATACAGTGCCATCAGAACTTCCCAATAAATTTAACATGGCAATGCGTGTTCCGATAGGTGTTGCGGGTGTAATTACACCCTGGAATTTTCCGATGGCGATACCAACATGGAAAATTTTTCCTGCTTTGTTGTGCGGAAACACCGTTGTGTTTAAGCCGGCATCCGATACGCCTGCGACTGCAACAGTTCTCGTTGAAATTCTTGCAGAAGCCGGAATCCCTGACGGTGTAATAAATATCGTTCACGGCGGCGGCGGCGAAGTTGGTATGGGCATCGTAAATCACCCCGATGTTGACTTGATAAGCTTCACAGGCGGGACTGATGTGGGAATAAAAATTTCGGAGACTGCGGCAAAAACTTTGAAGCGTGTTTCGCTCGAACTCGGAGGTAAAAATGCAGTCATCATTATGGACGACGCAGATTTAGATTTGGCATTAGAAGGAGTTCTCTGGGGCGCATTCGGAACTACGGGTCAGCGATGCACTGCAACAAGCCGGGTAATACTTCACGAAAAAGTTTACGACAAATTCATGAGTATGCTCGTTGAAAGTACAAAGAAATTAAAATTAGGCGACGGGCTGAAACCGGAAATGCAGGTAGGCCCCTGTGTGAACGAAGGACAGCGACAGTCGGTGCACAGCTATACAGAAATCGGATTGAAAGAAGGGGCACGACTATTATGCGGCGGCGAGTTTGCCACTGGAGGCGAACTCGATAAAGGATGGTTCTACAAACCTACAATCTTCGATAATGTAACACCGAGTATGCGTTTGGCGCAGGAAGAAATTTTTGGTCCTATTCTTTCCGTCCTTAAAATCCGTACACTCGATGAAGCCATAAAAGTTCTTAACAACACGATATACGGATTGTCATCATCCATTTACACTAAAAATGTGAACGATGCTTTTACTGCGATACGAGATATAAAAGCAGGTATCACTTACATAAATGCCCCGACGATTGGAGCCGAAGCGCACATGCCGTTCGGTGGTGTGAAGCAAACAGGTAACGGTCATCGCGAAGGTGGCTGGACGGTTTACGATTTCTTCAGCGAATGGAAAACCGTTTATGTAGATTACAGCGGCGGACTGCAACGGGCACAGATAGATAACTGATAAAAGATTTGAGCTTGAAATATATTTATTTATATTGGGTTTAAAGCCCGTTAGAATATAACATACAAATACGCTGGCTTATCCGCCGAAACAAAGTGAAGGTGGGCTAGCAGCAATGCCATTAGTTGTAAAATATGAAAGGATAAATTAATGTCGATAGCCATTTCTGAATTACTAATAAAGAACAAAATATTAATATCAATACAATTAGTACTTGCATTTATAATTGTGGTGCTTTGGTCATACGGGGATCGACTTATTGATGTTCATACTAAGATAGAAATGACCAAACTCCTATTGGTGCAACTGATAGGCACACTAATAATCCTATGTATAATATTATTTGTCGTATGTCTTGACTTTCTTTCTAAAATAAAAGAACAGAAAAATGAATATAGGCGTATACACATTTCTGAATGGCGTAGAATGGTGCAAGAAATCTCAAACGCACACAATGGCTCAGATAAACCAGTTTCCTATTTATTGGAAAGATATGAAGCCTATTACAGCTTAAAACCCCGCCTATCACAGAAAACAATTAGTGAAATTGCTCACAACAGAACAGTTATAGTCGGTTCGACTATAGACGCTGCTTTAGAATTAATAATCCAAGAGATAGGACGTATCGAAAAAGAATGGGGATTAATATGATACACAATAAGTGGATTAACGCTAATGGGTTTTTCATCCAAGATCCATTGCAAGTTGGTTATCCTTCACATTAAGGAACAAAAGTAAAGAGTAATAAAATGCCATATTTTGAAGTAAAAGGTTTTGGAAAAGAATCCAATAGAAAAAGAACAAAACGATATAAGGCTAAAGACGAAGATCACGCTAGAACTTTAGCTGAAAAGGATGGAACAAGTGTAGAGACTATTACCCTTGAAAGACCTTCTCCAGCTACTGAACGACAAATAAGTTATGCTAAAGATTTGAATTTGATATTCCCGTCTGATATCAATGTTGAGGAAATGAGTCATCTTATAAGTAAGAAAGTTGAAGAAGAAAAAGATGCTCCACAATGGTTACAAGAATATGCACTAAATCTTTATCCTGAAGAAAATGGTTTAGCAATCACAAAATATGTTGGACTTAAGAGATTAATTGGTTTTTTAATTTATAAATTTACAGAAGAAAAAAACTTTGTTGAACTAATAATAATTCTAGTTTACTCGCTAATAAATAATGAAACAAAATCTAATTGGAGGATTCCATTTAGTAATTTAGCAAATCATAATGAAGTCCAATCCATAGCTGAAATACTTGTTAATGATAAACAAGTAGTTGCTTCTATTAAACGTTATAATAGTGAAGACTTTGTGTCATTTGGTGAATATACAGATAAGGAAGGTTTTATAAATTATGGTGGTAGCAAAAGAACAAATGCTTATCAAATAACTAAAAAATTATTGATTGAGAAGGATCTTCTTCCTGTTTCTAATTATAGTTCAGCAAATAATACATCGGTTCAAAATAATATTGCTACTGTAAATAATATTAGTTACTCAAATAAAAAGGTTTCTTCAAAAAATAAAGGTTGTTTAGGCAGCTTAATTATATCACTAATAATTACAAGTATAGTCGTATGTTGTGCACTCTAACCCGCGGCTCCCCGAAGGGGTCCTTTCCGAAGGAATCCTTTGGATCGGACAAGCTAACAGTAAGAGCAGAGTTCGAATCAAATGCCATCGCACTCTGAAATATCAATATGTAGCTCCCCGCGTTGTATGCGTGGCGGAGAATTTTTGTTGCGGCGGTTTGCAAAGAGCTCAGATTGATAACTGAGAATGTATGAAAGAATAAAAAAGAAACGTTATTGATGACTTTTACATCAGTCCAACACAGGATTGTCTGATCATTTTTTCTGGTATCGAATCTTTTGAGGGTCAACAACAATTGAAGCATTCTCCCAAGTCTCGACTGAATAATTGTCGAGTAATCGACGCAGGGTTTCTTGTGTTTGTTTGAAACCAGTAGGATATGTGTTCAACCGAACAACACCGTAACCGGGAATATTTGGAATCACTAATGGATTCTGGAAATCTTCATCGTATGTAACGATAACCATTTTCTGGTTTTGACAAAAATAAAATAGATCTTCGTCAGTCATCCGTTGAAGATTTAGCGTCCTCGTGGATGTTATAACGGCTTTGTTGCCGACTTCTTTTTGCATCCAATCGGTTACAGGTTCAGGAATGTTCTGGTCAAGCAGAATCTTGATCATGAAGGTGCATTAATACTCAATTGTGTGTCGTCCACAAGTTCGATTGCATATGCAATGGCTGCTTCAATGTCTTCGCGAGTTAGTTCCGGGAAATTCTTGATAATGTCCTGTATCGATTCACCGCCAGCTAACGAGCCAAGAATATTTCGCACCATTATCCGTGTCCCATGAATAACGGGCTTGCCATGGCATATATTCGGATTTACTTCTATGTGGTTGTTCATGTTAATCTCACGTTTTCTAATTTATCTGTATAAAACATAATAAAAGAATGATGAAAAATCAAATTCCGAGCGTTGTAAAAAAATGATTACAGCGGCGGTTTGCAACGCGCGCAGATTGATAACTGAGCGAAGGGCGTTGAGCCCGTCGAAACGCCATGTCCAGCAAGTTCAGACTCGACGGTTGCTTCGACAAGTTCAGCAACCGACAGAGAGTAGTAGGCCGGAATTTCATTCCGACTTACATTTTGGACTATCTCTGTAACGGGGTGTGTAGCAAAGAAATATCAGAGATCTTATTAAGCCCTGATCGACGAACGGCTAGGGGCTTGTTGTTTTTTAGTATAATTTTTCGTATCTATTGTCAGTTATGACATACCGAATAATATTCTACATATCATTTTTCGAGCATCAGGAACACTTCTAAGTAACCTACCGCGATAAATGACCGCTCCTACGGTCTGATTATCCTTTTTATTCCATTACATTTTTATTAACTAAAAATAATTAAGCTCTGAGTTGCTTAATATTATAAAAAATCTATCCACATAGAAAGAGAAAATTATGACACCGAAAATTTTACCTCAGAATGTCCACTCGACATTAAAAAAACATTTATTAGTCGATGGCTTCGATTTAGTTTTAGACCTTCAAAAAAGTCACGGCTCGTTTATCGTCGATTCTATAACCGGAAAAGAGTATCTCGATTTCTTTACTTTCGTTGCTTCAGTTCCAATCGGTATGAATCACCCGAAGATGAAGACTCCTGAATTTCTTGAAAAACTTACTTCAGTCGCAATCAACAAACCATCACTCTCCGATATTTATCCGGCAGAGCAAGCAGAGTTTGTAGAAACTTTCTCGCGTGTAGCAATGCCCGAATATTTACCACACGCATTCTTCATCGAAGGGGGTGCAGTCGGAATTGAAAACGCTCTCAAAGCTGCATTCGATTGGAAAATCAGGAAAAATTTTCTAAAAGGATACAAAGAAGAAAAGGGGACGCAAGTAATTCACTTCCAACAATCTTTTCACGGACGAACCGGCTACACAATGTCGTTGACGAATACCGAGCCGGTAAAAATCGATCTGTATCCAAAATTCAAGTGGCCCAGAATTGTTAATCCAAAAATTAAATTCCCGTTGAATGAAGAAAACATAAAAGCTGTAATTCAAACAGAACAGTTGGCACTCAACCAAATTAAGGATGCAATCAAGAATAATCCTGATGATATTGCTGCGATGATTATCGAGCCGATACAAGGCGAAGGTGGCGACAATCATTTCCGGAAAGAATTCTTCGTTGAACTCCGCCGCATCGCCGACGAGAATGATATTATGTTGATATTCGATGAAGTGCAGACCGGCGTAGGAATGACAGGAAAAATGTGGGCGCATCAACATTTTGTTCAAGCTGATATGATTGCATTTGGGAAGAAGACACAGGTTTGCGGTTTCCTCTGCGGAAAAAGAATTGATGAGATACCTGACAACGTGTTCAAAGTCTCGAGCAGGTTGAATTCTACATGGGGCGGAAATATTGTTGATATGGTTCGTGCACAAAAGTATTTAGAAATTATCGAAGAAGAAAAATTAGTTGACAATGCACGCGTTATGGGTGAATACCTTCTTAAACAATTACACAATTTACAAACTGAGTTTCCACCCACTGTCAGTAACGCACGCGGACTTGGACTCTTCTGTGCCTTCGATTTAAACACACCTGACGAACGGAACAAGCTAAAAAATTCCTGCTACGATAAAGGCCTGATAATATTAGGTTGTGGAGAAAAGTCTATGCGTTTCAGACCACCGCTTAATATTTCAAAGAGCGAGATTGATTTAGGAATTTCGATAATCAAGGAAGCGTTGAAACAGCTCTAATAAAAATTCAGTTAAGGATACAAGCCGGTTTCTCTTGATGAGAGGAATCGGCTTTTTTGTTTATCTATTGCCGATAAGAAATGTGGCTAAAACCAATTACTTATACTCTTATTTTATCAGATCACTGATTGAACCGGAATCGATGCTTCCTCAAATCTACATTCTCCAATCTAAAATCTATAATAATTTGATTTTGTGTATAAATTTATATAGTTTTTCAATAAACAATTAACAGGATTTGCAAATGTTAACAGCTTACATACAGGCAGCGATGAAGCGAGCGCATTACGAAATACTTGCCGATAACGAAGGATATTATGGTAATATCCCTGGATTCCAAGGTGTATGGGCGAACGCCGAAACTCTTGAAGAGTGCAGAGAGGAGCTACGTGAAGCTCTTGAAGATTGGATACTTTTTGGGTTAAGGTTAGGACATACTCTCCCAGAGGTTGATGGGTTAAAATTAGAAGTAATTAAAGAGGCAATATAATGCCGGTATTTGGGCCGATTTCGAGACAAAATTTGGTCCGCTATTTAAAGCAACTAGAATTTAAAGGGCCGATGTCGGGTGGAAAACCTGAGTTTATGTTAAAAGATAGATTAAAACTCATACTACCAAATCCTCATGGAAAGGACATCGGAAAAAATTTTTTGCATGCTATTCTCAAAGAAGCTGGCATAAGCAAAAGTGAATGGGAAAAATTGTAATTTTGCTTTCATATCCCAGTGTTGAATAATTTGTATTTCTATTTTTATATTGCAGTCGACTTTAGTCAACCGATCAGAAATAAGAAACAAAATGCTTTATGTGGCTGAAGCCAAATCATTTCTTATTTTCCAATCAGTTCACTGAAGTGAACAGTAATGAATACTCTAAAAAAATCCCAAATCCCCGCCTGACCCGCTCGAACAGATTTATCGGGCGAGCCGGCGGGCGGGTAAAATCCTACAATCTCACTTAATTCTGAGTTTATACTCCTCGTAACTCTTTTGGTGGGCGGGGTCGTAAGTACCTAATTTATTATAGATTTCCGGGTCTTTTGAATCAAGGTACAATTCACATAGCTCTAAATATTTGGTATCGAAGAATGCTTTAATCAAAATTATCCGCTCGTTGTTTTTTTTCTGAAAATTACCTATACTTTCTACAGCTTTTAAAACATTTTCGAGGGCTTTAGATTTGTTCCGACTAAGCAGGTCGAGTCCCTTGTAATGGTAAACGTAATACGCCTCCCGAATAACTTTATTCTTTGGATTGATAATTTCTTCGATGAATTGAATCCGATTATAAGTACCCGAAGATTTCAAATCCCAACCCGATGAAGCTCCGCCTCCCGAGCGTGCTTTACTCGCAATATCAACTGCCATTTGGAAATATTCTGTACCATCGGTTGGTTTGAACGAGTCATAATCAAAACCGAGAATGATATAAATATAAAAATCAATGAAACTTGTAACAGGATCGTATTGAGGATTATTATGATGGATCGGTTGATTTCGGACGAAAGTAAATTCCCATTTATCATCGAATATCCGAACCGTACCCGTGCTTTTATCCGATTTATAAATTTGTCGTTGGCTGCCTATAAAAACTTGTGCTGTGTATTT
Source organism: uncultured Ignavibacteriota bacterium (assembly GCA_947085405.1). GTDB lineage: Bacteria > Bacteroidota > Ignavibacteria > UBA10030 > BY39 > JASEGV01. The sequence continues at coordinate 59,342 of CAMTWO010000017.1, forward strand.
ATTTTCAGACGGCGAACCTTTGAAGAAAATTTCAAAATTACATTTTATTTTCTGACCGCCAAAATCATCTTTAGTCCATCTGTAATTGTTGATGTAATCCTCGATCCGCTGTTCGAAACCGGAAATGTTTTCGAGTGCTTCAGCGGTCAAATTTTCCGTATTCAATGTAACGTTACAATCAATTTCCTGTGCAACTGTGTAGTTGGTCATAAAAAAAATGATTGCGAAAGATACTAATGTGATTTTCATATCAATACTCTATTTGTTTAATTCAATATAGTTATTTTATTCAATTAGTTCAAGCATCAATTAAAATTTGGAGGTAATATGAGGGTAGTAATAATCTTCTTATTCCTGCTTCAACATTCGGTCTTGGCAGGATTTGAACAAACAAATTTGGGTTCGAGAAGTAATGCAATAGGTGGAGCTTTTGTGGGTTTATCGGACGATTGCTGGGGTATTTTTTATAATCCTGCTGGATTATCCCGTTTGATTCACAATGAAGCGGCAGTTTATTATTCGCCGCGTCCTTTTGGGTTGAACGAATTATCAACAACTGCGCTTGCTGCAAATTATTCTACTAAATTCGGAACGTTCGCTCTCGCTGCAAAAAAATATGGCTTCGAGCTTTATAAAGAAATTTCAGGAACTCTATCGTATGCAAATTCTTTTTTAGGAATAAATATCGGGACGAGTTTTCATATTCATACATTAACGATTAAAGGTTACGGAAACGATTTCACGATTGGTGTGGATATTGGAATTATGTTTCCGCTTGCATACAATTTACTCTTCGGCTTTTCAGCGCAAAATATTAACGTACCAACAATTGGAAGGATAAAAGAAAAATTACCGCAGGTATTTTCGTTCGGAACTTCTTACTCGCCGATTAACAATTTGTTTTTGCTGATGGATTATGAAAAAGAAATTATGTTCGATGGTACGGTAAAAGCCGGGTTCGAATATTGGCTTTTTGAATTTACAGCTTTACGGTTTGGTGTGAACGAGAAGCCATCAACTATTTCGGCGGGATTGGGCTTGAAATATTCATCGATGAAAATTGATTATGCAATTATCAGCCATCAGGAACTTGGACTCACACATTCAATCACGATTGGATTTTTGTGGGGAGAAAGAAAATGATTCGATTTATTCAACTATTTCTGATATTCGTATGGTTTTCACCGGCACTTTCACAAATTGATACAGAAGACACGACCGACGTAGAGATTGAAAATTTAGTAGAGCAAACTACAGAGGAAGAAGACTCACAATTACTCGATGTTTTTGAAACCGAGCCAACACTTGTTCAGAAATATATTTGGAGTCTGCCATCGGTAGATGTCCGCTCGCGAATCCGGCAAAAGCTGCAAACGAGTCGTGGATATAATGAGGGAAAGTATTTAGGAAGTCCGGTAGTTTCTTATCAAAGGATGAAAATAAATCAGGGCGAAAATATTTCGGGCGGGCTGCTTGTAGAAAAAGATGCGGGGGAAAGAAAGTTCAACGACTATAATAATTATTTTATACGAATTCAGAATTTAGGTTTTATAAAATCTGTAGTGATTGGCGATTATGTAATCGAAGCCGGGCAGGGCTTGGTAATGTGGCGGGGGTATGATTTTACGAAAGGTGCCAATATCAAAGCCGGTTCAATCCGTAAAGGGAGAGACCTGATGCCGCATCTATCGGCTGACGGGGTCGGATTTCTTCGCGGCTTCGCAACTCATTTGAACTGGCGGAGATTTAATGGATTGATTTTTTATTCCAGCAAAAACCTGAGTGCCTCGGTGGATAGCTTGGGGAATGTAACAAGTTTTTATTCGGGTTATTATCGCACAAATTCTGAAATTGCAAAGCGTGAAAATCTGAACGAAAAAGTTTTTGGCGCCCGGGCTGCATACGATTTATATGGGGACTTCAAGTTCGGGCTGACTTGGGTTACGAGTTCATACTCTAAACAGATCAAAGCTGCCGGGAATAATTTATTCTCAAATTACGGTTTTGATTATACTTTGAAAATGAATCGGATAAGTTTGTATGGCGAGATTGCATCGAATTCTAAGATGGATTTGAGCGGGATCAGTGTTCTTGCAATTAGTCCGAATGCTTTCGTTGATGTGGTTGCCTTGTATAGAAATTATTCGCCAAACTATTTTAACCGGTTCGCAAATCCGTTCGGTGAATCATTTGGTGGGTCGAACGAAGAAGGTTTCTTTATCGGCTTGGAATTGAAATTATTCAGAGGGATAAAATTAATCGGTTACAGCGATAAGTTTGTTTTCCCGAAGAGTAAAGAGCTAAATTTTTCAAAGCGAGGGAATGAATACTTTACGCAGTTCGATTATAAAATAAATAAAAATCTTTTCGTTACTTTGAGGTACAAAAATAAATCGTCCGATGATTTTCAAAAAAATCTTGATGAAATGAATAGAGAAATCAAAATTATTGATCAAACGGTCAGAAGTAACTACCGCATCAATGTTGATTACGATTTATCAAAGTTCGTACGATTGAGATGGCGATTCGAATACCGCACTGTAAAATCCAATATTACAAAAGTAATTGAGATTGGCAGGATGCTTTTTCAAGATTTGAGTATAAAATCAAAAAAGCGATGGACGCTTAACTTCAGGATTAGTTATTTCAAATCCGATTCATACTATTCCGGAATAAGTCAGTATGAAAATGATTTACGGGGCGTTCTCTCGATTCCGGTTTTATATGGACAGGGAATCAAGTGGTATGTTTTATTGAAGTATCAGATCATCAACTCGTTTGATTTGTCTCTCAAATATTCATATCTGATTCGTGAAGATGTGAGGAAAATCGGGAGTGGATGGGACGAACTGCCGGCAAATGTGGATAACAGAATTGGTTTGCAGTTGGATTTGAGGTTGTAAAACTTCCGATTTCTTTATTTTTAATTGTAAGTCGTAGACCGACTCTCCACTTGTAAATCGTATAGACGATGCAGTGCATCGTCTCGCTCAGATTTTTTTAAAAATATTTTGTATATCAAGGTGAGACGACTCGCCCCCGATAGCAATCGGGGTCTCTACCTTTACGCTTTCATTCTCTCGCCTAATTCTTCGACTGTAAATATCCAACCCACAATTTTACCCGGTTGTATATCTTTAAAGTTTTTCCAGTATTCTTTTGTGCGCATAAAGCGTGAACTTGTATCGCCGTTTGGAATTCGGTCCATTTCATGAAACACACGATTAAAGCGGTTCTTCCATCTTTGCATATTCGAAACACGCAAATCAACCCAGCCATCGTGCGACCATAAATCGATTTTTGTTTGGTTAATAGGAAGTTCCCCTTCACCTTTGTAAGGTGGAATTTTAATATCATCTCCGCGTAATAAAGTTTTTCCATCGGGGAGAAGTATCGGAATTCCGATTGATATAATCTGAGAACGGAGTTGAGTATTCTTCGAAATTATTTCATTTAATTTTTTGGAAAGTACTTTAGCATCAGTTTTTGTTACAGTAATCATATCTTTAAAACCTAATTTCAACAGATACGATTCATACAATAACTTTGATAAGCGGGGAGGACCCAACATTTCGAATGCAATGCTATCCACGTTGTGATTTTTCTCGAGACTTTCCATTTTTTTGAGAGCGGCTTCGAGTAAAACACCTGCACGAAAAGTAGGTTCAAGCGTTGCATGGTCGAGTGCGTTGATGATATCGTGTCCTGTATTTCCCCCCACAATCTCGTAAACTACTGAGTCGGCAATTTCTTCGGGAGTTACATACTCCATCTGTCCGGGCATTGAGATTGCCTCGAACTCGCCCTTCGAGAAAATGCCATTCTCACCGGTATCAATAAAAACAGATTTCAAAGTTTTTCCTGAAGGTTTCCCGAATTGCTGCAGCTTTAAAGTAAGTTTTCCATCTAACTTATAGCCATTTTCAGGGGGACAATCGTAAAGTTGAACTGCTTTACCCCGTTTTTTAATTTCGCCGTAAGCAATTTTTTTCCAAGCGATAGCTGCTGTCGGTTTTATCTCTTTTATAATCGGACCATCGGGGGTTCGCCCCATCACGAAGAGCAACATAGTATGTGCACCTGCTACTGAAGATTTTGAAAGTAAAACCCGCGACGGCTTTTCTTCGCTGTGTGTGTATGGGATATTCAAGCCCATCCCACCGGTTCCACTCGTTCCAATCTTCAAATAAATTTTTGTGTTTGCCGCCATCATCGAACGATACATTACTTGCACATGGCGGACAAGTTGAGGAACATACAATGTGCATATCAAACGTTCTGTTATTTCAAATAAATTATTTTTCTTATTCGCCTTTGCCGCTTTTAATTCGTTGATGACATTGAGCGAACTTTGGAAAATATTTTGATACGCAATTGCCGTTGCCGAATTAACACAATCGATTACGACTTCAGGTTTGTATTTCATAAGTAGTTTATATACGGCGGTTACTTTTAACGCACTTTCAGTTAATTCATCAACGATATCGTGCATGAAGATTTCTCGCTTCTTTTCGTCGGCAAGAATTTCTTCACGCGGTATGTCTTTAAATTCATCGCGTACAAAAATATTTCCCCACCAAGGAATAAAAAAATCTTTCTCCACATTTGGATATTCCTTACGAAGGTTCTCTACTGCATCGAGAGCTTCTTCCTTCAGCAACGAAGTTACAATGATGCGTCTGGGTTTTCGCACCATAAGTTTACGGCAAACTGCAGAGCCAACTAAACCCCAGCCGCCGATTACACAAATTGTTTTTCCTTTAATGTCCATATTATTTAAATTTCATTGTTGTTACGATGTTTTCAAAAGGTGTTAGATAATTTTGCTTCTGCGGGTTGAACCAGTTTAACGTGATTCTGATAACCTTGTTGTTCTTAACAACAAAGTAGGCGCGACTTTCAACATCCTTCATGGATGTATAATTCAGGAACATGGTTTTTTGTCCGTCAATTACAATCTCACCGGGTGATTTCATTTTGTACCGTTCTTTGTTCTGGTCAAAAACTTTTTCTACAGGTAAATCCTGAGCGTCGAATACATCGAATTGAATACTGCAATCCAACCTGTCGGCTCTCATACCGATAGATAATTCATTCTTGCCTTTTGCCGGAGAAGTGAATTCCAGATTATCGGGATAATTCAGAGTGAAGAAAGGAGTTTCGTATTTTTCTAAGTTCGTGGAGGCAGCCCATCCGTCGGCAGTTTTTATAACAGGTACAGGAAGTTGGAATGATTTCAACATTGCGTCGAAAACTCCGGTATGTGCAGCAAACCATTCGCCAAATCCTGAAAAACTTAATGTGTAAATTAAAGTATCTACCTGAAAAATATACTTGTACCCCTCAAGATTCATCTTCGTAGTGATTGGAATTGTAAAATTCATCCTGATTGCCGGTTTACCTTTTATTGTTTCATTAGTTTCGCTGTCGATTCTGCCGCTTTGTTTTATTTCATCACGTAGTTCGTTTACGAAATCATCAAATGTTTTTCCTTCCAAATTTTTAATTTGAACAAGAACTTCTGTTCCTAACTCACCGGGTTGCCCTGGATAAATGAACTTATCCTTTACACCTTGCGATTGATAGAATTGTGCATTACCGGTTTGTCCTAATTGTAACCATTTTTCAGGATATTGAATTTTGAAACCGTACATCTGGTCCTTGTAATCTTTAAATTTTTCAACTTTTACCGGTTCCATTTTCTTTCCGCACGAAAAGAAGACGACGGCAATTAACAATGCTGATGATAAGAGAATATATTTTTTCACGATTAACCTCCTTGGGTGTTATGGGTTATGATAATAGTTATAAAATCTCGTTTGAAACATAAGAAATAATTTTGAGACAAACAAAAAACAAACACTTGATAAGTTTTATTTAGTGAACGTGGAATGGATGTTATTAATTTGCTGCAAGTGCTTCTCGCCGTGCTCGGAATACGTTTTCAGCATGTCGAATAGAGAAACCTCACCTTTTTCAGAATGCGTTCCTTTGCGGCTCCAGGCTTCAATCGGTAACATTGTGAATAGATGACACATGCGAGTACGAAATAGTCCGAATATTAATAAAGCCGTTTTTTCATCTAAATGTTGATAGAAAAGTTTTTCTGCCCATTTATTTTGGTCGTAAGCTAAAAGGGATGGATTTTCTTCTATAATAATTCTCAACATTCGTGTAATCGCCATAAGCTCGCTGTCGCACAAGTGGTTTAGAATTTGTCGGATCGACCATTTATCCGGTGCCGGCTTGAAATCCATTTCTGCTTCAGACAATTTAGTGATTGCATTATTAATTTTTTCGTGCGATGCAATGTAAATTTCTAAAAATTGATTTACTTCGGTTTCGGTTATCATAAATGGTTTCCTTTGTTCTCTTATTTAGCTTTCACGTAAGCAAAAAATCGTAGTGGTATTTTGGGCTGTTGTTTATTGTTTGTGGTGAAAGTAACTTCACCTTGCATCATTCCCTCGCTGAAGGCGGCATAACTTACAGATATTTGAGTCGACTCGTTGGGCATTAGCTTGCGTTGCATAATATCCACTTGCAGCCCCATTACTTTATGCTGTGCCGATAAAATTTCGACTGCTTCCGATGTGTTATTTGTAACTTTTATTTTCATTGTCGCTGTTGAATCGGATTTCATCTGTTGAAAATAAACATACAGTGGATCGAATTTCAAAACCGATTTAACATTAGCCGTAAAAGTAATTTGCACCGGTGAGTTTGCCGAATCGTTCGATGTGATTGTAACTGTTTTATGTACTTTGCCGTCGAACCCTTTCGTATCGAAACCGACATTCAGAGTTGCACTTTTGCCCGCCGGTATCAGCCGCTCACTCAACAACGTGGCGGTGCATCCGCAAGATGCCTGTACATTATTAATCACGAGAGTATCTTTACCTTTATTTTTAATCGTTATTATTTTTTCTGTTTTGGTTCCAACATACAAATCGCCGAAATCAAAATTCATCCCGCCGACAACTTCGATTTTCGATTGCGAATAACTAATTCCTGTAATCATCAAAACGCAAATGATTAAGACTACTAAATACTTCATTATAACTCCATTTTGTTAACAAATTTGTATTATTATTAATGATTTTATAAGATAAATGCAAGATTTGTTTTAAAGATGATTTATGAATATTATACGGCAAATTATTAGCAGGAAAAATTATGAGTGATAAGAGAGTTAATTGGACTGAGTATTTTATGAACATCGCCGCACAAGTTGCGACGCGGAGTACTTGCGATAGGAAAAACATTGGTGCTGTTATCGTGAGGGAAAAAACTATACTTTCTACCGGCTACAATGGAAGTATAAAGGGAGCGTCCCACTGCGATGATATCGGACACGATATGGAAAACGGGCATTGCGTACGAACTGTTCATGCCGAAGCTAATGCAGTTGCTCAGGCTGCTAAGTATGGCCTTGCAATAGATAATTCTGAAATTTATATAACCGCGTCTCCGTGTCTCACTTGCTTTAAACTGATTGCAAACGCCGGAATCAAAGTTGTCTATTACAAAGAATTTTACCGCGATGAACGGATTAACGAATACGCAAAACAAGCCTGTATCAAATTAATCTATACCGGAGAAAAGTGATTCCAGATGCATATCAGACAATTACTTCATTTTTACGGAATGAAATAAAGATAATGAACTCTCGTTTTATCGCTTCTGCTTTTCCTGTAACTTCAAAAGAAGAAGCTGAGAAAATTCTTAAACAGGTACGAAAAGAATTTTACGATGCCAATCATAACTGCTTTGCATTTCGGATTGGTATGAACGGTGAAGTGTTTCGATACTCAGATGACGGAGAACCTTCAGGGACTGCCGGTGTAAAAATATTTAATGCAATCCAATCGAAAATTCTTTCCGACATTCTCGTTGTGGTTACCAGATATTTCGGCGGGACAAAGTTAGGAGTGGGCGGTTTGAGCCGGGCTTATTTCGATGCCACGTTGAAAGTTTTATACGAAGCGCAGATTATTGAAAAGATTTTAATGGATGAAATTAAAATTAAATTCCCTTATGATTTCACGAGTCAGGTAATGCATACTATTTCAAAGTTTGAAGCTAAAGTTGTCGGTTCGAGTTATAATGAGGATATTCAAATGATTTTGACGGTAAGAAAAAGTATGATCGAACATTTTAAAGCAGAGTTAGTAGATGCATGCCGGGGAAATTTGAAGGTATAAATTAAAATAAAAAATTTATGCAGAGAATACGGAGTAGAATCCTTTCTATTTTGATTGCATCTTATAATCGGTATAGTCATTTTAATATTAACTGATTAAATTTATGAAAAAATTACTCATTTTAGGTGCCGGAACAGCCGGTACGATGATGTTGAATAAATTACATGGTGAACTCGATAAGAATGATTGGCAAATCACAATTGTCGATCAGCATGAAACACATTACTATCAGCCGGGATTTTTGTTTATACCGTTTGGCATTTATAGTAAAAAGGATGTTGTAAAACCAAAGCGTGATTTCTTCCCTTCCGGTACAAACGCAATAACTTCGGAGATAGAAAAAATTGAACCGGAAAATAACAGGGTTCTGCTAAAAAATAATTCCGTTCTTTCTTACGATTATCTGATTATTGCAACCGGAGCAAGAATCAAGCCCGAGCAAACCGAAGGTATGAAAGATAAACTCTGGCATAAAAGCATTTTTGATTTTTACACAATCGAAGGCGCCTGTGCTTTAGCTAATTTTTTTAAACATTGGGAAGGCGGCAAGCTTGTTATCAATATTACAGAAATGCCCATCAAGTGTCCTGTTGCTCCTTTGGAGTTTGCATTTTTAGCTGACTCATATTTTACAGAGCGCGGTATTCGCGATAAAGTTGATATACATTTTGTAACACCTCTGCCGGGAGCTTTTACTAAACCGAAAGCTTCCGCAATCTTAGGCGACTTCCTCGGCAAGAAAAACATAAATCTAACTACTGATTTTAATATCGCCCGAGTGGATAACGATGAGAAGAAAATTGTATCGTGGGATGAAACAGAAATTCCGTTCGATGTATTAGTAACAATTCCCACTAACATGGGCGATGAAGTAATTGCACGAAGCGGCATGGGAGATGAACTCAATTTTGTTCCTACCGATAAACACACTTTGCGCTCAGAGAAGTACGAGAATATTTTTGTTATCGGGGATGCTACAAACTTGCCAAGCTCGAAAGCCGGTTCGGTCGCTCACTTCGAAGCCGATATTCTTTTCGAGAACTTCTTGAGTGCTATTGAAGGCCAACCTCTGCAAGCTAAATTCGACGGACATGCAAACTGCTTTATCGAGTCTGGCTTTGGAAAAGGAATCTTAATTGATTTTAACTACGACACAGAACCGCTGCCGGGCAAATATCCACTACCGGGTATTGGTCCGTTTTCTCTATTGGAAGAAACTAAAATGAATCACTACGGCAAAGTGATGTTTAGATGGATGTACTGGAACTTCCTTCTAAAAGGCGTTGAGTTACCGATAGAATCCAATATGTCAATGGCAGGCAAGAGGTTGTAAAAATGGATGAACAAAAAGTTCAGAAGCAAATTGAAGAAATCAATCGTAAGTTGGATATTATACTCGAAGAGATAGAGCTTCAGCGAAAACATCGTCGGGAAATGGAAGATTTGAAGGATGATCTCACGAGAGTGGGTAAGGATTTATATAATTCCGCGGTCGAGGAATTAGAGGAAGTTCACGACAGTATCCAAACCGGCGATATTCTCTATTTCTTTAAAAAGCTTTTAAGGAATGTAAACAATCTTACAAAAACTTTCGAGATGCTTGAGAACACGAAAGATTTTCTACAAGATTTCGGACCTATCTCAAGAGAGCTGGTCACCGATTTTATGAATAAATTAGACGAGTTCGATAGAAAAGGATACTTCGACTATTTGAGTGAACTCAGCAAAGCTTTGGATAATGTCGCAACTTCATTTACCATAGAGGATGTCCGCCATCTTGCCGATAATGTTGTAACAATATTGAACACTGTCAAGAACCTCACACAACCGGATATGCTTCATGCCATTAATAATGCCGTATCAGTCTATAAAAAATTAGATATCGAAGTTACAGAAAAAGTAAGCATCGTATCATTAATCAAAGAATTGAATACACCGGAAATGAAACGCGGCTTAGCGTTCGGGATAAAGTTTCTAAAAAGTATATCTGAAATTCAAAAAGAAAAACCTTCAACAGCAAATTAAAAAATATAGGAGAAAAAATATGGCAACAAAAGAAATAGCTGGCAAAACAATTGAGTTAGACGCCGACGGTAATTTAGCAAAATTAACAGATTGGGATGAGGCAGTAGCCAAAGAACTTGCAAAAGAGGAAGGTATTGAGCAGCTAACCGACCGTCACTGGGCGGTCATCAATTATATGAGAAAAGAATTTGTAGCAAAAGGCGATGCACCATCAATTCGAAAGCTTACGAAGGAAAGCGGTGTTGAGACAAAAGAACTGTATGCACTTTTTCCAAAAGGACCAGCAAAGAAAGCCGCACGTATTGCGGGACTTCCAAAACCAAAAGGTTGTATTTAAAACTAAAAGGAGAAGATTAAATGATTACAGAAAAAATTGAACCGATTAAAAAAGTTTCGATCATAGTATCGAGGGGTTCTCTTGAAGGAGTATACCCTGCACTGATTATGGCGAACGGTGCGAGGATGGAAGGGATAGAAGCAACTCTCTTCTTTACATTTTTCGGTTTGCATGCCGTTATTGAGAAAAAAATGGATAAGCTAAAAGTTGCAACTGTTGGAAATCCTGCGATGTGTGTTCCTACTGCGATGGGTCCCGGTTTACCAACATGGATGGGGGCAATCCCAGGAATGTCGTGGTTTGCGACCGGAATGATGAAGAAAGAAATGGAGAAACTCGATATTCCACCTATTCGGGAATTCATCGAAATGATCCACGATGCCGGTTGCGAAATTTATGGATGCAAAGCCACCGTCGATATGTTCCATCTAACTAAAAAAGATTTTTGTCCTCAGGTAGATGGCATCATTTCGGTTGGAGAGTTTTATGAGAAATCCGCCGGCTCTCAAATAATTTTTACATAATTTCCCGAATCTCTTTTTATCTTATTCAAAATATTTCTATATTGGTAACAGAATTTAGTAAATATCCTGTTTTTTGATATTTAACTCCGAGTCTCGCCACCTAAACCTTTTGGTATGGAAGTGAGACCAGTAAGTCGGTTACGACTTTCCGTTCCGAAAGTTTTCGGAACGGAACGGGTTCGCTGAGAAATCGGTGCGCCTCCCGTGTTTGGAAAGGAGAAAGAAATATTTTTTCATTTACTCATTGATACATTGACCCAATGATTAAATGATCAAATGATCAAATTATATCCTCCCCGTCCTTTCCATAAGCGATGGGGTTTTTTATTATGTAGAATAAATAACGAATATCGAATTATGAACTGTAATGTAAAATCCCCGCCTGACCCGCTCGAAAAGATTTATCGGGCAAGCCGGCGGGCAGGTAAAATTTAAAATCATAAATTAACCAATGTCTCAATTAATAGACTCGTTCAATAGAAAGCACACATATCTCCGTATCTCTGTTACGGATCGGTGCAATCTTCGTTGCCACTACTGCATGCCGCCTTCCGGCATTGAACTGAGACAGCGAAGTGAAATCCTGACCTTCGATGAGATAGAGCGGGTTGCAAAAATATTTGCCGCTATGGGTGTCAACAAAATCCGCCTCACTGGCGGTGAACCACTTGTGAGAAAAAATCTACCGAAACTCATTCAAAAACTGGCTACCATTCCCGGAATTCAAACCATCGGTATAACAACAAACGGAGTTTTATTAAAAGATTTTGCTCATCAATTGAAACAGGTCGGAGTTACTAATCTAAATATCAGCTTGGATACTTTACGTCCTTCGCGATTTGAAATGATTTCGGGTCGCCAACACTTCAACGATGTAATCGATGGAATTAATGCTTCGCTTGGTGCGGGATTCCAACCACTGAAATTGAATGTGGTAGTCATGGGCGGTGTTAACGATGATGAGCTACTCGACTTCGTGGAATTTGTAAGAGATAAACCAATCAATGTTCGCTTCATCGAGTATATGCCGTTCAAGTTCAACCAGTGGAATCAAGCCAAATTCGTTTCGTTCCATCAAATGGTGGAATTAATAGGCGTGAAGTATGAGTTGCAGCCAATCATATCTATTGATCAAAATGCAGTCGCAAAGGATTATTGGATAAATGGTCGACGACTCGACTCGTCGAGAGTAATGGGAACAGTCAGTTTTATTACATCAATGTCTGAACATTTTTGTGGAACATGCAACCGGATTCGCTTAACAGCCGACGGCTCGATTAAATCTTGTTTATTCCATCCAGCAGAAATAAATTTACGTTCAGCATTGAGGGACAATACTTCAGATGAAATTATAAATGGAATGATTCATTCAGCGATTATAGCAAAACCTTTTGGTCATCCGGCAGCGGAAGAACTTGTTACAATCGAAAATAGAAGTATGATACAAATCGGTGGATGATTTTGTGAAACGGAGAAGAAGTGAATCGGAGAAGATGAGAAGTTGGTAAGTAGTAAGTAGTAAGTAGTAAGTAGTAAGTAGTAAGCAATAATCAATAACGAACATCGAATATCGAATATCGAATAACGAATAACGAATAACGAACTCAACTATGATAGATATCTCAAATAAAATTAAAACACTCAGAACTGCGATTGCACAAGCAACCCTCAAACTAAAACCTGAAACGATAGAACTCATCCATCAAAACAAAATTCCCAAAGGCGATCCATTGCCCGTGGCGAAAGTGGCAGCAATTCAAGCTGCTAAAAATACGAGTCAAATAATTCCTTACTGCCATCCACTGCCTGTTGATTATGTCGGAGTTGAATTTAACATCGGAGAAAATTTTATAGAAGTGAGCGTAACAGTAAAAGCGATTTACAAAACCGGTGTTGAGATGGAAGCCCTCACCGCAGCATCTGTTGCCGTCCTTACAATTTATGATATGACAAAGATGTTAGACGAAACGATGACGATATCAGAAATTAAACTTGTAAGTAAAACCGGCGGGAAGTCGGACTTTAAAACGAGTTACGAGCGTCCGCTGCGGGCGGCAGTCTTGGTTATGTCCGATTCAATTTATGCGGGGAAGAAATCCGATTTATCGGGCAAGCTCATCGTTGAACGTCTGAAAAAAGAATTGGTGGAAGTAGTTGATTACAAAATTATTCCTGATGAACTTGAACAAATTGCATTTGAACTTATTCGTTATGCCGACGAGTTGAAATTGGATTTAGTAATGACGACTGGTGGTACGGGTTTCAGTCCTCGAGATTGTACCCCCGAAGCGATGTTAAAAATTATCGAGCGTGAAGTTCCTGGTATTTCTGAAGCCGCTCGTTCATTCGGGCAGGAACGCACACCGTACTCGATGCTTTCGCGTGCATCAGCTGGCTTACGTGGAAACACTTTAATAGTGAATCTTCCCGGCTCCAAAAAAGGTGTAGCCGAATCGCTTGATGCGCTGTTTCCTGGTCTCCTCCATTCGTTTAAAATGATGTGGGGAGGCGGACACTGAAAGATTTCGGATTTTGGATTTTAAGATGACATACATTTGTATAACCTCTCCGTCGATTATGTCCTATGAGTCTTTTAGAAAATATTTAGTAGTATAACAAAATAAACAATGATAACATTTGAAAAAGCAATAGAAAATATTTTAAAACACACCCAGTGTTTACCGAAAACATCTGTAACATTGGTTCAATCACTTGGGTACGTTCTTGCAGAAACAATTAAAGCAAAAGAACCGATCCCGCGATTTAATTCGTCCGCGGTTGACGGATATGCCGTTAGGTTTGAAGATATAAAAAACGCTTCCTACACAGCGCCAAAGTTGTTGCCTATCATCGGCGAGGTTAAAGCCGGAGATACTGTAATTCCAATTTTGCGAAAAGGTTTTGCGATAAAAATATTTACAGGTGCTGTGGTTCCCCAAAACGCGAATGCATTAGTAATGCAGGAATTTACGGCAGAAAAAAATCGCACTGTTTCTATTTTTAGAAAAGTTAGAAAAGGTGAAAATATAAGGCGGCACGGGCAAGAATTCAGAAAGAATCAGATCGTTTTAAAACGCGGAACATTAATAACGCCGCCCGTTGTCGGAATGCTTGCAACTTTAGGATATTCAAGTGTGCGGGTAACTCGAAAGCCGTGCGTGGGATTGATTATTACAGGAAACGAGCTTAGAAATCCCGGTGTAAAATTGCAAACCGGAGAAATATACGATTCAAATTCTTTTGCCCTTACCGCTGCTTTGCAATCACATGGAATCAATCCGGTAACTGTGAAAATACTAAAAGATAATAAACGATTCATAAAATCAGCTCTCGAAAAAACGATTGCACTTTCGGATGTTGTAATCACCGTAGGCGGTGTTTCTGTTGGAGAATATGATTTAGTAAAAGAAATATTCACTGAACTTGATGTGAAGAAAATATTCTGGAAGGTGGCAATGAAGCCGGGCAAGCCAAATTATTTTGGCACGCTCGACAAAAAACTCATATTCGGATTGCCGGGAAACCCGGTGGCGGCGTTGGTATCATTTCACTTACTGGTAATGCCTGCAATTCGTAAGTTGATGGGCGACGATTATAAAAAAGAGTTTTACTTAAACGCTAAGATAACTTCCGATCTGAAGAAAAAACCTGGACGTTTAGAGTTTGTTCGCGGGATTGTTTCTACGAATCGGTTTGACGAATTGGTTGTTACGCCAACTAAAGGGCAAGATTCACACATGATCGGCGGACTTGCTAACGCGAATTGCCTGATTCATTTCCCGAAGGAAGAGAATTTTATAAGCAAAGGTTCGATTGTGAAAGTAGAGTTAATGAATTGGGATGGAGCGAAGAGTCCGCCAGAGGCGGAAGCAATGAGCGGTGAGCAAAGAGCAACGAATAATGAATAATGATAACGAACAATGAATAACAATCAAATGACAAATGACAAAATAAAAGGCAAGATAGTAGCCCTAAGCATTAGCACAAAAAAAGGAATCCCAAAAACTAATGTTGAAACGGTATCGTTGCGCGAGAATTGGGGAATAGAGGGGGATGCACATGCAAGCGATTGGCATCGGCAAATTAGTTTGCTTGCAATAGAGAGTATCGAAAAAATGCGGGCACTCGGTCTGAACGTTCGACCCGGTGCTTTTGCTGAAAACATAACAACCGAAGGTATCGATTTGATGCACCTTCAAGTTGGTGTTAGGTTACTTATCGGTGAAACTGAATTAGAAATAACTCAAATTGGAAAAGAGTGCCACTCACGTTGTGCAATTTACTACTCTGCCGGTGATTGCGTAATGCCGAAAGAAGGAATTTTTGCAAAAGTTATTAAGGGGGGTAAAATATATTTAGACGATGAAGTTCATTGCAAACAAGTCGAATTCAAGACACAAATTTTGTCGAAGTAACGAATGTATCGCGACGTAACAGGAATTATTCTTGCGGGCGGTCGAAGCACTCGAATGGGCGAGAATAAAGCGTTTTTAAAAATCGGCAATTTTACCGCAATTGAAATAGTACGCAATTTCATGCAATCGCTATTTACAAATGTGATATTGATAACGAACTCACCCGCAGAGTATAGCTTTTTAGGTCTTGATACTTATGAGGATGTTTATAAAAATATGGGACCGCTTGCAGGGATACATTCAGGATTGCTGAATTCAACAGCCGAGAAAAATTTTATACTCTCCTGCGATTTGTTGTTAATGAAAAAAGAAATTGTCGATTATATAATTAACCCAGATTGTTCAATAGGGAAAATATTTCTAATGACCGCCATTAGGAAAAAGTGTAGTTAAGTTGTTATTTTATAGTAAGTTGTGCTATATTAGTCGAGCATAAAAACGATAGTTTATCAAGTAAGAAAAGCATACA
>CAMTWO010000018.1:0-32305 GCA_947085405.1 uncultured Ignavibacteriota bacterium
ATCACAATCAGCGGACAGAAGTTCGATGATAAGAATGGTAACGGAACGAAGGATGTCGGAGATGTAGGATTACAAAATTGGAAGATAAGATTGGGAGGATCGAAAGTAGATTCAGCAACCACCGACGCAAGCGGTAATTACACATTCGTTAATTTAGGTCCTGGCACATACACACTTACAGAAGAAGCACAAGCAGGTTGGCAGCAAACTACAGCAAATCCAACAGCCATTACGGCAGTAAGTGGAACTAATGTAAGCGAAAGAGATTTTGGCAACTTCAAGCTAATCACAATCAGCGGACAGAAGTTTGATGATAAGAACGGTAACGGAGTGAAGGATGCCGGAGATGTCGGACTACAAGACTGGAAGATAAAATTAGCTGGAACCAAAGTAGATTCAGCAAACACAGATGCAAGCGGTAATTACTCGTTCACTGATTTAGGTCCTGGTACATACACACTAATAGAAGATCAGCAAACAGGTTGGTTACAGACGACTGCAAATCCTGCACAGATAACAGCAGTAAGCGGAGTAAATGTAAGCGGTCGGGATTTTGGTAACTTCCAGAGAGTATCAATAAGCGGACAGAAGTTTCACGATAAGAATGCAAACGGAATAAAAGAAACAGGAGAAGTAGGACTTTCTAACTGGCGCATACGAATAAGTGGTTCAAAAATAGATTCAACCCTGACTGATGCAACTGGAAATTACACGTTTATCAATTTAGGACCCGGCACTTACACACTGACAGAAGCTGTTCAAGCAGGTTGGGCTCAAACAACAACGAATCCAAATCAGATAGAAGTTGAAAGTGGAGTTAACATTGATTCTGTTGATTTTGGTAACTTCCAATTGGGCAGTATTTCTGGTATGAAGTTCAACGATAAAAATAAAGATGGAATAAAAGCCGGCGATGTCGGACTTTCCGGATGGAAGATTAAAATTAATGGACCAATAGTCGATTCTATTCTGACTGATGCAAGCGGTAATTATTCTTTTATCAATCTTCCGAAAGGTCAATATACAATTACTGAAGAATTAAAATCAGGCTGGGAACAAACTTATCCCACAAATCCCAATTCACATACAATAACTATCGATGTAGGTGGAACGATTATTAATGATATTGATTTCGGTAATTACAAATTAGGAATAATTGCAGGCAAAAAATTCAACGACATAAACGGAAATGGTCAAATAGATAACGGCGAGCCTGGATTGCCAAATTGGAAAATAAAATTATCAGGCAGCAAAACCGATTCTTTACTCACGGATAGTAATGGTAATTTCTCATTCAACAATTTACAGCCGGGTACCTATGAATTGAGTGAAGATTTACAATTCGGTTGGATGCAGACATATCCCGGCGCACCATTTACTCACTCAATTGCATTTGATACGAGTGGCTTTGTAAGTGATCCAGTTTTATTCGGTAATTTCAAACTCCCAACAATTAGCGGCTATAAATTTAACGACATTAACGGAAACGGTACTAAAGAACCGAATGAACCCGGATTGACTGCTTGGGAAATAATAATAAGGGGTGAACGAACCGATACGATAATTACCGATACAACTGGTTACTACGAATTTTTAGGATTAACCCCGGGAAAATATTTAATCAGGGAAGTTCAACAAGAGGGATGGGTACAGACCTCCTCAAATCCAGATACTATCGAAGTAACTTCTGCCGGGTCATACGAGAATATTAATTTCGGAAACTTTAAACTTATGTCTATTAGTGGTCAAAAATATCACGACCTGAATGGTGACGGCTTTAAGGATTCCGGTGAGAACGGTTTGAGTGATTGGAAAATTGCAATCAATGGACCTGTTGTTGATACAGTTATCACAGATGGAAATGGTGACTATTCATTTACTAATTTAGGACCCGGAACTTATACTTTGACTGAAGTTCCCCAATCCGGCTGGCTGCAAACCTCTACCTCACCGGCAGCAATTAATGTGAGAAGTGGTGAAGATGTACCGAATATTAATTTCGGCAACTTTACATTGGCTTCTATTTCCGGATATAAGTTTGAAGACCAAAACGGAAACGGAACTCAAGATAACGGCGAGCAAGGTCTCCCCAATTGGATCATCTACTTGAACGGAACGAAGATTGACAGCACACAAACAGATGGAGCGGGTAAATATACATTCGGAGGATTAGCTCCCGGCACTTACACAATTTCTGAAAAACAAGTCGCCGGTTGGCACCAAACTGCTCCACCACCTCCGGGAACTTATACAGTCAATATTAATCAAAGTGGACTTATAGTCAATGGAAAAGACTTTGGTAATTATCAATCTAAATCAATCAGTGGTCGGAAATTCCAGGACGTAAATGGCGACGGTATTGAAAACGAAATCGAACCGGGACTTGATGGTTGGGTTATCGTGCTGCAAGGATCAACAGGAACTCAAAAAGATACTACAGATATTTATGGTTCATACCGATTTGCCGGGTTGCCCGATGGTAATTACACAATTATCGAAGAGAATCAGTATGGTTGGATACAAACATTACCACCACAAACTTTTCCAAGTTATGAAGTAACTCTAACTGGTGGACAATCGATAACTGGTAAGAATTTTGGTAACTTCTCTATCGGTATTGTTCAAGGAATCGTTTTTGAAGATTTAAATGGAAACGGAATTAAAAATCCTGAAGATGTGATAGTTGAAGGTAGAACTATTCAATTAATTCGTGGCGGCACTGTTGTTGCGTCCCGAACAACTGACGGCGAAGGCAAGTATAAATTTATTGCTGTAAGCCCGGGATTGTATTCAGTAAAACTCTCCCCGGCTTCAGGTTGGATTAACACCGCTCCGAATAGTGCGGGTGAATATTTCGATACCATGAATGTCGGTGGTTTCCACAGGTTTAAAGATTTCGGGACATTTAAACTTGCTTCAATAAGCGGACAAAAATTCAGAGATATAAACGGCAATGGAATTAAAGAAGCCGGCGAAGATGGTTTGGCAAACTGGGAAATTTATATCAGTGGACCCAAATCAGATTCTACACTAACTGATATAAACGGAAATTATCGATTTATAAATCTTAACCCCGGAACTTATGATATTACAGAAGCTTTACAGCAGCATTGGGTGCAAACTTATCCGCAATCAGGCAAGCATACTGTAGTTGTGTATTCAGGAATGGATAGTAGCGGTTTTAATTTTGGTAACTTCGAGCGAGCTTCAATTAGTGGAACTGTTTATTTCGATAAAAATGCCGACGGTATCCGTTCGCCGGGTGATGATTATCAGAATAATTGGAAAGTTATTTTAAGAAGAAGTTCGGATGGAAAAATCGACACAACACGAACCGACGCAAACGGTGTTTACAGGTTCGCAAGTTTAGCCCCCGACAGTTTTGTAGTTTCAATAGATTACAGAACCGGGTGGTTGACAATTACTCCGAGTGCTGGATTTTATGGTGTAAAAGTTTGGAGCGGTCAACAATTAATCAATAAAGATTTCGGCGTGTATAAAGATACTACTTTATTCAGGACATTTTTACAAGCCGACCTTGTTCAAAAATCTGTAAATCTAAAAAAACGCCGCCCCCCTGTACCGATGCCAACCGCCGGTAATGTACTCGATTCCACATTTAAACGGATGGGTTGGAAAGCGAGCGGGCTTACTCTTGGAATTCCTCGTACCGATAGTGCAAAGTATTATGGTTGGGTAACTATTAAGAATCCGTTCTACCCACAATATTTTAGAAGCTATGTTTTCCCGCACACCGGTCCTGCTCGTGGTTTTGATACTTATGACGGCAAACCGTTCAAAGGTCGCAAGGGTATGTTCTTTAGAAGGCAACACGACAACCATCTTGCAGGTGAATTATTAGCTCTAAAAGTAAACCTTGCCGCAAGCGATGTTAATATTACACCGTCCGGTCTGGGCAATCTTTTATTTGTGGATCCAACTCGCACAAACAATCCGCTGAACGGTAAAACTATCCGGCAAATTATCGGTCATGTTGATACAGCATTAACACATTACAAGTGGTTTGCGAATCGGCCGGATTATTTCAAGATCCTCGATACAGCGCTAACCCGGATTAATCAAGCTTTTGTGGGAGCGATGGAAACCTTGAGAACATCGCCGCTTAAAATTAGAGGCGTTCGTTCGTTAGAAGAAGTTCCGTTCCTGCGTCCTAATCCGTTCCCGCCGGCTGTATCTACACTACCGCTTGTGGATGCTGAAATGGATATTCCTGAGAAATTTACTTTATATCAAAATTATCCGAATCCCTTTAATGCAACCACAATTATTCAATATCAATTAACACAAACGGCTACTGTTACAATAAAGCTTTATAATATAGTAGGTCAGGAGGTAGCTACATTAGTTGATAATGAAATGCTTGAAGAGGGCATGCACGGACTTGAATTTAATGCGAATAATATAGCATCCGGTGTATATTTTTATAGAATTGTAGCTGAAGGAATAAATAATGAAGAGAGTGAATCACTCCCCGAAAGATTTGTAGAAGTAAAGAAGATGATTTTGGTGAAATAGTGATGTGCGACTCACTTGCGGCGAAGCCGTCCCTTCGGGAAAAGTGAGTCGCACGTATCCATATTTTCTGCAAAGAGTGTGAAATGCAAGGAGATTACATATAGAGCGCTTCTAAAAGCAACAGTTATCTTTGCGTTATTTTTGTTAAAACAACGGTTTTTAGAAGTGCACGGTAATTAGAATTTAAATTAATAACCATAAATTTTTTAAAACTATTTTTAAGGGTGTCGTTATGAAAACTTTTTTAACAATTGTTTTTGCAATTCTTTTTTTATTCCCTTCCAATTATTCTTACTCACAAATTCCTACCGAAGGGCTTGTGGCTTACTACCCGTTTGATGGAGATGCGACGGATGCAAGCGGGAGTGGAAATCACGGAACTATGATTGGAACGGTTAACAGTCCCGACCGTTTTGGTAATTCTAGTGGCGCATTGGGTTTCAATGGTTTTTCTGATTGGGTAAGTCTACCCAACAACAGCAGTTTTGATTTTGGATCAAATAACTTTTCTATCTGCTATTGGTCTAAAAGAGATAACGAATCTTCTCCAGGAGCTGTCCTTGCAAGAGATGGTCAGATATATACTCCATTTCTCATGGGGTACTCTGAACCTGGAAAAGAAAAACTTTATATGTCATCAGATGGAGCAAATTGGGATATTGCAAATAGTGTAGATATGGGGGTTATAAGCCCCGCAATATGGAAGTTTTTTGTTGTTGAACGTGATGGTGATTTAATAAAAACTTATGAGAATGGAATCCTTCAAAGCACAATAATTTCTAATCTGGCTCTACCCGTTGCGTCGGGTGGACCCCAAATAGGTCATGCGCAATATTCATTTTGGTTTCAAGGTTCAATTGACGACATTCGCATTTACAACCGTGCCTTGAGTGAGTCGGAAATAAATGAGTTGTACCATGAAAACGGCTGGAACCCCGGCTCCATCAGCGGATTAAAATGGCGGGATATTAACGGTGATGGCATAAAACAAACTGACGAACCGGGTGTAGCAAATTGGACTATAAATATTTCTGGTCCAATAAATACATCTACCACAACCAACTCAAATGGTGAATATACTTTTTATTATTTGCCGGTCGGGACTTACACAATAACCGAGACGCAGCAAACAGAATGGACACAAACATATCCTCCCGCACTTGGGAGCTATGAGGTTGAAATTACTGCGGGAGCAAATATTACATTTCTAAGAATGCAAAATACTGGCACGACGCCAAAGCTGATTGCGAAGCGAATGGTGGACATTTAGTAACGATTTCAAGTGCTGAAGAGAATAATTTTGTATCAGGTTTAGCTTCAGAACCATTGTCTATCGGTTTTACAGATGAAGCATCAGAAGGAAACTGGCTTTGGATTACAGGAGAACCAGTAACTTTCACAAATTGGAATTGGGGAGAGCCAAACGGAGGGCACTGGGAAAATTATGTACACACAAATTGGGGTGGGTTTGGAATGTGGAATGATCATAATTCTGTTCATGCCAATCGTTATGTTTTAGAAGTCTCGGCAACCCGCAGCAAAATAAGCGGCGTTGTCTGGAATGACGAAAACAACAACGGTATAAAAGATGAGAGTGAGGGAGTTTTGGAGAATTGGAGAATAAAGTTTTCTGGTCCTACAAACGGCTCGGCTCTTACAGATGCAACCGGAAATTATAATCTAAATATATTCCTGCCCGGAACATATACAATCAGTGAGGAAAAACAAAGCAACTGGGCGCAAACATATCCGCCCGCACCGGGGACTTATACAATTAATATAATTGGCGGCGAGGATACAACCGGTTTTGATTTTGGAAATTTACAACTTGGCTCAATAAGTGGTTTTAAGTTTAACGATTCCAACGGCAATGGTATTAAAGAAGAAGATGAAAATGGCATTGCTGGATGGAAGATATATATTAGTGGAGATAAAATAGATTCTACAACAACTGATCAAAACGGAAATTATACATTTCAGGCATTACAAGCAGGCAGCTATGTTGTTAGCGAGGAACAAAGACACGATTGGGTTCAAACCTATCCAATATCACCTGGTATTCATAATATAACTTTGTTTTCAAGTCAACAAATTACAGACATAAATTTTGGGAATAAAAGTACGGTTGATTTAAGTTTATTTACATATGCCGGTGAGTTTAATGGCAGCAGATATTACATATCTAAAAATGCTAAATACTGGCACGCAGCAAAAGCTGATTGCGAAGCGAATGGTGGGCATTTGGTTACAATATCAGATGCTAATGAGAATTATTTTGTATCTAATTTAGCAAATTCTGAGTTATATATAGGTTTAACAGACGAGGAAAATGAAGGAGTTTGGAAATGGGTTACGGGAGAACCAGTTACGTATCTCAATTGGGGAGGAGGCCAACCTGACAATTGTTGTGGCGGAGAACATTATGTTGCAACAAATTGGGGATTTACTTTTTGGAACGATGGTAGTTATTATACAGCCCTTCGTTATGTATTAGAAGTCCCGGCAAACCGCAGCAAAATCAGCGGAGTAGTTTGGAATGACGAGAACAACAACGGAATTAAAGATGTGAGTGAGGGATTGTTGGAGAATTGGAGGATAAAGTTTTCTGGTCCTACAAACGGCTCGGCTCTTACAGATGCAACCGGAAATTATAATCTAAATATATTTCTGCCCGGAATATATACAATCAGTGAGGAAAAACAGAGCAACTGGGCGCAAACCTATCCACCCGCACCGGGGACTTATACAATTAATATAATTGGCGGCGAGGATACAACCGGTTTTGATTTTGGCAATCGCTTTGCTCCTACAAATATTGTAGTCTCTCCGCTATCATTATCAGCAACACTTTACTCCGGCGATACAACATCT
Organism: uncultured Ignavibacteriota bacterium; assembly: GCA_947085405.1. GTDB lineage: Bacteria > Bacteroidota > Ignavibacteria > UBA10030 > BY39 > JASEGV01. The sequence goes on from CAMTWO010000018.1 coordinate 7,408, forward strand.
CAGCAGTTAACAATAAGCAATACAGGTGAGAGCGACCTAATTTATAACATAGATGTACAGGATGTAATAGATGCACTTACAGGTAAAACAAAAAACAAATCTTTGCAAACAAATCCTGATAATAAAATTGGCTTTTATGCCGATGAAACACGGCAGGATACGATAATTGATTTAGATGCACTTAAAAAACAAATGCCTGATATGCCAAACCGTAAAGCTAATGCTGGAACGATATTAGCCACTTATGCTAACTTCCCTGACTGTAATTTCGGTATGGTTTGGGTTGGTAATAATTTATACGTTGTTGACAGATGCAGGAATATGGTTCACAAATATGATACTAAAACTCAGAGCGTGGTTGCGAGTTTTCCTATACACATCGGAGCGTGGAGTATTACCTGGGATGGACAGTATTTATGGATTGGAAGTTTTAGAGGTAATGTTTATGGTTATGATTTATCAGGAAATCGTGTTGGCTCGTTTAGTTTGCCTGAAAGAAGGGGATATCCGTTCACTTGGGATGGGCAATATTTTGTCGTGATACCACTTTGGTGGTGGGGTGGGGATAACCGCATCCATCGTATCGATTATAGCGGAAAAATTGTAGAAACTGTTGTAGGTTTTGATAATTATAGTATTATGCATTTAGTTTGGGTTCCTCAACATACAAGTGGTAATTTATGGACAATAAAATATGGGGGAGAAGTTCAGCAGTGGTCAATAGTGGATGGGACTGTGAATTTTGTAAAATCATTTTTGATACTACAAGATTGGTGGTGGTATAATTCACTAGCACATAATGGAAAAGACTTATGGTGGGCGCGGGATTGGGGCGGTACACTATATCAAATAGATGATGGAATCAGTGAAATCTTAAGAGTTAATCCCTCCGCCGGTATTGTACCGGTCGGGACTTCACAGGATGTGCAAGTAACGTTTACAGCCATTGGTATAGATACAAGCATAAACAATGCGAATATTTTAGTATTAAGTAACGACCTTGATGAAGATACTGTAACTGTATCTACAACTCTAAACGTAACCGGTGCGCCCGATATTAAAGTCCAACCCTCAAACATTTCTTTTGCAACTACTTTTGTCGGATGGAGTAAATCAGATACGCTCGTCGTGCGTAATGACGGTGTCCAGCCATTAATCGTGAACAATATAACAATCAGTAACAATCAATATTCTGTGAATTCGTCCGGCTTTACATTAAGTCCGGGTCAAAAACAAAAAATAATTGTAACGTTTACGCCAACTACTGCCGGCTTAATAAATAGCGATTTAACTTTTTACAGTAATGATCCGAGCAACGCAACCGTAGTTGTGAATATTTCAGGGACGGCTATGCATCCGCCTGTTATCGGTGTTAACCCAAATTCATTCTCATTCACGCTTACAGAAGGCGACAGCACAAACTCTACGTTAAATATTAGCAACACCGGCTTGGGTGAGCTTCATTATGATATAGAGAATGAATTTATTTTTGCACCCCCCGCTTTAGCATTGAAAAAATTTGACGTTTCGCTTATTAAAAACGAAAAGGTCGTTGAGCCATACAAGCAATTCGAAGGCATGCAAATGCCCGAGGATATTCCAATAACAGAAGAACTAACAAACGAAACCATAAACCCACAAGCTCAGCGTTTGTTTGGTGTCCTGGGTCGCTACTTATATGAACTAAATGTACAAACCGGAAAAGTAATTAGAAGAATTCAAATTCCACAGTCTAATTATTGGTGGCAGTGGGCGGCGGGACTTGCGTTTTCCGGTTCGAAGCTTTATTACACAGATGGGTGGGATATGAATATTTATGTAATTGACCCTAACTCAGGTAAAATTCTACGAACTTATCCCAAACCTGAATTTATTGATGGATTAGCTTTCGTAAATGGAAAACTTTATGCATTAGCTCCACAATCAAATACAATCTATGAAATGAATCCGTACGATGGAACTGTGCTAAGAACTATTACACCTCCGGTTTACCTTGGCGGTGGACTCGACGGCGGTAACGGAAGATTATTTGCCACTAATTATGGTCATCATATATATGAAATAAGTATTATTGACGGCTCAGTTATTAATTCATTCCCAGTTGATATTTCTGTAAGAGGCATCGGATTTTGCGGAGAACGTTTATTTGTTTCTCAAGATTGGTACTTAACTCGTGAATACAATCCAAACACAGGCGAGTATATACGCGACCTTACCAATTTTGGATTTTTTGGATTAGCAGGTTCAAGCACTCCTTGGCTAATAGAAAATCCAGTAAGCGGCATCGTCCCTCCCGGTGGAAACCAAAATATTGATTTAAAAGTGAATGCCAAAGAACTTCATGCCGGTAAGTTTGATGCTAATATCGTCGTTAACAGCAACGACCCAATTACCGGTCAAAAAGTTTTACCCGTCAATCTTACGGTTACAGGAATTCCCGATATAGTGCTGTTATCTGATAGCATAAATTTTGGTGAAACTTATATGAACGTCGGTCGCAAAGATTCTATAGTAGTTAGAAATGCGGGCACCGACTCATTGAGAATTACTAATATAACATCTGACAATCCTTTATTTACAATCAAACCTGTAAATGCGGTTATACCTGTCGGCGGTAAAAAAGCGATTCATGTAACTTTTGTACCGACAGCCCTCGGTGAAGTTACCGGAACTTTATCGATAAACAGTAACGACCCCGACCAGCCGGTTATTACAGCAAGCTTGAAAGGCGTAGGCATTACTCCGCCTCCTTCAATATCGGGGACGAAAACCGTAGGCGTTGGCGGCGATTTTACAACACTTGCCGCTGCATTCGACTCAATCAATTCATGCTACATCAGCGATACACTCCGTTTAGTTTTAATAAATCAATATTACCCCGAACATCAATTAACTCTCCGGCCTGCCGCAAATAAACCGGATGCACCGCCGTTAATAATTGTCCCGCAGCAATCCTTATATAAAAATTCTGAATTACATTTAAGCAAACCGGTAATATTTATTGACCACTCAGATACACTAGAGTCCGTTGGAATATATATTACAGATGCATCCAACGTTCAATTTAAAAATGTAACGATTGTGCTCGATACATTGGATAGCTGGGAAACTGCAATCCGTATCGAAGGAGCTTGTCCCGATATTGGTTTTAATGATGTTCTATTGGATGGCGGGAATGCTTACCTCGGATTTGAAGTTTGGGGTAACAACGCATCCCTAAATATTGATAAAGTTGATTTGAGCAACATCAACACAGGTATGTATGCTTCTGAACGCACATCTCTGACTATTTTGAATTCATCTATAAACAATAAAGAGGATGCTGGAATATGGTTTGAAATTTATGGTTCGGGTATTAGAATCGATAGTAATACTTTCAATGGTAATAACTCCTCATATCAGGCAATCGGTGGATATATAAACGGAAATAGTCTAAATATTAATAACAATAATATTTCTGGTTATCAAGAGGGTGCTATCTCCGTGGGAGCTGAGATACAGCCGGAGATGTTGGCATCAAAAGTAATAACTAAGAAAACTACTTCAAGAAAATCTGTAACTGAAATACGTGAGACGATCAAGCAAAAAATTGCGGCCTTTAAAAACCGGAAAATTGAAATTAATCCATCACTGAAAAAATCAGATGTAAGTGTTGCTAAAACAAATTCAATAGTAACTACCAATAATATTTCTATATCTGGTAATACAATTAGTAATAATGAACATATTGAATATGGAATTGGTTTTTGGGGTGGCGGAACCGGAAGTATTATTATAGAAAATAATAATATCGACTCTTGTTATATGGGTATCTCAGGTGGGATTTATACCGATGGAGAAGTAAGCATAAAGAATAATCAATTAAGGTCAAGTAATATCTGGTTAGAAGAAGTAAGAGCGAATAATTTAAAAATAGAAGATAACGTTATTACCGGCTTTAACGAAACAGGTATTTGGATGAATTGGTTTGGGCTTTATAATCCAAATATTCAGGGCGGCGTTAGCATATCACGAAACACAATCATCCAAAACGACAGCAACGCACGTGCCTGGACTGGAATATTCAACGAGGGCGTCGAAGCGAACTGGTTCAAGATAGAAGATAATTTTGTGAGCGGGATGATTGAGTATGATGGTTTAACAGTTGGTGGTTTGTATCCCCCATATCCATATTGGAAAACATCTCCGCAAAAACGTTTCGATAAGAATATTAGTATAAAAGACCGCATAGTCCAATTAAAATCAGGTATAAAGAAACAAGAAAAAGAACTTACGTTAACTGATATCAAAGCTAACTTGGCTGGGAGGAAAGCAACTAATTTATCAAAGCAATCAAATAGGAACGCAGCAGAACAATCGGTTTTATCAATTCAGCGTAATCAGGTTTTACATTCTGTAACCTCTCAGTATGGTGTCGGTAATGGTATAGCTGTTTGGGGCGGTGGCGGTCCAATAACTGTTACTGTCAAGAACAATTCAGTAAATCCGGAAACTGGAGAGATAGAATATGGTATTTACTTAGGTTATCTTGAAGATGGATTAACTAATATCGAGATTGAACAAAACACAATCCGCAAAGCATATAACGGCATTATGATGGAATATGCTGGAATAAGTTCCGACGGTAGCTTGATAGCACGCAATAATGATATAGAAACTTATTACGGTCAAGGATTGTGGCTTGGCGAAGTGTATGAAGCGAAAAATATTCATATCAGTCAAAACACAATCACAGCGACAGAGCCAACCAACATTGTTAATAAACGAATACAACAACTTGTTGACCAGCGGCGACTTGCCAAGACCTCTAAAACCGCAGTTGGCGAATTAGGCATTGGCTTTTGGTGTGGAAGCGAAAGCGCTGAAGATGGCAGCATTAAAGTTGATAGTAATATTGTTTCCGGATATTGGGCTGGTATAATGATGAACAGCTATATCAATGGCTCAATAAATATTACCAACAACCAATTAACTTCCGGCGGTATCTGGATGGAAGAAATGATTGGCAGCGGTCTAACAATCGAAGACAACAGAATAAATGGATTTAATGAAACGGGTATATCGTTGCCTTGGTTTGGGCTTTATAATCCAGACGTTCCGGGCGGCGTCAGCATATCAAGAAACACAATTATCCAAAACGACAGCGATGCAAGTGCGTGGACGGGAATATATAACGAAGGCATCGAAGCATACTGGTTAAAAGTTGAGGATAACTCCGTAAGTGGATTAATTGAAGGAGATGGAATAACGGTTGGTGGCTTGTATAGCCAATATTGGAAAGCGGCACCCAAAACACGGTTCGATAAAAATGTGAGTATTAAAGACCGATTAGTTCAACTGCGGTCGGGTGTGAAGAAGATGGATAAAGAACCGACATTAGAAACAATTAAAACCAAATTAGCCGAGAAAAAAGCGGCACATTCATCACGGCAAGCAGTAACAAAAGCAGATGGAGAGTCGTACTTATCGGTTCAACGGAATAATGTATCACATCAAGGGGGTGGCAGCAGTTTGGCGATTTATGGTGGTGGCGGTCCATTAACAGTTACAATCAAAAATAATTCTGCTATCCCGGAAAACGGAGAAACAGAGTTTGGAATTTATCTCGGTTGTTTTGAAGAAGGCTTGACGAAAATCGAGATTGAACAAAACACAATCCGCAAAGCATATAACGGCATTATGATGGAATGTGCCGGAATAAATTCCGACGGTAGCTTAATTGCTCGCAATAATGATATAGAAACTTATTACGGTCAAGGTTTGTGGCTTGGCGAAGTATATGGACCTGACATTGTAGAAATTAAAAGAAATACAATTCGAGCAATTGAACCGACCTCAGTTGTGAACAATACATTGAAAGAAAAAATGTTGAATACGCGGAATACAAAACAAACTAATTCAGCTATTGGAGAACAAGGGATTACTGTTTATCCATATAGTGAAGGTTCTGGTACTATAGTATCTTACGATAGTAATAACGTATCCGGTTATTTTTCCGCTATACACGCGCATGGATATTTACCCGGCAATATCAGTATTAGAGGAAATCAGTTGCAAGATGGTGGAATTTGGTTCTGCGAAGGGGCTGCTCAGAACTTATTTATTGATGGAAATACAATTAACGGATTTAATGAATCTGGTATTTCCTTGAATTGGTTTGGTCTTTATAATTATGATAATCCTGGGGGTGTAAGCATCTCACGCAACAGCATTATACAAAACGATGAGAACGCAGACGCCTGGACAGGTATATATAACGAAGGTATTGAAGCATACTGGTTGAAAGTTGAGGATAACATTGTAAGCGGAATGATTGAAGGTGATGGAATAGTCGCAGGTGGATTATTCAGTCCTGAACCATTCGGTAAAACAGTTCAGAAAACTGTTAGAAATATTGAATCACCGCTCAGTGCTAAAGATCGTCTGGCAAATCAGTGGGCGAAAGTTAAAAAAGGAGACAGAAAAATTACATTAGCCGATTTGAAAAATAAAGCAACCGAACGTAGTGCGAAACAATCAACTCCTAAATTACAGTTAAAAAATAGTGGTCAGTCTTTCATCTCAATTCAACGTAATACTTTACAACATAGTGGCGGTGGCGAGAGTAGTATTGCGTTATGGAACGGCGGCGGACCATTAACAGTTAAAGTAAAACACAATAATATCGTACCCAAGATTGGTGAAACTGAATTTGGAATATTTATGGGTTGGTTTGGCGAAGGTGTTTCAAGTATTGAAGTCGAACAAAACCATATCAGAAAAGCAAACAATGGTATTTTCCTTGAAGGGACTGAGTTTTTTGAGAACGGCAGTTTGTTTGTTCGAGACAACGATATTGAATCATATTATGGTAGTGGTATGTTCCTCGGTGAAATTTATGAACCTACCCGCGTGGAAATTAAACGAAATAAAATAAAAGCTATTGATTTTGAAAAAAGAAATCTCTTGTTGAGCAAACCTTTTGCATCTAATTCTGTCTATGGCGAAACCGGTCTCGGATTATATACCTACAGTTCCATATCAGGAAGTAACATAACAGTCGATAGCAATGTAATACAAAACTTCTCACAGGGAATGTCGATAGGATTAGGTGGCTTTGAAAATATTAATGTTTCAAGAAACACAATACAAAACAATGAGAATGGAGTTTACTGGGAAAGCTGGGCTGATAATTTTAACTCTGGAATATTCACCAAAAATATAATATCGGAGAATGAATACTCCGGCGGTGAATTCTATTTTGACGGATATCCCACACCGTTTAATTTCAGTCATAATACTTTTGCGGATAATGATAGCATCGGATTGAAAATTAATGGCTCTGGTGTACTTCCCGAGTTTCATTATAACAGTCTCTATGGCAGCAATAATTATTTGTTCATTAACGAATCAGAACAAGATGTTAATGCACGCTATAACTGGTGGGGCGAAACCACAACCGCTGAAATGGCTGCGGGACCTTACCCGAAAAATATCACGGCAATATTCGATAGTTTGGACGATACTAATTTTGGTTTCGTCGAGTATGCAGATTGGCTCGTCGGTCCTCCCGGAGAAACTTACGGCAGTATAAGCGGCAAAGTATTTAACGACGTGAACGGTGATTGTATTATCGATCCAAGTGAAACAGGATTAAACGGCTGGGTCGTAAAATTGTTGCCGATAGATTTATATGTAACCACAGGTGCAGATGGCAATTACAGGTTCGATAATTTACCACGCGGCACTTATACAATCTCGCAAAAACTAAAACAGCATTGGCAGCAAACTTGTCCAAGTTCACCCGGGACAATACAGGTTGTTTTAGATTCCGGTGAAGTTGCGAGTAATAAGAATTTCGGCAATAGAATAATATCGGGTATAAAGGATTTGAGTATTAAGTTAGCAAGTGGAGTTGCGCGTCCCGGTTTTGAAAATATTTATGCCATCCGATATGAATCCAAAGGAACTGATAATATTTATGGTGCTTCAGTTACCTTTACTCACCCTTTAAATACAACTTTAATATATAGCGGCGTCCATCCCGCCACGTTTGCTTACGATCCTTCGACTCGAACAGTAACGTGGGGATTGGGTTTAGTTACACCGGGTACTGTTGGATATTTGAAAGCTCCGGTTCGAATCGCACCGCCGCCTGTTGTTAATAATGGCGATACATTAAAATCAATTTCCAAAATATTACCAATTGTCGGCGATATAACTCCAGTAGATAATGAAGCTATTGATGAAAGAATAGTTCAAGGCTCTTACGATCCTAACGATAAAATTGTTTGTCCCACAGGCATCAGTCCTAATGGTATCGTCCCGCGTGATACGGAGTTATCTTATATGATCCGGTTCCAAAATACAGGAACAGACACTGCTTTTAATGTCATAATCAGAGACACATTAGATATAGACCTCGATATGAATACTATCGAAATTGGAGCCAGCAGTCATCCATCCACATTAGCGATTTCAGGACATAGAGAATTAAAATGGACGTTCTCGAATATTCTTTTACCCGACAGCAATGTTAATGAGCCGGGCAGTCACGGTTTTATAAATTTCAAAGTAAAACCAAAACCTGATTCCGACACATTAATTACTAACACTGCAAGCATTTATTTCGACTACAATTTACCTGTGCGAACTAACACGGTTGAAAATCGATTGATCAACCTTTATTCGCTAACCTTAAATGCTGGCTGGAATATGCTCTCTGTGCCATACAAAGTCCCAAATAATTATTATAAACATTTATTCTCCAATTCGATGTCAAATGCCTTTACTTTTGAAGGAAACTATGTTACACACGATTCACTTAAAAATGGCGCTGGATATTGGGTTAAGTTTAGCACTCAACACCCCGTAACAATAAATGGCAACCCTTTAGATAGCATCACAATTCCGGTTAGAAAGGGTTGGAATATGATTGGTTCACTCTCGACATCAATTTCTACAGCGAACGTTGTACCGTTGGGAATTACTATTAATTCGCCATTTTATGGTTACCAAGCTGGTTATACACAAAGTTCTACCATTGTGCCTGGAAAGGGTTATTGGGTAAAAGTGAGTGAAAATGGAATGCTGCGGATTTCTAAATTTGCAGGAAAACAATTGTCCAATGAAGTAAATAATGCAGACGAATTATCTCTGTTAAATTCGATTTCTGTGAAAGATAAAATTGGAAGCAAACAAACATTGTATTTCGGCGATGAAAAAAATCTGAGTAATTCCAAAACTTATTATGAATTGCCCCCTGGCTCACCGGAATTTGATGTGAGGTTTAATTCTGGCTTAATGGTCGAAACATATTCATTACAATCAATTCTAATAAATCGTCAGAACTTTGAATTAGTGGTGGAAATCAAAACAGAAAATTATCCCATCGAATTTTCGTGGGATATTGATAAATCAGATTTACAGGGTTACACTGTAAAATTAAATGATGGTGTTAAAGATATTTCTGTAATAGATGGATCAGGAAGTTTGGTGATTGATAAAAAAGAAATCAAACACATTATTATCAGATTTGAAAATGGTTTACCGAAGGAGTTTGCTCTTGCACAAAACTATCCGAATCCATTCAATCCGAACACTGAAATAAAATATCAGTTGCCTGTTAACAGTCGTGTTACGCTAAAAATATACAACATGTTAGGTCAGGAAGTGAAAACACTTGTTGACGAAATTCAGGAAGCTGGATACAGAAGAAGTGAATGGAACTCTACAAACAATTCAGCGGAAAAAGTTGCAAGCGGTGTTTATTTCTACAGGATTGATGCCGCAAGTGTAACCGATCCGGGCAAATCTTTTGTGCAAGTTAAAAAGATGATCCTGCTGAAGTAAGGATGTGCGACTCACTTCCAACCATAGAACCTTCGGGAAAAGTGAGTCGCACTTTTATATTTTCTGTAAAGCGTGTGAAATAAATTAATCAAGATATTTTTTAAAACTAGTGTAGAAGGGTTTTTTTATGAAAACATTTTCAATTATAATCGGCATTATAATAATATTATCAACTTACTCTTTAGATACTTTGTTTTGTCAAGAAGGGGTAAAGCCAGATATTAAAAGTATCGAAAATCGTTTTATTAAGCAAAGGCAAATGTATGAGGAACGCAAAAAAAATGATTCATTAAGAAATGCCTTACCTACGGAATTTAAAAACAAATTATACCCTCACTTAAAGAAAGATGATTTCGTAAATGACGGTTTTGCTGAAAATGGTAGGAAGTCTCCTAAAAAAGGGATAATGCAAAAAACAAAAGCATTAAATAACGCAACAAGTACGGCTTCAAATGAATTATGGGTTCAAAAATTTAACACCAAAATATCGGCACAAGATCACTTATACGATACATTTATTGATATTAATAACAATATATATATTACTGGTGAAAGCGGCGGCGACATTGTAACCATAAAATTAAATTCATCTGGCGATACAATATGGTCTGCTCGATATAGTGGACCTGCTGAATACGATGAACCTTGTGGTATATGGGTGGATGGCATGGGAGAAGTATATGTTGCAGGTACAAGCGAGAGCGACAGCTTGGGTATTGTACAATCTGATATCTTATTAGTTAAGTATAATTATTACGGCAATCAACAATGGGTTCAAAGATATAAGGGACCGTCTAGAAAAAATTATTTAGCAACTATACTCAGAAGTGATAACAATAGTAATATTTACATTGCAGGTTATAGTTATTCTGATTACTATAACTCCAATGATTCACTAATTACCTTGAAATACAATACAAATGGAAACCTTCTATGGGCGAAGAAGGAAAATTTTTCAGGATCTTATAATATAACTCCGACTGCGATGACATTAGATTTATCAGGAAATATTTTTATCACAGGAAGAACCAATACATATATATCGCCAGAGTTCTATTCCCGCATATTTACAATAAAATACTCCAGCGGTGGAAATTTATTGTTTAATATCATATATGGTAGCGGTAAATATTATTTCTCTTCTAACGATATAGCCATCGATAATTTGGGAAATATTTTAATAACAGGGTCAGGAAGCGGCTCTGGCTTCTGGGACGATTTCTTAACATTAAAGTATAATTCGTCCGGTACATTTCAGTGGGCAAGGAGAGAACCGGGCAATTACAGCGATTATGGTAAATCAATAATGGTTGATAATGCTACTAATAATCTATATATAACGGGAAGCATAAACAATAAAATTAACACAATTAAATATAACAGTAATGGGGCAAAAATATGGTTGAAGGAGTTTACGCAGCCAAATATTAACCAAAGTTACGGTTTAAAAATATTGATTTCTAGTAGTACTCAATTTTATGTGAGCGGTTCCTGCAATACTGATGATGGTTCACAAAACGTTTTGATAAAATACGATTCATCGGGGGCTATTATCTGGTCAAAGTTATCAAACGGAAATATGAAAACTAGTAAAATTGATATTTCGTCTAATGTTATTATTGCTGGCAAATTAAACCAATCTTCTGGTTCAGGGTGGGATGATTATAAATTAATAAAATATAATTCAGATGGAAGTACATTATGGGAAAAGAATTATGATAATTTTACTTATGCAGAGGACTATGCAACGAGCAGTACGATAGATGCCGATAACAATGTTTACGTAACTGGATACAGCAATAGCAATAATGGTCGTGAGATAAATACTCTCAAGTATAGTTCAAACGGTTCTTTGTTGTGGATTAAAAAATATAACGAGCAACCAACTTGGGATATTATATCAAGAAAAATGAGACTTGATAATTTGAACAATCTGTATTTATCTGGAACAATAAATTCTCAAATGTTCATAATAAAATATAACGTAAATGGCGATACTGTCTGGACTCGTAAATTTGAAAATGGTTCTTGGAGTGCATTAGTTGATATGCAAATTGACAAAATGAACAATATATACCTTTTAGGATATACTAATGGGAATATATTATTAACGAAATATGACTTAGATGGAAATCTATTATGGAACAGAGAGTTTAATGGTACTACAAACAAGAGTGATTATCCTTATGCGATGGTGATAGACCGAGAAAATAATGTTATAATTACTGGCTCCACACAAGATAATTCCTGGTATTATGATTGTGTTACGATTAAATATAGCACTGCTGGGGAATTGCTCTGGGAAAGATATTATAATGGTCCGGCAAATCGGGAGGATAAAGCGTACGATTTGGCAGCGGACGATTCATTGAATATTTATATAGTGGGTTCGAGTTATAGTTTAGATACGGGAGATGATATTCTTTCAATAAAATATTCTCCATCCGGTGAACAATTATGGATTAGCCGTTATGATAATAGTGCTGATAATGAGGTTGGAAGAAAAATTGTAATTGATTTATCGGGAGATATAATTGTTACAGGAAATAATCGTTATGAGGTTATCACAATAAAATATGACAAAGCTGGGATAAAGAAATGGAAAAAAATATTTCAACTTCCCCGGGATTATCCATGGAGCGACTCATGGTACAACGCTCCAATCGACTTGGTAGCTGATAAGTTTAATAATATTTTTGTGTATGGTGTTAGTCGTAGTTATAATAATGTTAGTGGTGAACAAAATGATGATTTAATGTTAGTTAAATACAATGAAAAAGGAGCCGGACAATGGTACACTTATTATGGTAGCGATGCAAATCGGGACGAAACCGGAGCAACGATATGCCTCGATTCATCAAACAATATAATTATTGTTGGATCAACTGATGACTATACTACTCAAAAAAATTATTTAACCATCAAGTACGAAAATCAAATAACAGATATGTCTGGAATAAACGGATATGTTTTTCATGATAAAAATATAAATGGGATTCGCGATAATTTGGAAAAACCATTTTGGGAAGGACCTCCATATCTCAAGAAAGATGGCAATTTTTATGCTGGTACTGAAATAAATGAAGAGGGGGAATATTCATTTGATTTCATTCCAACCGGAACTTATACACTTGATATATGGAGGGATGATTATTTTATGATATCTACCCCTACAGAACCATATACTATTGTAACAACTAATGGTCAACTTTACGAGAATTATAATTTTGGAGTTTATTTTATTTCCGATACAATCAGATTTCGAACATTTCCGCCTGATAGCTTATGTGTTGTGAAGCCAATTAAAAAGAAAAATATCGCTACACGATGGAGTTTTAATCTTGGAAATTATAGTGGCAGTAGCGTTAACGGTATGCAAATACAGTTTAATGGAAAAGTTAGTATTAGTTCATACACAAAATTTTTAAATATCAGAACTAATGATAATAAAACTTGGATATTAGATGGAACAGATATTCCGAATGGAGAATTTACAACAATTTCTGGTATCGGTCCTAAATCTGGTACGAAAGTTAAATATCAATGTTTAAAAAACAACTCCCCTGTTGGTTACAAATATTCATTATATCCAACATCTCAACGATTCTTGCTTCCGATGCCAAACGCTGCAAATGTTAGAGATTATGTATTTTCTTGGGGCGGGTTTCCTGAAGGATTAATCGTAGGTATCATGGATGACCCAAAAGAAAAGGGTTGGGTAAAATTAAAAAAGAGCAAAGATTTGTTAAATTCTCTAATTGATAAATCAGGAAAACACACGGGCAAACCCAGAGGGTTTGATAAATTTGAAAACCAAAAAACATTTCGAGGAGAACAAAAGAAGTTACCTCCCCAAAAACATAATAACAAACTGTTTGCCGAAATTGCTGCATTAAAATTCAATATAGCGGCAAGCGCTTTAGAAGCTACACCAAACGGTTTAGGTGAGTTAATGTATTGGGAAGAAACTGGTAATAGTTATGTAAATCAAGTGCCTGTTCAATATATTGCAGATATTGCGGATGAATTAATGACTTATTATAGCTGGTACGATTCTACTAATTATAAAGATCTGGACACCGTAATATCAAAAATTAATCGTGCATTCGAAGGACCAATTGACACGCTCCGTTTTGGAACTGGACTTAAAATAAAAGGAACTCTAATGTTAGGTGAAATCCCCTATCTACACGGTGAATTCTGGGGGGAAAGAAGAAAAATTGAACCCCGGATTATTGCACAGCAAGAAACACCGGACGAATATTTACTTTATCAGAATTATCCCAATCCTTTTAATCCATCAACAACAATTCAATTTAATTTACCTACCTCGTCAGTCGTTACACTAAAAATATACAACGTTCTTGGACAAGAAGTAGCCAAATTGTTAGATAAGGTGTCTCTTGAAGACGGTGAACACCAGATAGAGTTTAATGCATATAGATTATCGTCGGGTGTTTATTTTTATCGACTAACAACAGAGAGTAGTGCTGAAGATGAAGAAGAGTTCAACAGCAAATCTTTTGTGCAAGTTAAAAAGATGATCCTGCTGAAATAATTTTGAGTAAGTAAAGTTATTTTCAAGTAAGCCTACTGCAAAAATGTGGTAGGCTTACTTTTTTTCATCACCTTGATTTGCAAGTTTTCTTAACACCGCTAAATTCATTTTATCTTCCGCCAAGTCGGACCCTTTCGGAGTTTCAAGTATTTTGGGAATTTTGGAGAGTCGTTTGTCTTGCATAATAAGCCGGAATGCTTCTTTGCCGATAGTTCCTTTGCCGATGTGTTCGTGGCGGTCAACGCGTGAGCCGAGGTCTTTTTTCGAGTCGTTGCAGTGGATTACAGCTAACTTTTTTAAACCGATGATGTTGTTAAACTCTGTCATTGTTTTTTTATAAACAACCTCGTTGCGTATATCGTAGCCCGCGGCAAATATGTGTGAAGTGTCTATGCACACCGCCATTCTTTCAGAGTTATCAACACCATCAATTATCTCTCTCAATTGTTCAAACCTATGACCGATAGACGAGCCTTGTCCTGCGGTGGTTTCAAGCACACTTTTCACTTTAAAATTATTAGTTTGATCGTGAGCGAGGTTTAACGAGTCGATAATCTTTTTTATTCCTTCGCTTTCACCCGCGCCTGTATGCGCACCGGGATGAAAAATTAAATATGGAATTCCTAACAATTCGCAGCGTCGGAGTTCTTCTGCAAAAGCGATACGGGATTTTTCAAGAACATCTTTGTTCGATGCACAAAGATTTATCAGATATGCTGTGTGAGCAGCAACTGGTTTAATTTTGAATTTTTTCTGGGATGATTTGAATAACTGAATTTCTTCGTCGGTCAACGGTTTTGCATTCCATTGGTTGTTGTTCTTTGTAAAAATCTGGATTGTTGCACAACCGACACTTACACCACGCTCGAATGCGAGGTGAAGCCCGCCGGCAATCGACATGTGGGCACCGATTAAGGGCTTATGAATTTTGATTTCGGATTTCAAATTTATGATTTTTGGGTTTAGGGCTTTTCTTTTTTCTCAAACAAATTATCCGGCAAATTCTGATTCACCAAATATTTCGTAAACGTAATCGTTATCGTTCCGGCGCGTGGAAGTCGGCGGAGCCGTGATTCCCTGCCGGGCATATCAGGAATATCTTCGTCGTTTTCAAACAAGTTTTGTAAACTTACGACGATGTTCGATGGCATCAAATATTTTTTATCAACCATACCATAATCAAATACCACCGATACGTTCCTTCCTTGCGAGGTGGCAGTTTCGATTTTTCTTATCACAAAATTTTCTTTATCAATCCATAAATAAAAACTTTGGACCGGCAACAAACTGCTTTTGTTTGAATCTTTCAAAATCAATTGTAATTTATATGATTGATGAGTTTCGATTGTGTCGAGCGAAACTAATTGGGCATCATATTTATCGTGTTGGATTTGCGATGGCATGAATCCCAACCCTGCCCGCGGTATTATCGCAAAACCTTCCGACTCTAAATGAAACTTGTCCGGTTGCTTGAAAAATATTTTCATCTTCCTTCTCGGTATTCGTAGCCGCTCCATCTCTACAGAAACGAGCGCCTCAGCGGTATAATCCTGAATTTCTTTAAACTTGCTCTCAACCCGGTTTAATATTTCAAGTGCGTTCAGTTGAGAAAATGAAATGGATGGGAAAAAACAGGTTAGAAACACTGCGATCAATATCGTTCTCTGTATTAAACCGTTGAAACGATTACGCTTGATCAAATCGAGATAATTTAACCTTGTTGACCAAAAAGTCGGTTTTCTCGATACGTTCGCTTTGCGAACACTCGAAAACCGGCTAAATAAGCAGGTTCTCGAGTTTGATTTCGTAGAAATCGAGTAACGAGAGAACTTTTTAGACAACCTCGTCCGTAACTTAAAAAATTGTGATGAAAACCACTTCACGATAAAATATCCTTCTTCCGAAACAGATACAGCGTAATTAGAAAGAACCCACCGCAATAAATACATAAGTAACTTATAGATTTGAATATTTCGTTGAAGTTCACCGGTTCTTCAAACGCTTTCGTCCAGACAGAAGAGTATGTTGTAAAAAGATATGGCTTAATTGTTTTGAAGAAATCGATTGGTAATTCGCCGAGTATTAAAAATATTATTAACACTGCCATTGTGCCGATGATCGGACCGATAGCATTCTCGACAAAAGATGAAAAGAAAAAAGCCAGCGACGCTACAGTCCACATTGCAACGAGTGCGCAAAGATAAGCGAGCAAAAATCGCCACCACACTTCATCAACCGGCAAAAGTAAAATCTCGCCTCTGAAAATTATCAGATCGCCGCCACCAAAAAACAGATGCCCAAGTCCGATACTCAAAGCTGCTAAAAAAACAACGAGTGTGGTTGTGTAAAATATTGTCGTAATATATTTGATTGTCAAAATTTTTATCCTTGAAACCGGGCGAGTCAGCAAAATGCGATAAGTTCCGGAAGTTGCTTCGCCGGCTAACGAGTCGCCGGCAACGAGTGTAATCAAGAACGGAATGTGAACAAACAAACTATGCATAATTAGGTGGCTGATGAACCAGCCATTGAATAAATTTCCGGTCGTAATAAATTCTTCCTGAAAACTGAACATCGCATTTTGAGTTGGATTTATTCCGCTCAATTTTAATCCGACGACTATCAGCGGGACGATTATACCGATAGTAAGAAAGCCGATGTACGTCCGCCACTTTGTAAATATTTTGTATGCTTCGAGGAGGACGATATTAAACATTGCCGACACCTTTGGTTTTTGCAGTTTGAAAAGCCGGATACGCCCGTTCGGTCATCTCGATAAAGTAATCTTCTAACGACCGGCGTGGAATTATAGAACTGACCTGCAAATTGTGTTTAACAAATTCTGAATTAATTTCCGGAATACGGTCTATCGAAGTATAAATCGACAAGCTATTGTTGTGTCGTTCATATTTTGTAACAAAAGCGAATGACTTGATAATTTGTTCGGCGGTTTCAATCGGTTCAACCTGAATTTGAACATATTGATCGCTGCTGTTGAGTAATTCCTGAACGTATCCTTGCACTACAAGTTTCCCGCTGTTAATGATTGCCATTCTATTGGCAACTTGTTCAACTTCGGTGAGTAGGTGCGAAGAGAGGAAGATAGTTATGTTTTGCTCTCTCGATAAATTTTTTATCAGCTCCCGAACTTCTCTCATACCTTGCGGGTCGAGACCGGAAGTTGGTTCATCTAAAATTATAAGTTCGGGGTTGGCGAGTAAAGCTTGTGCAATTCCCAACCGCTGCTTCATTCCGTGCGAGTAAGTTTTAACCTTGTCGTTAATCCGGTCGGAGAGTTTAACTATTTCGAGAACTTCTTCGATTCGTTTTTTATTTACTCCTCCATAAAGCGAGCCGATAAATTTTAAATTATCGAATGCCGAAAGGTGTCCGTAGAAATCCGGTTTTTCGACTAATCCGCCGATGCGTTTGAGGGCTTCGCCTCTATGTTTATCCAATCTTTTACCAAATATTGTGATGGAACCGTTGGTTGGATGAATCAGAGAGAGCATCATTCGTATGGTAGTGCTTTTACCGGCGCCATTGGGACCTAAAAATCCGAAGACATCGCCCCTGTAAACCTCTATGTTTAAATCACTTACAGCAAACCGTTTTTTGTAACGCTTCGCAAGATTGTGTGTTTGTAAAATTATTTCTGACATTAATATTTAGAATATAAATAGAAATTTGGATAGATGCACAATTTGAAATTCAAAATTCAAAATCCCTGCCCGTCCGACTGAAACCAGCCCGACGTTGCTGTTCTGGCGGGTCGTTCAGTCGGGCGGGCGTTTCCCTTGCATCTCAAAATCATTTTCCATAACTTTGAGTAGAAATTTTAAAAGGAAGGTTAATGCACGAATTTGACATACTGAGCGAACTCGTTCTGCTTCTCGCGGTGATAATAGTCGTTATTTCCATTTTTAGAAAAATTAATATCCCGCCGCTTGTTGGTTTCTTGATCAGCGGACTTATAATTGGTCCTTATGGAATTAAATTAATCAGGAATATCGATGCAGTAAATGTTGTTGCCGAAGTCGGTGTTACACTTTTGCTCTTTACAATCGGTCTCGAGTTTTCTCTCACACGTATGAAACGGATTAAGAAAATTGTTTTCATAGGTGGCGGGTTGCAAGTTCTTCTTACAGTTTTGGTGGTAACTTTTTTACAAATGTTCGTAGGTAGGGATTTTCGCGAATCTATTTTTATCGGTTTCTTGATTTCGATGAGCAGCACGGCGATTATAATGAAACTGTTGGCTGAAAGGGCTGAAACCAATTCACCGCACGGAAAAATTTCGCTCGGTATCTCGATATTTCAAGATTTATGCATCGTACCGATGATGCTGTTGGTGCCGGTCCTTTCGGCAGCAAGCGGAACAACGCTAACCGAAGTCTCAATAAAATTTATAATTGCATTAGCAGGTGTCGGCGTAATAATAATAGCCGCTATCTATGTGATGCCCAAGTTGGTCGAGTTTTTAGTTCTTGCAAAAAGTCGTGAAATGTTTGTTATCGGTGTTATGTTTTTGAGTTTAGGAACTGCACTCGTTACTTCGTATGCCGGACTATCGCTCGCGTTGGGAGCGTTCATTGCCGGCTTGATTTTATCCGAATCCGAATACTCGCACGAAATCGTAGGTGCAGCACTCCCTTTCAGAGATGCACTAAGTAGTGTTTTCTTCATCTCAATCGGTATGTTGGTGAACTTTAATTTTCTTATCGAAAATATTCTCCTCTTAATTGTAGTATCGGCAGCAATCGTGATGATAAAATTTCTTATTACTGCCATTGTGGTTTTGTTTCTCTCTTTTCCTGCACGCACTGCTATCATGGTCGGACTTGCAATATCTCAAATCGGCGAGTTTTCATTCATACTTGCACTTGAAGGGATCTCTTCGGGACTGATGAACAACGAAGCATATCAAATGTTTTTAGGTGCTTCGATAATAACTATGATGCTTATTCCGCTATTCATTCAATTTTCTTCACCAATGGCACATCTGTTACAAAAATTATTACCTCACAAACTAATCCTCAACTTCTTTAATCGAATAGTTGCTGACGAGGTGATTGAAAAAATCTCCTTATCCGATTTTAAAAATCACGTGATAATTGTAGGATACGGATTGAACGGAAAAAACGTTGCATCGGTTTTAAAGGAAACCGGAATTAAATATTTGATTGTCGATTTGAACGGTGAGACAGTCAAAGCCGCACGGAAGTTAGGCGAGAATGTAATTTATGGTGATGCTACAAGAAAAGAAATGCTGCTGCACTTGGGTATTGAAAATGCGCGTGTTTTAGTGATTGCTATTTCAGACTCGGATGCGATGCGGCGGATTTTAAAAACTGCCCGAAATCTAAACCCTGATTTACACATTATTTCGAGAACGAGGACGGTTGCTGATATTGAAGATTTATACAAATTAGGCTCGAACGAAGTAATTCCAGAAGAATTTGAGACTTCGATTGAGATTTTTACGAGAGTTCTGCGGCAGTATCATTTGCCACGCAACATAATTGCGGCGCAAGTCGATTTGATAAGGCGTGAAGGTTACGGAATGTTCCGCGGACTGAAACTTCCCGATGCAACGATGGACCAATTAACCGCAATTCTTGTTGCCGGAACTACAGATACATTTCTTGTTTTAAACGAATCGCCCGCTCGCGGAAAAACTTTAGCCGATTTGAATTTACGCTTTTTATCGGGATGCTCTGTTATTGCCGTTGTCCGCGACAATAAGCCGACTACAAATCCGCCTCCTGATTTCACAATTGAATCGGGAGATGTTATGGTTTTATTAGGCACGCACGCCGAGATTGATAAAGCATTCGATTTATTAAGCCCGGCAAGGATGGGAGAAGGTTAGTGTTTAATCGTTAATTGGCAATCGGCAATTAGCAATTGGCTATTGGCTATTGGCAATTAGTGCCGAAGGCGTCCCTTCGGGACTATTAGTAATTAGTAATGGTCAATGGTCAATGGTTAATAGTTAATGGTTAATGGTTAATTGGAGTAGTGGAGTCCACCTGAAGCGGATGGAGTGATGTCCGCCATAGGCGGATCCGCTCGACGAGTCGAGTCGTCGACCTTTGGCGGAGAGGAATGTAAAAATAAAAAGAAGGGACGAAGCGGAGAATCAGTATTTTGAAAAATCAATGTTTGTAAAGTGAGTTTTGGTTTTATACCTTACAATTTTGTATTTTTAAAACCGTAATATGAAAAACGTAATACATATTGATTCACTTGAGTTATCGGAACTTCAGCCATACCGAACAATGCGGCGGGCGGCTCAGCACGTCAAGCAGGGAATTTTCGTTGCCGAAAGCGAGACGGTCGTTAAAAAATTGTTGACTACAAATCTTGCAATTGTGTCTATCTTGATAACACAAAACCGGTTTGATGAAATCCGGCATTTAATTGATGAGAGGGGAAAAAAGGATTTTAATATTTATCTTGGCGAGAAAGAACTTCTGGAACAAATAGTAGGATTTGATTTGCATCAGGGCATTATGGCAGTTGCGAAAATTCCTGAGCCGCTATTAATCGAAGATGCAGTAAAACAATCGGCACAGCCGTACTTGTTTGTTGCATTAGATGGACTTACAAACGCGGATAACTTAGGTGTTATTGTAAGAAACTGTGTTGCGTTCGGTGTTGATGCTTTGATTGTTGGCGAAACTTCAAGCAGTCCTTATTTAAGGCGCGCAATCAGGCAGTCGATGGGAACTGTGTTTGATTTGCCAATCGTTCACACGAAAAATTTACGCGAGACTCTTATATTGTTGGAAGGAAAATTCAACACACGGTGTTTAGCTGCCGATGCACACGCGAATGATATTTCGATTCAAGATGCCGACCTGACAAGAAATATCTGTATAGTTTTAGGTAGCGAGGGGAGCGGTATCCGGAAACCGGTTCTCGAAGTTTGTTCCGAGAAAATTACAATACCCATCTGCGATAAAATTGATTCACTCAATGTGGCAAGTGCGAGTGCAGTGTTTTTGTGGGAAGTAAGCAGGAGAAGAAAATTAACTTATTGATGAATGAGCTTAAAGAATTAACTGATTAGCGGCAAAAAATGTAAGTCGATGAAACTCGCCGACCTACAAGTTGGTTTTTCATCCGAACGTTTGGTGAGCTTGTCGAATCTTCGCATCAGTATAAATACTGACGCTGATTGAAAAAGCATCATTAATGATACTAAAATCGAATGGCTGACTTCGACATTTCGACAAGCTCAATGTGCGACGTCTTCGGACTTTTTGGACAGCCAACTTACCGCGATAAAAAAAACCTGCCTCAATTGCGACGAGGCAGGTTGTGAGTTATTAAATTGTAGGTCGAGCGGCCTGCCCGCCGTCCCGCTTTGCGTGACTATGGTAGGCGGGGGTCGAATGTTCTATTGGAACATACCACTCCGCTCCGAAGGAGTGCCTTCGGCACTGGAGTGGAAATAATAATTCTGGATACCTTGCTACAAACATTTGACCACTCTGTGGTCATTTATGCGTGATAAAAAAAGCCCCGCCTCGTTCCCATCCCGAATGCTTTCGGGATCGGGACGGGGCAGGGTTGAAATTTTTTCCGTTTTGTTTTTATACAAAAATAGCCGCTACGTTAATATTAATTTCGTTTAGGAGGGGGGAGTTCAAAATATCAGTCGCCTTAAATATCTTTATAAGCTTAAATCCCCGATCTGAATTTTGATAAACTTCGATTTCTTTTTTTTCCGGCGAAACCATCCAGTATTCTTTAGCACCGCCAATTGCATATTCGCGAAATTTAAATGTGCGGTCTCGATCCTCCGTTGACTCTGAAAGAATTTCAACTGCAAGGTCGGGTGCACCGTTCAGCTTCTTGCCGTCATCAATATATGATCGCTCGAAAGACAGAAAGGAAACATCAGGCTGAAAGACGGTAGTCTTTGAAAGATAGACGTCTACAGGGCTCGAAAAGAGGACACCGATATTGTGTTTATCGATGTATAATCCTAAAAAAATTCCAAGTCTCGTAGCTATCCGTTGATGCTGTGTTGAAGGCATTGCGGTCATAATACATTCTCCATCGAATAGTTCAATCCTTTGGTGTGATTCACCGAGGGTTAAAATATCTTCATAGGTATGTTTTAATTCATCTACAATCGTTTTCATTTCTAATAATATAAATAGTTATTTGAGCTAATGCAAGCAGAAAATCCCTGCCTCGTTTGCGACAGGGCAGGGCTTTTTAAGTCACGATAAACCGACGGTAGGTCGGATTTTGTTCACATCCGACTTACTGCTCTTTGGGGTCGACGACCTACGGTCTCGTAGAGAGACTCGTCGACCTACAAAGAGAAGGGGGATTTTGGGGGTTGAGTTCTAATCCGCCGGTTGGCGGACAAAAGAATAACGAATAACGAATTATGAATTTTGAATTTTGAAGTAAGTTCGCTCGAAAAAAAAAGCCAGCCCATTTCTGAGCCGGCTTTTATTGATTCCTAATTTATCCATTGATACAATGATTCAATGATTCAATGAATCAATGATTCAATGGTTCAATGATTCAATAAATTACCTCATCAAAGCCTCGCATCAGCATAAATGCTGACGCTGATAGCCGAAGCATCATCAATGATGCTAAAATGGGGATGGTGTTGTTAGTTGGTGGTTGGTGGTTGTTGGTTGTTAGTTGTTGGTTATTAGTTATTAGTTATTAGTTATTAGTTATTAGTTATTAGTTATTGGTTAGCAGTTAGCAGTTAGCAGTTAGCAGTTGTGTCTAAAAGAGACATCCCGTGGGATGTCTCTACGAATATTGTAATTCACGTTTTTATTTTTTCCACCAAATAAAAAAAGCCAGCCCATTTCTGTGCCGGCTTTTATTGATTCCTAATTTATCCATTGATACAATGATTCAATGATTCAATGATTCAATGATTCAATGATTCAATGGTTCAATGGTTCAATGGTTCAATGAATTACTTCATCAACGTTAGCTTACGAACCTCTACATTATTTCCGCTTTGGAGTTTGTAGAAATAAATTCCGTTCGATAGATGCGAGGCATCGAATGTTACCTGATGATATCCGGCTGCCTGATAACCGTTCACTAATGTGGCTACTTCTTTGCCAATTATGTTGTAAACCTTTAGGGTTGTATAATTGCCAACTGCCAACTGATAATTGATAACTGTTGACGGGTTAAACGGGTTTGGATAGTTCTGGTTTAACGCAAACACTGACGGCAACGCTTCAACAGGGACGTTGGTCGGGTTGAGCATAATTGGACCGAAGCGCGATGTTAGTCCATCGTTATCTTGTTGTAATAAATAGAACTCTGTGTTATCGATAACTGCATTGGCGTATGTCCATTTGTATGTTGATGGGACGCCTTGACCTGGCTGGAAGCTTTCTTCGATTGTTGTAAAAACATCTGTAACTGGGTTACGTTTTTGTATCCAGAAACCGTAGTTTTTAATTTCGCTGATAGTTTCCCACTCGAATGTTACATCGTTCGAGTTAACAAAGTAGCCGACAAATGATGCAAGTTGGATTGGAAGTGGAGGGCCTAAAGCATAATTATTTAATGTCGTGGGGTTATTCCAACTCGTCATATTTACATCATCAGGAACTGCATCGAATGTGCCGTGTTGGTCCCAATTATTACCACTTACATAAAATTGTATATCGCCTGTTACTGGAAAACCGAGTGTAGCTTGAGAAATTCTTCCTTCTACATAACTGAAGTCACCGGCCCAATTCATATCGGAAGGTCGTATATTTGTTCCACCACCACCCCAACTGCTTCCTGTCCAATTTCTCAATTCTGCCCAATTATCACCAAAGCGACAAACGAGGACAAAGTCAGGTTTATTTGCGTAGCCGTAGCTTACTGCTGCACCCCAAGGACACGAACTTCCACCGCCTGAGGTAACATTAATAGCAAAAGCACCTCTGTGCCATCCAGCCGGTGCGCCGCCGGAATTAAATGAAGCCGCAAAGTATGCATAGCTTGCATCGTAAGTTACATACAACTTATTCACATTGACAATGTTCCAACCCTCAACGCCATCGGCGGTAGCAACGGGAGCGCCCCATACACTTTCGCCGTCAAAAACTCCATCAATAGTTGGTGCTTGTGCAAATATAATTATTGGAAATAAAATTAGTAAAACTAAAAACGTTTTCATACATCCTCCATGTGTTAATTGTTTATTTAGAACGTTTTTCACGTTTCGTGGAACGTAGAACGTTCTTGTTAATTATTAGTTCTTGTTATATCAAATAGTGTGTGGAAATATAATATCTTGTTTTTTAAAAAGCAAGTGCTAATTAAAATTGACTTAATTTTGCCAAATTTTGAGTATTTCGCTTATTTTTGTAGCCTCGCATCAGCATAAATGCTGACGCTGATAGCCGAAGCATCATCAATGATGCTAAAATGGTAATTATGCTATTAAATAAAAAAAGCCAGCCCATTTCTGAGCCGGCTTTTATTGATTCCTAATTTATCCATTGATAC
>CAMTWO010000019.1:0-102971 GCA_947085405.1 uncultured Ignavibacteriota bacterium
GATAACAGGATTAACAACAAACAAATAGCAAACAATGCCGAAGGCATCCCTTTGGGACAAAAAGCAAATATCAAAATATTTAAATATCTAAATCTCGACGAGTCGAGTCGTCGACCGAATTCCTGCCCGCCGTTTCCTTTTAGCAGGCGGGTCGAATCCGCTGCAAGCGGACTAAACAAATTCGAAATCCGAATGATCAATGTTGTAGCTACGATTTGGGAATTTGGATTTTGGGATTTGGATTTATTTATCATGGTTTAAACTCCGTGAATAAAGAATATCGAATAGTGAATTTTGAATGATGAATTAGCTGTCTCCGCAAGAGGTGGAACATACGGCGACTTGTCGTTGGGCGGAACAACGCGCTCGCGGCAAGAGACCAGGATTAATAGGATTAACGTGATTGACAAATAAGTTGATTTGGAGAAATGTAGTATTTTAGATTTTGTTTTCATGGTTTAGCCTCCGTGAATAATGAGTTATGAATAACGAATTTCGAATAATGAAGTTTGTTGGGAACATAGCGCAGCAGTGAGATTAGAAAAATTATAATTCCGAATCCCGAATGCTTTCGGGATCGGGGGAGGGGGCAGTCCAGTTTTGCATCGCCTGAAATACATAACCTTATTTTTACAAACTTTATACACATCGCGTCCTCATCAATTATTATATGCGTAACTGTTATTTGCTGGAGATAATATAAGCAGTCAAGAATTGAAAGTAAAGTGTCTTTTTTTAAATAAATTTAGAGATAAATGTTTTTATTTCTCCCCTCCATCCAAAACAGTGCGATACAGTGTATTTTAAGTAGGATGTAAACAAAATCTGCCCTATACCGCCAGTAAGTCGGATTAAAAATCCGACCTACGCCTTGTGTGTCGGAATACAAATCTCTACGAGAACGTAGTTCGATAGAGGCGTTGAGCGACCTACACTGCACTAACATAAAAGAGCCGGCTTCTTTAGAACGTAAAACGTTTCCGCTTTGAGAAATCGGCTCTGTAAAACTTCCGACCTTTCGCTTTATAAGTCGGATTGCAAATCCGACCTACTCTCCACTAACAAAAAGAGCCGACCTCTTTCTCAAGAAATCGGCTCAATTTTACCATTGATCCCTGCCCGCTATATTGAATCCTTTAAGGCAGGCGGGCATTGAACCATTTACACATTGATTCATTTTCCCATTGATACAATGAGGCAATGAACCAATGACTCAATGATTCTTACCATCTACGCGGAACATTTTTCACACATCGAACTGTATCGCGTGCAATAAGCAACTCTTCATTAGTCGGGATTACGTAAGCTTTTAATTTAGATTCGGGTTTTGTGATGAGCCCCTCTTTTCCAGCTACAATTTTGTTATTTGCTTTTTCATCTAATTCTAAACCAAAGAATTCTAATCCTTTACAAATGCGTTTTCGGATTTCGGAACTGTTTTCGCCAATACCTCCTGCGAAAACAATAGCATCGGCACCCTGCAAAGTGGCGAGGTAGGCACCGATATATTTTCGAGCACGTCCACAGAATATGTCGATGGCAAGTCGTGCTCTGCGATCTTGATGTTCTTTTTCCTCAGCAAGTAAATCGCGCATATCATTTGTAAGTCCGGACAGACCTAACAGTCCTGATTGCTTGTTTAATATAGCGTAGATTTCATTCATCGTCATTCCTTCCTTGTGATGAAGGAACTCAATAATGGCAGGGTCCATATCGCCGCCGCGTGTTCCCATTACTAAACCCTCCAGAGGTGTAAGCCCCATTGACGTATCGAATGAATCGCCGTTCTTGATAGCGCATGCTGAACATCCATTACCAAGATGAAGTGTGATGATATTAACTTTTTCTCTCTCGATGTTTACTAATTGCCGATAACGGTAAGCGATATATCGGTGCGAGGTGCCATGAAATCCATATTTACGTATCTTATGCCTGCGGTATAATTGGTAAGGTATTGCATAAAGGTATGAGGTTTCGTCCATTGTGGAATGAAATGCTGTATCGAATACGGCAACTTGTGGAACACCGGGACCTAACAGTTCGCGTGCTGCATTAATTCCTTTTAGATTTGCGGGGTTGTGCAAAGGCGCCAACTCGATGCAGTCTTCGATTCCTTCAATAACTTCGTCGTTAACTAAAGTTGACATAGTAAATTTTTCGGCGCCGTGTACTACCCGGTGTCCGACGGCATGAATATCGGCGAGTGAAGTTATACCGTTTAATTTCGATTCGGGGGAAATTATCCATCGTAAAATAAAATCTAACGCAGCCCTATGATCGCGAAGAGGGATCGCTTGTTTTATTTTGGGCTGACCTTCGACTTGTAACGTAATTAAAGCCTGGCTTCCGATTCGTTCCAGGTAGCCGCTTGCTATTCTTTTATCCTGATTTTTATCAATGAGCTCTAAATCTGTTTTGATGATTTGAAATTTTACTGATGATGATCCACAGTTGATCACTAAAATATTCATTGTTTTCTCCATTTATTATTGTTTATCGAAAGGACTATTGTAAGGTGATGGAGAAAGATAAGAAAATATTTTGAAGAATGCTAAAAAGGTCTGCTCATTCTAAAAAATACGCTCACCGGAGATTTCACATCCGTTTTCCATGCAAAACCCAAACGATATTTTCCATCTCGTGAACCAATTGCAAACCCCAAATCGCTTTTCAGTGAATTGAATTTAAAAGTATCGAACCCCTCATCAAAAGTTACGTCATCAGCTACGTTGTTAATATAACCAGCGTTGTAAAATAAAATTAAATTCAAATTACTTAGCATTGAAAATGGGAAACCCGTATCATCGCTGAACATTTTCCCGTTAACTACATATTCTATGTTGGCAAGTAATAACCGGTTGCCTGTTAATTCTTTATACATATATGCAGGTAGTGTGCTTATTCCGCCAAGTTCGTACGCGCGTTGAACGGGCAAAATTCCATTCGATGTAGCTGCTCTGAATCTGAAATTTATATTATCATAGTTACCAATTGGTTGATACCGGCGTGCATCAAAAACGTATCTATTAAATTCATAATCACCCTTAAAAGATTTACCGGCAAACTCTGCTGTGAACGCTGTACTCCATCCAGCCAAATGTAGTTTGCGATCATCGATCTTGTGTAAATCAAGGGCGAGTATAATACTGTGGATTTTTCCGTCGTTTATTTCCGGGTTAATTCTGAAAGATTTCTTGGTACGGAATAAAGACCAGTTAACATTATTATTCAGAGAAGCGTATTCGTCATTTGAAAACGAAATTTTAAGTTGCATATCGGCTAATTGATTTCGTGTGTAATATCCAGCCCAAGTCGAAAATCCTGTACGCAAAAAGTAATCGCGGTAATCGTAGCGAAGCAATAAAGCGTTAAGAGTGTTTTCTAAATTTCCAGTAAGCCACTGGTCGCGTGTATCTGCGAGACTGTGTCCTTCAATCCCAAATTCAAAAAGTTTATTATCGAAGCCAAACTGCTGCGAGGTGCCGGCTTGGTATTCCCATTTGTGAACTCCGAATCCATAGCCGATTGACCCAAACAAAACAAATTTTCTTTCCCTGTCCCAGAAAAATTTGTGCGGCGACTGTATGCCGAGGAATAATCCTTCAACACGGTTATATCGGAAAAGAAATTTATCATCTATATTTTCTAAATTTATTTTTGCTGAATTATTACGTGGAATTCCGCGGTCGGTTGGGAATGCATACATGCTGTATCTCTCTGCCTGTGGAAATTCAAATTCGATACTGTCATCGTTAGACTCCTCATCATCTTCTGAATCATCATTAAATATTTTGGCACCTAATTCCCGCTCAACCTGTGCAAACACATCTTTTACTATGTTATCAACCCACTTTTTAATATTTCTTTTTTTCGTTTCCGAAGTAGAGTCTTGTGCGAAACCTTGATTAATCGAAAAAGCAAAAATAAGTAATAAAGCCAATAAAGTTGTAGTTTTAATCATAATTTCTCCATCTAATTATTTGTTATCATCTTCTTTGTAGAGTGTTATTCCCCAATATTGCGCATCTTCCGGCGGGGTATCGTTCCAGCTATTGTATGAGTGCGAGTCGTCGGCTCGATACCGCAGGCGGTATTCTCCTTTATCGAGTAAAATTGTTGTGTTCACAATTCTGTTTTTACGGGCACCGCCGGCATGAAAAGTCATTGAATAAGTCATTTCCCAGATTACTTTTCCGGTGCTGGCGTTTTCAATACTACCATAGTCGAACATCTCGTTCCGCTGCCCTTCACCAATCGAGTAGATTCGGATGCGGGTTGGTTCGTTAAGTTTAAAAGTTTCTAACTGATTTGCATTGTCGCGGACGTGTACAATTTGAGCAACTATATTTTTGTCACGTTCCGGTGTATATTTACCAACCATACTTTTCTCAAAATTATCATCGGCAGCATAGATAGTAATTCCCCAATGTTCTGGATCGTACGGCGGCGAAACATTCCAATCGTTGTAACAATGAGAATCATCAGTCTGATAAGTGATTATGTAATTGCCTTTTCCGATATGGACGATTTCATCGATCATTCTATTTTTTGTTCCACCACCTGCGTGAAGAGTTTTATCTACATTCATTTCCCAAACTTTTTCACGTGTTTGTGCATTAATTATCCATCCATAATCTGCCATTTGCCGTCGCGAAGAATATCTTTCGCCGATTGCATATATCCGCACATCCATATCTTGTTTAAGTGTAAATCCTTCGCTGCGATTTTCGTTGTCGCCAACTTTCGTTATTGCAGTAATTACATTTTTATCGTCGCTGTAAGTAAAAAGATTAAACGCATTTCGGTCGGCTTCCGATTGTCCCATCAATGTAATGCCGTAGTTTAATGGGTCGTAAGGGGGCGCTTCATTCCAATCGAGATATGAGTGCGAATCGTCAGTGAAATAATGGACGACATATTTACCCGGATTGAAATTAACAGTACCATCGAATTTTAAGTTTTTATCGGCACCGCCGGCTTTTGTCGTATTGCTTTGTTTCATTTCCCATATCCGTTTCCGCGATTTAGCATCAAGTATAAATCCGAAGTCGGAAAGGTCGTCGCCTCGCACTCCTTCGCCTAAAGCGTAAATATGAATTGCAACAGGTTTACTTAAAATAAAACCTTGTTCTATGTATTCATTTTCACCTAACCCAATTGATTTGTAGAGCACATTAGAAAAATCTTTTGGCGGATTGAATAATGTTATATCGGTTCGGTCGTCTGCCGAAATCTCTATGCCCCAGTTTTTAGAATTTTTCATCCAATCCCTGAATATATCGCCACCAAACCAGTCTTCAATCCACGAAAAAATCCAATCGTGTTTACCTCCAATACTTATGATGTCGTCGCCGTCCCTGTGGTCAATGTTTGCCCGTATATTTGTAAAGGCGGATTGATAATCGAAATACGTTGCAGCAAAGTAAACCTCGTATGATCCTTTCGGGAGAGTAATAAAATTATCGAACTTCCGGTCGCTACCGATTCTGTTCGTGTTTTCGCGCGTCATCATCCAAATTTTTTCGCGTGTGTCCGAATTAATTATCCAGCCGTATGCGAACAACTTGTCGCGATAGTCGCGTTTTTTTTCTGAAGCAGCCCCTCTTGCTTTGATGTGAATTGTAGTTTGCTCATTCAGTTTGAAGCCGCCAGATTTTAATTCTGTGCGGCTAAAATCTTTTAACTCGATGAATGTTTTTTCTCCAGCAATCAAAAAACCGGCGGCTAACAAAAAAAAAAAAAGCTATAACAATAATTTTATTCATAATAGTACCTAGTCGTAATTTCTTCATTGCTTTACGATAATTAGCAGAATTGGTTTCGTTTAAATCAAAAGTGTGAAATATATCACCACAAAGCGGGAGATTTATTATAAAATCTGCAAAACTAGGCTGTTAAATTTGTAATAAACCATATTTTCCTTATATTTTTACAACTAATTAGTATGAAAATAAAAGCGACAGAAAATATTTTAAATTTATTTGACGAAGCGGTGCTGGTCGCTGATTCGTCGGGTAAAGTTATTTATGGTAATAACGCTTTTTTCGAAATGTTTAAAACTAAACAGGCAGATGTTTTTGGGAAAAATGTGTACGAATTGAAAAACGGGCTGCTAAAACAACTCGAAAGCATAGTCTCAAAAATACTATCACAGAAAATTATTGTTAAGGATTTCGAGTTACAACTTCCGGATTTTACAAATAAAGTTACCAAAGTAAATGTTCGTGAAGAATTGAATATTATTAGAAGTGGAAGCAATATTTTTTTTGTCTTTCGGGAAACAGAAGACAAACGATGGAATGAGGAAAACCAGAATTTTGCTTCAGCTATTTCCAGCATTAATGATGCGGTTTGTCTGACCGACCTGAATCATCATTTAACTTTTGTGAATGAAGCGTTTATGAAACTCTATGGATATACACAGAGAGAAATAATTGGAAAGCACGTTAAAATTCTTCGCTCGTCAAGAATGCATCAGAAGACCATAAATACAATAATGGCAACCGCAACGGAAGGCGGTTTTGTAGATGAGATATGGAATAGAAAAAAAGATGGTACTGAATTTTTAGTTCAATTATCAACCGGTGTAATTAAGAACGATCAGGGAGAAACCACCGCTTTTATTGGTGTAGCTAAAGATATTACTGATAAAAAAATTGCAGAAGAGGAACTGAAAAAAAACAAAGAACGCTACCAAACACTTTTTGAACAGACTGTTGAGGCAATTTATTTGTACGACGGTAAAACGATGAAGGTTCTCGAAGCAAATAAGGCATTTTTAAATTGGCTTGGTTACTCGGATGAAGAAGTCAGAGGTTTGCCGATATATAATTTTATTGCAAACACAAAAAAAAATATAGATAATAGCGCCCGGCAAATAATTGAAAACGGCCAACATGTTATTGGCGAGAGGCAGTGGCGACGCAAAGATGGAACCCTTATTGATGTGTTTGTAACAGGTAACAAAATTCACCAATCCGGGAAAGATATTATTGTTATTGTTGCCCGTGATATTACAAAGCGAAAAATTGCAGAAGAAGCAATACTATATCGTTTAAGGTTCGAATCTTTAATATCCCGGTCGTCGGCGAATTTGATTAAGTGCGAAACTATAAATATCGATTCCGAAATCGAAAAATCATTGGCTGAATTTGGAAGTTTTTTTGAAGTTGACCGCAGTTATGTATTTCTATTCGATGAAGCCCGCACTGATATGTCGAACACGCACGAATGGAGCCGTAACGGAATCGAACCGCAAAAATCAAATCTTCAAAATATCCCACTTGCTCTGTTCCCGTGGTGGACGGATAAAATATTTAATCGGGAAATTATCCACCTTCCTCGCATCGCCGATATGCCGGCTGAAGCTACGGCTGAAAAAGAGATATTGGAAGCTCAAGATATAAAATCTCTTGTCGTAATTCCTATGATATATAAGGAAACGGTAGTTGGTTATTTTGGATTCGATGCTGTTCGGACCGAACGGACATGGCAGGAAGCCGATATACAAATGCTTGAGTTATTTGCGGGAATATTAGTAAATTCACTTGAACGGGCACGCGCAGAAAATATTTTACGGCTGGCTGAACATCAACAACGACTCGTATTGAGCAATATCGATGAAATAGTCTATTCAATTAAAACTACTGCCGACAATCCGTTCGAAGGAGCGGTTCAGTACGCAAGCGCTAAGATTGAACACATATTAGGATGCAGCTCAAATGAGTTTACAGAGGATCCAAAATTTTGGTTGAAAATGATTCA
The DNA here is from genome assembly GCA_947085405.1 of uncultured Ignavibacteriota bacterium. Classification (GTDB taxonomy): domain Bacteria; phylum Bacteroidota; class Ignavibacteria; order UBA10030; family BY39; genus JASEGV01. The sequence continues at coordinate 7,765 of CAMTWO010000019.1, forward strand.
TCCCGACGATATGGATAGGTTAGCAGAGAACACTAAAGAAATTTTCCGGACCAAAAAAACAGGTGTCAGAGTTTATCGGTTCCGTCATATGAAGAGCGGAAAGTATAGATGGATGGAAGATACCATCACACCTCAGTTAAATGAAGAGGGTGAGTTGGTTGGATTTTTTGGAGTATCACGCGATATAACAGAACGGAAAATTGCAGAAGAAAAACTCAACTCCCTTGCCGAACAAAGAAAAAGATTAGTCGAAATTTCTGAATCTTTATTTTCAACATTATCTTTGGATGAATTACTTGAAAGAATTTTTAAATCTTTAGCCGAAGTAATCCAATACGAATTATCCGAGTTATATTGGCTGAACGACGAGAAGCAACTGTTGGAATTAACCTTCATTCCCGGCTCAATGACTGCAGAATCCGGTTTTCAAAATTGGTCGATTCCTCTTGGGCAAGGGCTTACAAGTTTAGCAGTTGAAAAAAAAGAAGCCTTTTTATTTAACAACGCTCATCTCAATCCACGCTCGGTTTATCCACATAATTTACATTTAGAAAGCGATCATCTAATATGTATCCCAATTTTATCGGATGAAAAAGTAATTGGAGTTTTTGATATTTCACGTTCCTTGCCCCCGTTTACAGCAGAAGAATTTGAGTTAGTTAAATTATTTATTAGTTATGCGTCGCTCGCTATAAACAACATCCAATCGTTCGAAAAGATAAAGTTGTCAGAAGAAAAATACAGAAGTATTGTTACGTGGGCGCCTGTCGGTATTTATCAATCTACACTTGAGGGTAAACTCCTCTCCGTTAATAAACGGTTTGCCGACATACTCGGTTACAGCACGATTGTAGAACTTTTAAATAAAAATCTAAACGATATATATTTTAACCCAGGTGAACGATCCAAGATAATTTCACAACACGAGGTAAAAGGTTCGATCGCAAACATTGAGCTTTTATGGAAAAAGAAAGACGGTTCACCAATTTGGATTGAATTAGCAGCTCATGCAACTAAAGCTGACTCCGGAAAAACTATTTACTTTGAAGGTTTCATCACCGATATTTCGGAAAGGAAAAAAGCACAAACCGATTTGCAGAAAAGCAAAAACCGCTATCAGGATTTAGTCGAAAATATAAATGAAATTTATTACACGATTGATGCGAAAGGTAAATTAATCTATGGCAGTCCTAACTTGTTTATTAAAACCGGCTACTCTCCTGAAGAAATTATTGGTAAAAATTATTTAATATTAATTTCGAAAGAGGATAGGCATAAAATTTATGAATATTATTTGGCTCGCACTAACGACGGAACTGTTGATACAAAAATAGAGTTCCGTGTTCAATTAAAGAACGGTAATAATGTTTGGATCGAACAATCAACACGAATTTTGAGGGATGAGTTTGGTAATCTTGTAGAATATCGGGGTATTGTTCGCGAAATTGATGACAGAAAAGAGGCAGAAGCCGCCCTTCACGAAAGCGAAGCGAAGTACAAAAAATTATTTGTTGATGATATAACGGCTGATTTTATAGCAACCCCCGATGGCAAACTGCTCGCCTGCAATCCTGCTTTGGTTAGAATGTTCGCCTTCGAATCAGAAGAAGAAGCATTAGCCACAAATATATCGGAATTGTTTACCACGGTAGAAAGTGCTGACGAAGTACTGAGTTTAGTGAAGAAGCACAAACGTCTTGAATATCACGAATTGGAAATGCGCCGCCGCGACGGCGATGCTCTGTTTATTATCGCAAATATCATAGGAGAATTCGATGCGAACAACAATCTTACTGAGATGACCGGTTATCTGTTCGATGATACGCTTCGGAAACAACTCGAACATCAGTTACGTCAATCTCAGAAGATGGAAAGTATTGGCACGCTTGCGGGGGGTATTGCTCACGACTTCAATAATGTGCTCGGTGCAATTATGGGATATTCCGACCTTGCTATGAAAAAAATTTCGATCACCGACCCTCTTTCCAAGTACTTACAGAATATTCATCTGCTAACCGAACGAGGTGCACGAATAACACGTCAGCTTTTAGCGTTTTCGCGCCGTCAAATTATCGACCCGAAAAATATCAATCTGAATATTCTGATTTCAGATTTGTTGGCATTGATAGGCAAGACGATTGGTGAGGATATCGAAATTATTTTCAAACCGGAGAAAAATGTAAAAACAATATATGCCGACTCGGCACAAATGGAACAAGTTATACTAAATCTCTGTGTTAATGCCCGCGATGCAATGCCATTAGGCGGGAAGCTAATTATCGAAACAAAAAACTTTTTAAAAGACGAAACGTACCTTCAAAATAATCCCGGTTTAAAAACAGGTGAGTATGTTTTATTAACCGTAACAGATACAGGGGTTGGAGTACCTGAAGAAATCCGTGAACGGATATTTGAACCGTTTTTCACAACAAAAGAACAAGGGAAAGGCACCGGACTTGGGCTGTCGATGATTCATGGCATTATTGGTCAGCATAATGGGTTCATTGATTTAGATAGTGAAATTAGCAATGGAGCAACTTTTAAAATATATATACCAGCTATCGAGGTCAAGCCGGATATTGCTAAAACAGAATTTATAAAATCGAATCCTACAGGTAATGAAACTATACTTGTCGTTGAAGACGATGCCGATATGCGTGAGATGATAAGCTCACTTTTAGGAATGATGGGTTACAAAATTATTTCGGCATCGGACGGAGAAGAGGGGATTGCTAAGTTTAATGAAAATATCACAAAAATTAATCTGATCGTGTCGGATGTAATTATGCCGAGAAAAGGGGGGAAAGAGTTATACGATTATGTGAAGAAGAAACTGCCCAGTATCGGTTTTCTGTTCATCAGTGGTTATACTGCCGATGCTCTGCATAAGAATTTTATTTTGGATGAAAAAATTAACTTCTTATCCAAACCGTTCAGTCCGAATGAAATAATTAATAAAGTAAGAGAAATTTTGGACAGCGTTTAAAAACAAAAAACCCCGATTCAACTTTGAAAGCGGGGTTTTTTCATTTACATATTATTTATTATCGCATCTCCAAACTCAGAGCATTTTACTTCTGTGGCACCTTCCATCAATCGTGCAAAATCGTATGTTACGACTTTCGATTTGATAGTTTGCTCTAATGCTTTTATGATTAAATCGGCTGCTTCGTTCCACCCCATATAACGGAACATCATTTCGCCGCTCAATATAACAGAACCCGGATTTACTTTATCGAGTCCTGCATATTTTGGTGCTGTGCCGTGTGTTGCTTCGAAAACAGCGTATCCGTTGTTGTAATTGATATTCCCGCCCGGTGCAATTCCGATTCCACCAACTTGTGCAGCAAGTGCATCCGACAAGTAGTCGCCGTTTAAATTCAACGTTGCAATTACATCGAACTCGTTCGGGCGTGTAAGTATTTGTTGTAAGAAGGCATCGGCGATTGCATCCTTCACTAATAATTTATTCCCAGGATTTCCGTTGCAATCATCCCATCCGATTGCAACATCGGAGAATTCTTCTTTAACAAGTTCGTATCCCCATTCGCGGAATCCACCTTCTGTATATTTTTGTATGTTTCCTTTATGAACGAATGTAACCGATTTACGCTTGTTCTCAATGGCATATTTAATTGCTGCGCGAATCAAACGCTTCGACCCTTCAATCGATACGGGTTTGATTCCGATGCTTGAACTTTCGGGGAAACGTATATTAGTTACACCCATTTCTTTTTGTAAAAAGTCGATTAATTTTTTTACTTCGGGTGTTCCTGCCTTCCATTCGATTCCCGCGTAAATATCTTCTGTGTTTTCACGGAAGATAACCATATCGATCAGCTTAGGATTTTTAACCGGTGACGGAACTCCGTTAAAATATCTGACAGGTCTTAAACAAACGTACAAATCGAGAAGTTGACGTAATGCAACATTGATTGAACGGAATCCACCGCCAATCGGAGTTGTTAGAGGTCCTTTAATTCCAATAATGTTTTCTTTAATGGCTTCCAAGGTATCGTTGGGCAGCCAGGTATTCGGTCCGTATATTTCGTTCGACTTATCGCCGGCATATACTTCGAACCAAACTATTTTTCGTTTTCCATTGTAAGCTTTTTCTACTGCTGCATCCAGCACTCGAACTGATGCGCGCCAGATATCTACACCTGTACCATCACCCTCGATAAAAGGTATTATAGGATTATCAGGTATGTTTAGTTTTCCATTTGTAACTGTTATTTTTTGTCCTTCTTTTGGGGGGACTAATTTTTGATAATTTACCAATGTAACTCCGTTGAATAATATTTATGATAGTTACTGAAGTTACGCAGTAACACTAATTTGTCATATTGATCCCGACTAGTCGGGAGAAACATCTAAAAACAGCTCGAAATGGAGGTTTAAGATTCTTCATCCGCCGATGGCGGTTTCAGAATGACTGTTCTGCGTAACTTCAGATAGTTAGTTATTTTTTCTTTGCCATATTGAGCATTCCCCCTGCAAATAAAATTTCCTTCTGTCGCTCGGTTAAATCGTAACCTAATTTTATTTGAATGTTTTTTGTGAGATTCTTCAATGATACTTCTCCATTTTGTGAACCCGATTTTAGTTGAGTGGTTATATTCTCCAAAACGAGTTCGTCTCCAAAATCGATATTTTTGTAATCATTTGCATCTGAGAATGTAAGCGGGAGGATTCCGAAGTTGATGAGATTTGCACGATGAATACGATTGAATATTTTAACGATAACAGCTTTTACTCCTAAAAATCTTGGGGATAATGCGGCATGTTCACGGCTTGAGCCCTGTCCGTAATTATCGCCGCCGATTACAAATCCACCCCCCCATTCTTTAGCACGTTTCGGAAATTCAGGATCGATGCGTGTAAAAGTGAAATCGGAAATTGCCGGAATATTAGAGCGTAGCGGAAGAACTTTTGCACCAGCCGGTGAAATGTGGTCGGTCGAAATATTGTCCCCCGCTTTTAAAAGAACTTTGCCTTTAATCGTTTCGGGCATTTCATCAAATTGTGGAATCGGTTTTATATTAGGTCCGCGGATTACTTCAACTTTTCCGGAATCTGTCGCAGGAGGAATAATCATCGAATCGTTGATTAAATATTTGCCCGGTTCTTCGCGGTCGAGTGGAGCAATATTTAAATCTTTCGCAACCTCCCGTGGGTCGGCAATTTTTCCGACAAGGGCAGTTGCAGTTGCAGTTTCCGGTGATGAGAGATAAACTTTAGCGTCCATAGTTCCGCTTCTCCCTTCAAAATTTCTATTGAACGAACGGACTGAAACAGAACCGCTCGGTGGCGCCTGTCCCATACCGATACACGGTCCGCATGCCGATTCCAAAATCCGTGCACCCGACGAAATAATATCGCCTAATTCTCCCGAGCGTGCTATCATTTCAAAAACTTGTTTTGACCCCGGGCTTAAAGTGAAAGAAGTAATTGGGCTAACCGTGCGGTTCTTTAACATATGGGCAGCAACTCTTAAATCAAAGTAACTCGAATTTGTGCACGATCCGATGCACGATTGTTCAGCTTTAATATTTTGCTTTGCAAGTTCGCTTACCTTTACTACATTATCGGGTGAGTTGGGTTGCGCAATCATCGGTTCTAATTTGTTCAAGTCAATTACTATTCCGTCAAATTCAACTGTTACAAATCCTGCATCATCGGGCTTGCTGATAGAAAGATTCACACTGCCCCCTTCTTGGAGGGCTGCTATCGCTTTTGCATCGTTCACAGTGTGTAATCGAATATCGCATCTATCGTACGTTGCATTGTCGTCAGCTTTTAATTCTTTCCAAACTTCACTTCTTCCTTGTGCAGTTAAATATTTTTTTGTGATGTTATCGCTTGGAAAAATCGAAGTTGTAGCACCCAACTCGGCTCCCATATTTGTAATCGTAAATCTATCGCCGATCGAAAGTGTATCAACACCCTGACCGTGGTATTCAATAATCTTGTTGATTCCACCCTTGCAAGTTAGACGGCGAAGGAGTTCTAAAATAATATCTTTTCCGGAGACCCAAGGTTGAAGTGAACCAACGAGTTTTACGCCTAAAATTTTTGGCATCGATATCACGTAAGCTTCACCTCCCATAGCAAGTGCAATGTCTAACCCGCCGGCACCGATTGCAATCATTCCTAAACCACCGCCGGTTGGCGTGTGTGAGTCGGAGCCGATCAAAGTTTCGCCCGGAACGCCAAACCTTTCGCGATGGACTTGATGACAAATTCCGTTGCCGGGTCGCGAAAAATAAATTCCATATTTAGCAGCTACACTTTGCAAATATTGATGATCGTCGGCATTCATAAAATCCTGCTGAAGCATATTATGATCAACGTAGCTTACTGAGAGTTTTGTTCGAACACGGGGAACACCCATCGCTTCGAATTGCAGGTAAGCCATTGTACCGGTTGCATCTTGAGTGAGAGTTTGATCGATTCGAATTGAAATTTCAGAACCCGGTTCCATTTTTCCTGAAACGAGGTGATCTTGAAGAATTTTTTGAGAAAGGTTATGTGCCATAATGTTGTTTCCTGATTAAGAACTGATTGATTATTGAAAAAAAACTGTAGAATTATAGCAAAAATAAGGCTGAAATGCAATCTTGATTATCATAACAATAATAACTATATTTATAACAAATTTTAATCAATCATTCAATTTTTTTATAGGAGATTTAATGAAAAAGACAATATTTTTTGTAATTTTAGCAGTTCTATTTGCTAACCTCATGTTCACCGGATATCAATGCGGTTCTGCCGAAATGACGAGCTCTAAACTTTACATGCAAAGATCGGAATGGGATAACGCAAAGGATCAACTTCAAAAAGAACTTGCAAAGCGTCCGGAAAATTATGAAGCATGGTACTGGCTTGGAAGAATGCATCACGAGAAGAAGAACTATCCTGAGATGTTAAGTGCATTTAACAGTTCGTTAAAATTAAGCGGGCAATTTAAAAAAGAAATCGATGCTATCCGTATGAGTGTATGGGCACAAACTTTTAACAAAGGAGTCGAGCATTATAATTCAGCTCTGAGCAGCGAACCGGACAAAGCTCCTGAATTTTTCGACAAAGCTATAACACAACTAAAAACTGCTATCACAGTTCAACCCGACAGCTTCCCGCCTTATCGTGTGTTAGCTTTAACTTATTATGGAATGAAAGATAGAAGTAACGCAGAAACTTATTTGAAAGAAGCAATTGCACGACAGAACGACGGGCAGCTTGGCCGTATTTTAGGAGGCATTTATTATGACCGCGCAATGACGTTGAAAGCAGAAGCTTTAAAATTGGAAAGTCCTCAAAAAGAAGAAGCTATCGCTAAAGTAAATAATGTTTTTAATCAAGCGATACAGGCATTAGAGCACGCTTTAGTAGCTTCCCCGAACGACGCACCTATTTTAATTATTCTGAACGATTCATATATCGCAGCGGGCAGAACTGACGACGCTATGAAATCATATCAACGCGCTATCGTTGCCGACCCGAATAACAAACTTGTCCATTACAACTATGGTGTGTTGTTGCTGCGTGCAACAAACTTCGCAGAAGCTGCTGAACAATTTGAAATAGCTTTAAACCTTGATAATAATTTTACAGACGCTCTGTATAACGTAAGCGCCACTTATATGCAGTGGGGTGCAAGGATGAAGGAAAAAGCGGAAGCAGAAATTAAAGACGATAAGAATAAGCAATTGGATAAATCGTTCGAAGAGAAATTTAGAAAAGCTAAAGGTTCTTTGGAAAGGTTAGTGAAGTTGTCCGAGAATGATGTAGCTGCGTGGGAAACCTTAGGAATGGCAAACACACTTTTAAATATCCCGAAAGATGCCAAAGCGGCATTCGATAAAGCCGATAGCTTGAGAAAAGCAAAATAATATAACAGAAAGTTTTTTTATGACTAATCAACCGCAACAACCACAACAAATAAATATTGAACTTGGTGAAAAGGAAGCTGAAGGGATATACTCCAATTTAGCGATTATTACTCACTCGCCCGCTGAGTTTGTAGTAGATTTTACGCGAGTTCTTCCCGGTGTCCCAAAAGCAAAAGTGCACGCACGAATAATAATGACCCCGCAGCACGCAAAGTTATTGCAGAGAGCATTAGAAGATAACATCGACAAATTCGAAAAACGGTTCGGTGAAATAAAAATTCAAGGCGAGCCGAATGCCGGTGGTTTTGGCTTTCAACCAACAGACCCGCAAACCAGAGTTCATTAATAATGGAAAAAGAATCGTTCGGAAATTTTTTATTTGTATTACACACACATTTACCCTATGTAGTTACACACGGTAAATGGCCCCACGGTTCCGATTGGTTAAACGAAGCCGCCGCTGAAACTTACATACCGATTTTAAACATACTCGGCGAACTGTTGGATGAAGGTTATCATCCGAAGTTGTCGATGGGCATCAGCCCTGTGCTTGCCGAACAATTAGCTGATCCGGTTTTCAAAGATTCGTTCGTTCATTATCTCGACGAAAAAATTACTGCTGCTAAGAAAGATGAAACATATTTTCAAACGAACGGCGACACCCATCTGAAGCATACAGCAAAATTTTGGATCGATTGGTACAGCGCAAGAAGAGACGACTTTGTTCACAAATACAATTCCGATTTAATTTCTGCTTTTCGAAAATTGTTAGAATCGGGTGTGCTGGATATAATGACTTGCGGAGCTACGCACGGTTATTTCCCGTTATTAAGCCAGGACTCAAGCATCGATGCACAGGTTAAGGTTGCCATTGAAACACACAAGCGACATTTTGGTGTTAAACCCCGCGGAATATGGCTGCCCGAATGTGCTTATCGCCCAAGATACAAATGGAAACCTCCGGTAAAAGTTCAGGGACTTGCCGCAGAGTATGAGCGACAGGGCGTTGAAGAAATTTTAGCAGAGAATGGAATCGAATATTTTGTGATCGACTCGGCTATGCTATTGGGTGGAAAACCAATTGGAGTTTATCTTGAAAGGTTTGGCGGGTTAAAGAAAATTTGGGAACAACACGAAAAACAAATTTCTATAAGAGAAGAAGAATTTGAAAAATCGGTTTACAATTTATACTTAGTCGATTCGCCCGATAGTAAGCTCTCCCCATCGGTTGCGGTTTTTACACGCGACCCGAAAACAAGTTTACAAGTTTGGAGCGGCGATTATGGTTATCCAGGCGACGGTGCATATTTAGAGTTTCACAAAAAGCATCATTTGAGCGGACATCGTTATTGGCGCGTTACACACTCCGATGCCGACCTTGCGGATAAACTTAAATACGAACCTGAAAGTGTTGAAGCGAAACTTGAATCACACGCATCTCATTTTGTTGATATTGTTACGGGGACATTAAAGGAAAACTATGCGAAAACCAAAACTGCAGGTGTACTTACTTCACCTTTCGATACTGAACTCTTTGGTCATTGGTGGTTCGAAGGTCCGCGCTTCTTAAAAAAAGTTTTAATGAAGTTGGAAAAATCAGCCAACATCAATTTAACAAATGCCGCTACTGAACTTGATATGAGGCAGCCTGATAAAGTTGTTCAACTCCCGGAAGGATCGTGGGGCGAAGGCGGACACCATTTCATTTGGTTAAATGAGAATACAAGTTGGACTTGGAAAAATATATATCAAAATGAAATCCTGTTCAAACAAACAGTCCAAAAGTATATTACTTCTGCTGACGACAAGATGCAATTTCTTTTAACTCAGGCTGCACGCGAGTTGCTGCTGCTACAAGCATCCGACTGGCAGTTTTTAATTTCAACACAAGCAGCTAAAAATTACGCTGAAGAACGCTTCACAAATCACGACAGCGATTTTAACAGGTTACTTAAAACCGCTATCACTTATGCAGATACCGGAATTATTCCGGATGCTGATTGGGAATATGCAAACGAATGTTTGGAGAGGAATGTAATTTTTCCCGAAATAGACCTCAAAATTTGGCTAAAATAGCCTGTTTTCCTGTTTTCGTGATATAGAGCATCATTTTTTAAAGTGCTCTTGATATTAGAATACTTTCTGTATATATTCGAGCAGATAATAAAACAGAATTATGGCAAATAAAAGAGTTAAATTTTTGTGTTGTAGTTTGGTGTTGTTCTTAGCATTGATCGCAGTTAATTGTAACCTGCGAAAACCGGTCGCACCGGTTTGGGATGTTCAGGTCAACTTTCCAATTGTAAACCGTCCTTATGCAATTGATTCGCTTATCAAAAAAGACACTTCTCTTATTAGAATAAATCCAACAAACGGACTACTAACTTATTCATATTCGCAACCGGCTGCTTCTGATAGTGTAGGCGATAAAATTAATATGAAACCGGCGCAGCCACCAGAATTTAAAATTGCGGTTGGAACAATTCCATTCAGAGATTTTTCGTCTGGTGTCGATATCCCGAATCCGGGTATTCCGTCCGGAATAATTCCTCCGGGCGATCTTCCGCCAATTTCATTACAGTTGCCTTCTTCCGACCAATTCGATTATTTGGAATTTGAAACCGGAGTTATCAGATTAACAGTAACCAATTCAACACCCATCACTATTACTTTCGATTCAATCCGATTTATAGACAGAGACAATCACAGATTCGTATTCGATATTGGATCGGTTCCGCCTTTGCAATCGCGTTTCGCACAGAATATTTTGGATGGCAAAATCGTTCGCCTTCCGCTAACGTTGGATACAGTTCGTTCACGCACGCCGGGCAGCTCGACACCCGTTACAATTCCTGACCCAATATTGAGAATTCAATTAGATTTTCTAAATCTAATTATAAATAGTGCGCGGGCAAAAATCCCTCCAACAGATGTTTATCGGATTGACAGCTCAAAATTTGTAATCGATTCTTCACCGTCGCCCACCAAACTGAAAATCGCTCGTTTTAAAAGTGGTGCTGTTAATTTAAAATTAAGAAACGATTTCGATGTAGCAGCAAATGTGTTATTATCGCTCCCTCAACTTTATAACAGAACTACACAGCAGCCGTTTTTAATTAACAGAACAATTATCCGGAACGATTCTTTGGTTATCCCTGTAAATTTATATAATTACGAATTCAGATCAGCCGCACCGACAGAGACCTTAACTTACACTGCATCGATCCGGCAGCTTGGTTCAGAAGGGGATACTACGCAGTTTAGAACTTTTTCTCGCACAGACGAACTTGTAGCTTCCCTGCAAATTCTTCCACCTCCGCAAGATGTTTTCATCCTCTCTTATGTCGAGGGGGTTTTAAAACCAACTCTGCTAAGTTTCGATACTTTGTTAAATATCAAATTAGGAGATGTGCCCACAATATTTTCGATCGACAGTTTACGTTTGCCCGATGCAACTTTTGTATTAAATCTCTCAACTCCTAATATTCCGATACAAATTGGCGGAAGCATAAAGTTAGATGATTCTATAAAATATTCCATCACAATTCCGCAAACTAATCTTGCAGCGAGTTCGACAACACCTGTTACCATCAGAGGTGGTGATGTCGTTACTACGCTTTCGCGGTATGTTTCGGCGAATAAAACTCTGCCGAATTCATTCAAGTTAGGGACGAATGCAACCATCAATCCGTTTTATGTGGTTGGTTCAATTTCGAGTTCTGATAAAATCGGAGGGAATATTTCATTCGAAATCCCTTCGAACATCGGTATCAAGGGAGGAGTTTTTCGAGATACGCTGCAACTCGGTGATGAAAAGAATGATATCGGCGTAACAGTCGAGTTAGATTCACTTCTAATAAATCGTCTTCAATCCGGGTTTATCAATTTTACATTGTCAAACGGAATACCATTAGGAACAAGAATATCGATAAAATTACTCGATGCTAACAGATTGTTTATCCAAAACTTACCGGGCACCGGTCCTGTTCAGGTAACTTCTGCTCTTGTTGGCGTTGATGGGTTTGCTTCGCAGGCAGTTCAATCAAAGTTTTCTGTTGCGATGAATAAGACTGAGTTGGATAATCTTAACAAAGCAAAGTTCGCAGTGCTCGAAATTATTTTCAATACACCTGATTCATCCCCTTCCGTAAAATTCAGAAATTCAGATAAAATGAATGTTCGTGTTTTTGGAACGTTTAATTATCGGGTGGAGGATTAAGGGATGAGAGCGAAAATAATAATTGCTGTTATTATTTTGACCGTGTACCAGTCGGCAAATGCAGGAGGCGACCTTACAAATTTACAAGGTATCGGGATGGCGCGAACCTATACGGCGATTGCACGTGGAATAAATTCTGTCGGAATCAATCCGGCTAATCTTGGTTATCCAGATAAAGGAACAGTAACATTTAATTTGTTGAACTTCGGAACGAAAGTCGGGAGCGATTTAATAGATTTAGATTTATACGAGAAGTATTTCACCGGCGACAAAAATGGGGATCCAATTTTTCTTAAAGATGCAGATAAACGAAAAATACTGGAAGTTTTTCCTTCAGGATTGGCGCAAACAGGATTTAATTTTGAATTTAAGTTATTATCGTTTTCATATCAGCATTCAACGGTTGGCGGTTTTGTAGTTAGTGTTATCGAAAGAACAGGCGTCAATTTTTTAATGCCGAAAGATTATGTTCAATTTTTGCTCTACGGAAATCCGCTCGGCAGTCGTTACGATTTCAGTAAAACTTATTTTAACTCAATGTGGTATCGTGAATACTCGCTTTCGTATGGCAGAAGGATTCCGCGTTTTATTTTTATGAAATCGATGGCTGCGGGTATTTCAGTTAAAATGATACACGGATTTGGTTTTGCAGAGTTGAGTCGTAATAACACGCACTTCACAACCGATGCGAATGCTAAAATTGCCGGTCGGGTAGATTATCAGGCAAAATTTGCCGGCTTGGATTTGTTAAAAGAAGAAAGTGATGTTCAGTATTCGCCATTCCCAAAACCCGCAGGTTCAGGATACGGGATTGATCTTGGTATTTCGGGTTTTGTTAATAACGAATTGAGCATCGGAATCGCGCTGACAGATGTTGGCGCAATCACATGGAAACAAAATACGTATGAAAATTCCGGTAATGGCGAATTTGATTTCGACGATCCTCGAACAGCTCAGGAACAATTAGACAATTTGGATACATTGCTGAATGGAACTAATAAGCCTATCAAAAATTTTTCATCCGGTTTGCCGACAGTATTGCGTATTGGTGCGGCATATCAGTTTGATAAAGCTCCGTTCATAAGTAATTTCCCGGGCGAATTACTTTTAGCGCTTGATTACAATCAGGGTTTTAATAATCTCGCAGGCAATACTACGAAACCCCGTTTTTCGTTGGGGGTTGAATATAAACCCTGGAAGTGGCTGCCTCTCCGTACAGGAGTTTCACTCGGTGGTGTTGATGGATTTAATATGGGCTTTGGATTCGGAATTCTATTCAGCTTTATGGACATAGAGTTTGCGACCGAAAATTTTGATGCTGCAATTTCGCCACGAAGTATAAGCAGAGCTTCGTTTGCTTTCGGAATGAAAATTAGAATATAAAAACAATCTTTAAATGTAGGTCGGAATTCAATTCCGACCTACTAGACGAAAGTCAACCACCCGTGCGGGTCGTTTCCGTTTTTAACAACATCAAAATATTTTTCCTGAACTAAACGTGTAATTTTCCCGGGTTTGCCGTGGTCAACTGTTTGGTGGTTGATAGAGCATACAGGTGTTATCTCGGCGACAAAGCTCATTCGTAATGCGTCCACATCCGAATAACTTTCACAATGTGGCGGTTTTCGAGGACTTGATAGACGAGGCGATGTTGAATATTAATGCGGCGAGAATAGGCTCCGGTCAAATCACCGACAAGCTTCTCATAGTGCGGGGGATTTTGGAAGGGGTTTTGTTTAAGAATATTCAGAAGTTCTTCGGCTTTCGGTTTTAATCCGCTATCCGCAAGTTTTTTAGCATCCTTTTGTGCTTGTTTAGCATAGACAAGCGTCCATTTCACCAAGAAAGCTCCCGAGAGCACTTTTCAATCGGTGTCCTCAAACCTCGAACAATCGACTCACGCATCTTGGGAATAGAAAGCAAATACAACGTCTCTTCGATTGCCCGCCAGTCATCGACTGAAATGAGGACTGCCGCGTTCTTCTTCCCGACGATGTGGATCGGCTCGTGTGACTTCTCAGACTCGGCGAGAAGTTCAGTAACATTTGCTTTTTTTGCTTCTACTGTTCTCATAGGATTTCCTTTGTTTCAACTAGTTGAAATATACTCAAATGACTGACGATAGTCAATTGAGCCTTTCAGCTAATCCAGGAAGGGAAAAAAATATGTGCAACATTCACGCAAGCCAACGAACACATAACAGAACCTATATTATCACATTATAAAAGTCAACCATCCGTGCGGGTCGTTTCCGTTTTTAACAATATCAAAATATTTTTCCTGCACTAATCGTGTAATTTTTCCCGGTTTGCCGTGGTCAACTGTTTGGTGGTTGATAGAGCATACAGGTGTTATTTCAGCAGCAGTACCGGTTACGAAAACTTCGTTCGCAATCATCAAAAACTCACGCGGGATTGTCGTTTCGATTACTTCTATCCCTTCATCTTTCAAAATTTGAATAACACTCGCACGCGTTATTCCAGGTAAAATTGCATCGGCGATTGATGGAGTATAAACTTTTCCGTTTTTAACTAAGAAAATATTTTCGCCGCTCCCCTCGCTTACATTTCCGTATGCGTCGAGTGCTATACCTTCTGCGAAACCGTTTTCGAGAGCTTCAATTTTTATCAACTGCGAACTCAAATAATTTCCCCCCGCTTTTGACATAGTCGGAATTGTGTTTGGCGCCAACCTCTGCCACGACGAGATACCAGCTTTAACACCGGTCTCTAACGACTCATCACCTAAATAGGAACTCCATTCCCAAACTGCTATTGCTACTTCCACAGGATTTTTTAGCGGGTTCAAACCCATCTCACCGTAACCTCGATAAACAACAGGACGGATATAACAGCTTTTTAATTTGTTATTTTTGATTAGTTTTATTGTAACATCTTCTAATGTTTCAATGGAATATGGAATTTTTGTATGATAAATTTTTGTTGAATCATACAGGCGTGCGAAATGTGGTCGCATTTGAAAAATTGCCGACCCCTTTTTAGTATTGTAACACCTAATGCCTTCGAACCAGCTCGAACCATAATGCACAACATGGGAGAGCACGTGAATTTTTGCAGCATCCCACTTTACAAATTTTCCGTTCATCCAAATTGTTCCCGATTTTTTCAAAGGCATAAATATTCCTTCCTAAATATTATAGTGATTAAAAATTGCATTCATAAATTCTGTATGTTTTATAACGAACTGAATTCATTGTTTCGGCATTGCGGTTCATCATCACGTTGTCTTCGAGTACCCAGCTTGCTTCGCCCCAATTGTAGCCGAGTTTCAATGCACGTTCGGCTGTTTCAAAAAATAACACACCTGCCGCCCCGCTCTTTTGGTATTCTTTTAAAACTCCTAATGCGATTATACGAACTCCATCAATTTTCTTTTTATGACGCATCAACCTGATAAGTCCGGGAATCAAGCGTCCCTTTTTGTTGTATCTTAACGCAATGTTTATGTCGGGGAGCGATAAAGCGAAGCCGATAGGTTTACCTTCGACTTCTGCGAATATAACGAGGTCGGGAACAGCCACAGGCTTTAGCGATTTTGCCAATGCTTTGAATTCGTCGTCTGTCATTTTAACGGCGCCCCAGTTGTATTGCCATGCGTCGTTGTAAACTTTATGTATCTTCTTAACCTCTTCATCAAAATTTTTCATGTCGAGGCTTCGAAAAGTAATTTTATTCCGTTCTTTCACTAATTGTGAAACTCTCGAAAGTTTTTCGCGGTTTACTTTGTGTTGTTCCAAAAAATGTGCATACAAATCCTTTGCTTTTTGAAATCCCGCGGCTTCAATCAACTTGCAGTAGTAAGGCGGGTTGTAAGGCATCATTACTGCCGGCGTTTTATCGAAGCCATCAATCAGCAGTCCGTATTCGTCGTTCACCGATGGATTTGCAGGACCTCTCATAACTGACAAGCCCTTATTTTTCAACCATTTACGTGCAGTATTAAACAACTCGTTTGCAACTGATTGGTCGTCTATACACTCGAAGAAACCGAAAAATCCGATATTCTCGTTGTGTTCTTTATTATGATTATGATTGATGATAGCAGCTATCCTGCCCACAACTTCATTATTTTTTAGTGCAAGAAAAAATTCAGCTTGAGCGTGTTTGTAGAACGGATTTTTTTTTCGATCTACTAAAAATCTTCTCTCAAATAAAAGTGGAGGAACCCAGTAATGATTATCCTCATAAATTTTCCAGGGGAATTTTACAAATTTATTAAACTCGCTTCGGGTTTTTACAACCGTAACTGTAATATTACCCATTAGTTTATCAAGCCGAGTTTTTTTCCTGCCTTAATGAACACTTCGAGAATTTGATCTAAATGCTCGTCTTCGTGTGTTGCCATGTAGCTTGTGCGCATCATCTGCATTCCGGGTGGAACGCCGGGACTGATGAATGTGTTCACAAAAACGCCGTTGTCGAATAATTCTTTCCACAATGTAAATGCGAGCATATCATCCCCAATGATAACCGGTATGATAGCTGTTTGTCCATCGATAATTTTAAAGCCGGCTTTTTTGAAACCTTGTCGCATTTTGTTTGCGTTGCGTATAAGCTTGTCGATCCGTTCCGGTTCTTTCTCTAAAATATCGAGAGCTGCTAATGCCGCTGCAACCGACGCGGGTGTCGGGCTGGCGCTGAAAATCAATGCTGCTGAATGGTGCTTCAAATAATTTATAACCCGTTCCGAGCCGACAACAAAACCTCCAAGCGAAGCAAATGTTTTACTGAAAGTTCCGAATGTTAAATCGGTTTCTTCTACCAAATTGAAATGACTTGCAGTTCCTCTGCCCCCTTTTCCGATTACACCAACTGAATGCGCGTCGTCAACTAAAGTTCGGGCGTTATATTTTTTAGCAATCGATACAAGTGCTGGTAAATCGACTATATTGCCCGACGTGCTGAAAACGCCATCGGTTACAATTAATTTTCCGGCTTCTAATGGAAGTCGTTTAATTACACGTTCCAGATCGTTCATGTCGTTATGCTTGTAACGAACGAAGTCGGCAAACATTCCTTTTGCCATAACAACACCCGCTACGATACTTGCGTGATTATCTTTGTCGGTAATTACATATTCGCCGCGTTGAACAAGTGTTGGAATTATTCCTTGCGCTGTTTGATAACCGGTGCTGAAAAGCAAGCATGCTTCGGTTCCCATAAATTTAGCCATTCTCGATTCAAACTCGTTATGCAGGTCGAGGGTGCCGGTCAAATATCTTGACCCTGAACAACCGCTTCCATATTTTTCTACGGCTTTAATTGCTGCTTCTTTAACTTTCGGATGTGCTGTTAAACCCAAATAATTATTTGAACCAGCCATTATTACTTTGCGTCCTTCTATTTGAACAACAGGACCTTCGTTTTCCTCGATTGTTCTGAAATAGGGATATAGACCGGCGGCTTTAACCTCGTCGGCGCGAGTAAAAGTAAAACATTTATCAAAAAGATCGACCGGGATTTTAGGTCCACTTTCGTCTATAACAGTAACATCAGGTTTTGTTTCCACTTCTGCGGATGTTCCGTTTTTTGTTTTCCAGTTAAATTTTCCTTTAAATGATGTTGCCCAATCCGTCATGTTCTTTCGCCAATTGAAAAACGACGTCCTTTCCGAAAAACGAGCTGCCATTATTAAACTCCTTAAATAATCCTTATATTTGAATACAAATTTTATTTTTAATATACTTCATATAATTAAAAAAGTCAATCAACCCAATTTATTCTAGATGATAAAAATTTTTGTTACAGGAGCATCCGGCTTTATCGGCAGCCATTTAGTAGAGAATCTTATTCTAAGAGGGTATCACGTAAAATGTTTAATCCGAAAACACTCAAACCAGCGGTGGCTGAAAGGTTTACCTGTTGAGTATGTTTACGGCGATTTGTTCGATTTTGAGGTCTTGCGAAAAGCAGTTTCAGATGTCGATTATATTTACCACATTGCGGGCGTTACTGCATCGAAAACCAAGAGAGGATATTTTCTGGGAAATCAGGAAGCAACTAAAGTTTTGTTGAAGGCAGCCGAAACTAATTCAAATTTAAAGCGGTTCATTTTTGCAGGAAGTTTAACTGCGGTCGGGCCTTCAACCGACGGTAAACCGGTGAATGAAGAATCGAAGTTGCAGCCGATAACTACTTACGGAAAAAGTAAGATGGCTGCTGAAAAAGAAGTATTAAGTTTTCAGAATAAAATTCCTTTTACAATTGTTCGAATACCGGCAGTTTACGGTCCGCGCGATACGGCAACGTTAGATTTTTTTAAAACTGTTAATAATGGTATTATTCCGTTGGTAGGATTTAAAAGTAAATATGTAAATATTTTGCATGTCGATGATGTTGTTGATGGACTTATTTTAGCGGGCGAGCATCCTGATGCTGCAGGGAAAACTTATTTCATCGGAAGCGAGAAAGCATATACTTGGGAAGATATTGGAAAGGTTACACAAGAAATTATCCATCGCAAAACTATCAAAGTTCGGGTTCCTGAATTCATAGTTGTAATTGTTGCTGCCTTATACAATCTGATTGATCTTTTCAGTAGAAAGCCATCAGTGTTTAATTTCGAAAAAAGCAAAGATATGATTGCCGATGCGTGGATTTGCGATATATCGAAAGCCAAAAACGAGCTGGGATTTCAACAGAAGATTACTTTAGAAGAAGGTGTAAAAGAAACTTTTAAATGGTATAAGGAAGCTGGTTGGATAAAATAAGACTGAAACTTTGATGAGTTTGCTTTTCATTTTTTGAATTAGTAAAATTATGCAGGTCTAACCTATAACAATCTGAAAGGAACAGTTATGTTGAAGCGGTTTTTTTTAATCATTTGCATAAATATTCTAATTATTTCTACTGTTCAATAGAAAAAACAGATCTCCAAAAAACAGAAAAATCATTTTAAAATATAAAATTTTTAGTCCGCCTCCCGAGTTTAATTATTTATTTACCGGAGGTGAACTATGAAATTTTACATACTACTAATAATTTTTCTCACTTCAGCAACTCATAGTCAAGTTGCTCAATTCCCATATTCCCAAAATTTCGATAGCTCTTACATCATTACTCCTGCATTACCAACTGGATGGTCGTCAACTCAAAACCGGATTGCTGGAACGAACGATTTTATAACTACAACATCTACCCCTAATTCAATTCCGAATGCAGTAGTTTCTACAAATGCCCGTATCAATCAAATTTTAATTTCACCTGTTTTCAATTTCTTTAATAAATTAGTCGATTCGCTCAAATTTTTTGAACGCCGCTCATCTACCCACGATTCGGGAGTTCTGATTGAAGCATCGACCGACGGCGGGAATACTTTCAATCTGATTATCAGCGATACAATCAAATATGCGGGTCATACAAATTATTTACAACGGAGAATTCAACTTCCTGAATTGCTGAACAATCAAGCTAATGTAAAATTTCGATGGCGGATTATAGGAAATGGAACAGGCACTACAGGAACAATTAGATTTGATGATGTTATGATTACTGCAAAAGTAAAAACCGACATCGGGATTTCGTCGGTCAATTATAATCCAATTTATCCTATAATTGGCGATTCACTGATATTACATACAACAATTAAAAATTTCGGTTTGGAAACGATTAAAGAATTCGATGTATCTTTATTTATTGATGCGAACTTCGATTCGACGGCACAGTCGAGTGAACTTTTTCAAACACACTCGTTGGATTCATTATTATATCAGCACGACTCGTTGCGGATTTCTTTCTTCATTCCATTTCAGGGAACGAGCGAACTTCAAATGATTGTTCAGTTGGAAGCGGTTGGAGATGAAAATTTGCAGAACAATAAAAGAATTGTGCGTGTGGAATTTGGCATCCACCCATTTTCTATTGTAGTGAATGAGATTATGTATCGCCCGACTGCGCCCGAACCCGAATGGGTGGAAATTACTAACACGACCAAAGATTCGATAAATTTGAAAATGTGGAAAATATCAGACAACCGAACCGCTTCCCGATTCACGATTACATCACTCGATTACTACCTGAAGCCAAAAGATTTTGCATTGATTGCTAAAGACAGTATTAATCTTTATGAAACACGGCATAATGTTGCAGGCAAAATTTTCATTGTTTCAGCATTACCCGCACTCAACAACGACAGCGATGCAGTAGTAATATATGATCAGCGAGGCAAAATAATTGATAGTGCGTTTTACAAATCGAGTTGGGGCGGGTCGGATGGAAAATCGCTCGAACGAATCGAATCAACCGCACCGACAACTTTTAAATCCAACTGGGGCACTTGCGCTCATCCCGAAGGTGCAACGCCAAACAGAAAAAATTCTCTAACGCAAAAAGACTTCGACTTAAGCATCCGGGCTATTTTGTTTGATCCTGTGAATCCGATTGTCTCCAACGAGTTAATGGTCAATTCTGTAATTATCAACAAAGGCAAACAGCCGGCTGACAATTTTACGATTGAATTATTTTTAGATGCAAATAAAGATTCGCTTTCTCAATCATCTGAACTCATCGCATCATCACATTTTAGCAATCCAATTAATACAAATGATTCGATTATTTTTTCGAAGTCGATTGCAATTCCCACAGTTGGCAGTTATACTTTCATTGCACGAGTAGTTTTTACGAACGATGAAGATTCGCTCAACAATATCAAACTCGCTTCGGTATTTGTCGGACACAAAACAAACACAATTGTGATAAACGAATTGATGTTCGCACCGATTAGTGGCGAGCCGGAGTGGTTTGAACTTTACAATTTATCTGACGATACAGTAGATATTCGCAACTGGAAAATCAGCAACCGGAATTCTTCTTCAAAATATTTGATTACATCTTCTCGAATTCTATTACTGCCGAAAGAATATTTAATTGTAACGAAAGACACTTCGCTGCTCTTCGATAAACGTCGGGAGATTCCATCGAAAGTAATTCAATCGCTTTCGATTCCTACTTATCTTTTCAGCAACAATGGCGATGCGGCTGTGTTGTTCGATAACAGGAATGTTATTATCGACAGCGTTATTTATCTACCAAGCTGGGGCGGTTCAAACGGAAGATCGCTTGAGCGGGTTGAAGCAGCTCTAACTCCTTTAGATTCAACAAATTGGGGCAACTCACTCGATTTTACAGGTGCAACTCCGGGAAAACAAAATTATTTAACACCATTAGAATTCGATTTGCAGGCATTACGGATTTATTCAGGTAAAAGTTTGCCCAATGAACCGGTAAATATTTTCGTGGTTGTTAGAAATGCCGGAAAGAAGAGTGCATCGAATTTTAACATCAAATTATTTCACGACATCAACGGCGATTCGATTTGGCAGGAATCAGAATTAATATCAGCACAAAATTTTTCAGGGAATTTATCGTTCAAAGATTCTACGATAGTAAATTTCTTGTGGCAAAATCCGGGCGGCGGAGTTAAGCAGTTAATCGGTATCCTTGAATATCAGAACGAGATGCGATTAAGAGACAACGTTACATTCGGGATTTTAAAAATCGGTTATCCGCAACAGTCGCTTGTTATCAACGAAATAATGTTCGCACCGTCAAGCGGAATGTGCGAGTACGTCGAGTTGTACAATCGAGAATCCTTCCCGGTTGAAATGCGTGATTGGAAAATCCACGATAAGCCCGACACAGCGGGTAAAGCTAACGAGTTTAATTTGAGTGCTTCTTCAATAATTGTAAAACCGGGCGAATTTCTTGTTCTATCAGCCGATTCATCTATCTTAAATTTGTTTAGTTATTTAAGCGATACAAGTGATAACATACACTTACATATTTTCAAGAAAAGCAGTTTGAGTTTACACAATGATGGTGATGATGTTGTGTTGAAAGATTTAACCAACCTTGTGATTGATAGTATCGGCTACTCGCCAAAGTGGCACAACCCGGATGTTTACGATGTGGGCGGGCGAGCGTTGGAGCGTATCAATCCGAATTTGCCTGGCAATGATCGCCGCAACTGGACTACAAATGCTAATACGATCGGCGGTACACCGGGGAAGCGAAACTCGGTTTTTGCTTCAACAATTCCTACAAATGCTTCACTTGTATTTTCACCGAATCCGTTTTCGCCCGATGCCGATGGATTTGAAGACCATTGCATAATCTCGTATAACTTACCATCAACTGCGGCGATGATAAGGATCAGAATTTTCGATTCGAGAGGAAGAATTATTCGCACGTTAGTGAACAACGAGCCGAGTGGCTCAAGCGGACAAGTTATCTGGGATGGGATGAATGATGAAAGACAAAAAGCAAGGATCGGCATCTATGTTGTGCTGTTGGAAGCATTCGATGTGAACGGCGGAAATGTTAACGCAATAAAAGGTGCTGTAGTTGTGGCGGGAAGGTTGTAAAAGGAACTGTAAAATTTGATGCATAGGAATTATTGTTTATATTTAAAATACTATGGGACTAAAAATTGAACAACGACTACTCAATTATGAGTTTACAGAAATTCAACCTAAAATATTTTCAACAGGAGTTCACCTTGTTCCTATGAAAATTAATGTTAAAGGGAAAGAAAAATTTATTTGGGTAGCAGAAGAATTTGAAGATGATTCATTTTTTGATGGAAAAAATATTATACCGAGAGTAATCTCAAATAACATTAAGGAATTATTGACTGAATGATGTATAACCCATTGTTCTGATAACAAAAGTAACAGTTCAATACGGATTTAACAGTAAAAGACCAGCACAAAAAAGAAAGGCGGCACATAATCCCGATGAAAAATCGGGAACAAAAAGTCGAGCGGTAGTAGTAAAGAAACGGAAGTATTCCGAATAACCTTCTGTTCATAAATCCACATCCTCATCCTGTTCCTTTTTCAGTAGTTTCAAAACTTTCTGCATATCTTGTGGAAGTTCAGAATCAAATTGTATTTTAGCACCTGTCTTGGGATGAACGAAACCTATTGTTTTTGCGTGGAGCGCTTGTCGCTGCATTATTTCCAATAATTCATTCACGAATACTTTCCTTTTTTTAGCAGCATCGCCATAAGCAATTTTTCTCCCTCCGTAAGTCGGATCGCCAAAAACAGGATGCCCGATGTGGTGCATGTGAACTCTGATTTGATGTGTCCTGCCGGTTCGGAGTTTTAATCTCACCAAAGATAAGAAATCAAACTCTTCAATAACTTCATACTCGGTCATCGCATACTTACCGACGTTGGCTACGGCAACTTTTTTTCTGTCGGACTTACTACGAGCAAGACTCGCTTCGATAAATCCTTTTTTCTTCTTTCCAAAAAGTCCCCAAACAATTGCCCAGTATTCACGCTCAATAGTTCGTTTTGAAAATTGCAAAGCTAATTTTGAATGTGTAACATCGTCTTTTGCAGTTACAATTAAGCCGGAGGTATCTTTATCGAGGCGATGCACAATTCCAGCCCGCGAATTTGTTGGTTCGTATCCTAATTCGTCAACAGCATCTGCTTCTTCGTCTTCAGCGGTTTGAGTTCGATTTGCTAACTTACCATTGCAGTGGTAGAGGAGTGCATTAACAAGTGTTCCTGTGTAATTTCCATAAGCGGGATGAGTTACCATGCCAGCAGCTTTGTTCACAACAATCAGGTATTCATCTTCATAAACAATTTTTAGCGGGATATTTTCCGGATTGACTTCCTGTGGCGGGGGCTTGTGAATTGTAACATCAATAACATCGTTCGGATTAACTTTGTAACTCGGTTTTGCAGGTTCTCCGTTTACTAATACAAATCCCGCATCTATTGCTTCGTGAACTTTCGTGCGGGTTGCATTTTCAATTGAGTGTGTTAGGAAAACATCTAAACGTTCACGTGTTTTTCCGGGTGGAACTTTGATCTGTAAATGTCGTGACATTATGTCGCATCAACATTAATAGATTCCTGCTTTTTGTTATCAACTGCTTTGTGAAAAATAAGCAGCAAAATTACACCGATGGTTACAGACGCATCGGCAACATTGAAGACGGGCCAGCGGTCGAGGTGATAACCGAATATATTGATGTTAAAAAAATCGACATCCATAAAATCGACGACGCGGCCAAAGAATAATTTTCCGTAACCGAAAATTACACTGTAAAAAATCCGGTCAATCATATTTCCGATGGCGCCTCCTAAAATCAGAGCGAGCGAAAGGCGGAGACCAAAATTTGTATGCCGGACTTTGTATAAGTAAATAATGATGAAGATGCTGGCGAGGATAGAGACAATTCCGAAGAAGTGTTTCCCGCCAAGATCAAACCCGAAAGCCATGCCCGCATTTTCGATATACGTGAGGCGGAGAAAATCGCCGATGATTGGCTTGCTATAGCCGTATGGCATTCCGGGAAAATTAATGCCAAGTAACGGTATCGAAATACCTTTTACTAAAAGTTTAGTGAGCTGATCACCGATGACAATAAACAGCGTAATAAATAGAACTCTCAAAATTATATCCGCAATGTTGGTTGTTTAAGATTTTTGACTGCTTTTACACTTGAAGCACATTTGTGCGTGAGGAACTGCTTCGAGTCTTTCTTTTTCTATCAGTTTTTCGCATACATTGCACTTGCCGTAAACACCTTTCTCGATCCGTGTCAGAGCATCGTCGAGGTAGTTCAGAAATTTTCCTTCTCTCGATGCGAACATAAATGTTTTTTCACGTTCCATAGCATCGGTGCCTTGTTCCATGTGTAACGAGTAAGAAGGGCTTTCGCTTGAATATTCGCCGGTGGTGCTGTCCATCATAGTGTCGCGCAGATTTTCAAGGTCTTCTAAAATTTCTTTCCGCTTCTCGTTAATGAGTTTCTTGAAATTGTCAAGCTCTTCGCGTGTAAAAGCCGTTTTAGTTTTTGTATCTACTTTTGGCGTTGCAGTTTTAGTAGTTACTTTTTTTGTGGCTTTTGTTTGAGGCGTTTTTGGAGACGCACTTTTTATTTTTACAGTAGTCCCTTTTAATTTTTTTACAGCTTTCGGTTTTTTAGTGCTTGAGGCTGCTTTTTTTGTTATCTTAGCCATTTTTATTTCTCCTTATCTTATTATATTCGTTTTATACCAATTTTGCACATCTCACTGTTTATATCCCATTCTGCTGAATAATCGCAAGTTTGCAGTTCAGGTGAGATGCTTGCGGCTAATGTTTCGGATTGAATATATTGTTTCATTTTTGAGATTGCGTTTCTAAGAGTCGTTCCACACTCAAAATAAATTTCGATACGGTCAATAACTTCGAAGCCAGCATCTTTTCTCATATTTTGAACACGGCTCACAAACTCGCGTGCGAAGCCTTCGTTTATTAATTCTTCTGTAAGTTCTGCATCTAAAGCTACAGTAATTTCGTTGTCGTTCTCAACGAGCCATCCTTTAATATCTTCGTGTATAATTTCGACATCATCTAAAACGATTTCGAATTCGTTTTCATTTATCTTTAATGTGAACTTGCCATTCTTTTCCAATTCTTTGATGGAATTTGTGCTCATTGCTTTTATTTCATTGGCAATTTGCTGAACGAATTTTCCATACTTCGGTCCGATTGTTTTGAAATTCGGTTTCAGCCGCTTGTGAACGATTTCCGAATCGTCGCTGACATATTCGATTGTCTTTACGTTAATCTCATCGATGATAACATCTTTCATCATTTCGATTTCGTTTTTATATTCTTCGGATGTGATGGGGAGAATAATTCGCTGCAACGGTTGACGGACTTTCAAATTCGATTTATTACGTATCGCACGCGCCAGGTAAACGATTCGTTGAACTTTCGACATACGGTCTTCGAGTTTTGTATCAACCGATGTTTCATCTGCCTGAGGAATGATCGATAAATGAACGGATGAATATTTTTCTTTATGAGTAGCCGAATTCAAATTGTGATAAATTTCTTCAGATAAGAAGGGTGCGAAAGGTGCCATCAATTTCGAAATAGTAATTAGACACTCGTACAGAGTTTGGTAAGCTGCGGTTTTATCTTTTCCAAGTTCGCTTCTCCAGAAGCGTCGCCGGTTACGACGTATATACCAGTTGGATAGTTGATCGATTGTGAAATCGCCTATTAATCGCGCGGCTTTAGTAACATCGTACTCTTCCATCGCTTGTGTGTATTTTTTTATGAGTGTATTAAGCGATGAAATAATCCAGCGGTCGATTTCAAGCCGTTCCGAAACAGGGATTTTAGCTTCACTGAAATTAAACTTATCAATGTTAGCATACAGTGAAAAGAATGAGTATGTGTTGATGAGAGTTCCGAAAAATTTCCGCTGAACTTCCGTTATTCCATCTTCGTCGAAGAGTGTCGGCTTCCAAGGCGGGCTGTTTGTAACCAAGTACCAGCGAGTTGCATCGGCACCGAATTTTTCGATAATGGCGAAAGGATCAACTGTGTTGCCTTTCGACTTGGACATTTTTTGTCCTTCTTTATCGAGTATCAACTCGTTTACAAGTAAATTTTTAAAAGCCGGTTTATCGAATAGCAGTGTGCTGATTGCGTGAAGCGAGTAAAACCAACCTCTTGTTTGGTCAATCCCTTCGCAGATGTAATCAGCCGGATGCTGTCCTTCGAAAGTTTCTTTGTTCTCAAACGGATAATGCCATTGAGCAAACTGCATTGCACCCGAATCGAACCAGACGTCGATTAATTCAGGAGTTCTTTGCATCGTGCCTCCGCATTTTTGGCAATCGAATACGATTGAATCCACGTATGGTTTGTGTAAATCAATTTTATCGGCATCAACTTTTTCGATTGAGCCGTTCTTTATAATTTTTCCTTCAAGAAGTTCTTGGATACTTCCGACACATTTTTTTTCGCCGCATTTACACAACCAAATTGGAAGTGGAGTTCCCCAGAAGCGGTCGCGCGATAATGCCCAATCCTTGTTTTCTTCTAACCAGTTTCCGAAACGTCCTTCGCCAACTTCGGGCGGCACCCAGTTGATTTGTTTGTTCAACTCAATCATCCGTTGTGCAATTTTTGTTGTGCTGATATACCACGATTCGCGTGCATAGTATAACAGCGGAGTTTTGCACCGCCAGCAGTGGGGATAACTGTGTGTAATAGTTTCCTTTTTATATAGAATGCGACGCAACTTCATATTGTTGATGATATTCAAGTCGGCATCTTTTACGAACTGTCCGGCAAAATCAGTTACTTCCGGATTGAACTCGCCGCTTTTGTTTACAGGATGTATTGTCGGCAAGCCGAATTTTCTTCCTGCCTGATAATCGTCCTCACCGTAAGCCGGTGCTATGTGTACGATGCCCGAACCGTCTTCGGTGGTAACAAAGTCGCCGGTGATTATATAAAATGCTTTTTCTTTAACAGGATTGAAATTAAAAAGTCTTTCGTATTCTTTTCCAACAAGGTCGGAGCCTTTATAACTATCTATTACCACAAATTCACCGTCCAAAACAGAAACACGAGGTTTTGCTAAAATTAGTTTCTCGCCTTTGTTCTCAACTTTTACGTATTCGATTTTGGGATGAACTGCTAAAGCAACGTTCGAAATTAAAGTCCACGGTGTAGTTGTCCATACTAAAAAGTAAGTATTCTCTTCTCCTATAACTTTCATCTTCACGTAAACGCTAGGGTCTTTCACATCTTCGTATCCGAGCGACACTTCGTGCGATGAGAGTGGAGTTTCGCAGCGAGGGCAATATGGTTGAATTTTATAACCTTTGTAGATTAATCCTTTGTTGTAAATTTCTTTCAGTGCCCACCAAATTGACTCGATATAATTATTTTCGAATGTTACGTACGGGTCGTTCATATTAACCCAGTAGCCCATACGGTCGGTCATCCGTTCCCAATCCGATTTGTATTTCCAAACCGATTTTCTGCACTCGGCGTTAAATGCCTCGACTCCGTATTTTACTATTTCGTCTTTGTGTTTGAAGCCGAGTGATTTTTCGACTTCAATTTCGACAGGAAGTCCGTGTGTGTCCCATCCCGCTTTTCGATGCACTTGATAACCCTGCATAGTTTTGTAACGGCAGACTAAATCTTTTAATGTTCGGCTCATTACGTGGTGAATTCCGGGGCGACCGTTTGCTGTAGGAGGTCCTTCAAAAAAAGTAAAACTCTTATTGCTATCGCGCGTAGCGATGCTTTGATCGAAAATATGATTTTCTTTCCAAAACTTTAAGATTTGAAGTTCGAGTTCCGAGTAGTTAAGTTTGTCAGTAAGTTCTTTGAACATTTTATATTTTCTTCACTACTTCTTTCATTATCTTCGTTAATTTCGGCTCGGCTTTATTTGCTACTGCTATTATTTCTTCCACTGATGCGGGCTTCAACGAATCGGGGAAGCATTCATCCGTGATAATCGAAAATCCCAACACTCGCATTCCCATATGCACAGCTACAATATTTTCGGGGACAGTGGACATACCAACAACGTCAGCACCGATAGATCGAAGAAAGCGATATTCGGCTCGTGTCTCCAAATTTGGACCCGGAACAGATACAAACACACCGCGTTGAATTTTGATTTTTAAATCGAGTGCAATTTGTTCAGCTAATCCGATCAATTCCCGATTGTATGGCTCGGACATATCCGGAAAACGAGGTCCTAAAGTGTCTTCGTTTTTTCCGATGAGGGGATTGTTACCCAACATATTTATATGGTCGCTGATAATCATAATATCGCCACGTTGGAAGTGTGGATTCATACCGCCTGCGGCATTCGAGATTAATAAAGTATCGACTCCTAAAGATTTCATTACACGAACGGGGAAAGTAACTTGCTGCATTGTGTAACCCTCGTAGTAGTGGAATCTGCCTTGCATCGCTACCACATTTTTACCGTTCAATTTTCCGAAAATAAGTTTTCCGTGGTGCGACTCGACAGTTGAAATAGGGAAGTGCGGAATGTCTTCGTATTCAAGCACGGTCTCTTTTTTAATTTCTTTAGCAAGTCCGCCGAGACCGGTTCCTAATATTATTCCGATGGCGGGGCGCATTTTTGTGTGGCGCCTGATGTATGCAACTGTTTCTTTTATTTCTTCACGTAATTCCATTCTGTTCTCAATTATTTTCTTCTATGCTTTTTATAATATCGTCGTATTCGTTTTGGTTTTGATCTTTGGGTGTTTCTTCTGTTACGCTAATGGGTATTTCTTCGTTTATATCTAACGCCCGAATTAATTCCAGTTCAGAAGTCAGCAAAAGTTTTAAGCGACTCGAAAGAGTATTCTTTTTTGCTTTTAGGATTTCGATTTCTTCCTTTAGTCGTGTATTTTCGGAACGGGCTTTATCAAGGATTTGCGTGGATTTTAATTCTGCCTCCTGAACAACAAGCTTCCCTTCGTATTTTGCATTCTCGACAGATTTTGTACTAACATCTTGTGCCTGCAATAAAGTAGCGTGTAAAGTTTTTTCAATCGACTTATAATCGTGAACCTGTGCTTCGGCGACTGAAAGTCTCTCCTGCATATCTTTATTTGTTGTTACAAGGTCATCCATTTCGGTGGCAATCATTTCAAGGAAAGTATCAACCTCGATGGGATCGTACCCTCGAAAGATTTTTTTAAATGCCTGCTTCTTAATGTCTAAAGGTGATAGCTTCATTTTTAAAACCCCTATCTGTGATAGATTTATTTTTTATAATCCCGGTTACCGAAAATCGCGGTGCCGAGTCGAATTATCGTTGAGCCTTCTTCAATTGCTACATCGAAGTCGTTCGACATTCCCATCGACAGATGTTTCAGCGGAATGCCTTTTTGTTCCAAATCGCTTTTTATTTCTTTTAACATTCTAAACTCATAGCGTGATTCTTCTGCGTCTTCCGAAAATCTTCCGATTGTCATTAAACCAATTAAGTTCAAACCCGGAAGCCGCATAATTTCTTCAGCAACAACTTGTGTTTCGCCGGGCTTAATTCCAAATTTTGCAGCTTCTTCGGAAGTATTTACTTCCATCAAAATATTCTGTTTGATACCTGTGTTTAAGCAAAAATCCGAAATTTCTTTTGCCAATCTTACAGAATCCACCGACTGAATCATTTCCACATGTCCGGCAACAAACTTTACCTTATTCGTTTGCAGGTGTCCGATAAAATGCCAACGAATTCTATCGTCGTTCAGTTCTTTTTTTTTGTGCACAAATTCCTGCACATAATTTTCTCCAAGGTCGAAGATGCCTGCTTCAACAGCTTCATTTGCCAATTCGCTGCTGAAAGTTTTAGTAACGGCAGTAATGGTTACTTCGTTGAAATTTCTATTCGACTTCCGGCAGGCAAGTTCAATCCTACTGCGTATTTTTATTAAGTTTTCTGCAACCATTCGATAAAATCGTTACAAATATAAGCCATTCCGAGTTTAAAAACAAAAAGCTATTTTCGATAAAAATTTGACATTTCCATTTCTAATTTCTACATTAAGCTAAATTGAAAGAGGATTTTATGAATTCGATTGACAGACGTGATTTTTTGAAGACGACCGCCCTGTTGGGCGCCGGAACTATTATTGGAAGTAATTTTCAAAACATTGCACGATCACAACAAAACCAAGTCTCAAGTTTTAAACCTGTTGTAATCGCAAGCGCTAATGGATTAAAGACCGTAGAAACTGCGATGGAGATGATTAAAAATGGTTCGGATGCTCTGGATGCTGTAATTGCAGGTGTTAATATAGTAGAAGACGATCCGAAAGATGACAGCGTCGGTTATGGCGGACTTCCTAATGAAGAAGGTGTTGTTGAATTAGATTCTGCTGTAATGCACGGTCCTTCGTATCGCGGTGGCTCGGTTGCCGCATTAAGAAATATTAAAAATCCATCGAAAGTTGCACGGCTTGTTTTGGAACGAACAGATCATGTTTTAATTGTAGGCGAAGGTGCACTCAAATTTGCCAAAGCTCACGGTTTTAAAGAAGAAAATTTGCTGACAGAAGAATCGAGGGAGAAATGGTTGAAGTGGAAAGAAAATTTAAGCAAAGAAGACGACTGGCTTCCGCCTCACAACGTCGACGATACTGATATCGGTGAATATATGAAATCTTATTCACGGCATTACGGAACGATACATTGCAGCGGACTTGATACGAAGGGTAACTTATCGTGTGTTACTACGACGAGCGGCTTGGCTTACAAAATTCCGGGACGTGTTGGCGACTCGCCAATTATTGGGGCAGGTTTGTACGTTGACAACGAAGTTGGCGCCGCCGGTTCCACTGGAAGAGGCGAAGCAAATTTGTTAAACTGTAGTTCGGTTATGATTGTTGAATGGATGCGGCAAGGGAAGTCGCCGGAAGAAGCATGCTTACTTGCCTGCAAAAGAGTGAACGAACGATGCCGCGAAAAACGGCTGCAAGACGAGAAAGGAAGGTTTAAACACAACGTAAAATTTTATGCGATAAACAAACGAGGTGAGTTCGGCTGCGCTTCAATTTGGGGCGGGGTAAGACACGGCAAACCTCAGTTTGCAATTCACGACGGTGAATCGGCTAAAATTTTAGAAGGTGTGAGTTTGTTTAAGGCGTAAATGGAATTATTGGCAAGTATTGTTGATTATTGCAAAATAATCTAGTATATTGTTTGAAAACAAGCCATAAAATTGCTATTAGGAGTTGAAAAAATGAAAAAAATAAGTCCCGATCGTTTGCATAAGTTACGCAGTAATTCAGGTTTAACTCAACCTGAATTGGCAAAGCGGATGGGTATTGATACAAGCACAATTTCCCGTTGGGAAAAAGGTATCCGAGAGCCTTCACTCGAACAATGCATTTCGTTATCTCGTTCTCTCGGTATCACTTTAGATTATCTTTTAAACGCTGAACTTAATGTGAATTTTCAATTCAGGTCAAAAAAAACATCGTCGCCTGTTGAGAAATCTGCTATCACTAGCGCTTTAGTGGATGCAGAAATGCAAATTTATTATTTAGATTCTGCTTATAAGATGGCAGAAAAACTTCCAAGTCCTTTCAATCTAAAATATGATTTTTATCAGCAACAACTTCCTACAATCGCCGAACAACTTCGCAACATTCTCAAACTAAACCAGCGCATAACATTCGAAGAATTTAAGCAAGCTTTATCCGAAGTTAATATTCATGTATTTGAATGGGCGTTACCGTTAGATGTTTCCGGGTTTTCATACAGGGATTCATATTCAGTTGTCTTTATAAATCGCTTGCACTCGAAAGAGAGGAAGTTGTTTACACTCGCACACGAATTTGCGCATCTTCTTTTTCATTTAGGGCGCGAAAATAAACAAACAGTAGTATCATTAATCTCGTCGAGCCGTGATCCGGTGGAGAAAGAAGCGTATGCTTTTGCTTCTGAACTGTTAATGCCATCTGATATGTTAGATAAAATTATTGAAGAAGGCGGAAAAAATTTAAAAAGGATTGAAGTACTCGATCATATATCTCATTATTTCAATGTTTCTCGGGAAGCTCTTTTTTATCGTTTAGTTGAGAAGGGAATTTTCTCGTGGGAGGAAAAAAAACTTTATTTTAGCAAATACAAGATAGATGATGAAGTTCCACGAACACGTATAGAAAATATAGATGAAGAAATATCTCCTGAATTTTTACGCACCGCACTCGAGTTATACGATATGGAAAACATTTCTGCGGGAAAACTCGCAGACTGGTTTTTTGTTGACCAGGTTAGTTTGGAAGAATATCTGAGTGCCCGCACAAATGTAATTGAAGAGATTTTAGTATTTTAGAGTTATAATGCCGGTGGCAAAAATACACAAAATTGAAGGACCCCTGATATTTGATGCCTCCGCAATTTTTAATTTTGGGCATCGTGGTGAATTGGTAAATATACTTGAAAAATTGAAACAACAATTTGAACTTCTTACGACATACGAAGTATATAAGCAATGTTTAATAAAACTTGAATACATTGATTACTACCAAAATATTATCAAAAATTATTTTAAAATTGGCAGAGGCAAACCACCGGAAAATATGCTTGATACTTTAAAAAATATTACAAAAAAATTAGGTAATGCTGATGTTAGTGTATTGATTTTAGGTTTGGAGACGAAGGGTTCGCTCGTAATAGACGAAAAAGCATCCCGAAAAGAAGCAAAAAATTTAGGTTTAAAAATTATCGGAACATTAGGATTAATTCATTACAGTGTTGAAAAAGGTTGGATTTCAGAAGCAGAATCGATGGAGAAATTAAATAAATTAAGAAATAGAGGATTCCGCATTCCCGATCCTATCGGCATGAAATCAATGAGTGAGTATTTAAAAAGATTAGAAGATTATTAAATGCGTGAAATCATACAAACATTTCGGTCTATAATATATGTTATGTCTAACAAAGGGGCAGTCGGGAAAATAATCATTGGTATATTTTTATTTTTCCAGCCGTTGGTTGCACAGGAACAGCCTTTCGTCAAAACTTCGGGTATAAATTTTACACTCAACGACAAACCATTTTACCCTGTTGGCGTTAATTGCTACTATTTGCAAAATTTAGCTGCCAATGGCGATACACAACAAGTTGTTGATATTTTCAGAGAGGCAAAGCAAAATGGCGTGAACGTAATTCGATCCTGGGGCTTTTTCGATTCACCCGACTCGGCAAATCCGGCTGTTATTCAAATTGCCCCCGGTAAAATAAGCGAACGCGGTTTGCAGGCACTCGACTTTGTAATTGCAAAAGCCGGTGCATACAACATTAAACTAATAATTCCACTTGTAAATAACTGGGACGATTACGGCGGGATGAATCAGTACGTCGAATGGTTAGCTGAACAACAAACCGGTAAAAGAACTTCGCTTGTAGAAAATCAAAAATGGATTAACGGTACCGGCGAAAGAAAATACAGGATGTTTGTTTCCGACAATTTAACTCACGATGATTTTTACACAAATGTAACAATTAAAGGTTGGTTTAAATATTATGTTCAAAGCATTTTAAATCGGTTCAACGTTTACACACAAACTTTCTATAAGGATGACCCTTCAATTATGATGTGGGAACTTGCAAACGAACCAAGGTCGAGCGATCCGACAGGCGGAATAGTTTATAACTGGATTCAAGAAATCTCAGAGTATCTAAAATTCATCGACAACAATCATCTCCTCGGAACGGGCGAAGAAGGAATGGATGTTACAACAATTCCATATCCTCAAGCTTCAAAATTTCCTGCGTGGATGTTCAACGGAACTTCAGGCGTTTCATTTTCAAAAAATATTAAACTTTCACAAATCGATGCTGGAAGCATTCACATTTATCCCGAATCGTGGAGATTGAATTCTTCGTTGACCAATGCGTGGATTATCGACCATTCAACAATTAGCGGGGAGAAACAAAAGCCGCTGATCATCGGCGAGGTTGGTTTCCGCACTAACAAAAGTTTATTTTATGATGTAATATTCGACCAAACTCTCAAGAGCAAAGCCTCGGGATTATTGCTCTGGCAAATTTCGTTTCCGGGAAATCGTTTTGTAGATGCTTATTCATTCGATTGCACAAGCGACCCGGCAATTTGTGGACTGATAAAAAGATATTCTTCACTATTTGAGAACCGGGACACAACTGACTTTCTAATTCCGAAAAGCTTCGATGTAGTTCAAAATTTTCCTAATCCGTTCAACAGGTTGTCGATGTTTACGTATCGGGTGCAATCCGAACGCTTTATTTTGCTTGAGGTGTATAACGTTATCGGGCAACGGGTTACCGTTTTAGCCGACCATATCCATCCGGCAGGCGAATACCGTATTTTATTTGATGGAAACGAACTGCCGAACGGGGCTTATTTCGTAATGATGAGGCATAGCGGGGGTTACTCTGTTAAAAAAATTCTTCTTTTACGATGATTTTTACAAAAAAACCTTGACTTTATAAATACTCTTTATTATTTTGAACAAGATATTTGCAAAACTAAGATGCCTAAACTAACTATTGAAGAAATACACCAGAGGTTTGCTTCGTCAACCGAGTTCAACGAAATTTTTGATGCGTTTGAAGAGGCAGTAAACAGCAATATCGATGATTTGGAATTGTACCGATTATTGTTTTGGAACAGTTCGCTTTCACCCGACGAACTCTGCTTGTTCGGCGAAAAATTAGCTCAGGTTTTTCCACACATTGCTTACGATGTTTATATGTGGCTTGCGAAAGTTTTTGAAGTTACTTTCGCGATGTATGATAACTATGAACTTGCACTCGTCTATTTTAACAAAGCTGCTAAAACAAAACCCGAAGTAGTTGATACTTACATTGCTGCAAGCGATTGCTACGAACCCGATTTGAATATCCCGCCGATCGATTACTTGCTCGAATTCGTAAAGCGAGGTTTGGATTATGTAAAAAATCCTGTTCAACTTTACAAACGACTTGCCGACCTTTACGAAAAAATCGGAGACACTGATGAATGCGAATACTACCGCCGTTTAGCTGAAGAAACCGGTTGCGGTTCTCACGAAGAATGAAATCGCTAAAAGGTTACATCCTTATTTTAAGTGGAACAATTTTTTGGGGAGTGTCGGCAACCTTCGCGAAATTTCTTTTCGCCAGGCAACTCGAACCACTCATTCTCGTTCAAACACGCATTACTTTTTCTGCTATCCTGATGCTGGTTTATTTCCTTCTGTTCAAACCAAAATTTTTAAAAATTAAAAAATCCGATTTTTACATGTTCGCCCTCGTAGGTATCGTTGGCATTGCAATGTCGAACTTCACTTACTATTTCACGATACAGGAAATAAGTGTTTCCACTGCAATCTTAATTCAATATATGGCGCCGCTATTAGTAATAATTTATGCGGCATTTACAAAAGAAGAATCTTTGGGTTGGGTGAAAATTACCGCAGCCGCAATTTCCATCGGAGGAATTTATTTGACCGTTAGCGGAAAAGATTTCTCACTAACAAACGTCAGTCAAATTGGTTTGATAACAGGTGCGGCATCGGCGTTTTGCTGGGCGTTCACTAATGTTTATTTAAGGCACGTGTTAAAACATTATTCTGTCTGGACAATTTTAGTCTATTCTTTTATTGCCGGATCAATATTTTGGTTGTTCGTAAATCCGCCGTGGAATTTATATTCAGCAAACTACTCACCAGAAACCTGGATTATCTTTATTGGGTTTGCGATAGTTTCAGTCTTAATTCCGCACACATTATATTTTAACGGACTACGTTACATCACTGCATCGCGTGCCATAATTACCGGCACATTCGAACCGATTGTTGCGATAACAGCTTCTTTTGTTTTGTTGGATGCATTTTTAACACCGATTCAGATTTTTGGTGCAGTGTTAGTAATTACTGCAATTGTCATTTTGCAGATTAAGAAGGAAGAAATACAAGAGGTGAATATTGAAGCGACATAATATAGTAACTGAAAGAAGAAAGAATAAAATAGAAAATGTTTTAAAACACCGTCAGCCCGACCTGACAGTTGTAATGGAGAACATACACGACCCGCATAATGTGAGCGCCATACTTCGTTCGGCTGATGCAGTTGGAGTGGAGGAGGTTCAACTTGTTTACACTGTTGAAAAATTTCCGAAATTGGGGAAGAAGAGTTCAGCAAGTGCAACCAAGTGGGTTGATAGAAGAACGTTTGATTCGATTAAAGCATGCTACGCTAAATTGCACACCGAAGGTTTTAAAATTTATGCAACTCACATGGGAAAGGACTCGAAATCGCTGTATCAGTTAGATTTAACAGGAAAAATTGCACTTGTGTTAGGCAACGAGCATCACGGTGTTTCGGACGAAGCTGCCGAATTAGCCGATGGTAACTTTCAGATTCCGATGGTTGGTATGATACAGAGTTTGAATGTTTCGGTTGCCTGTGCAGTTTCGCTTTACGAAGCGATGCGTCAGCGACTCGAAAAAGATATTTATAAAAAGCCCAAATTTAATTCGCGCCAATTAAAAAAAATATTCGATGATTGGGCGAAGAGATAATAAATTAAGAGTAAAAATGGAGAATCAATATTATGGCAAGTGAAAAATTAAAAATCGGCAATGCAATGCCTTCTTTCAAAAACTTACCGGCAACTGACGGAATGAAATACAGCAGTTCCGATTTTTCGGATAAGAAAATTTTAGTTGTAGTTTTTTCGTGTAATCACTGTCCGTACGTGAAAGCTTATGAAGAGAGGATGATTGTGTTTCAGAGAGATTATTCTGCAAAAGGCGTTCAGTTGATTGCGATAAACTCGAATGAAACTGTAAACTATCCTCAAGATAACTTCGATGAGATGGTGAAAAATGCGAAAAAGAAAAACTTCAACTTCGTTTATTTGAGAGACGATGACCAATCCGTTGCCGATATTTTCGGGGCGACGCATACGCCTGAGTTTTTTGTGTTCTCCACCGAAGGCGGAACCTCTGGCGGAGACGAGAAGCGTATGCTTCGCTATCACGGCAAGATGGATGACAACTGGCAAAACCCGGATGCTGTAAAAGAAAAGTATTTACAAGATGCGGTGGATGCAATTTTAGCCGGGAAGGTAGTTCCGGTTCCGGAGACATTTTCGATTGGTTGCACAATAAAATGGAGGTAATAGAACTTCTTTGAGTAAATATTGCCATTCTCTCTTATTTTCCGTAAGTTTCCCGCAACGAGTTATCTACTATCTTAATTCCGATAGAAGAATCATCCAGTATGTTTTTAAAGGAATAGAAATGGAAAACAATAATCAAGCTAAAATAAAAAAAATTACAAAGGATAGGAACGACTATAACGACATTTAACCGTCCTAACTGTCCTTTATAGTCATTTGAAACCAGATAATCATCACAAGGGGAAAAGGCAGGTGATAGAAGAAATAAAAATAATCGAGGGGCAAAAAATAAACGATGCCGTAGGCGTCGAATGTTTATAGAAAATGAAAGTAAACACAATATACGACCCCGCAGGGGTCGGACGTTTGTAGAATATGAATTTTTTAAAACATAACCCAGTTGTCGACATTTTGTCGACAACTGAAATTGGTTTCTTCCGATGGAAAAAAGTATGAGACCGACTGTGCTAACACCGAAGGTATTTTCCGCATAATCCAGTCAATTCCATCGCCCAAAGCCGAGCCGTTTAAACGCTGGTTAGCGAAAGTCGGTTACGAACGTGTTTAGGAAATCGAAAATCCGGAATTGGCAACAAAACGGACAAGAATGCTCTACAAGCTAAAAGGTTACCCCGTTAGAGAAAGCGAAATGAGTTTTTGGAAGAAAGAAGTTTACGAGAAAGCATGACTCGCGCGAGACTTAATGAGATTAAATAATAACGTTCATAAAAAATTATTCCTAATGAACAATCAAGAAAAAGAAAAGATAATTAACCAGATAATTCATAATTAAAAAAACACTCAAAGGAAAAACTATGGAAGAATCAAAACAAAATGCACAGCCAGTAATAAGCGAATTTAAAGGCAAACCGACCATCAGAATACCAATCGTTGACGATCCGTCCCCCGATACGACGTGGCATTGGTTTACATTTGGAAAAAGTAAAGCGAAAGCTATTGTGAAGTTCTATGATGCGATAAAGAAATTTGCTGAAGACTGAACTGATATTGCAATTCACTCCAAATCTTCATATATTTTTCAAGTTTTTTTTATGAAAAATAATATAAATATCAAATTTGGAGTTGTTTCTACATGCTAACTGACTTCGGTCGTGTGCTATTATTCTTTATTATCGCCGGCATTTTTGTTACTTTAGGTTTGATTACCGCTTGGATTGTCCGTCCTAAACGACCGTATCCTGACAAGCTTACTACTTATGAATGCGGAGAAGACCCCGTTGGTTCACCTTGGGTTAAATACAACATCCGCTTTTATGTTGTTGCTCTCATCTTCCTCATCTTTGAAGTCGAAATCCTTTTCCTCTTTCCTTGGGCACTCGTGTATCAGGAATTAGGACTTTTTGCATTCATCGAAATGGTAATTTTTCTTGTAATACTATTTGTTGGCTACGCCTATGTTTGGGTGCGAGGCGACTTGGATTGGGATAAACCCGAGCCGGATATTCCTTTTATCACTTCACTTAATAAAAAGATTTCTAATGGGTCTTTTAGATAAACGTTTTGAAAATAGCAATATAGTTATTACGACAATGGACGACTTGCTTAACTGGGCAAGATTATCGTCGTTGTGGTATATGCAATTCGGACTTGCCTGTTGTGCAATCGAGATGATGGCAACGGGCGCATCGCATTACGATTTGGACAGGTTCGGAGCAATGCCGCGTGCAACTCCGCGCCAAGCCGATGTTATGCTTGTAACCGGAACAGTTTCGATTAAAATGGCTGAGCGAATAAAACGTTTGTACGATCAAATGGCTGAACCGCGTTACGTAATCTCGATGGGAAGCTGCGCTAATTGCGGCGGACCCTATTGGGAACACGGCTATCACGTCCTCAAAGGTGTCGATCGTGTGATACCTGTGGATGTTTATATTCCCGGCTGTCCACCACGCCCCGAAGCGCTCCTCGAAGGACTTATTAAACTTCAGGAGAAGATTCGAAAATCAAGCTTAGTCGAAAACAAACGTATTACAAAATCATAATTCTAAAAATGACTCCACAAGAAATACAAAATAAACTTACTGAAAAATTTGCCGATGCAATTGTTGAAGCAAAAATCGAGGGTGTTCTCGAACCGTACGCAAAAGTGAAAGCTGAAACGATACGGGAAATCTCTTCCTTTATGCGGGATGATTCTGATTTACAATTCGATACGCTTATGTGCTTGAGTGGAATGGATTATGGGAAAGGTGTTTTAGGTGTAGTGTATAATTTAGGATCGATTGCAAAAAAACATAAGTTCACACTCAAGGTTGAAGTACCTGTTGATTCACCAAATATTCCTTCGATTGAATCGGTGTGGCGAACAGCCGATTGGCACGAACGCGAAGCATTCGATTTGTTTGGAATTGTTTTTACCGACCATCCCGATTTACGCAGAATACTTTTACCGGAAGATTGGGAAGGATATCCTTTACGGAAAGATTATCAGGTCCAAGAATTTTATCACGGTATGAAGGTACCATATTGATATGGCAGAATTGATTCAAACGCAAGATAGAAAACTCCGCACCGAAGAGATGCTAATCCAGATGGGACCTCAGCACCCATCCACACACGGTGTGCTAAGATTAGAAGTTACCGTCGAAGGTGAAATAGTTACGCACGTAAAGCCATACATCGGTTATTTACACAGATGTTTTGAAAAGCACGCTGAACAAATGGGCAACTATTCGCAAGTGATTCCTTATGTTGACAGGATGGATTATGTTGCCGCAATGTCGATGGAGTGGAGTTACGTTTTAGGGATGGAACGGATGTTAGGCATTCAAATCCCCGAGCGTGTTGAATACATCCGCGTTATAATGGCTGAACTTCAGCGGATTGCATCGCATACAATTGCTATCGGAACTTTCGGACTCGATTTAGGTGCATTTACGCCGTTCCTGTATTTACTGCGCGACCGCGAAATGATTTTAGAAATTTTCGAACGGACTTGCGGCGCTCGTCTATTGTATAACTATTTTTGGATTGGCGGACTTTCGCACGACGTCCCTCTCGATTTTGTTGA
The DNA here is from genome assembly GCA_947085405.1 of uncultured Ignavibacteriota bacterium. Classification (GTDB taxonomy): domain Bacteria; phylum Bacteroidota; class Ignavibacteria; order UBA10030; family BY39; genus JASEGV01. The sequence continues at coordinate 48,377 of CAMTWO010000019.1, forward strand.
TAGAACCCTGCAATTTTGCAATAAATTTAAAAAAACAATTGTAGAAGTAAACAACTTACTATCTTACAACGAAATTTTTATCAAGCGGACAGCGAATGTAGGAATTTTACCGGCTGATGTTGCGATTAATTATGCATCGTCGGGACCTGTGCTGCGTGGATCAGGTGTAGATTGGGATTTACGGCGAGACGATCCTTACAGCATTTATAACCGTTTCGATTGGCAGCCACAAACCGGAAAAGGTGAACGTGGAACTCTTGGCGATTGCTGGGACCGCTACATCGTCCGTTGTCGCGAAATGGAACAAAGTGTAAAAATCATCGAGCAGGCGATTGAACAATTACCCGACGGCAAAGTTCAATCGGCAATTCCAAAACGAATTCGTCCGAACGCAGGCGAAATTTATGTTCGCACCGAAGCTCCTCGCGGCGAATTAGGTTTCTATATTGTTAGCGATGGAACCGGATCGCCTTATCGCGTTAAAGGCAGGTCGTCCTGTTTTGTGAACCTATCCGTTTTACCCGAAATTACCCGCGGCTATATGATTGCTGACCTTATTGCAATTTTAGGCAGCATTGATATTGTGTTAGGTGAGATAGATAGGTGATGGAGTAATGAAGTATTGGAGTATTGGATTATTGGATAAATGGATTAATGTGATAAATGGATTAATGTGATAAATGGATAAATTTTTAACCGACTTATTAGGAAGCGAAATATTTGCATACATAATAATCGCGATATTGCCTCTTGCATTTATCGTTCCTTATGCATTGTTTGCAGTATGGCTTGAGAGAAAAGTCTCAGCATTTATGCAAGACCGATTAGGCCCGATGTACACCGGCGGATGGCACGGATGGGCACAGACCGTTGCCGATATCCTCAAACTTATTCAAAAAGAAGATATAGTTCCATCGGCAGCCAACAAAATACTTCATTTGGTTGCTCCGTTTCTTGTGTTTATTGGTTCTTATGCCGCATTTGCAGCTATCCCGTTCAGCAGCGAATATATCGGCAGCCATCTCAACTTAGGTGTCTTTTATATAATTGCAGTATCTTCCCTTGTAGTAGTCGGCTTGTTAATGGCGGGTTGGGCGTCGAATAATAAATGGTCGCTCTTTGGTGCTATGCGTGCGGCTGCTCAAATTGTCAGTTACGAAATCCCGACCGCACTTGCGTTGCTTGCTGTAATTATGATTGCCGGAACTTTGAATCTTCAGGAAATAAATCACATGCAGAGTGGTTGGTTTTGGAATTGGTTTATCTTCGCAAAGTTTCCGTTCGTTTTCATTGCATTCTTAATTTACTTCGTAGCATCACTTGCTGAAGTCAACCGAACTCCATTCGATATTCCTGAAGCTGAATCGGAACTTGTTGCCGGTTACCACACCGAATACACCGGGATGAAATTTGCAATGTTCTTTTTAGCTGAGTATGCAAATATGTTTGCAGTCTCGGCGATTGCAGCGGCAGTCTTTCTCGGCGGCTGGAACAGTCCGTTTGGTGATTTTATGAGTGGGCCAATTTGGGGGGTGTTCTGGTTTGTTACAAAAGGTATGTTCTTTATCATTGTTCAAATGTGGCTGCGGTGGACTCTGCCGCGCACGCGTGTCGATCAGTTGATGTTCATTTCGTGGAAAGTATTAACACCGTGGGCATTTGTTTGTATTTTCGGAATAGGACTATGGATTATGTTACAATAAAAAAAATATCGAATATCGAATACTGAATTATGAATATTGAAGGATAATAATTTGTGGATGATTCTAAAGAGCGAAAATATGATCTAGAAGACAGACTTGTTGATTTTTCGATTTTGATAATTGATGTTGTAGAAATTATTCCAAACACAAAAGCCAGTAATCATTTAGCGAATCAATTAATCCGCTCGGGAACATCACCGGCTTTGAATTATGGTGAAGCTCAAAGTGCAGAATCTAAAAGTGATTTTATCCATAAGTTAAAAATAATATTAAAGGAATTAAGAGAGACACGTATCTGTTTAAGAATAATTAAACGACTAAAACTTAAAAAGCCAATAGAAAATATCGACTTTGTGTATGATGAATGTAATCAACTTATATCAATTTTTGTTAAAAGTATTAAAACAGTTCAAAGTCGAAATGGTAAGCAAAACATACAAAAGAAATGAACTTCGACATTTGATATTCGATATTCGGTGTTCATTATTTATTTTTTAATATATTATGAAACAGTATTTTAAAGACATATTTACATCTATCTGGACGGTGCTGATTGGTATGCGCATCACCTTCTCGCATCTGTTCGTGCCGGCTGTTACGATTCAATATCCGACAGTAAAAATGACACTCCCCGAACGCGCCCGTAATCGTTTGTATGTTAATATGGACGATTGCATCGGATGCTTGCAGTGCTCGAATGCCTGTCCGGTTAATTGCATCGATATTGAAACCGTGAAATCATTACCGACCGAAGATTTAGGTTTGACCTCGAAAGGAACGAAGAAACGCTTGTATGTAACCGAGTTCAAAATTGATATCGGAAAATGTTGCTACTGCGGGCTTTGTGTTCCCCCTTGTCCAACTGAATGTATATTTATGACAGATACATACGAATTCTCGGAATATAAACGGCACGATTTGATATATAATTTTTGCACTATGACGGAAGACGAAATTACACGTGTAAAAACACAAGCAGCAGCGGCAAAGCCCGCGGCGCCGGCTAAACCCGAACAAACTAAAACCAAAAATCCAACATAAAAAATTATGAGTTTGATAGATATATTATTTTACTTCTTTGCAACAATCGCTGTAGTTTCAGCTTCGATTGTTGTTTTTTCAAGAAATATAATTTACTCGGCTTTTTCGTTGTTGTTTACTTTTTTTGCAGTAGCCGGACTTTACGTTTTGCTGAACGCCGATTTTCTTGCTATTACTCAATTGCTTATTTATGTCGGCGGTATTTTAGTGCTGATGTTATTCGGTGTAATGTTAACTCATAAAGTTGTAAGTGTCGATATGAAAACAGGCACGTTAAAAATTTTACCGGCTGCACTTATTACTTCGATGATTGCAGGAACTCTCATTGGCATCTTCACTGTAACCGATTGGAAGGTTGCACCGCTGCAAACTGGCGACCCAATGCCAACCGCCAAAGCGATTGGCGAAATGTTTATGACTACTTGGCTCTTACCTTTCGAAGTTGCATCAGTTATTTTGTTGATTGCTCTAATCGGTGCTGCAATCATAGCAAGAAGAGACAAAGAAGAGAAATAGTGTTTGAAAACAGAAAACAAAAAAGAAATTTAACAGGCAATTAATGTTACAAATAGGATTAACGCATTATTTAGTTTTGAGCGCCATTTTATTTTCACTTGGAATTTTTGGGGTTGTAACTCGGCGCAATGCTATCTTAGTATTGATGGGCATCGAATTAATTCTTAATGCCGCAAATATAAATTTTATCGCATTCTCACGTTACGGCACTTTAAATTTAGACGGTCACATGGCTGCCATCTTTGTAATAGTTCTCGCAGCAGCCGAAGCTGCAATTGCTTTAGCAATCGTTTTAAACATCTATAAAACTTTCCACACCGTGAACGTTGATGAAATTAATAAGTTGAAAGAATAGTTTGAAAATATGAACCAGGAATTAATTTTAATATTAACAATTTCAAACCTGCTGATACCATTAGTATCGTTTTTGATATTAATATTTTTCGGTAAACGACTTCCACGCGGCGGCGATGTTATCGGAACATCTCTTTTATTTGCGATGCTTGCATCAGCTTCGACTGTGATGTTCTCCAAACTCATCCTCTTCCCCGATGAAGTTATACAAGTTTCTTTCAAATGGCTTACCTTCGGAAATGTTCCTTTTATCGGTCAGCTCGATTTACATTTAGGAATGGTCGTCGATAATCTATCTGCAATTATGGTTGTGGTGGTTGCGATTGTAAGCGCACTTGTTCATCTCTTCTCAATCGGTTACATGAAAGATGATATCCGCTACTCCCGCTACTTCGCTTATCTCGGCTTCTTCACATTTTCGATGATGATAGTTGTTATCACAAATAACTTTTTTACAATGTATGTTGGTTGGGAATTAGTCGGTATCAGCTCGTATCTGTTAATCGGTCATTGGTTCGAGAAGAAGACGGCATCCGATGCTGCTATCAAGGCATTCATCGTGAACCGTGTTGGCGACCTCGGAATGTTTGCCGGTGTGATGATAATATTTTTTACATTCCGAACATTTTCCTTCGATACAATTTTTTCAGCAATATCATCCGGTCAAATTCCGATGGGAAGCGAGACTTGGTTGACTGCTGCTGGCATCCTAATTTTCTGCGGTGCAATCGGAAAGTCGGCACAATTTCCACTTCACGTATGGCTGCCCGACGCTATGGAAGGTCCCACACCTGTTAGCGCCTTGATTCACGCCGCAACTATGGTTGCCGCCGGTGTTTATCTTGTCGCTCGCGTATTTGTTATGTTCACAGCCGATGCTTTAATGTTTATTGCTTACATCGGCGCTATAACTGCTTTCGTTGCCGCAACAATTGCAATAGCTCAAAATGATATCAAAAAAGTTCTGGCTTACTCCACAATTTCCCAACTCGGTTATATGATTATGGGGCTTGGAGTTGGAGCTTACACAGCCGGATTCTTCCACCTCGTTACACATGCAATGTTTAAAGCAGGTTTGTTCCTCGGTTCGGGTTCGGTTATTTACGGAATGCACCATGCTCTTCATCATCAGCACGACCATCATACCGACCCGCAGGATATACGCAATATGGGTGGTTTGAAGAAAAAGATGCCTGTTACATTCTGGACTTTCCTGATTTACACGCTTGCAATTTCGGGCGTGCCGCTTACTTCCGGGTTCTTGAGTAAAGATTCAATATTGGCTGGCACACTCGCTTATGGAAATTTAACGGGACATTTTTTGATTCCGGTTATCGGATTCTTAGTTGCCGGGCTTACAGCTTTCTATATGTTCAGGGTTGTGATAATTACATTTTTCGGTGAACACAAAGATAAGCACCGCTTCGACCTTATTCACGAATCGCCGGCAGTTATGACGATTCCATTGATAGTGTTTGCAGTTTTATCTTTCTTTGCATTTTACTCGTTCAATCCGTTCGATGCAACTGCAGGATGGATTTATCATTTATTGCCCCGTCCTGAATCGGTTGTTCCAATGGCAATGCAAGCAGCGAGCATCCAAATATTCGGCGAAGCATTTCATCACGCTCATTATCCTGCAATGTTTTTATCACTGGCTGTTGCTGGTTTAGGTATTCTTTTAGCTTTCGCTACTTACTACTGGAAAAAAATTAACGCCGATGCAATCGCAAATCGATTCAGCGGTGTTCACAAATTTTTACTCAACAAGTGGTACTTCGATGAATTGTACGGATTTGTTTTTGTAGCAGGCACTCACGCTGTAACACGAATTATGCGATGGTTCGATAACAATATTATTGACGGTCTTGTGAACAACACAGGAAGTTGGACAGTTGCCTTCACGCTTGGCTATAAAGAACAATGGAAAGAACGAACATTAAGCAGTTCAGTTTACATGACAGTCGCTATTCTTACATCAGTTTTAGTCGGAATATTTTCAGCGTCAGCACTTTTGCCCGAAGTATCAGGATTTTTTAATTACATCTGTGCAATTGCAGGTGGTGTGCTCGCCGGTCTGCTAACTTTGTTTGGTTTTTGGGTGGGTGCCGGCGGTTTCGATAAATATGTTGTCGATGGTATGGTAAACGGTGTTGCGTACCTATCAGGTTTCTTCGGTTTAGTTTTTAGAAAATTTCAAACAGGTCGGGTTCAAACATATTTGATTTTTGTGATGTTTGGATTCATGATACTGTATTTTGTTTTTAGAACGTTTTAATCCGCCAAAGGCGGACGAGGGTTTAATTCCCCGCCTCTTGAGGCGAAAAAATAAAATTTGTTTTCAGATACCTCGCTGCTTGCGGCGAGGAGATTCATTCAATTAACATTACGGAGTATATAAGCTTCAATGGAACTACAATTTCTTAACATAGGAATATTAACCTGGATAACATTCTTACCAATCATAGGAATGATATTCATTCTCTTAATTCCTAAACAAAACGGGAATGCCATACGGTGGACTTCAGTGGTTTTTACCGGCTTACAGGTAATTCTTGCTGTGCTGATTTATTTAGGATTCAATAGAAGTCTCCCCGGGATCAACAATGTTGAAACATTTCAATTTGTAGAAAAATTTAACTGGATCAATGTTCAAAGTGTGCCTTGGGTCGGCAGGATTGATATCGACTACTTTGTGGGCATCGATGGTTTGAGTGTTACAATGGTGCTGTTAACAGCTCTCATTTCTTTCATCGCAGTTTTTGCATCATGGAACATTAAGAAATCGCTAAATGGTTATTTCGCATTGCTGCTACTATTAGACACCGGAATGATGGGTGTGTTCGTATCGCTCGACTTTTTCCTGTTCTACGTTTTTTGGGAAGTAATGCTGCTGCCGATGTATTTCTTAATCGGTATTTGGGGCGGACCACGCCGCGAGTATGCTGCTATTAAATTCTTCCTCTATACATTATTCGGAAGCGTGTTGATGCTTCTCGTAATGTTAGCCCTTTACTTTAGTGTCTCTTATGTCGATCCTGCAACAGGCGAAAAAGTTCACACATTCAATATGTTGATGATGATGAATCCCGCTAACTACGATCCGAACTCTTTGCTTGGTGGACTTCATACATTTTGGCGATACATAGCTTACGTAGGATTGTTCATCGGTTTTGCAATCAAGGTTCCGATATTTCCGTTCCACACATGGTTGCCCGATGCACACGTAGAAGCTCCGACTGCAATCAGCGTTATATTAGCAGGTGTTCTGTTAAAGATGGGAACTTACGGATTGCTCAGAGTTTCATTCCCGATGTTTCCCGATGGAATGGTTTACTTTGCAATTCCACTTGCAATACTTGGCTTTATAAATATAGTATATGGGGCGCTTGTTGCGATGGCGCAAACCGATTTCAAAAAGCTAATTGCATACTCAAGTATCAGTCACATGGGTGTAGTAATTCTGGGAATGGCTGCCCTCAATACGCAAGGTGTAACCGGTGCAGTAATGCAAATGTTCAATCACGGAACAATCACTGCAATGCTTTTCTTGATCGTGGGTGTTATTTACGACCGCACACACACACGCGGACTTAACGATTTTGGCGGACTTGCTCAGCAAATGCCGCGATATACAGGTGTTGTAACGATAGCTTTCTTCGCGGCGCTTGGGTTGCCCGGTTTAAGCGGATTTATCAGTGAAGTTTTTTCATTTTTAGGTGCATTCCAGGTTTTCCGGTGGATTACAATTGCATCAACTTTAGGTATTGTGCTGACAGCCGCTTATATGTTATGGACTTTTCAACGGGTTTTTCTTGGAACACTTCCTGAAAAATGGAAAGATCTACCCGATATTAATGGTCGAGAGCTTTTTACATTGATTCCATTAGCCATTATCGTGATCTTTTTAGGAATATATCCGAGTCCGTTAATTGATTTGATGAATTCATCTGTCAATCATTTAGTTGAATTCGTAAGCACCGGTGCCGGTATGCCGATGCCAACGCCGTAGCATAAATTACAAATTACAAATAACAAATAACAGATGGCAAATAACAAATAAATTCCAATGACAAAAGAGCAAAATGGATATGACCTTGAGGAAAGAACAATTCGTTTTGCAAAAGCTGTTGCTCTTTTTATCAAAAAGTTACCCCAGTCTATTGCTAATCATGAGTATTCAAAACAGGTGATTAGGTCTTCCGGTTCAGTTGGGGCTAATTACATAGAAGCTAATGAGTCGTTGGGCAAAAAAGATTTTTTATTGCATCTAAAAATTTGTAGAAAAGAAAGTAAAGAGTCAGCATATTGGTTGCGTTTGCTGGTTGAGATAAATGAGCCACAATATCATGAAGAAGGTACGAAACTTTATAATGAAAGTATTGAATTGAAAAAGATATTTTCTGCTATTATTAATAAGACACAGTTATAGTTATTCACTTGGAGTTTGATTATTGGTGCTTAATTGAAAATTGCAATTTGTTTTTTGAGATTTAAATACTTGAATATCAACACGATAAATATTAATAAAAACACCTTAATTTAAAATATGATGCTTCAACAAATATTAGATAGCGTAAAAATTTTTCAGCCGGAAATTACTCTCATTATTGTTTTATGTGCGGCTATAGTAATCGATTTGATCTTTAAAAACAAGCCGCAACTTATTGCATCCTTTGTGATGGCTGGTTTGTTTGTAGCCGGTTATTTCGTTATCCAACAAAGTGGAATAGCTGTTTCGATTTTCAGTAATATGTTTGTTGTCGATTCGTTTTCGGTTTTCTTCAAAGTACTTATTTTACTTACTGCAATTTTTGTGGTTATCTTTTCGATGCAATCGAAGGAACTTAACAACGGAAAACGAAAGTTGGGCGAGTACTACGCTTTCATTATTTCTATGACTTTAGGGATGTTTTTAATGACTGGCGCCAGCAACTTGCTGATGATGTATTTAGCAATTGAGCTTACATCTTTAAGCTCATACATACTCGTCGGATATAAGAAAGAAACTCCCGATTCCAGTGAAGCATCTCTTAAATATATTATTTACGGTGCAGTATCTTCGGGTATGTTGCTTTACGGAATTTCGATTATATACGGGCTAACAGGTTCGTTGAATATATACGACGTAAATCAGGCAATACAACAAGGCGGAGTCAGCTTGCTTGCTTTGATAGCCGCAAACCTTTTAATGATTGTCGGCTTTGGTTTTAAAATATCAGCAGTTCCGTTCCACTTCTGGACGCCCGATGTTTACGAAGGCGCGCCTATCACAATTACGGCATTCTTATCAGTCGCATCGAAAGCAGCCGGCTTTGCTCTGATGATTCGTTACTTCTTTGTAGGTTACTACGACCCGCTGGCAAGTGCAATCAACGGTTATTTTACGACTGTTAGCGGATTTGAGTGGCACATTATCATCGCTATTCTTTCAGTCGCTACAATGACGATCGGAAACTTAACAGCAGTTTGGCAAAATAATCTCAAGCGTCTCCTTGCTTATTCGAGTATTGCCCACGCCGGTTATATGATGATGGGTGTAGTAGTATTAAACAACGAAGGCATTTCTGCAATAATGATTTACTTCGCAACTTACTTGTTTATGAACTTAGGTGCTTTTTACATCGTAATGTTGATTGCAGACAAAATAGGGAGTGAAGATATCGATTCGTATAAAGGTTTAGGTTATAAAGCACCGTTTATGGCTGTGGTGTTAGCGATATTTTTGATTTCTTTAACAGGACTTCCGCCAACTGCCGGATTTATCGGGAAGTTATATCTCTTCGCAGCGCTGATAAACAGCGGATGGATTTGGCTTGCCATAGTCGGTGTGTTAAACAGCGTTGTATCGCTTTACTATTATGTCCGCATTTTCAGAAATATGTTTTTACGCGACATCGATATCCAACACGAACCCATCAAGTTCAGTCCGGCTCATTTTATTGTTGCACTGTTATTAGTTATCCCGACTTTGGTTTTAGGATTGTATTTCGGACCGCTTATCGATTTTGCACAAGCATCGGTAGGAATTTTAGGTATTAAGTAGTTATACGTACCAATTGCTTTCTCGGTAAATGCTTTATAAAGGTTTTCAAAATCTACTCTGTTGTGGGTTGTTATGGAGAGTGAATTCGATATAGAATATTCTAACTGTAGCGGATCGCTTTTGCCTAAATTCTCAGCTTCCACAGTTGTAATGACATTAATATTTCTTGCGCGCAGAAGTATAGCTAAAAGAACATCGATGTTCTCATCGAGATAAAGCTTTACCACTGAAGTTCTCCGGTATTTTATTTACTTCAATGAATTTTTCGATCTCTATTTTGTTATCGTAGTAATAGGCAAGCGCTTCAAAGACTTGCGACAAAGTTATATGTGGGTAATGAATCGGAATTTCTTCTGGAGAGACTCCTATTTTCCATTGTTCGACGATATCTCTGACTGCGATACGTGTTCCTTCGATGATCGGTTCATTTGTATCATGCTTTTTAACAATGTATCTATATGCGGTTTGAGTTTCCATCTTTGATTGATAATATGAAAATTATATTTTAAAAGCAAAAATGTTTCGGACCGCTTGTCGATTTTGCACAGGCATCGGTGGGGATACTCGGTATTAAGTAAATAGTGTAAGCATTCATCAAGCTGTAACTGATTGTAAATAAAGTAGTTACGGCTTTTTTATTTATATCATACTAAAACCGTATTTGCTCCTTTCCAATTTTATTCTTTTATTTGTGCCATGAAATTTTTATTTCTCTACGTAATAAGTGTTAATATTGTATTCTCGCTCAATGATAATTACTCTGTTAAGAAATTCGAGGATGATTCGGTAATTTTTCAATATCGAATAATGGGTTATGATAGTACGTGGAAGAATACATCTGCTATTAATCACCAATTATGGTCGCAACTTCCACCAGGAGTCTATGATTTTGAAATACGTGAATACTATCCGGTACAAAATCGTTATGGCGAAATAACTTCGTTGAACATCGAAACTAAATTTCCCTTCTGGAAGCAATTTAATTTTTGGTGGTTCCACATCCTCGTTGTGTTAATAATATTTTGGTTACTCCGTAGATACGAAATAAAAAATAAATACATTTCTAAACAAGAGATTCAAGAGAAGCAGCGAGCCGTTGAAACGGAACGAAGCCGCATTGCCCGCGATTTCCACGACGGGATAGGCGGTTCGCTTTCCCAAATATCGATTACTTTAGATGTTGCAAATAAAAAAATTTCATCAGGGGATATTGCGGCAGCTCAACAAGATATTAATCTTACTGCATCAACAATTCATAACGTAATGGATGGCTTACGGGATATTATATGGGCATTAGACCCATCAACAAATAGTTATCAGGATTTGACTGCATTTATCAGGCACTACGCTGCACGATTTCTGCAAACGAAAGGTATAAAATTATTTTTTGAATCGGATTCCAATAACGAAAATCTCTTCTTTACTTCCGAATTCCGCAGAAATATTTTCTTCATAACTAAAGAAGCTCTAACGAATGTATGTAAATATTCAAAAGCCACAAAAGTTAATTTCGAAATTAAGATCAAAGGTAACGAATTCACTTTGGAGATTGCAGATAACGGTTGTGGATTCGAACCTTGCATTGAAAACACGGACCCGCGAAACGGGAAAGGGCTGAATAATATGACTGCACGTGCTGAAACTTTGGATGGAATTTTGAACATCCAAACTATTAAGGATAAAGGAACTTTAATTTCACTGAAGATTCCAAAATTAGATGCACACATCATTTAACTACATTAAAATGTGTTTTTATTTTGTAATATTATGATATATTGTATATAAGATGAAAACAATTAAAGTAGCAATTGTAGAAGACGATACTGTAATCCGAAATGGTATCGAATATGTATTGAATAATACGCCGGGCTTCGAATGTGTGGACTCGTTTAATTCGGGTGATGCAGCTTTAAAAAAAATGATTATCGATGATGTAGATGTCGTGCTGATGGATATCAATATGCCCGGTATTTCGGGAATTGATTGCGTCAGAGAACTTCGAAAACGCAGATCCGATTTAAACATTTTAATGCTCACAGTTTACGAAACATCAGATAATATTTTTAAGTCGTTAACTGCCGGAGCCAGCGGATATGTTTTGAAAAACACACCGATGGATGAATTGTTGAAAGCAATAAAAGAGCTTAACGAAGGGGGCGCCCCGATGTCCAACGAAATAGCCCGCAAAGTTATTAAAGCTTTTCAAATCAAACCTGCTGAAGAAACTGAAGAACTATCGAAAAGAGAATATGAAATCGTCTCTGAATTAGCCAAAGGATTGACTTACGAAGAAATTGCAGATAAACTATTTATCAGCATCGAGACCGTCCGTTTTCATATCAAAAATATGTATAGCAAGCTACACGTCCACTCCCGCACCCAAGCAGTAATGAAAGTATTTCAACAAGGGAATGTAAATCATAATGATGTGTAAAGTTTTAATAGTTAATAAGGACCAATAGTATGAATATTTCAGAAACTAAAATCTACCGGAAAACGATTGCGAGCTATTTTGTTATAGCTGTTATTTTCCTCGTTTTCACATCGTTAAATTTTTATTACAACCATTCAATTTTTTTACAATTCATATTTTTTGAGGCAATATTATTGACAGGCATCGTCTTTTGGATAATAAGGAAAACCCGAAAATATTTAGTTGGCAACATGCTCGCGATATCAAAAACAAAAGATAGTGCCGAGGATAAATTAATCGAACAGACTATGCAATTGCTATTTACAGCCCTTGAATCTGCTGCGAATTCAATTATGATAACAGATAAATCTGGAAATATCCAATGGGTGAACAACGCATTCACATTGCTCAGCGGTTATTCGAAAGAAGAGGTTATCGGAAAAAATCCCCGTTTTCTGAAGTCAGATATACTTAATCAGAAATTTTATCAAGACCTATGGGAAACAATTCTTTCAGGAAAAATCTGGAGCGGGAGATTAGAAAATCTGCGTAAAAATGGAACAACATATTTCGATGAGTCGATAATCACACCTGTAACTGACAACAACGGAGAGATCACACATTTTATCGCTATTAAGCAGGATGTAACAGAAAGAATTAAATCGGAAAATCAACTCAAAGAATTAGAACAAAAGTACCGAAGTTTTTTTGAAGATGATGTTACGGGTGATTACATAACAACAACGGATGGTCAAATATTAATGTGCAACCCGGCATTCGCTGAAATGTTTAGATTCTCATCTGTCAAGGAGGCGCTGCATACAAACACTGCAAATCTATACCGTGATGTTAATACCCTTCAAGTATTACTATCGAAATTGGTAAAATATAAAAAGCTAAATAATTACGAAGTAGAGATGGTCAGAAAAGATGGCTCTTTGGCTTATATGATTGCAAATTACATAGGTGTGTTCGATAAGTCGGGAATGCTTCAAGAGATTAAAGTGTATCTGATAGATGATACCCGAAGAAGAATGCTCGAAAATCAACTTATCCAAACTCAAAAGATGGATGGAATCGGAACGTTCGCGAGCGGGATTGCACATGATTTCAATAATATATTAGGGATAATACTCGGACATGCTTCGTTAATAGAAGCACGAAATTATGATATAAAGGTGGAGGAAAAAAGTAATCAAGCTATTACTGAAGCCGCGTTACGGGGTGCAGAAGTCGTAAAACAATTGTTGACTTTTACACGTAAAACTGAAATATTTCGTGAACCTGTCCAAATAAATGATGTCGTGTCCGATGTAATGAAACTTATCGGCGAAACATTTCCCAAAACTATCAATACCATCCTACATCTTGAAGAAAACTTACCAGCACTTGTTGCCGATAGAACTCAACTGCATCAGGCGCTCCTTAACCTATGCGTCAATGCGCGCGACGCAATGCCGCAAAGAGGCGAACTGCATATATCGACACAACTGAAAAAAAATACACAGGATTATATTATTCTCAAAGTAAGAGATACCGGAATCGGAATGGAAGAGAAAGTAATTAACCGGATTTATGAACCCTTCTTTACCACGAAAGATTTGAATCAGGGAACCGGTTTGGGCTTGTCGGTAGTATTCGGAATTATTCAGAACCATAAAGGTTTTATTGAAGTAAAAAGCAACTTGGGTGAAGGTAGCGAATTTATTATTTCCTTACCGTTAATACAGAATGAAATTATTAATGAGAATAATAAAATTACTGACCAAGCTATCATCGGTGGAAATGAAACAATCTTAGTTATTGAAGATGAAGAATCGTTAAGAGATATGATTAAAGAATTTTTGATTTCAAATGGATATAATGTAATAACTGCAACCAATGGCGAGGAGGGGCTTATTATCTATAAACAGAATATCAGTGAAATAAAATTGGTTTTCTCGGATATTGGATTACCGAAAATTGATGGTTTGACTTTGTTTGAAAATATGAAAGCAATACATCCGGAAGTAAAAACAATACTTACAAGTGGTTTTATGGAGTCTAACAAAAAGTCTAAAATAATGAATGCCGGGGTGAAAGAATTTATACAAAAACCATATCACCCGGAGGATGTTTTAAGGAAAATCAGGAAGGTACTTGATTTAGATGAAATTAAGGTATAGGATGAATCGCCGACAACTATTTCATATTCATTTCGTAAATCAACCTTGCCCCCTCGAGCACTAACCACGGTTCGCAATGGATTTTAAAAGTGCTTTTTTGGCAAACAAATTTTGAGTAGCCTCCTGTTGCAAGGATGTGGACTTTTTTGCCCAATTTGTTTTCGATGCGTTTAATCATCCCCTCCATTGCATCTAATGCGCCGTACATAATGCCCGATTGCATGCTCTCGACTGTATTTTTGCCGATTACATTTTCGGGGAAATGGAGTTCAATTTTAGGTAAACGTGCGGCACGCCTGTGCAATTCGCCGCCGGCTGTTTCTATACCCGGCGATATTACACCTCCAAGATAATCACCGCGTGGCGAGATAACATCGAATGTCGTGGCTGTTCCAAAATCTACAATAATCGCCGGACCCCCATATTTTTTGTAAGCAGCAACAGCGTTGCACAAACGGTCGGCACCCACAGCCATCGGGTCATCGTATTTTACTTTTATTCCAAGTTTTAATGCAGCCGATACGATTACCGGTTTTACTTGAAAATATTTTTCAGCCATACGCTTAAAAATATCTGTTAAATTAGGAACAACTGATGAAATTATTACTCCACCAATATTGGTTAGCGACAAATTAATTTGCTCGCATAATAATTTCACTATTAGGAAACTCTCATCCTCGGTGCGGGTAATCGTGCTCGAGAGCCGCCAGTGTGATATTAATTTTTCTTTATTAAATACTCCAACTACTGTATGAGTATTACCGATATCAATAGATAGTAACATAGTTTTTTCTCACAATTATTTGTTAATGGTTACATCGCCGGAAAATAATTTTATCTCGTTATTTTCCGATTCCAGTATTAAGCTGCCGTCTGAGTCAATCCGTAGAGCTTTGCCGTGTATTTGCTTCTCAAAATAAGAAACTGATATTTCTTTTCCAAACATAGTACATCTATTTATCCAATCTGTTAAATACTCTTTGGTATCATTTTGCGTGAATCGGAAATACATATCTTCAAACCGCTTTAGTATTTCGACTAACAAATTTATTCTGTCGATGGTTTTTCCGAGTTCATTCTTTAAGGAGGTAGCAGTTAATCTTATTCCATCTGGAAATAATTCCTGATTAACATTCAAGCCGATTCCTACAATGATACGATTTATTTTATGAGTGGAAGTTGATTCAATCAGAATCCCGCAAGTTTTTTTCCCGTTAATCAAAATATCGTTGGGCCACTTACACTCAACATCTAAATTTGTAACAACTTCGATTGCTTTTGCAACAGCAGAGGCGGTAAGCAGCGGCAGTAACCCGATTTTATTCAGATCTGATTCAGGTTTTAAAATAATTGAAAAAGTAAGATTTTTTTCTTTCTGACTTTCCCACTTACGGTTGAATCTACCACGTCCACCGATCTGCTCTTCAGCAATAATAAGCATTCCGTTTTTTGCATCAGTTTCCGGAAGTGTTTTAGCATAAGTATTACTGGAGTCGATGGTCTCGAATGAAATAATATCTCTACCGATTACTTTGGTTGTTAAATTATTTAATATTTTATCTTTGTCAATCATAAATCACATTGATTATACCAAAATAGGATTTGAAAAACAACGAAAATTATTTATGCATCAAAACAATATTTCATACATATCTGCCATTTTGGGTTTCGATATTCATGTTACGGCACTCTGTATGACAGTATGTCAGTTTGAGTAATTTTACGTTTTAATTGAATGATATAAACAATATTCAATAACACATTGAAAAATAACAGGTTAAGACAAATTTACCGTAATTGATAAATGCTGGCACGATGCTTGAGGGTAATAATGGCAGAACTATAAATTATCAACCACAAAATAAAAAAGGAATATAAAAATGACACTTATAAAATTCTCACCATTCCGAGAAATTGAAACTCTCGAAAATCAAATTCAAAAAATATTTAACGACCTTCCACTTACACGCAGAATGAGTGGGTCTTTCGTTCCCTCTATCGATTTACGCGAAGACGAAAAGAATCTGTATCTGACGGCTGAATTACCGGGCATCGAAAAAGAAGAGGTAAAAATTTCTCTTCACAACGATATGCTCACAATCAGTGGCGAACGGAAACGCGAAGAGAAAAAAGAGAAGGAAAATTACTACCATCTCGAAATGTGTTACGGAACATTCAACCGTTCGGTAACTCTTCCTGTCGAAGTGGATAACGAAAAAATTGAAGCTAATTTCAAAAACGGTATTTTGAAAATTCAAATGCCTAAAATAAATCCGAAAGATATTTCGAAGACGATTGAGATTAAGTAACAATTTGCAAATTATAGTACGAACTGAGTAGGGCGGCGTATCTTTACGTCTCCTTACTCTTTTCTTAATTAAAAAAAATAAAACGCCAAATGCCAAAGGCATGCCATTGGCAGGTGGAAAAGGAGAAACAAAATGGCTGGTAAAATAATTGGAATCGATTTAGGAACTACTAACTCAGTTGTTGCCGTAATGGAAGGTAACGACCCGGTCGTAATTGCGAATCCGGAAGGTTCGCGCACAACTCCATCGGTTGTGGCATTTACAAAATCCGGTGAACGACTTGTTGGACAAGCGGCAAAGCGGCAAGCAGTAACGAACTCGCAAAACACGGTGTTTTCTATCAAACGATTTATGGGACGGTTCCATAACGAAGTAAATGAGGAAATGAAACTCGTTCCATATAAAGTAATACAAGGAGATAACAATACCGCACGAGTCCAGATAGACGATCGTGTGTATTCGCCGCCGGAAATCAGCGCTATGGTTCTGCAAAAAATGAAACAGACTGCCGAAGATTATTTAGGACAAAAAATTACAGAAGCAGTTATTACTGTTCCCGCTTACTTCAACGATGCTCAACGTCAGGCAACAAAAGAAGCGGGAGAAATTGCAGGGCTAAACGTCAGACGCATTATCAACGAGCCAACGGCTGCTGCTTTGGCTTATGGGCTTGATAAAAAGGCGAAGGATATGAAAGTTGCAGTCTTTGATTTGGGCGGCGGAACTTTCGATATTTCGATACTTGAACTTGGCGATGGCGTGTTCGAAGTTAAATCGACAAACGGCGATACTCACCTTGGTGGCGATAACTTCGATCATCGCATCGTGGATTATCTCGCAGACGAATTCAAGAAAAACGAAAGTGTCGATTTACGCAAAGACCCGATGGCTTTACAGCGGTTACGCGAAGCAGCCGAAAAAGCAAAAATCGAATTATCACAATTAATGCAAACCGACGTTAATCTGCCGTTCATCACCGCAACTGCCGATGGTCCAAAACACTTAAATATCAATATCACGAGAGCTAAATTTGAAACACTTGTTTCCGATCTCGTTGATCGATGTTTTCATCCGGTTGAAAGGGCGTTAAAAGATTCCGGATTATTGCCAAACCAAATCGACGAGATTATTTTGGTAGGTGGGATGAGCCGTATGCCGCGTATTCAACAACTTGTAAAAGATATTTTCGGTAAGGAGGGACACAAAGGAGTTAACCCGGACGAGGTCGTTGCTGTAGGGGCTGCTATCCAAGGCGGAGTTTTAAGCGGCGATGTTACCGACGTGCTTCTGCTTGATGTAACACCGCTATCATTAGGAATTGAGACGCTTGGAAATGTAATGACTGTTTTAATTCCGTCGAATACCACAATTCCTACAAAGCGGAGCGAAATATTCTCGACTGCAGCCGACAGTCAAACATCTGTAGAAATTCATATCTTACAAGGTGAACGACCGATGGCAATCGACAATCGCACATTAGGACGCTTCCATCTAGATGGTATTCCACCGGCGCCACGCGGCGTTCCACAGGTAGAAGTTATATTTGATATAGATGCTAATGGAATGTTACACGTTGCCGCAAAAGATAAAGCAACAAGTAAAGAGCAAAGTATTAGAATTACTTCTTCGAGCGGACTGACAAAAGAAGAAATCGAGAAAATGAAAACCGATGCCCAGTCGCATGCTGCTGAAGATAAAAAACGCAAAGAAGAAATCGAAACAAAGAACCAAGCCGACAATCTTGTTTTCCAAACACGCAAGCAGATTACAGATTTGGGAGATAAAATTCCGGCTGATGTCAAATCCAAATTAGAATCGGCTACCGACGCTCTCGATGCCGCCGTTAAAGCCGGCGTCCATGCCGATATTAAATCGAAAATGGAAACCTTGAACAATGTTTGGAACGAAGCTTCTTCGAAGATGTATGAAAACGTGAAATCGCAGCCGGGTGCTGAAGGCTTCCAAGCTGGTCAGCAGCAAGCACAACCCGAAGCCGAAGAGAAAAAAGAAAAAGGCAAAGTTGTTGAAGATGCCGATTTCGAAGTAGTTGAGGATAAAGATAAATAATCTGTAAGTAAAAAATAGTATGTAGTATGTAGTAAGTAGTAGGATTCGTTGGAAAGGCGGAAGTCCGATTGAATCGGTTACCGCCTTCCAAGATTTCCAGAGGTCGTGTGATAACTGTCGGAACTCATCCCCTGCCCCTTCTCTTAAAAAGAGAAGGGGAGAATTGAGCGCAGATTTAGCAAGTCCCTCTCTTCGTAAGAGAGGACTGCCCGCCTCTGCGAATTCGTTGAGGCAGGCGGGGATTTTCCCGAAGGGATGCCTTTGGCAAGGGTGAGTTCGGTATTATAACACGGTCTGTCCAGCCGAAAGATAAACAAGAAGCAATCAAATTTGTGTTGGAAAAAAAAGCCGGCAAGAAAATGGAAGAACAAGAAAGTGGAAAAGAAAATAATTCCGAAACTCGAATTTCTAATAACGAAACAAATGCGAACTCCAAAATCTGAAATCCGACCTGCCCGCTAAAGCCTCGGTGAAGGCGGGAATCTGAAATCCACCGGAGTTTAACTGAGACTATTATGCAATTCCAAAAATTCACAATAAAATCGCAGGAAGCTGTACAAACGGCACAGGAAATTGCCGCGAGTTACAGCAATCAGGCAATCGAACCCGAACACTTGTTAGCGGCGCTTGTTCAGGATTCTGAAGGCGTTGTTGTTTCTGTTCTTAATAAGATTGGTGCAAATTTAAACTACATCAAAATAAAAATTAATGAAGCGATTGAAAAACTTCCGAAAATTACAGGTGCGGGAGCCGGTAATCAATATATAAGTTCAACTCTCACACAACTTTTTGAATTCGCTTTAAAAGAAGCTCACCAATTAAAAGACGATTATGTAAGCACAGAACATTTGCTAATAGGTATTTTGGAAGCGAAGCAATCAACCGCTGCCAAGATTTTACAAAGTCAAGGTGTTACAAAAGAAGAAATTTACAAAGCCCTCAAAGATATACGCGGGACACAGCGCGTAACCGACCAAACTCCTGAAGAAAAATACAAGGCATTACAACGCTTTGGTCGCGATTTAAACGAACTTGCACAAAAAGGAAAACTCGATCCTGTAATTGGAAGGGACGAAGAAATCCGACGTGTGCTGCAAGTGCTATCGCGCCGAACCAAAAATAATCCTGTGTTAATTGGTGAACCCGGTGTAGGAAAAACTGCAATCGCTGAAGGAATTGCAACACGCATTGTGCAAGGCGATGTTCCCGAAAGTTTAAAGTCGAAAAGAATTGTGGCGTTGGACTTAGGGGCACTTGTAGCGGGAACAAGTTTTCGCGGGCAGTTTGAAGAACGCCTGAAAGCTGTTTTAAAGGAAGTAACCGATTCGGACGGCGAAATTATTTTATTTATTGATGAACTGCATACGCTTGTAGGTGCGGGGGCGGCGCAGGGCGCTGTCGATGCGGCTAATATGTTGAAGCCGGCATTAGCAAAAGGCGATTTGCACGCAATCGGTGCTACAACTATTGATGAGTATCGCAAGCATATCGAAAAAGATGCGGCTCTTGAACGGCGATTCCAGCCTGTGCTGATTAACGAACCAAGCATCGAAGAAACAATTTCGATTTTGCGCGGACTTAAAGAGCGGTATGAAGTTCATCACGGCGTCCGGATTACTGACGGCGCCTTGATAAGTGCTGCTGAGTTGAGCCACCGGTATATCAGCGACCGCTTTTTACCAGACAAAGCGATTGATTTGATTGACGAAGCGGCTTCCAAACTTCGTATCGAAATAGATTCGTTGCCCGAAGAACTCGATGAAGTTGAACGTAAAATCAAACATTTAGAAATAGAACGCGAAGCCATTAAACGGGAGTTGATTGATTATTCAAATGAATTGAAAAAAGAAAGCATCGAAGAACGACTCAATCAGATAGGAAAAGAAATTTCTGAAATAAACGCGAAGAGTTTAGAATTAAAAGCCCATTGGCAGAACGAGAAAGACCTGATTCATTCGATTCGAAAGATGAAGGAAGATATAAAAAATGCCAAGCAGGAAATCGAGATACGTGAACGCGATGGCGACTTGGCACGAGTTGCCGAGTTAAAATACGGTGTGATAAATTCGATTGAAAAAGATTTGAAAGCTACTTCGGGAAAATTACAGGAAATTCAAAAAGGAAGAAAAATGCTTCGTGAAGAAGTTGATTC
Source organism: uncultured Ignavibacteriota bacterium (assembly GCA_947085405.1). Lineage (GTDB taxonomy): Bacteria > Bacteroidota > Ignavibacteria > UBA10030 > BY39 > JASEGV01. Next base: position 69,143 of record CAMTWO010000019.1, read on the forward strand.
GGAAGATATCGCACAGGTAGTAGCAAAGTGGACAGGAATTCCTGTTACGCGTCTGGTTGAAGGCGAGCGGCAAAAGTTATTGCATTTAGAAAATAGTTTGCACCAAAGAGTTGTCGGGCAGGAAGAAGCGGTGCGGGCAGTGAGTGAAGCAATCCGAAGAAGTAGAGCAGGTTTGCAGGACGAGAAGAAGCCAATCGGTTCGTTTATTTTTTTAGGAACAACAGGTGTTGGAAAAACGGAACTTGCACGCGCATTGGCAGAAGTATTATTCAACGACGAGAACGCACTTGTCCGTATTGATATGAGTGAATATATGGAAAAATTTTCCGTATCCCGTTTAATCGGTGCACCTCCGGGATATGTTGGTTACGAGGAAGGTGGTCAGCTCACTGAGGCAGTCCGCCGCAAACCTTACTCGGTTGTTCTACTCGATGAAATTGAAAAAGCACATCCCGAAGTTTTTGATGTATTGCTGCAACTGCTTGATGACGGACGGCTTACCGACAGCAAAGGGAAGACTGTTAATTTCAAGAATACGATTATAATAATGACTTCAAATATCGGAACGCCGTTGATTCAGGATAATATGCACTTATTAAACAGCGAAAGGCGTGACGAAATATTCAGTGAGTTGAAAGCCCGATTATTCGATTTGCTGCGGCAAACAATACGGCCTGAATTTATGAACCGTATCGATGATATAATACTTTTTAAACCACTTTCGATTGAAGACATCCGGAGTATTGTCGATATCCAACTCAAGCGACTCGAGTCGATGATGCAAAAAAATGGAATTAAGTTGATTGTTGGAGATGAAGCAAAAGATTGGCTCGCAAAGCTGGGTTACGAACCAAGTTATGGTGCGCGACCATTAAAACGAACAATACAGAAATATATCGTCAATCATCTTTCCGAAAAAATCTTATCCAACGAAGTTGTTGCCGGCGATACAGTTGAAGTTCGGTTGGATAAACGCGGATTGATTGAGTTTATGAAATTGTGAGATTGAAAAGAATCAACCTCGAAACATTTTTTCCTGCCTTCCGCGCCTTTTTTTAAAAAACAAAAAATCTTTAGAAATATTACCAAAAAACCGCATTATTCTCTTGGATTTTGGTGTCCCAGTGGGTAAGACAGAATACTTTCTATATAACATACTACAAACATTTGAGTCCTACGGACTCGATTCTAAGAGATGTCTATAGAATATGAAAAATAAATAATACCGACTCCATTAGGAGTCGAATGTTTGTAGAAAGAAACAAAAATAATACCGACTCCAGCGGAGTCGAATGTTTTATTGAAACATTTTTAGAAGAAACAAAAAATCTTTAGAAATTTTGACAGAAATCTAATTTTACTTTTGGTTTTGGGTGTCCCAGTGCGTAAGACGGGAGTTGAAGTTCGGTTGGATAAACGCGGATTGATTGAGTTTGTGAAATTGTGAGATTGAAAAGAATCAATCTCGAAACATTTTTTTATACTTAATCCGGTGCGGTCTGTCGGTTTCGATTCCTAAAATTTTCTTTCTGTGTTCTTCATACTCGGTGTAATTACCATCAAACCAAATAGCTTTGCTATCCCCCTCGAAGGCAAGTATGTGGGTTGCTACTCGGTCGAGGAACCAACGATCGTGAGAAATAATCACAGCACAACCGGCGAAGTTCAAAAGCGCCTCTTCAAGCGCTCGAAGTGTGTTCACATCGAGGTCGTTAGTCGGTTCGTCGAGTAATAAAACGTTTGCACCTGCTCTTAAAACTTTTGCAAGATGCACACGGTTTCGCTCGCCGCCTGAAAGTGCGTCCGTCGGTTTTTGCTGATCTGTTCCGCTGAAATTAAATCGTGCAACATACGCGCGCGAGTTCACCTCGCGGTTACCTAACATTATCAAATCTTCACCGCCGGAAATTTCCTGCCAAATTGTTTTTTGCGGATCGAGCGGACGATTTTGATCGACATACGCAAGTTTAACTGTATCACCAAGTATAATTGTGCCGGCATCAGGTTTTTCTGGTCCGGTAATCATGCGAAATAGTGTAGTTTTACCTGCCCCGTTCGGACCTATAATTCCGATAATACCGCCTGCGGGTAAACTAAAGTTCAGGTCTTCATAAAGAATAATATCGCCAAACGCTTTGATGACATTTTCAGCACGAATGACGATGTCGCCCAATCGTGGTCCGGGTGGTATGTAAATTTCGATATCTTCATTACGTTTGTCGCTATCTTCGGTAAGCATTTTTTCGTAAGCTGCAATCCGTGCTTTACTTTTTGCGTGTCGGCCTTTGGGATTTAACCTTATCCAATCCAATTCCCGTTGCAATACTTTTTGTCTTTTTGATTCTTGTTTTTCTTCAACAAATAACCGTGCCTTCTTTTGTTCAAGCCACGATGTGTAATTTCCTTGGAAGGGAATCCCTTCGCCGCGGTCAAGTTCAAGAATCCATCCGGCAACATTATCAAGAAAATAACGATCGTGAGTAACGGCTATGACGGTTCCTTTATACTGCGAGAGATGCTGCTCAAGCCATCCAACCGATTCTGCGTCAAGGTGATTTGTCGGTTCGTCAAGCAACAAAACATCAGGTTCTTGAAGCAGGAGCCGGCATAATGCAACACGTCGCCTCTCGCCGCCTGATATAACCGAAACTAAAGTTTCACCCGGCGGGCATCGCAGTGCATCCATTGCTTGCTCAAGTTTGCTGTCGATGTCCCAAGCACTGATATGATCGATTTTTTCCTGAAGCATCGCTTGTTTTTCAAGTAATGCATCGAAATCGACATCCGGTTCTGAAAACATTGCATTGACAGATTCGAATTCCTTCAATAAATTGACTGATTCGTGTGCCCCTTCTTCAACAATTTCTTTCACGGTTTTATTCGGGTCCAACTCAGGTTCCTGTGAAAGGTACCCGAATGTTATTCCTTTTTGAGCGGTAATCTCTCCGAGATAATCTTTATCGACACCGGCGATGATTCGAAGAAGCGTACTTTTACCGGAACCGTTCAAGCCTAACACACCGATCTTCGCACCATAAAAGAAAGATAGATATATATCCTTTAAAACCTGCTTGTTGGGTTTGTGAACCTTACCAACACCAATCATCGAAAAAATTATTTTATTATCAGTCATATTGTAAATGGATTAAATAAAAAAGGTCGAAAAAAATTTCGACCTAATTATTGTCGGGGTGAGAGGATTCGAACCTCCGACTTCTTGGTCCCAAACCAAGCGCTCTAACCGGGCTAAGCCACACCCCGATAATTAATTAATTTTTTTAACGATATGAATATACGAAAGTATCTATTAACTTGCAATTTGCCGAAAATACAATTAATTTTAGTAGAAATATTTCCCACATAATTATATAATATGAAACATACTACAATACTTTTTGTTGATGACGACGCAGATATTCGCCGGGCTGTATCCGATGGTTTAACCGAAAAAGGTTACAAAGTTATTACTGCCGATGGCGGTTTAACAGCTCTGAATTTGCTTGAAACTATTATACCAAATTTAATTATCACCGATCTAAGAATGGAACCGATGAACGGTTTCGATTTTTACCAAACGGTGAAAAACAATAAAAAATTTCAAGATATTCCTTGCTTCTTCCTGACAGCGATTACCGACCCGCTTGCCGAAAAATACAGCCATGATTTAGGAGTTGACTCGTATCTGATTAAACCAATTGACCTTGATGAGTTGGACTTAGCAATCCGTACAAAGTTAAAAATTTGAAGAGAGAAATAGAGAGAGATAGAAATGCAAATTTTCAAAAATAAATTGTTTGAAAAGATAAAAACTTTTGTAAATAAGTACCCATTAGTTATCGCAGCAGTCATAATTTACGCTTATTATCTACTTACTTCTGTAAATTTTTTTGAGAACCATAATAAAAAAAAAGGGTTCCTTGATTATGTTTTACAGTTCGATTCATTGTTCTTTATGTGGTTAGTTACAGCGGCGTATGTGCAAATTCAAAAACTACGCACAGACAAACATAGCCACACTATGCGAAACTTTCAATTGGAGAAACAGTTGGAATTTCAACAAATCCATACAAAAGTAGTAAACGAAATTTCTGCTCTGCTGCAGGACAACGTGAATAATCCGCTTGCCGTTATTTCGATTACTACAAAAGAAATTCGCAGGAAGTTCGAATCGGATACAGAAATAATCCGCTGGCTCGATCGAATTGATTCTTCGATGCAAAGAATTCATAATACTATACGCGATATTCAACTCTACGAAACTCAAAAATTACTTGAAGAATCAAACCCGAATTTATCAAAGACGGAAAAGTAAATTGTTTCCATTTATAAAAAATGTAAACATGCTGATTTTCTTTTTTGGATGTTGCTTTTTCACTCAAACAATTTTCCCACAACAAAAACATATTTTACTTTCTGAATATCGTAAAACCGATCTGCAAAATAATGGTCAATTGAAAGTCGGGCTCGTATTGAGCGGCGGCGGGGCACGAAGTTTGGCACAAATCGGAGTTCTCAAAGTTTTTGAAAAGTACAATATTCCTATCAACCTGATTGTTGGCAACAGTATGGGAGCGATCATTGGCGGGTTATACTCTGCCGGCTACTCTGCTGCTGATTTGGAAAATATCGTCCTCTCTACCAATTGGTCAGAAATCCTTTCGCTTACCGACGAAACGAAAAGAACCGAACTTTTTATCGATCAAAAACAATCAAAAGACAGGGGCTTCTTAATTATCCGGTTCAACGGACTCGAACCTATTATTCCATCTGCGGTTTCCGGTGGTCAAAGGGTTACAAATTTTTTGAACAAACTTGCTCTTCAAGCTCTTTATCATCCGCAACCGAGTTTTGACGATTTAAAAATTCCGTTCCGAGCAGTTGCCGCCGATATAATATCGGGCAAGCGATTCATCTTTAAGAAAGGATCACTCTCTGAGGCGATGCGTGCGAGTGTAGGTGTACCGCTGATGTTTTATCCGTTGGAAAAAGATTCTTTTGCGTTGATAGACGGAGGCGTTGTTACTAATATCCCTGTTGACGTTGCGAATGATGAAAACTGCAACGTTGTTTTCGTGGTGAATTCAACCAGCGAATTAATAAATTTAGAGAAACACGCCGCACCCTGGGAAGTTGCCGATCAAATAATTACGATTATGATGCAAAATTCCAATCAGGAACAGATGGCGTTGGCTGATATGGTACTCAAACCGGAAATCGGAAATCAATTATCATCCGATTTTAGCGACGTAAAATATCTGATAAAAGCGGGGGAGGAAATTGCTGAAAAAAATATCCAAGCAATTCTATCTTTAATAGAAGAAAAAACTACCACCAATAATCAGGACGAAGGATTAATATTCACTAACGTTTTGTATCAATTTGCGGGGGATTCCATACCGGTAGAAATTAAAAACAAAATCATAGAGAGTAAAAACAACGAAAGAGTTACGCAAAAGGAATTATTGGAAGATATTGATATTCTCTCTTCCTTAAAAATATTTCAAGATGTTCATGTCGAAATCGTTGATGATTCTATGTTTCACCGTATTACTTACAAAACCAGATATTATCCGTTTGTAAAAAAAATAATATATTCCGGTAATGTAAATTTTGAAAACACGGAAATTGATTCCATCTTTTCCGGATTATTGGGCGAGCGTTTTAATACAGGAAAATTTAATTTAGCCCGCGAACAACTACTTCATAAATATCGATCAAAAGGGTTTAGTCTCGCCCGAATTGATTCGATGAAAGTAGATAGTGAAAATGAATTATTATCATTCATAATTAATGAAGGGGTTATTTACCAAATACAATTTATAGGTAACGCTCATATCGCAGAATATGTTTTAAGAAGGGAATTCCCTCTAAAAAACGGAGATGTATTCCAGATAACTGCAGCAGAAAAGGGAATTTCAAATTTGAGCAGCCTTGGTTTGTTCGAGTATGTTTTGCTGGAAATTCAAAACGATGATAAACTAAATCCAATCATTGTTATAAAAGTGAAGGAAAGAGCAACTGATATTATAAAGTTAGGTGTGAATGCGAACGATGAACGCGGATTAATTTTTAACATCGATTTACGTGATGCTAACTTTCGAGGACACGGCGAAGAACTTGGAATCAATTTTTTAGTAAGTAACCGGAACAGGGTTGCCGAATTCGATTATAAAGTACGGAGAATTTTCCACAGTTATTTGACTTTTAATTTTAAATTTTATCATAACTTACAAAATATTTTTACTTATCAAGACGAACTTATTCCTGCATCGACAGATTGGAAACGAGTACAATTTGGTGAATATCGGTTTATTAAATACGGAGGTTCACTGAGCTTCGGCACTCAACTTGAACGGCTCGGAAATATGATGCTGGAGTATAGGCGAGAGGAACACGAAATAACGGAAATCAAAACTGGCGGTGTTTTTCCCGAAAAATATCCTATCGCGATATTCAAAGTTGCAACTACCATAGATACAAAAAACCGGATGCCATTTCCAACAGAGGGAATGTTTCTTTCAATTGCTTATGAGTCGGCAATCAAAGAATTCGGAAGCAAATTCTCGTTTACGAAGTTAACATTGACCTTTGAAAATTACTACACTCTTTTTTCGAATCACACATTTCGACCAAAATTATTTTTTGGAGTAGCCGATGCAACTCTTCCGCTTGCCGAACAGTATTCGTTGGGAGGAATGAATTCATTTTTTGGTTTGAGGGAGTACGACAGTCGAGGCAGACAAATTTTACTTTTTAGCGGCGAATATCGCCTTCGTTTTCCTTTTAAAATTATTTACGATACATTCTTTTCGTTCAGGTATGATATGGGAATGATATCAAGTTTACCACAGGAAATTAAGCTTGTCAACATGCGGCACGCAACCGGTTTTCAATTGGGTTTCGATTCACCCGTCGGTCCCGTATCAGCCGCAATTGGTAGAAGTTTTTATCTCCCCCAAAAAATTAAAGCTCCGCTTGCAAAAGGTCCTTGGCTTGTTTACTTTTCTATAGGTATTGATATATAATATGACATTTTTAAATCCATTAGTTTTGTTCGGTTTAATCGGGGCTGCAATTCCTCTCATCATTCATTTACTAAATTTACGAAAACTTCGAACGATCGAATTCAGCACGTTGACTTTCTTAAAAGAACTTCAGCAAACCAAAATCCGCCGGCTTAAACTAAAGCAAATTTTACTTTTAATTATTCGTACTTTGATGGTAATTTTAATCGTATTAGCTTTTTCACGTCCAGCGTTGCGAGGTACTATATTAGGAGGTATCGGTGCACACTCGTTATCGACCGTGCTGATAATTTTAGACGACTCGTTCAGTATGATGCCTCAAGATGAGGAGGGGGAACTTTTCAAACAGTCGAAGGAATCAGCTTTAAAAATTTTGGATTTGATGAAAGAAGGGGATGAAGCTTACATAATTAAACTATCGAATCCCGAATCGGGTGAGTTAGTCCCTTCGAACGATATTGCTATGGTAAAAACAGCGATTCGAGAGAGTAAAATTTCACAAATTCGAAATCCGATTGAACCGGCTCTCCGCCTTTCGTCAAAAATTTTGAGTAAATCGAAAAATGCAAATAAAGAAATTTACATCATCAGCGATTTTCAGAAAACACTATTTGAGTATCCAGATAAATCGTTAAATCAAAACTCTTCGCTATTTGCCGAAGATACGAAATTCTTTTTAATCGAAGTTGGGAAGAAAGAAATTCATAATGTTGGAATCGATTCGGTGATTGTGCAAACCAAAATATTTGAAAAGAACAAACCGGTTACTCTTTCAGCTATAATAAAAAATTACGGCAGCATCGAATTAAAAAATGTTGTTGCAAGTTTGTATTTCGACGGAGTGAGAGTTGCACAAAGCAGTCTCGACCTCAACACGATGGGGACGGCATCGGCGAATTTTTCTGCAATTCCAAAACGAACAGGTTTTTTAAAGGGGTATGTTGAACTTGAAACCGATGCTTTGGAATTTGATAACAGAAGATATTTTACAATCAATGTTCCTGAAAAAATCAGCGTAACATTTATCTCGAATCCCGACGAGTCGCGATTTGTGAAATTAGCTTTAACTGCAACTGCCGCCGAAAATTCTAATTTACTTTTCGAGATTAACGAATTCCTGCCATCACGCTTTCCGGTGGTAGATTTCAAAAAAACGGATGTTTTAATAATATCGAATTTCACAAATATTTCGCAAACGGATGTTCAACGTATCAAAATATTTGTTGAACAGGGGAAAGGTTTAATTTTATTTGCACCCGAAAATACTCAATTACAGAATTTTAATGGACTTTTAACTGTCTTGAGTATTCCATTCGTCGAAAGTATTGGAACTGCTAATTTTACATTCAAGGAATTAGATTTCGATCACCCTGTTTTCGAAGGAATATTTATGAAAGATAAAAAAGAGAAAGAACAACGAATCGATTCACCCGAAATTAATACATTTGCTAAACGTCAAACAGGCAGGGAGGGGCATTCGATTATCTCGATGAGTAATGGAAATCCATTTCTTACGGAACACAAGTTCGGTAACGGAACTGTCTTGTTATACTCAATTTCTCCAAAACTATCCTGGTCGAATTTTCCACTTAAAGGAATTTTTGCCCCAATCATTTATCGTTCTGTGCATTATACTGCTGCCAATGAAAAGCTTGGTCAGTCCGTAATCGTCGGAAAGGAAATCAGTATAAAATTAAGCGGTGATAGAACTGCGTCCGTAAAATGGAAATTAATTTCCCCCGATGGGAGCGAAGAAATTATCAGCACATTACAAAAAACAGGTGGCGGCAGCGATGTTTTGCACTTAGGTAAACTTACAAAATCGGGTATATACGAGTTAACATCCGATGCCAGCACCGAAGCTTTGGTTGCTGTAAATGTTGATAAAGCAGAATCGGATTTGAGAAAGATTCCCAAAGAGGAGATGTCGGAATATTTTCAACGGTACAATATTAAGGAATCAAATATTGTTTCCATAACTACTAATGAGAAAATTCAGGAGACAGTGTTGGCATCCCGATTTGGTGTGGAACTTTGGAAGTATGCTGTCATCCTCGTGCTATTCCTCGCACTTCTCGAAATGTTTATTGCATACGACCGTAGAAAAGAAAAATAATGATGAACATAAATTTTACCAGCGAAAAAGAAAAATCGATAGTGGTAGGTATTAAACTTCCAAGTTTAACGCGTCAGCATGTTAATGATTACTTGGATGAACTTGTTTTACTCGCCGATACAGCGGGCAGCGAGGTTGTGCATCGTATAGTGCAGGAGCGGGTTAGAATTGAAGCATCGACTTTTATCGGGGCAGGAAAGGCAGGGGAGATTGCAGAATTAGTTAAAGAGGAGAATATTAATTTAGTGATTTTCGACGACGACCTTTCGCGAACACAGGTTCGGAATCTTGAAAAAATTATTAACTGTAAAATTGTTGATAGAAGCGGTTTGATACTTGATATCTTTGCTTCGAGGGCGAAGTCGAAAGAAGCTATGACACAAGTTGAGTTAGCCCAGTTGCAGTACACCATAACACGGTTAACACGAATGTGGACTCACCTCTCGAAACAATACGGAGGCATCGGCACTAAAGGTCCTGGTGAAACACAAATCGAAACCGACCGTCGTGCAATACGTAAGAGGATACAATTATTAAAAGAAAAACTTGCTCAAATTGATAAAGAGCGTGAAGTACAGCGTAAAGGCAGAAAAGATTTTACACGTATCGCACTTATCGGCTACACGAATGCGGGAAAATCGACTTTGATGAATGCTCTTGCTGATGCAGATGTATTCGTTGAAGACCGGTTGTTTGCGACACTTGATACAACGGTTCGCATAATGCAGCTTCCTCATTCTCAAAAAGTGTTGCTCTCCGACACGGTTGGCTTTATACGAAAGCTTCCCCCAAACCTGATTGCTTCGTTTAAAAGTACACTCGCCGAAGTTGTTGAAGCCGATATTCTGCTGCATGTAGTGGATGTGAGCCATCCACTTTTTGAAGAGCATATACAAACAGTAATATCTACAATCGAAGAGTTAGGAGCGGAATCAAAAACATCAATTTTAGTTTTTAATAAAATTGATGCCCTTACCGATCGAACAATTTTGAATGAGTTCACTAAAAAGTTCGCCGGTTCCATTGCTGTTTCTGCATTAAGAGGAATTAATATTCCGGCGCTAAAAGAAAAATTGTTTAGTTATGTATCGGAAGAATTTATTGAACGGGTTGTCGAAACTGACCATTTAAATTATAAAGTCATCTCTAAACTTCACGATATCGGTGAAATATTAGAAAAGAAGTTTGGTAATAAAAAAGTGTCAATCAAAATACGGTTCAATAAAAAGCGTTTGGGCGACTTCGAAAAACTAGTAGCAAAAATAAAAAAAAAGTAAAAGGAAAAGTTATGAAAACACAATTGTATCAATTAATTACGATGGTTCTAATTACGATGTTAATTGCTTTCTCATCTTTGGCGCAGGAGAGTTTTAAATTAGAATACAAATTTGAAAAGGGGAAAACCTATCGTTACAAAGAAGTTTCATCGGGAAAGATGACGCAGGAAATGATGGGAAAAGAAATGAAGATGAGCAGCGAGGGGGAAAAGGTGGTAAAATTTATTGTGGATGATGTTTCAAACACGGGCGATATTACATTCACGGCTTCTACCGATTCGATGAAAATTTTCAGCAGTACTCCGACGGGCGATACGACGATTTATCCGAAAGAATTATTGGATAAACGTACAACGCTCACTTTTTCGAAAAAAGGAAAAAAACTTTCGGAACAAATAATTGATTCTGTTAAACAGGCGGGCAGGATGGCGAGTATGGCTCCGGCTGAACTGGTTAAATTTCCCATTCTTCCGGATGACACAATCGCTATCGGAAAAACTTGGAACTCATTAACTGTTGATACAGTCGATCGTATGGGTGGAAAAATTTTATCTACTTCGGACATTGAATATACACTCGTTGGAAAAGAGAATAAGCTTGGTTACGATTGTTTAAAAATTTCTTTTAAGGGAAAAACAGAAGCCGAAGGGAAGGCAAGTGTTCAAGGGATGGAATTGATGATTGAAGGTTCGGGAAAAATGAGCGGCAGCTTTTTTTATGATCCGAAGTTGGGAATAGTCGTTTATGAAGATACGGAAGTCGATTCCGAAATGACAATGGCAACTACCGGCGAGCAAGCAATGCTAATTCCGATTACACAATTTGCTAAGAATATACGCACGTTGGTGAAGTAATAAAACGATATTTGTTTGTCGTCGCGATACATCGAAGGCGAAGTCGGAAATGGCTTTGCCTTCGACTGCGATCGTTCGGGGATCGGCGAACGGGTTTGAGAAGTGCCGGATTTCAGAGCGATAAACTGTTAGCCAGTACAAAAGTTTGAGCGGGGCAGAATGCTTGAATTGCCACTGTTACTTGCCGGCAATTTTTTGTTTCTATTTACTTCCTATCCTTGATTTTTTATGTTCTTCCATCACTATTTGATAGTTATTCAAAATTGCACCTATAAGCAAATTTAATAGTAAAAATGTAGCCACAACAAACCATGAAACATGATAGATGGTAATTATGGTTTCGTTAACATCAATGACATTCATTTTACTTGCTTGAACAAGATTGTATCGCAGGTCAGTCCAATCTTCCCCTGTTAGAATTCGAAAAAGAGTAAACATTGTTTCTCCCAAAGAACCATAAGGGTCGGGTGAAATGCCGGGCGCATTAGGAACTTGGATTTTATATTCTGTTAGCGCTTTAACTTTATGAGCATCCGCTGTTGCAGCATCTGGTAACTTGAAAAGGGTAATACCTATTATTGCAAACAGATACATAAAAATAAAGAAAAATAATCCATTGTAGAATAAAGCACTTAATGAACGAATGAGAACAGAAGTCATAAGTTTTAGTTCAGGAAAAGCACGTAATAATCTAAATATTCTAAAAACACGTAGCACTCTGATGGTAGTTACGATTGTTGAGTTTTCAAAAAGTGACTCGGGAATATAACTAATCAAAACTATTAAGAGGTCGAATATATTCCAACTGTCTGAAAAGAAATTTTTAATATTCTCTTTTGCTAACCATCTTAAAATAATTTCAACAGTGAAAATGCCGAGGGCAATATTCTGAATAATCGAAATTATCGGACTTTTAAAATATGTTTCAACGCCGATAAAAGTACAATTGACAATTATCACTCCGGCAATAAACCATTCAAATGCCTTGTGAAATAAAATTTTTTTGAATAATGCAATCATTTACTCCGCCATTTAACCTGAAATTCGAGTTCATTTTTTCCTCCTTCTCTTTCGTGTTCGATATTTACTACAGAATTTGAGGGAATAAATAATTTTTCATTTCCAACTTGAATACGAAATGGCTTTCCGGCTTCGAGCGAATCAGCGAGCCGTCTTAATTTAGATATGAATTGTTTGCGAGAATACTCTTTTTCAATATCACGATTTCTCTTCTTCATTCTGTTTTCCTTTATTTAATTATTTCAAATTTTATTTTATCTCCAATGTCGATTTTGTAATTATAGCAAAATCCGGCATTTACTTCAACAACGTATTGAGCAGCTTTCTCCGATGGAATCGACATTTCACTAAGAGGTATAGTATTTTCTCGAATTGAAACAATCTCCATTGATTTATTAATAAATATTATATCAAGAGGGATATATGTATCTTTCATCCAAAATGATAAAAATTTTTCTTCTTCAAAAATAAACAGCATACCAACACTATCAGGCATCGAACGACGCCACATCAAACCTTGTGTTATTTTAGCTTTATCATCTGCAATCTCGATGTCGATTACTTTTATTGTGTCATTTATTTCTTTTTTGATAAATACGAGTTGTCCGTTTTTTGTAAAAGTGGGTTCATAAGGTTTTGAGAATTCACTATCATTTTTTCTTTCACTACTTGTGTTATAATAAAAAAAAATAGCAAAGCTTGCTATTAAAAGTAATCCTATCGAAAACCAAATTTTTCTTTTAAGTTTCTTTTTTTTCTGCTTTTTCATAATATCTGTATTGATAAACTTAGAGAAGATAATTGTTAATGTGCCTTCGCACGGATTGGAAATGTTATAGGTATGTTAAACACTCCGTTTCGCACCGATTTGACAAATTTTCGAGGTGGAATATCATACTTTACAGCTTCAAATTCGAATGTCCCTGAACATCTCATCTTTGAAAGGTCAAAAGAAGTAATAGTAATTGTTCCGGTGTGTATCGAGTCGGTTCGAAATGTACTTAAAACATCTCCACTCAGATAAGTGAGTGAACCACTGTTCTGAGAGTTACCACCGATAGGGTAAGATTGTGGAGTATTAAAATGAGGAATTCTTATATGTAAGTAGGTGAAATTGGAATAGGTAGTGTTATTCAGAAACGCAACGATTTCAAAGCTTGTAAAATCTTGAACAATGGAATAAATAATAGCCTTTGCAGAAGGGGCTGGAGCGATTTTATCGTTTGTTAGATGTATCGAATCAATCATTGTCGTAAGATCCGTTTGGATTGGTTCTGTAACAACTTTGCCGATCTGTGTGAGTGTGTATTTTTCTTCTCTTGTGTTCTTATAGATAAGCCGAAGAGTATCACCACTTAGAAAATAAGATCCACTATCAGAACAAGTTGAAGGTGGACAAAATCTTTTTCGAAAAAAAGTGCCATTTTGTGCCCAAAGTGAATCCATTACCTGATCATTATCAAAAACAAATTTACCCGTTGCTGTTTCTACCGCTAAGCGATGTACGATTGCCGATGGTGAGATGTGAATACCTTCGATAGGGTAATGAGGATGGTGGAGTTCAAACTCGCTTGGAATTTTTATCCACACACCTATGAGCCGATAATCAACTTGAGAAGAGGTGTCAGGTATCATACTCTCGTCTTTGCAGGAGCTACAAAGAAATATGAACACGACCACAATCCACGGAAAATGAAATTTGAAATGATCATCAAAGTGGTCATGACGTTTCGATTTTTTATTTTGTCTTATCATTGCATCAATATCCAATGAAAATGTAAGAAATATTAATTATTTTTCAAAACTTTAAGTTACCAAAATTTAAAAAAGCAAAAAATCATTTTCCATTCTGCACCACACAAGCAACGGCATGACGGCTAACGTATTGGCAAAAACTGAAATTGCGGAACGAATTATGATAAATAAATTTAATATGAGTGGAGCAATTTTTCACTTTACAGTTTTTGCCTTGTTAGCTGACGTTGTTTTGCGTAACCGTTGCAGTTTATCTTTTGCTTCATCTATTGCCATAAATATCGTTTCACCGTCTGAGATGCGTACTACGTGTTTACAATTAATGCAAAACAGACCTGGTCTGGAATGTCCAGATGCATCTTTATATAAGGCATAATTACTCAATAATTTTTGACACGTAGGGCAATATGGATTTAGATTGTTATCCCAATAAATACCGAATGAAATAAACAATTTATCTTTTAACTTATTACGGAGATAAAAAATATATGACACTGCTAATATTAGTGATGACAGCAATAGTAACGGTAATATTACTACGACTGACTTTGGCACCGTTGAAATTACAATATCTGCCATTGGGTCTCGGATGGAAAGCCAAATTGTTACCAACATTGTAACAAGTCCTGATACAAGGACTGTTAATATTGTTGTTATGGAAATTGTTTTCAGTTGATCTATTATCTTAGCCATAATAAAACCTTGGACGCAAAACAATGTTCAGCTAACGGTGGGGCGGATGAGCGAAGTGTCCCCCGCAGGGGGACATTTATGCTTCAGCCGTTCATCCGCTTGATAGCCGAAGTGTCGCTTCGTATTTCTAATATATTTTATAGTAATCATAACTTTTTATTTACAGGCTGAAGCATTGCTCATCCGCCCCACCGATAGCCAAAATGGAGCGAAGCGACATTTTGGCTATCGTCTCGCAAAACACCGCAGTGCCGTTGCGAACACTCAAACGATGCGCCGACCCGCCGCTGTCAAGAGACAAATTCCTTGCGGCGGGAGGCGCAAACCAAACGTGAGCAACAGCATTGAGCGACAAAAATAATTCATTTTCAAAAGATGGAGCGTCGGTGTTTTGCTTGTTAGTTGCAGTTGCCCGTTCTTATCTTAGGAGTACCATCTTCTTCACTTCCACAAATCGCTTCGATGCATCATCCACTTGAGTTGCTTCGAGTCTATAGAAATACATGCCAGACGATGACTCAGCCTGCCATTGCACTTCGTGATAGCCCGTCTCCTTCTCGCCATCTACAAGTTCACTCACCACCTGCCCCAATAAATTATAGATCGCCAGCCTTACCACACTTCTTGCAGGTAAACCGTATCTGATCGACGTTGTTGGGTTGAAGGGGTTGGGGTAGTTCTGGTGTAGCTGATATTCTTTGGGAATAACGCTGTATAAAGAAGACACCGATGTAATTGTGTCTGAAGTGCGGAATCTAAATGTGTCAGGCGAAACAACGCTGGTGAAGCCATCTGTAGCATTTACTGTCCATGAATAGATCGATGCAACCTGCAGTCGGGACATTATATCAAGAGAGGCGGTTGTGTCACTGATGTTAGACATTATGGTATCAATAGATACTCCTGTCATGCGCAATGTATATTTCACCGTATCGGACGGGTCTGGGTCAACTGACCTACGCCATCGGAAAACAAGAGGTACACTGGGGATGGTCAGTTTCACCGTATCTCCATTTGCTGGTTGCACCAAACGAACTGCGCTTGGTGGATTATTCACGACTCGGAATGTAACAGAACCTGACGTGCCGCCGCCTGGAGTTGCATTGGTCACCGAAAAATTCCTCGCACCTGTGTCAGCAAGTGCTGAGATGGTGATATTCGCTGTCAAGCTTGTGGAGTTATTGACTGTAGTTGAGTTCACGGTGATGCCTGTACCCACATTGACTGAGCTGACACTACTGATGAAATTTGACCCTGTGAAATTTACGTTGAGCGTTTGCCCCCTCGTACCGGATGTAGGGGAGATGCTTGCTAGTGTTGGTGCTGGATTGTTCACTCTGAAGGTTTGAGCCGTCGATGTTCCACCGCCCGGAGTTGCATTCGAGACTGAGAAACTGCGGGCCCCAGTATCGGCCGATGCTGTGATGGTGATTCTTGCCGTCAAACTTGTGTCACCACTGACAGTCAGGGGAGGAATCACGGTAATGCCATTGCCAACATTAACTGAACTTGTTCCGCTGATAAAGTTCGTTCCCCTGAAGGTTACGTACAGTGTATCTAGCCTATTGCCTGTGTTCGGTGAAATACTTGTCAAAGTCGGAACAGGGTTATTAATCGAGAATGTTTGGTTACCAGAAGTGCCACCGCCAGGACTACTATTCGTCACCGAGAAATTTCGCGCCCCTGTCGTTGCATTCGCACCGATCATGATGTTAACGGTTAAGCTATCCGAGGTATGAACGGTCGTGCTATTGATTGTTATACCTGCGCCAACGTTGGCAGTGCTCACTCCACTAATGAAATTTGTCCCCTTAAAGCCGACATTTAGTACTTGTAAACGTTCTCCATTTGTTGGTGATATTCTGGTTAACGTCGGTTCTGGATTGTTGACCGTGAACGTAAAGGTAACCGTTCCTCCAGCGGGAGGTGCATTGGTTATAGAAACAGTTCTTGCTTCAGTTGCGGCGGTTGATGCAATTGTAATATTAGCAGTCAACTGGGTTGAACCCGTGAATGTTAAACTATTGACTGTAATTCCCGTACCAAAGTTTACGGTAGTAACACCGGAAATGAAATTACCACCTATCACTGTCACGTTAAGTGTTTGCAGTCTGGTCCCGCTTGTAGGTGATGCACTCGTAAATGTCGGTTCTGGATTGTTGACCGTGAACGTAAAGGTAACCGTTCCTCCAGCGGGAGGTGCATTGGTTATAGAAACAGTTCTTGCTCCAGTTGCGGCGGTTGATGCAATTGTAATATTAGCAGTCAACTGGGTTGAACCCGTGAATGTTAAGCTATTGACTGTAATTCCCGCACCGAAATCCACGGTAGTAACACCGGAGATGAAATTATTACCTACAACTGTCACATTAAGTGTTTGCAGCCTGTTTCCGTTATTAGGTGATGCACTCGTAAATGTCGGTGCTGGATTGATGACCGTGAAGGCACTCGAAAGGGTTCCGGTTCCTCCTCCAGGAGGGCCGTTCGTAGCCGAAACGCTGCGGGCGCCTGTAGCAGCGGTCGCAGCTATTGTGATGTTAGCTATTATTTGGGTTGAAGAATTCACAGTGACAGAATTCACGGTGATCTCTGACCCAAAGCTAACAGACGTCTCGCCTGAGATGAAGCCCGATCCATTGATTGTTACATTAAGTGTCTGTAAACGATTACCTGCCGCAGGCGAAATGCTCGAAATGGTCGGGATTGGATTGACCGGAACATTTCCAAACTGCGCGAAGTAGTCTTGAAACTTGCCGCCCATCTCAGTGAACTTTCCCGTAGCGAGAACAAAAGATCTCGTTACAAGCAAATCATAAACGTGACCATAGTTCGGCCAATCAACCGGTCCAGCACTCGGGCTCCAACCAGTCGGTATCCCCGTGATTGCGTGAATTGAGGCCACGTAGTTGCGCGTGTATCCTCCAATGTTTGTAAACTGACCTGCCACATATACTGTGTCTCCAAGAATCCTTACTTTTTCCACAATGCCATTTGAATTGGGATTCCAGCCGGTGGGTGAGCCCGTATTAACATCGACACTAGCTAATCTATTTCTCGGTTGGCCCCCGATAGAGGTAAAAGTTCCTCCCATGAAGAGGGTTAAGCCACGAATTTCGACTGAATAAACGTCATTATCCCAACTGTCGATGTTCGCATTCCACGAAGTCGCGCTGCCTGTAGCAGCGTCGATCGCGGCGATGCCGTACCTTGTCTGTCCGCCGATGCTTGAAAACCAACCGGCCACAAAAACCGTAGAACCACTTACCTTAATGTCGAGGACATCGTAGTTGGCGTTTGGGTTCCATCCGCTCGGGAATCCTGTTGATGTGTCGAGTGCCGCAATGTATCTTCTGGTTTGGCCGCTTATTGTGCTGAACCACCCACCGACGTAGAGGATGGAACCGCTCCCTACAATTGTCCTGACACCGTTGTTCGCGTTTGGGTTCCACGTTCTTAATGTGCCCGTGGATAGATCAAATGCTGCCAGCCGATTTCTTGTCTGCCCGCTGATGGTCGTAAACTCGCCTCCCACGTAAACAGTTGACCCGTGTATGGCCAGCGCAAGTACTTTTCCGCCGGCATCAGGGTTCCACGCTGTCGCGCCTGTACTCACTAGGTCTACTGCAGCCAGTCTGTTGCGTAGTTGACCCCCGATACTTCTGAATGCGCCGCCAGCATAGATCAGCGATCCGCTGACTGCAAGTGAGTATACATCTGATGGCGCGTGTGCTGTCCAGGACGAGGCATTTCCTGTGCCTAGATCAAGCGCTGCAAGTCTATGTCGTATTTGTCCACCAACGCTAGTGAAACTTCCGGCCGCATAGATTGCCGATGCTCCGATTCTAATAGACCGCACGATGCCGTTAGCGTTGGGGTTCCAAGCTGTTACCACACCACTTGAGGCATCAACTGCGGCGATGTAGTTACGAATTTGCCCACCGATGCTGAGGAAATCTCCGCCAACGTAAATTGTACTACCGCTGACAACAGCAGTTCGAACTCTCGCATTCGGGTTGGGATTCGAAGAAGTTACATTTCCGGTGCTCGCATCGATTGCAGCGAAATAGTTTCTCACTTGCCCGCCGATGCTGGTAAACTCCCCACCAGCGTAGACTGTTGAACCGCTTACTGCTAGTGCGAGCACCGTGGCATTGGCGTTAGGATTCCATGCGGTTGCGCTTCCTGTTGTGGCATCCAAAGCGGCGAGCCTGTTTCGTTGTTGACCTCCGATGGAAGGACCCCATGGGCTCTCCGTGAACTCTCCTCCAACATAAACAACTGATCCGCTCACGGCGATTGAATGGATCGTACCGTTGGGGTTTGGATTCCAAGACGACGCATTTCCCGTTGTTGCGTCGACTGCAGCGAGATTGTTCCTTGATTGTCCTCCTACTCCCGAGAACCTTCCACCGACATAGACGATGGAACCGCTAACAGCGAGTGCGTTGATGTATCTGTAATCGGGCCACCCACCCCCAGTGACATTTGGATTCCATGTGGGGTCGACAGTTCCATCCGTGCGGATCTTGGCTATCCTATTTCGAGTCAAGCCGCCAGCGACTGTAAAATCACCGCCCACATACCAATTGCCAGACGCGTCTGATGCGACCGCGTAAATAGTCCCATTCACTCTTGCGCTTAAGTATCGTAAGTCGGCCTGGCCGGTTGATGTGCTGAGTGCACTCCCGTGCCAAGTGTTTGGGCCGACATAGCTGAAGTCACCGCCGATATATGCAACCCCTTTTGAATAAGCGACTGCATATACAGTGCCGTTAGTCACCCAAGTGCTGTCGCGGGGTGTTGTGGGTTGTGCCTTCAAGTTAAGGGAGCCCAGCACGAGCACAAGAGTGCCGATGCACGAAAGAAAGCTTGCATGTAGTTTCATAATGATTCTCCTCGAATATTTGTTAAGGGCAATTGCAACTAACATCAGTAATAACGCAATATTGCGTTATTACGTGTCTTAGTTTTAGCTTATTTAAGCAATTTTTGTTTAACATTCTGTATTTTATGTTCGTCTTTTAACGTAAGAAAGTCAAGCGGACTTACTAGCTGTCCAAGCCCTTTGACGCTTACGTGTGTATAGACTTCTGTAGTCCGTACGCTCTGGTGTCCAAGCAATGCTTGTATATATCTCAAATCAGTTCCGTGCTCGAGCAGATGCGTGGCAAACGAGTGCCGTAACGTGTGCATTGACACTGGTTTTGTGATACCGCATGCCTGAATCGCTCGTGATAAGACCGCCTGAATACTACGTGCCGCTAAATGTTTATCAACTGTATCGCCAGGGAACAACCATCCTTTTGTATCGAGCTTATACGTTTTCCAGTATGTTAAAAGTTGTCCTCGCAATGTTTGTGGAAATACAGTATAACGATCCTTTTTTCCTTTTGCATCACGAATATGAATGAGGTTTCGTTTACCGTCGATATCTTCTATTCGGAGACTTACCAGTTCACTTACACGCAATCCGCTTGCGTATGCCAACATCAACATCGTCCGGTGTTTAATGTTTTTAACTGCATTAAATATTCTTACAACTTCATCCTCGTTCAACACATCGGGCAATTTCTTTTCCTTCTGCGGTCGTGGAAGCTTAACGATCACAAACGGCTTCTTATACAATTCAACATATAAAAATCGTAACGCATTGAAAACCTGATTCACCGTACCTGATGAGAAATTTTTATCGTCGATGAGATGCAGAAGATATGTTCTGATTTCATCTGAAGTTATATTTTTCGGGTGTCGAGGTTGTATGTATTGCAAAAACGATCTGATACAGCTCTTGTACGATTTGATTGTCTTTGCACTATAATTTCTCAGTCTTAAATCTTTCTCAAGCTCTCCAATTCCTTCTTCAGCAAACGTGCTACTATCCTTCGGAATAAGTGCCGGATTAATTTCAATCTTCTTGCCTTCAAATATTTTCAAAATCTTTTCTAAAGTATCTTTATCGTTCGGGAAGCTCCATCGTTTTAAATCAGGATGCCACCTGTGTCCCGGAATTTTCTTTAACTCGGTAATGGACTCTTTATTATATGGAAAGGATAGACAAATCCGCAACTCGTCTTTCGCCTCTCCTTCAGGAGTTCCTAAAAAAATCTGAACCAAAGTTATATCGTTTTTCAAGTTACGCCCGATAATCGGCTTGTTATCAAGCGACTTCGATTCTAATCTTAGCCAAGCAGTTCCGCTTGTCTGTTTATGTGAATTAATTTGAATAACCGTAAATCCTCTATCTTAAGAACGTTCTACGTTCTTAAGAACGTTCTACGTTCTAAATTTTATCTACTCAAATTTCTACATTTGAACATACGAAAAAATTTTGTTGTTGTCAAGTTTTGTTTTTCGCCTTAGCGATAAGCTTATTATATCAGTTTTCCCATAGCTTCGCCCTGTCAGTTACATCCGCTAAATAAGGGATGACTAACCGGGCAATTTAGAACAATTTCTCTAATATAAAACTAACTTAAAACCGGAACTTCAGCACAACTTCGTATTTGGTCGTGCGATACATCTACTACTACCGAATAATCAATTTCTTTTATCTGGATTCCAACTTTATATTTCGATCCAAATTGTACAACCGTTCCCCGATAGCCCGCAAATAATCCGCTTACAATCTCTACCTCATCCTTTAAATAAAATTTTGTGGTTCTTACTGAAACAGGGTTTTCGGTGCGACACACCTTTCGTAATAATTCTATCTCGGACGGATTTACAATTGCAACCCTTTTGTTGAACATAACAATCCTCACAATTCCCTGAACGCCAAATACCCGATGGTGCTCGTTCAACGGGAGATGTGCGAAAACGTAAGATGGAATTAGGGGCACATCAATAAGTCGTTTGCGATCGCTCCATTTATGTAATTCCTTCCGCATCGGAACGAAGCTTTCAATACCATACAAAGTTAATTGCCGTGCAACCGATTGCTCGTGTCGTGAACGGGTATATAGTGCTATCCAATTCAAAATAATATTTTCTATCTATATAAATTATAAACAAAAATAATTTCTAATTCAGAACGTTTTAAAACGTTTTACGTTTTTTACGTTCTTTAATTTTCTTCTATCCCACCAGTAAGCCTTAGGCTTACCAAACCACTCAAACGGCTTGGGTAAAATTAATTAGTTTTATTTTCAATAGCAACTCAAATCCACGGTTATGGATTTATTTATCAGATCACCGAATGCCACAATATTACATCTTTAAGACGATTTGAGATAATGGCAGCCATCGGTTCGAGTGCAAACAAAGCTTTTCGGTTTGGACTTGAGCCATTTGCACTGTGTTAGGCGACGTGTTTCTTCAGTTCAATTGAGAGAGGTCTTTGCCCTTTCAACGCACTGACTTTTAATATGGAAAAGCCGATAACATTTCCTTCATTATCTACTTTTTCCATCACAGCATCATTTTCCGTTTCTTTGAAATATCCTGACTTTCGTTCAAAGAGAACTTCAAGATAATCTCCTTCTTTGTCATACCAAACTTTTATTGCTTTTATTGCTCTTTCCATAATACATCTCCTTTCTTGATAGTATCCGTAAAATATGCCGTTAATATAAAGGCATCATCAACTTTGACTTTCACGACAACACACATATATTTCTCACCAACAGGAGTCATCAGGTAATGGCGATAAAAGAGTTCCACTTCTGAATCTATCCTCGATCTGACAACAACATCCGGCTGTAATAATGTTTCTGCAACCTTGTCTACTTGACCAGCCATTTCTGGATGGTCATTTTCAAAATGTCCAAAACGTTCCTCGCTAATGCGAACATTCCTATCATTGAAATCCTTGAACAATCTCATTTTATAAAACCATTTCCATAAATTTCTCCACAAGAAACATGTTGCGTAATTTCTTCCAAAAATAACGCAAACCGACTTTGGCATATTAAGCGAGTTTTAACGGTGTTCATATCAGCGTCGTATTTTTGTGCCGAAGGCATCTTCCAACGGAATCCCCTAGGGACATTATGGACTTGTTAGATCCGCCAAATGCCGAAGGCATGCCCTTGGCAGGCGGATGCCGCACGGTTAATTCAGAACGTTTTAAAACGTTTTACGTTTTTTACGTTCTTTAATTTTCTTCTATCCCACCAGACCAATCAAACGGCTTGGGTAAAATTAATAAGATTTGTTTTAAATAGCAACTCAAATCCACATTCTAATATAACTTATCGGATACTGTACTTCTTTTTCAGAATCAAAGTTAGGATTAGTCCCAACCCAGCCATTATACCAGCGGCAATAAATGCAGGAGAATAACTTCCGGTTGAATCAAACAACCACGAACCGGCTATCGAAGCAATAGCACCGGTACCAAAAGCAGTATAAACAATGCCGTAATTATATCCAAGATGCTTAGTCCCGAAAGTTCTAGCCGTCAAATTTGGGAAGAGAGCCATGCTCGCAGCAAAACCCCAGCCTAATATGCCAGACGAAACATATAATGCCAATTGATTTATTGCAAAAACAGGAAATAAGAAAAGCGTTAACGTTTGAAGTATATAAGTTATAGATAGCACACGAAGAACCCCAAACTTGTCGCCTAAAAATCCGGCTAATGGTCTTCCCAATCCATTCAATAGTGCAAAAATTGATAATGCCAATGCAGCATTTACAGGAGTAAGCCCTACAATCTTTTCGCCATAAGGAAGAATAAGCGTAAGACAAATAAATCCTCCAAAAAGAATTAATGCAAATATGGGCCAAATAAACCAAAATATTGGGTTTTTCAGCATTTCGGCGGGTGTGGCTTGATGCAATGTTATTGCAGCTTTTTTTTCGAGATCGCTCGGTTTCCAGTTTTCAGGCACCCACCCCTCGGGTGGATTTCTTGTCAGCCACGATGCAAAAAGACAAACCGATGAAGTGATAATCGCTAATATAAAAAATGTCTGTTCGATGCCGTATTCAGGAATTAAAACTTTTGCCTTTAGAGGAGCCCAAACCACAGCCGACAAACCCATTCCGGTAACAGAAAATGCTATTGCTAATCCGGGAAAATCGGGGAGCCATTTTCTGGATGGTGGAATTGCACAAGCGTACGCAATACCACCGGCTGTTCCACCCAACAATCCGTACGTTAGCACAAGCCACCATGTATATGGGAAATAGCCGACTAATGATACCAAACTATATGATATAAGAAATAAAACAGCTGCTATAACTCCGGTCTTTCTTGGACCAATTTTGTCTTGAAGTTTTCCAGCCGGGACCATCATCAGGGCTGACATTAGTATAAAAACGAGAAAAGGTAAATTGACTTCAGTTTTCGTCCATCCAAATTGTTCGCCCATTGGACTTCTGAAGGCGCTCCATGCATAAGCAATACCTACCATTAGTGTAAATAAAAATCCGGCAAACGGAATGCTCCATCTTGTTAGTACGTACTTGTTGTTCTTGTTCATATTTCATATTCGGTTTATATTAATAATTTTTATCAATATAAGTAAGGATATTGGTATTGTCAAGGATTTTTTCCGCCATTTTTAATGGCAAGTTTTTATTTATATTTTAACATGAAAACAATCAAAATATTTTATCTTGCTTTATTTTTAATTAGTCTGCCAGTGTTTCCTCAAATCGAGGAATCCGAAGTTGAAATATTTTTTCAACCGGAATACTAACTCAGCGGCAGTATTGAAAGCTTCCGGTTATCGTGTCCGCTCGAACGATGTTAATTATCCATACAGGCAGGAGAATAATTTTCTTTACTTAACAGGCAAAGATGAATTCGTTTTTCAAAAAGGGATGTTCCAACAAATATTCCAGAAAATTCTACCATCAATTAAAACTCTTTACATCTCATCTCCCGACCTCGGTGTTGTGAACGATTGGTTGAATGATAAAAATTATATTAGTGAACGTACTGCCCGGAAAGAGCTTAAACAAAAATATCAAACCTATAGTTGCAAAATTACGTGAGATAAAATCGGAGATTGAAGTTGAATTGATAAAAAAAGCTATTCAAATAACAGGCGATGGAATAAAACGAGCCTCTACACTTTGCAAACCTGAAATGTTTGAGTATGAACTTCAAGCCGCCATCGAGTATGAGATGCTAAAACAAGGTGCTGCCGGTCCAGGTTTTCCATCAATAATTGGCTCAGGGAATAATTCTCTGATGGAGTATAATGCCTATACAGCAGATATCACACGAACGATTCCCGTCTCCGGAAAATTTACCAAAGCCCAGAAGGAAATTTACAATGTTGTTTTAGAAACACAAAAGGAAGTAATCAATATCCTAAAAATCCTTTAAATTAATTAAAATAGCCCATTTTGCAATACCCTTATTTGTTTATGTTTAGATGAAAATGTTGATTTTTTTATTTAAATGTTGACAATAAGTCTTTGTTTTGTTATATTCTAACCGGTATAATAAAAATGCTTCATCTGATTCTAAATAATTTGTTGCATTCTCTCAGCACAAATCTAATCTTGTTCAGCCCGCCTTCACGGGCACGCACGAGCGAGTTTGGCAATGTTTTATTTCTATATGAGTTGATGAACTGAAAATAGGTCTCCATATATCGCTCGTTCTTGTTGGAATCGCACTGACCTTGATGAATAGCGATGTCATTGCACAAAGCGCTGCGAACTATATACCCGCAAGGACAACTGGAATAACATATAGTTCGATTGCAGTATCAGGTACGAGTTTCGCTGGTTGGCGGAATGGCACAGATCTCGATGACAATAGAAGTGGATTCACACCAATCGGGTTTTCATTCTACTATCTGGGTACTTCTTACACATCTTTTAATATATCCACAAATGGTTTCATCGATTTATCATCATCAACAGCCATTGGTAATGGGACTGGAGCATACGGATACGTAAACACACAATTCAGTGCAACAGGTGGAACACTATTAACATTAGCTCCATTGTATGATGATCTAACCGCACCGCTTGCCGGTGGTTCACTTGCAGGCAATTTCAAGTATTTAACCACAGGTTCTGCACCTAACAGAGTTTTAACTGTTGAATGGATAGATATGGATTTTTACGGTAACGCAACGCCCAGTCTGAATTACCAAGTTAAATTATACGAAGCGACTGGTGTTATACAATTCATATATGGTACAATGGTTGCAGGTACCGCCACTTACACTTACACATGCGGAATGAATGCTTCAACAATGGCTGCAACTCCAACGACAGCGCAACTTTTAACTCAGCAAACTGCAAACACTGCAACATTTAGTAACACTCCACAGAACTCATTAGCAACAGTACCTGCCACAAATACGATGTTAACATTCACTCCTCCGGCTGGAACTCCTGCTGCACCTATATCGATGACCTTCACGAGCGTTACTCAGACCAGTATGACGGTAAATTGGAGGGACAATTCTACCACTGAAACTTTTTTTATTGTTAATCGAGCTACAGCTCCCGGCGGACCATTTTCTCAGGTTGGAACAGTTACTTCAACCACAATGGCTTCAACAGGAACCTTATACTCATTTGCAAATACATCTTTAACTCCAAGTACTACATATTATTTTCAGATAGCTGCGGCAAATGAAGGCACTCCTCCATCTTCTGATTTAGCGGGTAACCAAAGCACTCTTGCAGCTGGTAATATTATTTCTAATGGAACAGGAGGCGGTAGTTGGAACACTACAACAACATGGGTAGGCGGAGTTGTACCGACCAATACCAATAATGTTACAATTGTTAACGGTGATATCGTAACTATCGATGCCAATGCCGCTTGCGTAAATCTCAATGTCAACGGTACCCTGAATATTGGAAACAACAACACAGCCCGAACGGTTACTGTAAGCGGAAATATAAATGTCAGTAATACTGGCGTAGTTCAAGTTTTAAATACATCGAACACAGCGCATACACTTAATTGCGGCGGGAACATAACAAACAACGGCACGTTTAATCTTGCTCCGGATGCAAATAGTTTCTGCAATACGATATTTAATCGGTTCGGTAACCAGACTGTAAGTGGAAATGGTGGAACATCCCGTTTTAATCTTATCACACTAAACATGGGAACGAGTAAAAGCAATGTGTTAGAAGTTTCATCCACAAGTTTCTTGGTGCCAACCCCATTTCTTACATTGACAAACGGGACCTTCAAGCTCTCGACGAATGTAACAATCGTTCCATTTGCCGCCGATCCTAACATTCCCTCCACGGCTAGTTTATGGATAAATGGTGGGACAGTGAACAGCGGCAATTTCAATTGGACATTCAGTGGACTTATCCGGGTTTCAAACGGAACATTAAACATAGGGAATACTGCTGATAACCAGATACTTTCAAACGCCGGTGAAATCATCATTGATGGTGGGGCACTCAACATAGCTGGTAGATTCAGCAGGTTAGCAGGTTCACCTGTTAACTTCACTATGACCGACGGTACACTTACTGTCCCGACCGTTTCATCAACCAGCACCACAATTCCCCCGTTCATAATCGATAATGTTGGTTCTTCGTTCACAATGTCGGGAGGTCTTATCGTCATACGGCGAGAAGGTGGAACTGGGGCGCAGGATTTAGGATACACGAACCTTGCAGGTACACACAACGTTACCGGTGGAACACTCCAGATTGGGGATGCTTCAACACCTGTGATTCAAACTATGTCTATTAATACAGTCGTTCCTATACACAACTTCACAGTGAACGGGACCAATTCGCCAACGGCAATTCTACAAACCAATTCATTGATAGTAAACAACTCTCTTTCAATTGCCACCGGTGGTACTCTTAATGCTAATAATTTCAATATCGTTCTGGCCGGCGATTGGTCGAATAACGGTGCTTTTTCTGCGGGAACTGGAACTGTAACTATGAACAGCAATGGCACCCAATCAATAAGCGGTTCATCTACTACAAGTTTCAACAATCTCACAATTTCAAACACAAGTACTACAACGCTTATAAGTGATATCACAAATATAAATGGGATGTTTACTCTGAACGGCAGTTTTACTGTAAGTTTTAATACATTAGTATTATATGGATCAACAAGCGGTAGTGGGATTTTGACGAGTGGAACGACAGGTACAGTAAATTACGCACAAGCATCAGCCGGTCAACCGGTGATTACCGCCAATTATGGCAACCTGATATTCAGTAATTTTAATAAATTACTTCCCAATAACACAGTAAGAATCGCGGGAGTATTTACACCGGGTTTGGCTACTGGTCATACTATTACCGGTAATACAATCGAGTTTAACGGTGGAGCGCAAACAATCCCAAGTTTCAATGGTGCTACCGGTTACAACAATATTGTCTTAAGTGGAAATGGTTTGAAATCAATTCTTAGCCCAATTACAGCAACCGGAAACTTTACTATAACCACCGGAGCAAGCGTTACAATTAATAATAGTGTTACAGTTCAGGTGAACGGCGATGTTGTGAACGCCGGTTCGCTCACGAACATCGGTAATATAAATTCAGGAAATTAAAGAAAGGATAAATGACTTTTGTTGTTTATCAATAATAAAAAATAACTAAATAATAATTAAAAAGGAGCAATGTCATGTTTAAATCATTTCTATTTGTTATCGTCGCATTATTTGTGGTAGTTGGCGTAACTTTCAGCCAAAATCTGGTTATCCAGGCGGGCAGCAGTTTTACAGGTTCCGGTACTTATAATGTTAGAGGGAACATTAATAATGCTGAAGCGAAATCAATCGGCGGTACAGTCAATCTGGTTGGTACCGATCAAAGCATCGGTGCTACCGGTGCTTTAACGTTTGAGACTTTAAATTCATTGGGTTCAAATTCAAAAACTCAAAATGTAATTGTAAACGTATCGAATGCTTTCGCCATTGGTGGTACAAGCAACTTTGATGTGAACGGACAAACACTGAATCTCGATGGAACAGCAAGCCGCACAACCGGCACATTCACAGCCAACGGCGGCGGCAGCACAGTTAATTATCGTGGAAACGTAGGTTCACAAACTATCGTCGATGCAACTTACACAAACCTTAACCTATCAAATGCCGCTGCAAAGAACTTGCAGGGTGCAGTTGTTGCCGGTACAATGACACATGCCGGTGGCGACCTCACAGTGGATCAAAATCTTTCTATAAATACATCGGGTACATTAGCGACCATAACTAACGTTACTGCCGGTCGGACACTAACTTTTGGTTCAGGTGCAAGCAGTGTTAACACATTGTCGGCAGTAGCAGCAACCGGAAATCTTGTGAACGGTTCAGGTGCATTAACAATCAGCACATTGAGTGGCAACGCGGGTACAATTACAGCAGCGGCAAACGGCGGAACGATGTCGTTTACTAATTCTGCAACAAACGCTGGTAACATAACAGGAGGAACAGGATTAGTAAGTTTCGCAAACACACTTGACCACAGCACAGGAACTGTTACGGCAGGAAACGGCGGAGTACAGTTTGACGGTAACCTCACAGTAAATTCGGGAAATGTAACAGCCGGAACAGGTGCCAATCTCGACTTTAATGCAAACGTAAGCAACGCCGGAACAATATCGTTGACCGGAACAGGAACAGCCACATTTGCAGGCAGTTTCACAGCTCAAACCGGAACTGTTAACCTCGCAATCGGTTCTACATGGACTTACGACGGCGGCAATCAAGATGTAGCAGGCGGTGGACTCGGTGTAACTTATGGTAACCTTGTGATGGCAGGAACTGCAAGCAGCGTTAAAACGGCATTAGGTGATATTACGGTTAATGGCGGTTTCACAAATTCCCCAACTTTAACTACGAATATGAGAACCTATGGTTTGATATTAAACGGTTCAAGAACAAATGCTAATGCTTTGATGCAATTTGCCGGTTTAAACAATGGTGTAGTTTTCAGCGATGGCACAGTTGAATACAACGGTACGTTAGGCGATGCGGCTTCACAATCAATTGCAGCCGGTACTTATCTTAATCTTTTATTCAACAATAACGCGCCGAAAAATATTCTCAGCGGAACTACTGTTCGCACAACAGGAAACTTGGATATCAACTCAGGTGTTACAACGAACATCCAAAACACAGGTAACCTACAAGTCGATCTAAACCTGACGAACGCCGGAACAGTCAACAACGACGGTACTGTTCAGATTGGCGACTAACTTTTATGAATGATTTCTTTTTGGAATAGCGTTTACTTCCACGAAGAACTCAATAAAAGTTTTATTGGACACTCTCGGAGATGTCGGCATTACTGTATGTCGGAATATCTCTCAATGGTAACGCACTATTATGTATGGTACTGATGCATTCTGCTGTTTACGGAATGAGAACGGATTTAATCGCTTGCGATTTTGCTCCTTCGCAATGCGATTTATCCACTCGGCTTCGAGATGGTATCGAGAAGCAGCGGAATTTTATACCCGGAGGTGTGTTTTGCCCTACACACCTTCAGGCAATTTATGGTACGAAGATAAATCAATATGATTATTCAAAGCAAAATATATCTCGCAAAAAATAAAAAGATGAAACGGGAAAAGTTATCCCTTTTCTTCCTTTCTTTATTTTTGTTGTTCGCATCATATACTGACGCGCAGGATTTATTAAATTCCGGAACGATAAATAACTCAGGTACATTTCGTGTAAAAAACAGAGTTACAGGTCTTACAACTCCAATCGGTGGTGTCTTCGATTATTTCGGTGCAAGTCAGACAGTGCCGGCAGTACAATATAGAGATTTATTACTAACAGGTTCGGGTATCAAACAAACTGCGGGGGGCAATTATTCGGTTACAAACAATGTACATATTGGCAGTGCAGTTACATTAAAAGTTGAAACCGGCTCGGTGCTGCATTTGGGAGGAGAACTTTTTGAGGATGGATATCTCAGCGGCAGTATTCAGAAGACGGTTGATATTTCAGGTGCAACAACCTCATCCGATTTCGGGAACATCGGCGCTACGATTATTTTTAGTGGCGCAACTCCGGGTAGTACTTCGGTTACCCGTACTTCGGGCATCACACAATCGGGAAATGGTTTTGAATCGACATTGCGATATTATGATATTGTTACGAATGGAAATAATACCGCAACTGCAAATTTAGTTTTAAAATATTCTGACAACGAACTGAACGGTAACGACCCTGCAAAATTACTTCTATGGAAATCTGTCGATGGCGGACAAACATGGAGAGTTCAGGGTGGAGCCGTTGACGTTGCCGCACGGACAATCACAAAATCGGGTATCAATCCATTTGGTCGCTGGACCTTTTCGGATTCATTACATCCACTTGGTGTGTTACGGCCTATGGGTATTCTTGCTCTTGCTTCAGGAAATAACCAGAGCCAGCCAATTAATACAACACTTCAGCCCTTTATAGTTCGTGTTACTGATTCTTCCGGGATTGCTTTGGTTGGCGAAAATGTCATCTTCGATATTGTCCAAATTCCATCAGGCACAATCGGACATGTTTTAAGCAGGACAACAGTACAAACCGATTCAAACGGTCTTGCATCGACAACATTAACATTAGGCAATAAAGTTGGTGTATATTCCGTTGCAGCAACCATCGCTGGTGTAAATAATAATCCAATTATATTTTATTCATCGGCTCACTCGGGTTCGGCTGCGAGCTTGTTATTCGTCTCCGGAAATAATCAAACTCAACAAATCGGAACGACTCTTGCAAATCCATTTAAGCTACGAGTTATTGATGCGGGAGGAAATTTTGTAAGGGGAATAAATGTAGTGTTCAATATTTCGCGGACTCCTCTTAACGCAGTCGGGCAAACATTAATTAACGCAAACCCGATTACAGATTCTCTCGGCGAAGCTTCGGTTCACTTGAAACTCGGCAGCAAAGTCGGAAATTATAGAGTCAGTGCAAGCGTTCAAGGATTGCCAGGAAGTTCAGTGGTTTTTGAGGCGGCTGCGACGGCATTTCTTGCAGACGCAAATAACGATGGAAATGCGAATATCGGTGATCTAACTACGGTAATTGATAAAGTTTTGGATCGAATAGAATTCTCGCCCGAAAACTTTACACGTGCAGATGTAGATTCGAATAATACAATTGACGTTCGCGATGCGGTAATTATTTTAGGAGGATTGCTGCAGGGGCGTTGGGATAGTTCAGTAACATCAATAAAATTCAATAAATCTTCATCAAGCTTATTCACAGGTGAATTCGAAATTACACCACAAGGTTTACGTTTTAACCTCACTAACGATTCTCCTGTGAAGGGAATCCAAATTGCGTTGAGGTTGAAAAATCAGTTAACAATTACACAACCCGACCTCGTGTTCAATCGTGCTAAACACATGCAAATACCGGTTCAAAGTAGTGATAATATTGTTCGAATCGTTGTTTACAATAACGAAAATGAAACTGTAAGTGCCGGCAGCGGATCGATATTCAGGTTACCTTTAACAAATATTAAACTTGATGACTTCGAGATTGTGTATGTTATAGTAAGTACTCCAACAAACGATGGTGTTCAAATTCCGGCACAGAAAGTTGTGGCTCCATCGGGTAAATATCCGGAAACATTTGCACTCGAGCAGAATTATCCGAATCCCTTCAACGGTGAAACTAATATACGCTTTCACATACCCGATGTAACCGGGAATAATGCAAATATTCTTGTGCAAATTTTCGACCTCTCGGGTAAAAACATCTGCACACTTATTAAAGGTGATTTTGAAGGTGGAATATATACCTACACGTGGAATGGAACTAACAATGATGGGAAGCAGGTTTCTTCAGGTGTATATATATATCGCATGCAAACAAGCGATGCCACATTCACGAAGCGAATGATGCTTATTAAGTGATGATTATTTTTGAAGCAGTAATTTTTTTACAGTTGCCTTACCATTTACCAGCAACTGATAAAAATATGTTCCCGATGCCACGTTTTGGTTAGATGTGTTTGTTGAATTCCACACAACACTATGGTTGCCTTCCACTTGCATACCATCAACAAGTTTTTTGACAACTCGCCCCGCCATATCATATATAGTCAATTGTACATTTGATGTAGATTCAATTTTGTAACTAATCGTCGTAACAGGATTGAATGGGTTGGGATAATTCTGTAGTAAGTTATCAGCCAAATGATTATCGGTAAGAGAAACTTCTTTGGTCGTATCTATCGGGATACTCTTTCCGTTTTTATCCGAAAGAATAATTTCACTCAATCTGAAATGAGCAACCCCGATTGTCGTTTGTATATTTTTCTCAAAACTTATTTTTATAATTGACCCTGTTCCCGGAGTTAATTCTTCAAGATGCGAGTTGATTACAACAACAGTGAGCGTACTTTCATTTTTAACATTAGTCGCAACAAACCATGCGGCATCCGAAAATCGTGATTCCTTTTCAATATATTTTAGCGAGATTCCATTCGTTGCATGGAAGGTAAATTGTAACGCGGCGATCATATCCGAGTTTTGTAGCTCAACGGTTGCAGTATTGTTAGAAATGTTTTTTATATAGATTGAGTTTTGTGCAAAGCTCAATGTGATGCTGATAAATAACAGGAGAGTTACTATTTTCGTGTAGCGCGTAAGTCTATTTTTTATTTTACAATTCATCTTTTAGAATTTCTTTATCTCTTGGTTCAGCAAACTGCACTTGCCGTGCCTGATTTTTTCGAGAGCGACCGGATATGTGAAAATCCTATAACCTATTGATATGTAATAAATTACAGACGTAGTCTTCTTCGGTCGAAAAAGCTCTGTAAATTTATTAATAGGGGTGTTTTTTACTTTTCTACAAATTTCAATCTGGAATTACAATGAGGAGGGATTTAAAAAAAAACTGCTGCCTACATTTGTAAGCAGCAGTAGAATACTAAACAACAATTCGATAGTTTATAAACCGTTCCACCAGAGGCGGATAAATAAAACGGTTATGCATTTAACTGCATCGTTTCTTCACCTAACTGAAGAGACCGTGTTATAATACCGAACTCACCCTTGCCAAAGGCATCCCTTCGGGAAAATCCCCGCCTGCCTCAACGAATTCGCAGAGGCGGGCAGGCCTCTCTTACGAAGAGAGGGACTTGCTGAATCTGAGTTCAATTCTCCCCTTCTCTTTTTAAGAGAAGGGGCAGGGGATGAGTTCCGATAGTTATCACACA
>CAMTWO010000020.1:0-37997 GCA_947085405.1 uncultured Ignavibacteriota bacterium
CAACAACGTCTCGTATTGCATATTCTTCCTTATGCTGATGAAGATGAATCAGCTCGGTGAACAAACCGGCAGCGAGCGCTGCTTGCAGTGATTGACCCTCTACGAATGTTGGATTATCGAAGGAACAATTTATCGTAACTCTTTTACCACCTTTTATATGCGCGAACTTACCGAGCAGGTAACGTGCAGCTTCGACTGTGTCTAATAATTCACTCTCTTGTGATTCTTCTTTGTGCGAAAGTTGTTTGATATGAAGTTTATCAACTCCAGAACCTTTATTGCTGAATGTGGCGTCGATGTGTAATTTTTGAAGTGAGGCAAATAAAGGATTGACCGCGGTGAGAAATTGTTCCCGCTCGACCATCGGTATCCATACTGAGTCAACATTAAACTTTTGACGGGAAGATGTCAAATCCATATCATTAGCATTTTTAGAATTAATAAATGCTTGTAATTTGTTGCGCTCTTCTAAAAGATGATGTCGAGCCTGCTTAAATAAACCATCGCTTGCGTGAATTGTGAAATCATTTTCAATTCGTTCAAGTATTTTTATGCATCGTTCTAAGCAGTTGAGATTAGTTCCGGTAAAGTCGGTTTCAATTATTGATTTAGTAAGTTGAGGGAGTAATTCGGGGGCATAAGCTGGGAAGAAGGTTGGACTGTTAAGCAAATCTTCAATAAATTCCAAAATCCGTAAGATCCGCAACCGGCTGCTGGAAATTAACTTCAGCGATTGTTTCAGGGTTTGAAAGTTCTGTTCGATTACAAGCGGGTTGGCCATTATTTATAAGAAGAATCTTATTTCCGTAATTTTCTTATCGGAATCAACAGTAAAAGTTATAGTCGTACCTTCTACTTGTTTACAAAGCTGGCTTTGGTCTTCATAAATTAATAAGATATGGTGAGGCAGATTTTTTGATTCAGTGATGAAGCTAAAAGTTAATGTGTGTTCTTCAGTCTTAAAATTGAATTTGAATAATCCACCTATCAATTCTCCCGATTTTTTTTCTAAGTCATCGAACGGGAACACTTCACTCGGAGTCATAAGTATTAATGTAGCATTCTTCCAGTTTATAGGACTGGAATAAGGCAGCTCTGCAAATCCCTCTCTGTTTGTTGGAATCAATAGCTTCTCGCTGTCTGCCTCGGCAATGCCAATCAGAACATGACATCGGTGGTCTTCGTTTTCGGATAAAACAAATAAGTGATAAAGATTTTTTTCTGTGTCCTCATTTATTTTTACGAGCGCGTGAACATGTTCGGAAGCAAACGTTGCGGTTGTTTTATATCGGACTACTTCTTCAGCCACAGTTTGTGCGGCGAGGACATAGCTGTTCCTTCCAACGCCGATGCTTTCAAGATCCGGTTGTGCATTAAAAGGTTTTAAATAAATTATGTTCGATGATGTTAATTGTTCGACTAAGTGTTTTACTCTCTCATCAGTCCACCTCTGGCGGATATCTAACTCCTCATTAAAGGCGAGGTAGAATTTCACAAAGAAATCAAGCTTCTCGCGACATACATTGCAGGTTTGCAGGTGCGCGTTATTGGAAATTATCTCACTCGCAGTCCCTTCTGCCGATGAACGGGCTAATTTTTCTAATTCTATTTCGTTTATATGTAATTTTGTCATTTTAATTTTCTCAATTATTGATATTTACTTATATATCGTTGCAAACTCAATGCTTTGCAGAAAATTTATCATTTTAATTCGTCCTTGAGAATATCAGACATTTGATTTCTCGCCATTTTAGCTAAATATTCAAGGATTACACGGTATTTTCCGGAATAGATTTCTTTATCTAAATTCTTCATTTGTTTGTGAAGTGTGTTATAATACGTCGCCGGATCGCCATCACCTAAACAAAATTGATTGATAAGTATTTCTTCGGTCGCTTTAAAAATAGCCGCAATTTCAGTTTTAGATAATTTTTCTTTTTCAACGTAGCGGGATGAATATTGAGTTTTCAAATTACTAACAATTTCCTGAGCAATTGATTTTATTTGGTCGTTGAAAATCATTTCTTCGGCAGAGATTTCTTCATTCCCCATTTTATTAAGGGAATCAGTGGCATAAGCTTCTTTTATAAACAGTGCAACTTCTATCAGGGAAGCTATCTTTTTATAATTCTTCTGTTCTTTCAATACATCTCCGATAGCAGTCAGCATATCTCGAAGTGATGATTTCGAAGAAACACGGTCATAAAATTCAGGTGATAATATTTCTTCGGGAATGAACGGAAGGTCAAGCAGAAGGTTTTCAGTATTCCGAGGTGCGAGGAAATTTTCTTGGTTATGAACGAAAGTTATAACCGACGAGTGGTTTTTCAAAGTAAGTTTTATATTCCGGATAATTTTAGATAATGCGTTGTCAAGTTCCCCATAAATATTAAAGAATCGCACATTGGCTGCACCTAATACTAACCGGCGCAAGCTTGTGAATATCTCATCATCCGAGAATACGGACAGGTCTCCCAACTGTTTGAAATATTTATGAATCTCAACAAACTTACCGTTGTTATCGCGCGCAAAAATATCTGCAATAACATCGAGGGCTAAATCATCTAAATTTATACCAAACTGTTTCTTGCTATACCTATCGCTCAAAATTTTTGTGCGTAGATATGCAAGTGCCATTTTATGACATAAATGAACAAACTCATTCACAGCATCCGGCTTAGGGAACGGTTGCAGAAAGGATGTAATGACTTGTTT
Source organism: uncultured Ignavibacteriota bacterium (assembly GCA_947085405.1). Lineage (GTDB taxonomy): Bacteria > Bacteroidota > Ignavibacteria > UBA10030 > BY39 > JASEGV01. Next base: position 2,716 of record CAMTWO010000020.1, read on the forward strand.
AAAATTTTTTGTCTGCATTACTTAAAATAAAAAAGCACACAGTTCTTTGTTTTACTAAAAAATCTGTGTGCTTGCAGTGTTACATCTTATTGAATCTATCTTTCATTGATTGGAGTTCGGTTTTTAATTCGGTTGGCAGTCGGTCTCCGAATTGGTTGTAAAATTCAAGGATTCCATCCGCTTCTTTGATGCCATCTTCTTTTTCGATGTGGAAAAGTTCTTTGATAACATCTTCAGTAATATTCATTCCATCGAAATCCATACTACCGTTTTTGGGAATTCTCCCAAGTGGCGAGTCGGTAAAATTATCTTTTCCATCCACTCGCTCAAAAATCCATTTAAGAACACGTACGTTGTCGCCGTAGCCGGGCCAAATAAACTTTCCATTATTGTCTTTCCGGAACCAATTCGTATTGAAAAATTTCGGAAGTTTATCGGGTGAAGATTTTTTACCTATCTGAAGCCAATGATTGAAATAGTCAGCCATATTGTAACCACAGAAAGGAAGCATTGCGAACGGGTCGCGGCGGACTTGCCCGACAGCTCCCGCGGCGGCGGCGGTAGTCTCGGATGCAACCGCTGAACCTACAAAAACACCGTGCTGCCAGTTGAAAGTTTCAAAAACCAGAGGGACTGTTTTGGCTCGTCTTCCACCAAAAATGAATGCAGAAATGGGAACCCCTTTCGGATTTTCCCAATCAGGATCAACAACAGGGCATTGTTTTGCTGGTGTAGTAAACCTCGCATTTGGATGAGAAGCAGGATTGGGCGATTCAGGAGTCCAATCTTTTCCCTGCCAATCGGTTAGACTTTTTGGTTTTTCTTCTGTTAAACCTTCCCACCAAACATCGCCATCCGTCGTTAAGCCAACGTTTGTAAAAATAGAATTTTCTTTACATGTAAGCAATGCGTTTTTGTTAGTGAGCATCGAAGTACCCGGTGCGACTCCAAAAAATCCGGCTTCGGGATTCACGGCATACAATTGTCCGTCGGCACCGAATTTCATCCACGCAATGTCATCGCCAACGCACTCGATTTCCCATCCGGGTAACGTAGAAGTTAACATAGCCAAATTCGTTTTACCGCTGGCGCTTGGGAAACCGGCTGCGAAATATTTTTTCACACCTTCGGGCGACGTTACACCCACAATCAACATGTGTTCGGCGAGCCAGCCTTCTTCTTTACCCATCACAGAAGCTATACGAAGCGCGAAGCATTTTTTTCCGAGAAGTGCATTACCACCGTATCCACTACCGAAAGACCAGATGCTTCTCTCTTCAGGGAAATGAACTATATATTTTGTGCTGTTGCAGGGCCAAGGGACATCGGCTTTGCCATCGGCAAGTGGGTATCCGACTGAATGTAAACAAGGAACAAAATCGCCATCGCCTAAAATTTTAAAAACTTCAGTTCCCATGCGAGTCATAATTTTCATATTGCACACCACATAGGGTGAGTCGGTGAGTTGGATGCCGATATGAGAGATATTAGAGCCAAGCGGACCCATACTGAAAGGAATTACATACATAGTTCTTCCTTTCATACTTCCTGTAAAAAGTTTTGTAAGATTCGCCTTCATTTCTGCGGGGTCGTGCCAGTTATTGTTGGGTCCGGCATCTTCCCGGTTTTTAGAACAGATATAAGTCCGATCTTCTACACGAGCAACATCGGTAGGATCGGATTTTGCGTAATAACTGTTTGGACGCAGTTTCCCGTTTAGTTTTTGAAAAGTTCCATTTTTAACTAAAAGCTCAGCCATCTTGTCGTATTCAGTTTCTGAACCATTACACCAATAGATTGATGATGGTTGGCACATCCGCGCCATGTCATCTACCCAAGATAAAAGTTTTTTGTTTTGTGTCATTGCTCTCTCCTGTTTATTTACGAACGAATTGATTAATTAAAATTGATTACCATTACATTTTGATAAGTGGAATGAATAAATAAAAACCCAAAAATATAATTATGTTCCTTGAATGTGGAATTTCAATGAGCGTTCCCGCTTACAACTTTGATGCATTCAAATTACAAAATAAAAGCCAAATAGTCAATTACTAATCCGTGTGTATTGCTTCGTTGATAAACCTTACTAAAGGCATCATAATTTCAAAAATATTTGCCGTTTTGGAGGGGAAGGTTTTCTTGTAGCATTCCTCTTCTTTCATGGAGTAAGAGATGAAAAATTGTTTCATCTTCAGCCATTCTGCCATATCATCGTTTGGGGAAAAACCTGGCGGAACTCGTTTCAGTTTATCTCCTTCTATAGTTTTAAAAAATGACTTAAATTTTTTCGATTCGATAATAGATAAAAACTTATGTGGATGATTAGCAATCGTGCTTCTGATTTTTTTCAGGTCGTCGGTTGACGGCATGTACATTCCGCCACCGAGATAGACTTCGTCAGGCTCAATGTGAAGATATAGTCCGGCGCTATCTTTCCAATTCTTTGTCGGTTGAAATATCCCTGCAATGTGAGTTTTATAAGGCGTCTTGTTTTTGCTGAAACGTGTATCGCGGTAAATCCGAAAGATCGAACGTTTCGGGTCAACAACGAAATCAGGCGCAAATTTTTGTAGCAGCGGCTTTAAATCAAGTATTAAAGATTGCATCGGAAGCTTAACGTCAATCTCGTAATCTTGCTTGTGTAAATTGAACCAATCGCGGTTATTATTTTTCTTTAGCTTTTTTAAGAAACCAATCCCATCCTTAGTAAAACCGTCGAATGGTGGATAATCTTGTATGTTATCGTTTAGTGGATTTCTCGATATCATTTGAGAGCAGGTCTTAAAAATCCGTTTACATTCTTCAGCTTTTTCTGAGCTTCAGCTTTGTTGGTGTTTTTTAAAATCATAACGATAGCTGTTTTTACATGTCCCCCTGATTTTTTTAAAGCTTCTTCAGCTCTTTCATAATCGACCTCTGTGATATTCATAATTACACGCTTTGCCCGCTCTTCAAGTTTGCGGCTATTAAGTTTGAGGTCAACCATCAGGTTTCCATAAACTTTACCCAACCGTATCATTGACGCAGTAGTTAACATATTCAAAACCATTTTTTGAGCAGTTCCCGATTTCATTCTCGTGGAGCCTGCAATAATTTCAGGTCCAACATCCGGGCAAATTGCTACATCTATTGAATTATGAATTGTGTCAAAACTTTTGTTGAGTAGTACTGAACGGGCGTTAGTTGTAACGAGAATTGTTTTACAGCCGATTTGTTTTGCATAAGCGAGTGCCGCAGATACGAAGGGAGTTCTAAGACTTGCCGCAATTCCACAAACGACATCGCTGCTGTTGAGACGAAGCTTGCGAAGATTTTTAATCGATTCTACTTCGCGGTCTTCAACTCCCTCTTGTGATCGGAAAACCGTTTTGTTCCCGCCGGCAATAATTGCTTGAACTAACTTAGGATCGGTGCCAAATGTCGGCGGCATCTCAGCGGCGTCAATTACTGCAAGCCGGCCACTTGTTCCAGCCCCAACATAAAAGAGACGTCCCCCCGACTTTATTGCCTTAACAATAAGATCGACTGCTTTAGCGATATGTTTTAATTCAGATTTAACCGCCGTCGAAACTTTTGCATCTTCATTGTTTATGATTTTTAGTATGTCGAAAGTTGATAAAGCATCTATATTTTTTGAAGCTTTATTTACTTTTTCAGTGGTTAGTAGTTCTAATTGTTCGAATAATTTTTTGTTTAGGTTCATAATTTTTAGAATTGAATTAACACAATTTTTTTATCTTGAAGTAGATTGATTTCAATACCCTGTACCGATATATCGCAAACAAAAACTGATGCGTAAATATTAGCCAATTTTAAAGTTTGTATCTCAGCCTCAATTTGCCCCCCCTTAAAAGCCATAAATAGTGGTGCTTTTAATATATATTTTTCATTATTCATATTTGCTACCATTTCAAAATTACTGGAGCGATTCATTAGAGGTTTTACCCATTTTATGAGATCAATTAAAGGAGCGACTCCGCGCGAAACGACGATATCGTATTTGTTGTAAAATTGGACTCCTAGGTTTTCAGTTCGACTGCAAACCACTGAGGCGTTATCTAATTTGAGTGCTTCAACAAATTCACTTACAGCATCAACTTTTTTTCTAATAGAATCCACTAAATCTATTTTAATATTAGGTAACGCAATTTTCAAAGGGATACCTGGAAATCCGCCACCTGTTCCTAAATCGAGAATGTTTGGTGAACCCTCGATAGCAAAATATTTGCAGATAGCAAGTGAGTGCAATATATGATTTTCCCATACAAATTCGGTATCTTTTCGAGAAATTAGATTAATAAATTTATTTTTTTCTAAAAGCAACTGAACGAAGAGTATCAGAGAGTCCAATTGTCCATTCTCTAATTTCAAACCATTTTGCAATAAAATATTTTGTAACCAGATTTTTTTATCTAAATTTTCCATAATTGTTTCACGTGAAACCTATCGGTGTAAATATACTAATAATGCAGAAATATCCGAATGTGTAACGCCCGGAATTCGAGCGGCTTGGCCTATTGAGCTCGGTTTAATCCTGTTCATTTTTTCACGACCTTCGGAAGAAATTGCATTTAAATGACTATATTCAAACTTCGCAGGGATACTCAAGCTTTCCAAGTTTTCGAATTTAGCAATTTGTACACTTTGCCTATTTATGTAGCCCTCGTATTTGATTTCGATATCTATTTGTTGAAAAATTTCGTTCTTCAACCGTTGTGGCACCAGTAATATCGACTGAATCAAGCTATCATCATATATCTCCTCAAAATAAAGAAAATCTGACATACTTGTATTTGTTCGTTTCAGTAAATGAAAAAGAGTTTCCTTTTGAGTGATCGGGCTTTCACCCTTTGAGAGTAAATATTCATTAACTTTTGTAGAATATAATGAAATTGATTTAGTAAATGAAATAGTATCGTTAATTAACTTTTCCTTAAGAGTCAATTTAGAATGGATTTTTTCTGGTATAAGTCCAAATTGGTATCCATATTTCATTAACCTACGGTCTGCATTATCTTGACGTAACAGCAACCGGTATTCAGCCCTTGATGTAAACATACGATACGGTTCATCTGTACCAATGTTTATTAAATCATCAATTAATACACCAATATACGCCTCTGATCGTTTCAATATGAACGGTTCTTTGTTTAAAAGTTTGAGGGCAGCGTTTATACCTGCCATCAAGCCTTGGGCGGCAGCTTCCTCATAGCCTGATGTGCCATTAATTTGGCCTGCAAAATAAAGTCCTGATATTGCTTTCGTTTCTAATGTGAGCTTCAATTGGTCTGTTGGGAAGAAATCGTATTCTACAGCATACCCGGGGCGAATTAATTTTACCTTTTCTAATCCGGGAATCGTCCGCAATGCTGCTTCTTGAATAGCAGCTGGTAAACTGGTTGAAAATCCGTTCACATATACAATATTTGAGTTATACCCTTCGGGTTCTAAAAATATTTGATGCCTTTCTTTTTCCTCAAAGCGATATATTTTATCTTCGATCGAGGGGCAATACCGGGGTCCTCGCCCCTTGATTAAACCGGTAAAAAGTGGTGATTCAGCAAAACCTGTTCTTAGTATTTCATGAGTCTTCTTATTCGAGTAGGTCAAATACATTGGTACAAGCTTGTTAGTAACTGCATCGGTTTGATAGGAAAAGGGAAAAGGAGGGATATCGCTTATTTGTTCTTCAACGAGCGAAAGATCAATACTATTGAAATCAACCCGCGGTGGCGTTCCTGTTTTAAGTCGTGATGATTTGAATCCCAAATTTTCAAGGTTGGAGGTCAGATTATTAGCCGCAGGTTCACCATATCTTCCGCCGACAGTTGTATTCATACCTGTAAACATCAGACCTCTTAAAAATGTGCCTGTTGCTAATATGACTGCTTTGGATGAAATAATTTGTCCGTTCAGAGTTTTTATTCCATCAACACTTTTTGAATTATTCTCGTTGGAATGACGAACAATAATTTCTTCGACTGTCTCTTCAAGAACATCAAGATTGGCTTGGTGTAAAATTCTTTTTTGAGCTTCCAAAGCGTATAAAACTCTGTCAGATTGGCATCGTGGTGACCAAACCGCTGGACCTTTAGAAGTATTAAGCATACGGAAATGAATTCCTGTAAAATCTGCAAGTTTTCCCATTTCACCGCCTAATGCGTCAATTTCTCGAACTAAATGCCCTTTTGCAGTTCCACCAATGGCAGGGTTGCATGATTGTTCTCCAATTTTTGAAATTTCCATAGTTATCATTAAAGTAGAGAAACCCATTCGCGAAGTTGCTAAAGCAGCTTCGATACCTGCGTGCCCGCCACCAATAACTACAACATCATATTGATCTTTATTAATCATACATACGTTTCACGTGAAACAAAATTACTTTCCTATACAAAACTTTGAAAATATGTTGTTTAAAATATCCTCGGAAGTTACCTTTCCGATAATTTGTCCCAAAGCATCAATCGATGCCTTAAGATCAAGAGCTATAAATTCACCGCTCAAGCCGTTCAAGGTACTATCCAATGCAAGAATTAAACTTTCTCGAGATTTAACCAAAGCTTGCTTGTGCCATTCGTTAGTTATATAAATACTTCCTTCTGGCTGCGTTTGTTTACTTAAAACTGAAGTTTGAAAAATAATCTCTTTTAAGTCTTCTATTCCATCACCTCTCAATGCAGATATTTTAACTTTTGATAAGGAACCGAGTTTGCTAATAATATCATCAAGAAATTGAGTTGTATTATTAACTAAATCAATTTTGTTAAAAACAATCACGAGAGGTTTTTCTTTTGAATGAATATCGTTGATCAAATTTATGTCTTCACTCGGAACAATATCATTTATATCGATTACGAACAATACGAGATCGGATTGGTTAATTTTTTCATAAGCCCGGCGAACCCCCTCAATTTCAATCGAATCTGTAGTTAATCGAATTCCCGCCGTATCAACAAGTTTAAATAATGCACCTTTAATTACAAAATTTTCTTCGATGCTATCTCGCGTTGTGCCTGGAATTGGGGTAACTATCGCGCGATTTTCTTCTAATAATCGGTTTAATAAACTTGATTTTCCGGAGTTAGGTTTACCTGCGATAATTACTTTTACACCTTCGCGACAAACTTTACCATATTCGAAAGATTTTATTAAAAGATTTAGCTCTTCAGTAATGGAGTTTATTTCTTTCGCCGTATTTTTTAAGTTAGTAAATATTATGTTTTCTTCAACAAAGTCGAGTTCTAATTCGATTAGACTGATCAGGTTGGTTAATTTATCAAGGATGCTACGAATTTTTTTTGATAAATTTCCCTCTAACTGCGAAATCGAAGCCCTGTGGGCAATTTCGGATTTAGCTTTAATTAGATCGGCTATTGCCTCAGCTTGAATTAAATCAATTTTGCCGTTTAAGAATGCCCGTTTAGTAAACTCGCCCGGTTCGGCAAGGCGAGCGCCGTTAAAAATAATTTCTTGTAATATCCGGTTTGTTACGTACCAACCGCCGTGACAGTTAAATTCGACCATATCCTCAGCGGTGTATGAATTGGGTTCTTTGAAAACCGCAGCTAAAACCTCGTCGATCATCAGATTCTCCGATGTTTTTACAGTTCCATATTGTAATGTATGAGTTTTAGCTTCAGATAGTTTTGTTTTACCTTGAAATATTTTATCGGCTAATTGATTCGATCCTTTACCGCTGATTCTAACAATTGATATCGCCCCTTCACCTATAGGTGTTGAAATTGCCGCAATTATATCTTCTTCATATACTTTCATAAATTGACAGTAAAATTTAAGAAAAAATTGGACGGTAATCAATAGAAAACTTTGAATTCTGAAAATCTGCTTTTTGCATAGAATGGAACACGAACCACACGAATTAGTGGTCCGGAAAAAAGATTTGAGGATGTTTCTAAATAGGGGGAGTAGAGAAAGAAATTATCAAATCAATAATTTTCGTCTGAGTTAAATTCGACAGCTCCGAGTTGATTTTTTAAAGCTTCAACAATCGGATGCTGGTTTTCTTTCGGTGTTTTATTGTTGGAAAAATGGTTCGCCGGATTTTCAGTAAAATTGGTATCAACTATTGCTTCGAACCGTACTTTAGCTCCGTAAATCTGTTGCGCCAAATCTGTAATATAGTCCCGGTTTTTTTTCAACATCTCGAGATGGGATTCGTTGGGACAAGAAATTTTTATCGAGCCGTTTGAGCAATCAATTATTCTTGAAGAACTTAAAATGGTTTTTAGAAAAACACGATTTTGCCCCGCTTCGTTTACAATAACTCCCCATTTGGCAACAGCCTCATCTAATGAAATCGACTTTGAAGGCGAGAATGATTGAGCAACAGAACTTGTCTGTAATGAAAAATTCTTCGCTCCAAATCCGTAACCTCCTAAGTTCATAAGCGATGTTCTTGTCGGAGGAATCGTTGTTGATTTTTGGGCTGTAGTGTATGAAGGGGGCGATGCCATTACTTTTCCTTCAACTTTAATACCGCTATCTATCTTTTTTTTAAACTCTTCGATTTGATTTAAAAGTTTACCGATTTCGACAGAATTATCCATTTTTATCATTTGAATCAGTGCAACTTCTAATTTAAATCGGGGCTGCTGCACCCACTTGATACTCGTTTCGGTATCGCTCACTATTTTAACTAATCTGAGGATATCGTTTTCTGAAAAATGTTTTGCATCTTCAACGTAACGTTTCTTATAAACTTCTGATACTTCCAACATTTGAGCTGATTCTGTAGTGAGAACGATCAGTAAATTACGGAAGTGTTCATTTAAGCCGGATAAGAATTCTTTTATATCATAACCTTGCTTTAAAATTTCTTCGACTAATTCGACTCCACCTTTTGTATTTTTGCTTTTAATCAAATCGGTTGTGCGGAAAAACAATTCCTGATCGACCAATCCTAATGCTTCGATAATTTTCTTTGTAGTGATCTCGTTTCCGCAAAATGAAACAACCTGGTCGAATATGCTTTGAGCGTCTCGCATCGAACCATCCCCCTTTTTGGCTATTATCAGAAGGGCATCATCGTCAATCGAAATCGTATCGGCGTGTGCGATTGTCCGGAGGTGCTTCATAATTTCCTCAATAGCAATTCGCTTGAAGTCGAAACGTTGACACCGCGAAAGAATTGTAGCCGGAACTTTGTGTACTTCAGTCGTAGCAAAAATAAAAATTACGTGTGGTGGCGGCTCTTCCAAAGTTTTCAGCAGGGCATTGAATGCTTCTTTGGTAAGCATGTGCACTTCGTCAATTACATAAACTTTGTACTTATTCTTGGACGGAACGTATTTAACAGACTCGCGCAGGTTACGGATTTCTTCGATGCCGCGGTTCGATGCACCGTCGATTTCGAACACGTCCATGCTTCTTCCTTCTGTAACCTCAATGCAAATTTCGCACTCATTATCAGGATTGAAGTCTTTCGGACTTTTACAGTTGATTGCTTTAGCAAGTATCCGTGCTGTAGTAGTTTTTCCAACGCCACGCGGGCCGCTGAACAGATATGCGTGCGATAATCTATTCTGCGAAATTGCATTTCTCAATGTGGTTGAAATGTGCGATTGTCCGATTACATCCTCAAAGACTAACGGACGCCATTTCCGGGCTGTTACAAGGTAATTCATTCTTCGGGTTAAAATTTAATTTAATATATATAACTTTTTAAACAATTACTCTACTAAAAACATTTTTTTGAATTTAGTAATTTATTTTTTCTTCTTTGTGAATCCGAACACATAAGGCAAAGCTTCTTCAATTTTTTTAATGGGAATTACTTTTATTCCTTTTTTAACTTTTTCAGGAATTTCGGTTAAATCTTTTTCGTTTTCAAATGGAATTAAAACTGTGGTAATTCCGCTGCGTTGGGCTGCGAGAATTTTTTCTGTTAAACCGCCGATTCCGATTACGTTTCCACGCAGTGTAATTTCGCCTGTCATAGCTACATCACTTCGGGTAGGACGGTTTGATGCTGCCGATACCATTGCCATCGCCATTGTTAGTCCAGCCGAAGGTCCGTCTTTCGGGATTGCTCCTTCGGGTAAATGGATATGAATTTCTTTATTTTTGTAAAATTCTTCGTTTACACCCATCAACTTTGTGTTTGAGCGGATGTAGGAAAGAGCTGCTTGTGCCGATTCCTTCATCACTTCACCGAGTTTTCCTGTTAGCGTTAATTTTTCTGATCCGGGCATTATTGTAGCATCAACGTTCAAAATATCACCGCCAACACTTGTCCACGCCAATCCTATAACCGATCCGACTTTCCGTTCGGTTGAAGTTTTTCTTTGGCGGAAGTGTGGCACACCTAAATATTCCTCTACTTTTTGCTCATCTATTTTTATAGATGGGTTTTTTTTATCGCTTGAGGGTTCTTTTTGCTGTGCAATAACTATTTCTTTAGCCGTTTTCCTCATAATCGAGGCAATTTCACGTTCAACGTTTCGTACACCGGCTTCACGCGTATATTCGCGTATCACTTTTATAATAGCTTTTTCTGTAAACCTCACATTTTTTTCTGTCAAGCCATGTTCTTTTAATTGTTTAGGAAGCAAATGTCGCTTAACAATTTCGCGCTTATCATAATCCAAATAACCGGGTAGCTCTATAATCTCCATCCTATCTTGCAACGGAAGAGGAATGTTATACCGGACATTTGCCGTAGTTATAAACATTACTTTCGATAAATCGTAATCGATATCTAAATAGTGATCATTGAAAGTTGTGTTTTGTTCGGGGTCGAGTACTTCAAGCAAGGCAGCCGACGGATCGCCGCGGAAGTCCATACTCATTTTATCAACTTCATCCATTAATATAACAGGATTTACCACACCGGCACGGCGGAGCGATTGTATTATTTTGCCTGGCATCGATCCGATGTAAGTTCGTCTGTGTCCGCGAATTTCAGCCTCGTCGCGAACTCCGCCTAACGAAAGACGTACAAACTTTCTGCCTAATGCACGAGCTATCGATTTACCGAGCGAAGTTTTTCCAACTCCCGGCGGTCCAACAAAACATAAAATTTGTCCTCTCATCTCTTTCACAAGATTCAGGACTGCAATATGTTCTGAAATTCTATCTTTAGGTTTTTCTAATCCGTAATGGTCGTCGTCTAAAATATTTTGTACGTGCTTTACATCTAAATTATCTTCTGTCTTTTTATGCCACGGAACGTTCACCATCCAATCTAAATAATTCCGTATAACTGTCGATTCTGGCGATTGGGGAGGGGTTTTACGGAGTTTATGGTATTCCTCCATCGCTTTTTCTAGAATCTCTTTAGGCATCTTGGCTTCTTCGATCTGGTCTTTCAACTTCAGCATTTCGGGCGACATCTCTTCATCGCCCAACTCATCCTGTAAAATTCGAATCTGTTCCTGTATAAAAAATTTTCGTTGAGTTTTCTGAATATTATCGTGTACCTTCGTATCTATATCTCTGCCGATCTTTAAAATATCAATTTCAGAATTTAACAATCGGATTAGTTCGAATGATAAGTCTTTGATATTGAACTGTTGAAGAATTTTTTGTTTCGTTTCTACGGATTGTGTAATATTCGATGCGACGAAATAAATTTTACGGAACGGGTCTTTGATATTTTCGTAAGCTATTAAAATTTCGCTCGGAAGATTTCTGTTGAGATGTATGTATTCGGTAAATAAACTTGAAATATGCCTGACGAATGCGTCTGTTTCGGGAGAGCTTTCGTATTTCGGTGAGATTAGTTTAATGCGTGCCTCAAGAAATTCGTCGTTAGGAATAAACTCTTCGATAACTGCTTGCGAAATTCCATCCACTAAAATTTTCAATAAACCGTTTGGAAGTTTTAATATTTGAACTATTTTTGCGACTGTTCCTTCGCGGTAAATATCATTCTCGCCCGGTTCTTCGATTGTCGGACTTTTTTGTGCAGTCAGAAAAATGTATTTATTCCGTTCGTTTGCGTTTTGTGCGGCTTTAAGCGACGATTCGCGCCCTACAAGTACCGGAAAAATTGTAAACGGAAATATTACCACATCCCGCAAAGGCAGCACGGGAAGCTGCTTCGGAATTACATCTGAATCGAATATATCTGTGTATTCTGGTTTCATTATTTTCTTCCTATTTTGAATTGCTGTAGCACGATGATTAATCGCGGCAAAAATATACAAAGAAAAGGGAAAGATTACAAAACTTTTATTATATTAGTTACAACGTATGAAAAAAATATTTTTAATAATTCTAATCTTCACATCTCTCTGTGGAATTTTCGCTCAAGTTCGAAATCTTGATAACAAATTCCGTATGGCGCAAATTTATGAAAGCACCGGCGATTGGGATAATGCTGTAAAAATTTATGAAGAATTGTTTGCTGCCGACTCGCTAAATGTTGTTTTCTTCGATGCGTTGATGCGCGGATACGACCAACTGAAACGATATTCCGATGCAATTAAAATTATAAACACACACTTAAAATTCCGTCCGAAAGATGTTGGTTTACTGTCGCAGCTCGGTAAAACTTACGCCCGTGCAAACGAGAAGGATAAAGCTTTGAATGCCTGGATGTCGGCGCTTGAGGTGGACAGCAGAAACATCAATTCGTATTACATTGTTGCAAACGCAATGGTGGAAAGCAGGATGCTCGATAACGCCATTAAGGTTTACGAGAAAGGCAGATCAGTTTTAAACGATAAATTTTTGTTTGCCGCCGATATCGGATATTTGTATTCAATTTCTATGAATTACGAAGAGGCAACGCGCCAATATCTGCTGCTACTCAAACAAAACCCTGCACAATTGAGTTTCATTCAATCGCGGATTTCTATTTACACAGGAAAAGCCGACGGACTGAATTCTGCCACATCAATTATTGAAGCAGCATACAAAACCGATACTGATAACCCTCAATTGATTCAGTTATTGGCTTGGTTATATATGGAAGGAAAGAAATACGATAAAGCCTTCTCGATTTTTAAAACACTTGACGAAAAAACTAAAGCCGGCGGACGCGAGATTTTTAACTTTGCTGAACGCGCCTTTCGCGATAAAGCATATTCAACGGCAGCCAGAGCTTACGATGAAGTGATTGGTAAATATCCAAAGTCGATTAACATTGCTGCGTCGGAATTTGGATACGCCCGAACTCTTGAGGAAGCAGCCGTTGAAGATGACACGCTGAAATTGTTCGGCGATTTAAAACCGTTCACAATTAAACCATCTTATAAATCAGCGATTGATGCTTTCAACAAAGTTATTACCAATCATCCGCAAACAGAATTTGCCGCACGTTCGTTGTATCGAATTGCATTCATCCAATTTTATACTTTATTCGATCTGGCGAACGCTGCCGAAGCACTTAGCCGGATAGAAAAAAAATTCAGCAATTTTATTCCTGTTCTCCTTGAAGCTGCATATTTAAGCGGTCAGGTTTTTATATCGCAGGGCGAACTTGAGAAAGGGGCTGAAAAATTCCGATGGCTTGCAGAGTCGCGGTTTGCTCAATCCGACATCCGCGAAAAGGCAAATTTTGCTATCGCCGAAACCGATTTCTTGTGGGGCAATTTCAAAGATGCACAGCAAAAGCTGCAAAATCTGTTAGCAAACCCCAATTCTGATATCACGAACGATGCAATCGCACTCAATGTATTGATACAAGAAAATCTGACAAACGAAAACTTGCTGAAAGATTTTACGAAAGGAATTTTATTAAAACGTCAAAGGCAGTTTAACAAAGCTGCCGAAGTATTCGAACAGTTAACGACCAAACAACCCGACGCTGATATTGCTGAAAACACGTTGGTGGTTTTGGGTGATGTTTATACAATGATGCAGCAATACGAGAAAGCCATATCCACTTACGAACGATTAATGGAAAAATTTCCTGATAATGTATTTGCAGATAAATCGCAATTGAAGCTTGCAGCAGTTTATCAATGGGGATTAAAAAATTCAGCTAAAGCAATTGAAGCATATCAAAAATTGTTGGAAAAATATCCAGGCTCAGTTTATGTCAACGAAGCAAGAAGAAGAATAAGAGAAATTAGAGGAGATGTCCTATGATTAACAAAAATCAAACAAGAAAGTTTATTTCGAGTCTTCTACTCGTCGCTCTCTGCTCCTTGCTATTAGCTCTCAGCTCGCCGCTCTTTGCTCAAAAAATTCTAATCCCGATGGATTTAAAGCAGTCGGAACATTTGAAAGCATACGGTATTGCGTACTGGTCGCTGACAAAAGGAGTCGAAGTAGATTGGCTTTTAAATTACCGCGGTGGTTCGTTTATGATTGATAACCATCAGCTTGTTGCGTCGGAGTGTTTGGTACGCGGAGTTAACTTCGAAAGGATTAGCGCTGCAACAGCTTCACAAATTTATGCTGAAGTTTTAGATGAAAACAACAATCAGGATGTAGTACGCCTTGAGAAGGCGCCCAAGGTTGCTGTATATGTTCCGCCAAATGTTTTACCGTGGGACGATGCCGTTGTGCTTGCAATGGAATATGCGGAAATTCCGTACGAAAAAGTTTGGGACGACGAAGTTTTAAAAGGGAAGTTGTTAGAATACGACTGGCTGCATTTGCATCACGAAGATTTTACAGGACAGTATGGGAAATTTTATGCTTCATTCTCGACAGCGCCTTGGTACATCGAACAACAGGTGCTTTATGAAAAGAAAGCAAAGGAGTTAGGTTACAGAAAAGTTTCCGAATTAAAAAAAGCTGTCGCACGAACGATCAAAGAATATATTGCCTCTGGCGGTTTTCTGTTTGCAATGTGCTCGGCAACAGATGCGTTCGATATTGCTTTAGCCGCAGAGAATACAGACATCTGTGATGTTATGTACGACGGCGATCCCCCCGATGCGAACTTCCAAAAGATGTTGGATTATTCGAAGTGTTTGGCTTTCGAGAATTTTACGGTTGAACGCAATCCGATGCGTTACGAATATTCGGATATCGATATACCGCCGAGTGATATGGCGGGATTTGTAAATCAGGAAACCGATTATTTTACGTTGTTCGAGTTTTCGGCAAAATACGATCCCGTTCCAACTATGCTCACACAAAATCATGCGAACATTATCAAAGGTTTTATGGGGCAGACTACAAATTTTAAAAAGAGTTTGATTAAAAAAACTACAACCGTACTTGCCGAAAAAGAGGGGACTGAAGAGGTGCGATATATTCATGGCAATTATGGGCGCGGAACGTTTACGTGGTATGGCGGACACGACCCTGAAGATTTCCAGCATGCAGTTGGCGACCCGCCGACTGATTTACATCTGCATAAAAATTCGCCCGGCTACCGTTTAATCCTGAACAACATACTTTTCCCGGCTGCGAAGAAGAAGCCGCAGAAGACTTAATTTTTCTTTTTAAATTAGATTTAGAATTGTGGCGTTGATGCAAAACATTATTGCATAATGTTCAGTCAACCACTGGCGCCAGCATTGTAGCAACACATTATGGACGTTTGTGGCTCTTTTTCAATTTAGTCAGTCGTCTGATTTCATTAGAAATTTGTTCTGTTACTTCTTCGTTTTTTATCTTGTCGTCAATGCTGAACACTACGAAAACTTGTCCACCGTATTTTATAGTGAAGTCATCAAAACTTGCTTTCATTCTTTCTGTCGCAGAGTAGTTGCCAAAATTGGCTCTTGCTGTTACCGGCTTAATTTGGATACCAAATGCGTGATCACCAACCCAGCCAAGATAATCAATATCACCTGCATGGTCGAGTTCCGGTAGGCTTTCTTCAAAATTTATATCCGGAAATATCTTTGCAAGGTTATCTTCAATGACTGATTTCTCTCTGATGAAACCGTCATAAGTTCTATTGATAGTGAAATTGTAAATGTAATCAATACAGTCCCGCAATGTAAGTTGCTTAAACGCTGCTGTCCATTCGGGAATAACAATTTCTTTGATTTTCACGTAAAGGCGTTCGCCTAATTCTTCCAAACTTTCCCTCGTGATTTTTATTGGTGTTTTTCCCTCAGATGTGGCATTTTCAAAATACCACCTTTCCCATTCTTCAAATGTTTTTGTTTGGTCGTGATAACTGATATGTTTGAGTAGCGTAATTGAGAACTTTCTCTTTCTTTCCAAACTCTTTTGAAAATCGTTTAATTGCTGGTTTTGGTATTGGCTACGTTAAATAAGTTTTGAAATTTTTCTTTGTACTTAAAATCAATCTCGCTATCGACTTGCACCAAACCGTTTTTAATTAAGTGAGCATTTATGAATGTTTTGTTTTCGAGATACAAGTAGCAAAGCAGGTTATTTTCGCTATCGTATTTTACATTGTCGTATTTGAGGAATACTCGTTTACCTTTTGTTTTTTCAGTAAGAAATTTTGTCGCCTGTTCGTTAATAATCGGAGTTTCCTTCACACCTATGAGCTTCACAGTTAAATCATTGCTTAACCTTACTTTTTCAGGACTGATAACTTCTTTTACCGTAAAAAAATCTTCCCTTAGTGTTGTACTATTCTTGTCAATTTTAGAACCAAACTGTAATTTTTTCACATCAATTTTTTTATCGAAAGTGTGTGGGTCTTTGAAAATGTATGGCAATGTTTGAATTTCTTTTTCAAAATCATTTGTTAGTTCGTCTTGTTTCAAAAACTCGTATGAAGTCCCGTCTAAGTCCTCCTGATGAACTTCCAATTTTTGTTTGATGATTGGAATGAATTCAGGATTCACTTCATATCCTATCGAATTTCTGTCAAGATTTTTTGCCGCTAAAGAAGTTGTACCGCTTCCAGCAAATGGGTCAAGGATTGTCTCACCAACAAACGAAAACATTTTTATGAGTCGCCTTGGCAATTCTTCTGGAAACACTGCAATATGGTTGTTTTGTCTTGCCCCCGCAAAGTTCCAATGTCCTGCAAAGAACGTGTTCCATTCTTCTGCGGTCATTTTTGAAAGTTCTTTTTGCTCCTTCGTTGGTTTCGGTGCATCACCAAGTTTTTTAAGAATCAAGATAAATTCGTAATCCAATTTCACAATTCCGTTTCTCGGGTAAGGATACGAACCCATTTGGATACCGCCGCCTGTTGTATTTGAGGTCGTTACTTTTTGCCAAATGATTGCACCCATATAGTCAAAGCCAATGTTCTCACAAAACTTGATAATCTCTTCTCTAATGGGAATGACTTTATAGCGTCCATAATAAACCGAACGGGCAAACTGGTCGCCTATATTTACGCACAGCCTGCAACCGTTGTGAAGCGTGCGGTAGCTCTCTTTCCATACCAAATTTAAATTGTTGATGTAGTTCTCGTAGCTATCGTGAAAGCCAATTTGGTTATCCGTTCCGTAGTCCTTCAGTTGCCAATAGGGTGGCGAAGTGATAACAAGATGAACAGACTCATCAGGAATTTCTGTCATCCGTCTTGAGTCGCCGATAATTATTTTATGATGAGTAGGCATTATTATTTATCATCAATTTTTTTATTCTTTTTTTGTGATAATTGTTTAGCATTTTGTTTGCTGATTACTTTTTTTCCAGTCTTTTCTTCAATTTCTCTTCTTGTATTTCCAGCTATTGTTCCACCTTGTTTGGCAATTATATGGCTATCTTCAAATGTTTTGGGGTTCTTTTCTTTTGAAATCTCGGTTGTGGTTGCTTCGGCAAGCATGTTCAATACCAATTCCAAGTTTGTCATGTGGTCGCGAAGGCTTTCTTTTTTGAGGTCTTTAAATGCTTTATACTGTTTTGTCGTAAATCCGCTCCATGCTTTAGTTATCTCGTCGGTCAGGATTGCAAATTCCTGTCCTTTCTGAACACCGCGATTTTCCCATTCATCGGTAAGCTCTTTTCGTACTTCAATGCTTTTAAGACGCTGGTTTATCCACTCTTTCGAATAGCCCTTTCGCAAATAGGTTTCCATCAGGCGGTCAATACCTTTCTCTGGGTCTTCAATCTCATCAATGCGTTCGCTGCCAACCAGGGCGAGCCAACGTTTAAAAGGCTCAGCTTTGGGCGATGGTATCGATTGTATTAGCCTGAATAGTTGTTCGGTATCGGCAATATCAGTAAGGCGCATTTTGCCATCTTCGGCAGCCATTTTCAACTGTCCGATTTTTTCGGACAGTTCGCTCCCTTCATTATTGAGTTTCGATTTTAAATCGCTCCAGTACTTTCGGGGACGGTCGGTTCCGGTAAGCACTTCGATTACATCAATAATTGAAAAGTACCATTTTTCTTCTTCAGAATCCCAAACAGAACGTACCTGTTTCGATTCAAATAGTTTTATTGCGGTTTCTTTGGTCATAGAATTGCCTGTGTTTTTAAGTCGTAATATTTATTTCAGTAAATTCTTTCTCCAACATTTTATAAACTTCGATTAAAGGAATTCCTTTTTCTTCGGCTATTCGTTTGCACTCTTCAAATTCAGGTGTTAGACGTTGAATATTATCGTAAGAAATTAGCTTCGCCTGAACTTCGCCGAATGTTGTTGCAACTTTAATCGACTTACGTTCGACTTTCTGCCGTTCTATGTGATGTATTCTTATGCCAAGTGTGGAAGTCTGTGAAAAAATTATTGGTGCAATTTTTTCGAGTTTAGTTTTTTCAATCAACACCGATAATAAAATTCCGGGTCTCCCTTTTTTCATTATGATTGGAATAAGATACGCGTCGTGAGCGCCGGCTGAAAGGAGCTTCTCTATTACATAAGGATATATTTCAGGATTCATATCGTCGATATTGGTTTCCAGAACGATGAGTGATTCATCGGTTTTCGCAGTATCGAGTTCAGCCACAATTAAACGGAGGAGATTAGGAATTTCCAAATCTTTGCTGCCCGAACCATATCCAATACTTTTCATTTCAAAACTTTCAATCGCAATAACTCCTGATGATAATGCCTTAACTATCGCAGCACCCGTTGGTGTGGTCAACTCGAAAGGTATGTTTGTTAAAACAGTCGGATAATTCTTTAGAATCTCGATAGTAGCCGGTGTGGGGATTGGCATTGTTCCGTGTTCGGTGTTCACAAACCCGCCGCTGCCGAGTTTTACAGGAGATGTGTAAACTTTTTCGATCTGCAATAGTTCTAAACAAATAGCCGTTCCGACAATATCAACTATCGCATCTAATGCACCAACTTCGTGGAAGTGAATTTTTTCGATGCTCGTTTTGTGAACGGTTGCCTCGCCGATTGCGAGTTCCTTGAAAATATTTTTTGCATTATGCTTTACTTTTTCAGATAACTCGCTTGAGTCGATAATCTGGTGAATGTCTTTTAAGTGCCTATGGTATTTAGGTTGGTTTGTAATTACAACATCTAATTTCACAGCCGATATTCCGCTTCGCACAATTTCTTTTAATCGAAGTTCGTAACCTTCTAATTTTAATTTTCCAAGTTCACGCTCGAGTGAATCTAAACTTACTCCGGCGCTAACAAAAGCCGCCAATGTCATGTCGCCGCTTATTCCGGCTATCGTATCAAGGTATGCTATTCTCATAATTTAATTTAATAAAAGTTTTTCAAAATAGGCGATGAATTTATCGGTTGCACCGAGGTTCTTCTTAACAAACTCATTCGCTTTGGTTCCGGCTTGCATACGGAATTCCTCGTGTAAAAAAAGATTCTTTAAAATTTCAAAAATCTCGGCTTCAGTTTTTCCTGAAAAACCGGCGACTTCATTCAATAGCAGCGCTGCTTCCGAAGAATTTGCATAAGAAGGACCGAATACAACCGGTATGCCGTAAACTGCCGGTTCAAGCACATTGTGTATTTTCGATTTGAAACTACCACCCACAAATGCAACATCGGCATATTGATACAAAGCCATCAGAACGCCGATGCTGTCCACCAGAATTATTTTCTCTCCGCTATAATCATTCAAATCTGAAAAACGGATATATGTGGTATTACCGTTTAATTCGTATTCGATATGTTCCAAATTCTGATTTGTAGGTTCGTGAGGGGCAATTACCATCAGGATGTTTGGAATTAAATTTTGAAGCTGATAAAACACCGGGAATAAAACTTCTTCATCTTCTTCCCAACTGCTGCCAACAACAAATATTTTTTTTCCGGTAGTGATGTGTGCAGGAATTAAATGTTTCTTTTTCGATTCGATACTTCGCAGCATAACCTGATCGAATCTTGTTTCTCCGATTACATCAAATTTCGGATGGTCGAGTTTGAACATTTTAAAAACTTCCAAATCGTTTTTGCCAACCGTTAATATGCAATCGGCTGCATTGTAAATAATCCGGTGAAACGATTTTAACAAAGGATACCTTCTGATTGTATCGGGGCTCATCGATGCGTTTGTGATCAACAGGGGAATGCGTCGCTTCTTTAATTCCCAAATATGATTGGGCCACAAATCGTAACGTATCATAATTGCGGCAGCGGGATTTACAAGGCGTATGAATTTTTTTGCATTCCAATAGCTGTCGAAAGGTATGTATGTAATAGCATCTGCAAGTTTGTATTTCTTCGATGGTTCATATCCGGAAGGTGAGAAAAACGAGACGATAATTTTATATTCGGGATGTGAGATTTTTAATTTTGATATGATTGGTTTTGCTTGCTCGAATTCGCCCAACGACGATACGTGAAACCAAATCGTTTTTGAATCACCATTCAACTTAGCGAGTTGCGACTGCAAATTTGGAAATAAGTTTTTCCTGCCTGCAATTCCGACACGAAATTTTTGCTTGAATAAACCGACAGCCATAATTATCAGCCAGAGTAGGGGAAGCACGATAACATTATATATTATAAACCAGACGGTTTTCATTGAATATTTAAAATATGTTTTACTTCGGTGTAAACTTTTTCGGAAGAAATATCCTGCATACATTTAAAGTGTTTTTTAGGACAGGTTTTCGAGCCGATGTGCGAACAGGGGCGGCAGCTAAGCGTCTTGTCTTCAACTACGATATTTTCAGTTCCGTAAGGAAAAAAACCGAATTCGCGAACCGTAGGACCGAAAAGTGCAACTACCTTTTTCTTCCGAGCTGCCGCGAGGTGCATAAGTCCGGTATCGTTAGTTATAACAACATTGCAATAATCGAAAGCTGCAGCATTTTCTAAAAGCGATAACTCGCCCGCAAAATTTATCGCCGCTTGCTTAATAGTAATTTCATTTACTTTGTTTACTATATCGTCAATTTCCTTTTTATCTTCAATCCCTCCGAATGCAAGTACGAGAGCATCTTGTTCGGAAACTAATCGTGCGAGTAGCTCGACATATTTGTCGGCTTGCCATTTCTTTGTGTTGTGCTTTGCTGAAGGAGCTACCCCGACAATCAGCTTAATATCGCTCGAGCGAACCTGTAACAATTTCTCCGCAATTTTATTCTGGTGATTATCGTGTATAAAAATCTCAAGTCCTTTTTTATCGTTTTCCACTATAAGTTCTTTTGCTGTCTCAAGATATCTCTCGGCAACAGGAATGTCTTTTTGATATAAGTTACGTTTAAAATTTATTAAGCAAAACCGGGCTGCTGTCCGTTTATCTACGATGTGAACACTTTTGGGTTTGCTGAAATGGCGAATATAACGGCTGCGCAAACTGTTGTGAATATCCAGAACTATGCTGTAATTTTCTTGTTTGAGTTGACGGGTAAGTTGCTTTAAGCTATTGAATCCGCCGCGGATATCAAATCCAATAACTTTGCTGAGGTGTGGATTGTATTTTACAAGATCGGAGTAATCGTTTCGCACTAAAAAATCGATTTGCGAATTGGGAAATTTATTTCGCAAGCACCTGATAAGAGGCGATGAAAGAATTATATCGCCGATAGAGCTTAACCGGATTATTAGTATTTTCTCAGCGTCTCTCATTCATAAGTCCGGCATTTTTTTAGTACGCAAATTATTTTTTCATTTTTGGCATATTCTGAGAAAGTTTGCCAATCAGTCCGCCCCCTTTTTTCTTGGGTTCTACTTTTCGGAGCGGTTCATTTTTATGTTTTTTT
This sequence comes from uncultured Ignavibacteriota bacterium, assembly GCA_947085405.1. Taxonomy (GTDB): domain Bacteria; phylum Bacteroidota; class Ignavibacteria; order UBA10030; family BY39; genus JASEGV01. The sequence goes on from CAMTWO010000020.1 coordinate 24,655, forward strand.
GTTACGTATATTTGCTGAACAATTGAAAGCAGATTGAACATAAAATAATACAAGTTCAATCCGGATGGGAAGAAATTAAATAGTAGTGTAAGCATAATCGGCATTAACCAAACCATCATTTGTTGCCGTGGATCTTTGATGGTCATTTTTTGCTGAATAAACATTGTTATACCCATCGCAAGAGCAAGTCCGCTGACATCCTGAATTCCAAAAAGTGGAATTACAAACGGAAGGGTTACGATTGTGTCGGGTATTGAAAGGTCGGTTATCCACCAGATAAAGTCGGCTTGACGGAGTGCGATAGCAGAACTGAAGACTGTGAACAAAGCAAACAGTATCGGCATTTGTAAAAGAAGAGGCAGGCATCCACCCGCAGGATTAATACCATATTCCTTGTAAAGCCGCATGATTGATTGATTCATTTTTTGAGGGTCTTCTTTATACTTGGTTCTGACTTCCTCAATCATTGGCTGGAGCGCCTGCATTCTTTGCATCGATTTCAAACTTGCCTTCGAGAGAGGATGCAGCAATAGTTTGATAATGATTGAGAAAATAATTATCACCAAACCGTAATTAGGAATAAAGGAATGCAAAAATTCCAGCAGCGGAATAATGAGATAAACAGAGATTGGACGAATCAGCCAAGCCAGACCTAAACTAAGTACTTCCTCCAGCCCGACTTCGTAGTCATTAAGAATATTATAATCGAGCGGACCAAGAAATAATATGAACGACGCAAGCGAATCGCGTGTATCGTGGTAAGGCATTTTCATTGCAATGCTGTAATCTTCTTTTAAGCCAAGATTAGGCATCTTCCTGTGGGTGCCTTCCAAGTATGCGCCGGTGCTTTTCTGATCTTTCGATATTATAGCCACGGTAAAATATTTTGTTCGCGATGCTACCCAATCTGTTTTGCCGCTAATATTTGTTTTACTTACTTCTTCGGTAGTTGCATCCAATTCGGCTAACTCGCCGCCCGAGTATGCAAACGCTAATGCGTTACGCGATTCATCGGCGCTATTGTGTTCGGCATATCGGACACCGTTTTCCCAAATAACCTGATATTCATAATTGGCGATTATCGGCTCCAAACGAACAAGTTTGTAATCGACATCGACGGAATAAGAGTTGTTTTTGAAGGTTATATGTTTTTCAATTCTCCGATTGCCTTCGAGAGACAGGTTTAGTATTACTTTAAAAGTCGCATCGTTTTGAAGTACGATTTTATCCCAAGCTTTATAATTTGATGCAAAAAATAAATTTCGAGTATTGATTAATTTTCCATCGGACGAATTGAATAGTAAACTAAAATCGCCCCCTTTATCGAAATCAACTAACTGAACAGGAAGCTTGTTCCATGTTTTATATTTTTTAAGTTCCCATTTTCTAATCAATCCGCCTTTCGTTGTAATCTCGGCAGTATAATTATCTGTTTCAATAATGATTATTTTTTCAGTACCGGTTTTGAATGCAGAAAAATATTTACCGAACATACCGGCAGTATCGGCAACAGGTTTTTCTTCGACGGGGGGAAGCGCTTGACTTTTTTCAAATATTGATTTTTGAATTTGTTCGGTTGTATCGGCTGCGGTTTTTTTTATATCGGATGGCTTGGGAGTGTTATAATACATCCATACAAGTAAAACTACTCCGATTAATACAAATCCTATTACACTGTTCCTGTCCATTTATACTCCTTAAATATTATTCTCTTTTTTATTAGGTACCGGGTCGTATCCGCCTTCATGCAACGGATGACATTTCGAGATGCGTCGAATTGCAAGCCAACTTGCTTTAAAGAAACCAAATTCCTGATAGGCATCCAAAGCATATTCCGAACACGTTGGGTAAAAGCGGCAAGTGTTAGGCGGCAACAGTGGCGAGATGACTAACCTGTAAAATTTGATTACATATATTGCTAAAACATTCATCCAACTATCCTATTCATAATCATAATCTTCAACTTCTTGAGTATATTCATAATATCTTCGTTCGCAATATTGAACTCGATATTTTTTTCGGGCAGCGTGTTTTTTTTTCCGAAAATAAATACTGCCGAGAGAGCTATCTTTTTTGATGAATCTATGTCGAGTATATGTTTATTTAACCGATAACCTTCGCGCATCAGGCGCTTTAATCTGTTGCGGATTACAGCACCTTTTATTCTTTTATTTGTTGTAAAGCCGATCCGCACTTTACATTGTTCAGCCGCAACAGCTTCTTCAATCAGAAAATAGCAAATTATGTTCTTTTCAATAATTTTATTCCCCGATGAAATTACTTTCCAGAAACTATTACCTCCGCGCAGAATTTCTGATTTGCGTAAAGTATATCTCAAATAATGGCTAACCTTCGTCGCTTACGGTTAATTTCTTTCTGCCTTTGGCGCGTCTGCGCGATAAAACCTCACGTCCTGATTTAGTTTTCATTCTTTCTCTGAAACCGTGTACGTTTTTTCTTTTTCGGTTGCTCGGTTGAAATGTTCGTTTCATTATACTTTCCTTCTATAAAATTGACAAAAAAAAAGATTGCTTCCAGACAATCCCAGATAAATTCTTAAATATGCTGTATTTATTTGGACATAAGATAATCATATTTAGTCATAAAACCAAAGAAGCAAAAATTTGACTTTTACTGTAAACTGTTGTATTTTTTTTGTGAAATATTTACTAACTATGCTTTGTTCCAAGGAGATGTGTTAAATGAAAATAAAAATATTACTTTTTAACTCTTTTTTAGTTTTTTTATTCACTCTGACTCTCTTTGCCGGTAATACGGGTAAATTTTCCGGTAGAATATATGACTCAAAATCGAACGAACCTCTTATCGGTGTTAATATCATTATCGAGGGCACAACATACGGTGCGGTATCCGATATTGATGGTAATTACACCATTCTGAATATTCCCCCCGGCACATATATTTTAAAAGCATCGCTATTAGGTTATAATCCTGTAACTGTTAAAAACATTTTAGTTCAGATAGATTTAACAACAAAACAGGATTTTACATTGAGCGAAACTGTTCTCGAAATTCAGGAAGTTATTATTACTGCCGATCGCCCGATGGTTCAGAAAGATTTAACTGCATCAACATCTATTGTGAACGCCGAAGCAATACGGGCATTACCGATTCGTGAATTCACTCAATTAGTTAATTTACAAGCTGGCGTAATGGCTGGACATATACGAGGCGGGCGCAGCGGTGAAACTGCTTACTGGGTCGATGGCGTTCCGGTAACCGACGTTTACGACGGCGGAGTAGTAATTGAAGTTGGTAAAGATGCGATTCAGGAATTGCAACTGATAAGCGGCGCTTTTAATGCAGAATACGGACAGGCAATGTCGGGTATCGTGAACATCAGCACGAAAGATGGAGGGAATAAATTCGGCGGCTCGTTCACCACATATTTCGGTGACAATTTAAGTTCACACAAAGATATATTTTTTGGAATAGATAAAATTAATGCTTACTCGATTCGAAATTTTGAAGGAAGTTTTAGCGGTCCCATTTTTAGAGATAAAATATTTTTCTACACGAATGCAAGATATTATTATAACGCCGGCTGGTTGTCGGGGGTCCGAAAATATAATCCCTCCGACATTACAAAAAATTCCGACCCCGATATTACAAAATGGATAATTAATAAATCGGGAGACGGAAAAATAATTCCGATGAACTGGAACGAAAAAAAATATTTCCAATTCAAAACTTCGGTGAATATTCTTCCGACACTCAAACTTACTCACAGTTATTTTTTAGATAAAGTGAAATATCAGGATTTTGATTTTTCTTTAAAATACAATCCCGATGGAAACTTAAATCGATTCCGCAACGGGTATTCAAACATATCGACACTTACTCATTCGTTATCAAGTTCAATTTTTTATACTGTCGGCATTTCTAATTTTTTTAAAACCTATCAGCATTATCAATATGAAAACATACACGACCCGCGATATATACATCCAAACCTGAACGGTCAACAGCCACCTTATAGTTTCAGAACCGGTGGTGGTAACTTGCAGCATTTCCGCCGCTTCACTGAAACCTGGACCGGAAAAGTAGATCTCACTTCGCAAGTTACACATACTCATCTCGTTAAATTTGGTGCGGAATACCGTCAGCATCAGATTGGCTATGAGGACATCAACTTAATTCCGTCGGACGGCGATCTGAGCCGAAGCCCGAACACCGATAAAGACGATAATAATCCGTTCATTCAAACGAGAATAGGGGATATTTCGGGATATTCATACAATTATTATAAACGAAAACCAATCGAACTTTCTGCTTACATTCAGGATAAAATGGAATTTCAGGATATGATTGTTAATGTTGGTATCAGAGCTGATTATTTCGAGTCGGACGGTTGGATTTTGTCGGATGAATCCGACCCGAATGTTTTTGACCCTCTAAAACCGTCGAACCGCTTTCACGATTACAATGGTGATGGAATTAAGCAGGAAAATGAGCCGGCTAAAACTTTGGCTGACAGAATGGCTTATTGGTATAAACGTCCATCGGCTAAATTCCAATACAGTCCGAGGATTGGTGTTGCTTTCCCGATTACCGATAGAGGTAATATCCACTTTTCGTACGGGTACTTTTTCCAATTACCGGCGTTCGATTTACTGTATCAGAATCCTTACTTCAAATTAGGAACCGGAACGGGCAACATCGGAGTAGTTGGAAACGCCGACTTGAACCCGCAACAAACTGTGAGTTACGAAATAGGAGTTCAACAACAGTTGACAGATAATTTGAGTTTGTTTTTGACTGGTTACGTTCGTGATATACGGAATTTAGCAGGCACACGGGCTGAAGAAATTTTTATTTTCGGCGGTTCAGCAAAATACAGTAAGTATGTGAACAGCGATTTCGGTTTTGTGCGAGGAATTATCGTTTCACTCAATCAACGATTCACGCAAGGAATTTCGGCAACACTCGATTACACATATCAGATTGCTAAAGGAAACTCGAGCGACCCGTCGTCCACACGAAATGCAATCGCAGGCGGCAGGCTTCCAGAAACTCAATTAGTTCCGTTAGATTGGGATCAGCGCCACACTATGAATACGACAGTGAACTATAACGTTCCAAACAACTGGGGGGTTAGTTTCATCATTCAATTGGGAAGCGGTACTCCATATACTCCGCCGCAGTCAGCCGACATTGGCGTGCTGCTTATCAACAGCGAAATAAAGCCCTATTATATGAATGTAGATTTTCGCGGCTTCAAAGATTTTGCAATTGATGCTTTGCGATTCAGCATCTTCACACGCATAACTAATTTGTTTGATACTAAGAATCAAGTAAATGTTTATACCGATACAGGCAGAGCTGATTTCACGATTTATGAGCAGCAAGCGCGGCTCAATCAACAACCCGAGTTAGTAAATAGTTTGGGGGAGTATTTTAGAAATCCTACTTTCTATTCGCAACCCCGAACAGTTGAATTGGGTTTATCAATTTATTTTTAAATGAACATAAAAAAATGAATATAAAAAAAATTATACTATTAATACTTCTATTATTTTTAATAAGCGATTCAATTTTATTGGCACAAGAGCGGGGCGACCGGACATTTCGTAAATCAGGGACGCTTAACGGTAACCGTGTTAAAACAGTTTTTGGAAATTACGGCGTGATAGCACAACCAACGGGTATCGGTCCTCGCGGTGCATGGAAATACGACGACAACGGATACGTCGGAGATGTATCGCCATTAGTTGCTGTTGAAGTGCCCGTTAAGAAAAAACGGAAAGACGGAACTATTATCGACACCACGTTTACATCTGTTGTTATTTGTCCAGTTACGCGACCGGGTGGAGGTGATGGTCCCCCTGGCGGTGGTGCTTTTTGGGGATTTGAGCCAATTCCGGGCTATGCGAATCCAAACAGAAACGAACCCGGTAAAAGCGTAGCAGTGAATAACATACGCGATACTTGGCCCCCGTATTGGCCCGACCAACCGACCTGGATTGATGCACAAGGTAACGCACAATGGAATGGCTACTTCGGCAGAGGAGTTATGAATTCCGATCAGGAGACATATTTTAAAATGGATGATAATGCCGATGAAGAATTTAACGCAACCGACTGGAAAGTATTCAGCGCCGATTCATCATCTTTTATTTTTGTTCCCGATTCAACCGACCTGACACGTAAAGGTCTCGGTTTAGAAGTAAAAGTTCGTGCTATGCAGTGGAATAATTTCCTCGCTCAAGATGGAATCTTCTGGCTTTATGAAATTACAAACAAAAGCAAAGTCGATTATCCGAAAGTTGCATTCGGTATGATTGTCGGAACTTATGTCGGAATCGGCGGCACCGAGTGGAACGACGATGTGAGCTTTTTCGATGTTAAAGAAGATTTAACTTATAGCTGGGATTATAATTTCTCAATCGACCCATCGGCAAACCCGAAGTGGCAGCCAACGCCAACAGATGTCGGTTTTGTCGGTTATGCTTTTTTAGAAAGTCCAAGCAATTCTTACGACGGAATTGACAACGACGGCGATGGAAGAAGTGGCTCTGGAGATTTTTTCACGGAACTTGATTTCATGCCCCGTGTTGCTTCTCTTTCACCCGGTAATAATACGAATTTCCCCGCTAACAAATTAGTGTTGATCGATAAAAAAACATTTGCCCGAACTGTTGTTGATGTACCAAACGCACGAACAGATTTTGTATCACAAGGAAAAACTTATTCAGTCGCCCCCGGCGATTCATTAAAGGAAATTATCAATAACGGTTTCGACGATGACCTCGATGGTCTGATTGATGAAAACCTCGAAGTACATTACAAACAAATTCGTAGGAAAGCCGACGGAACAATTCTTTTCGAAAAATTAAATCCATTAAAATACAAAAACTATTTTACAGGACTTGGGCTTTCAAATATTTTAATTGATGAAGCCCGCGATGACGGTATTGATAACGACGGCGACTGGGATATTACAACCGACGATGTGGGGACTGACGGAGTTGCCGGAACAGGCGATGCAGGCGAAGGCAACGGCAGACCCGATGCGGGTGAACCACGTTTCGATGCAACTGATATCGACGAGTCGGATATGATTGGCTTAACGAGTTTTGAATATTTCGTTCCTGCCGGCAACATCTCGATGGCAAATGATGCGAACCTCTGGCAAAGAATGGCTCCCGGATTCTTTGAAGTGCCAACTAACTTTGTGAATAATATGGCGATTCGAGGTGAGGACGGCGACTTTATTTACGGTTCAGGTTATTTTCCACTACCAGCCGGAAAAACCGAAAGGTTCTCGTTAGCTCTTTTCTTTGGCGAAGCTCCAGCGCGGCATCAATTGGATACCGCATCGCTCTATTCTAATTTGCGGACGATGAAGCAAATCTATTCCAACAACTACAACTTTGCAAAGCCGCCTGAAAAGCCCAACCTTAGCGTTGTGGCAGGCGATGGAAAAGTTACACTTTATTGGGATAGAACTTCGGAAGAAAAAACTTTTGATTCCGATTTAAAGGTGAACGATTTTGAAGGATATAAAATTTACCGTTCTACAGAACCCAACTTCAATGATATCCGCGTAATTTCGGACGGACAGGGTAATCCGTTGTTCGATCGTCCGCTGGCACAATTCGATTTGAAGAATGGAATATCGGGTTTCTTCCCGAACGATTTTGGAAAAGGAGTAAAATATTTTTTGGGGAGCGATGTTGGAATTCAACATTCGTTTGTGGATAGCACTGTTCAAAATGGAAAAGTTTACTACTACGCTGTCGTTGCTTATGACAGAGGCGATGTTGAGAAAAATTTACCTCCTTCTGAAAACACAAAATTCATTGCCCGCGATGCAACAGGAAAAATTACACTCGATATAAACACAGCATTTGTAATTCCGCAAAAGCCATCGGTCGGATATATGCCGCCTCCTTCGGGGGTCAAACTTACAAAAACAAAAGGGCAATCGGAGGGAACTGTATATTACAATGTTATAGATGCAACTAAAATAAAAGATGGAAATAAGTACACAGTGAAGTTTTTTGATTCATCGATGGACAGTGTCGATAATAATAATAATTGGAGAAATCATATAAAGAATACTGCCGGAAATATTATCGCGTGGAGAGACGATGTGGGCGCCGACGGCGACTCGATGCAAATTGATATCGATGGAACACAGGGCAATGGCAAGCCGGATGTCGGTGAGCCGAATATCGACCATCGCGATAACGAAGAAATGATTCCAATAACTTCTTTCTATAAGATAGTGAACAACACAAATCCTTCGATACCCCAAACTGTTATCAATAAAAGTCCTTATATACAAAAAACACCATACTTGTTAGAGGTAAAGGACAGCGATATTTTTGATGGAGTTACACTCGTATTCGCAAATCAATGGAATCGAATTATTAATGTAACCGCATCGGGGTGGAGCGACACGTCGAAGCAGAATCTATTAACATTCAGACCAAGAATAGAAGGGCGGCAGATAGGCAGCATAATTTATGAGGACAGCGGTAAACGTCCGCCGTTTGATTATGAGATTAGATTTTCAAATTTATTCGACCAGATGTCTTCCCCCGTTGTGTTATTCGAAGGCACTCCTGCGCGTATTACGGCACCCGCTCGCAGAACTAACTTTAAAGTTTACAATATTACAGATAGAAGTAATCCAAAAGAGATAAAATACGGATTTTACGAAAGGTCGAATCCGAACGTTGTAAGGGATACACTTTCAAACAATGATGTTATTTGTTTTATCGATTCATTAGCGACGAATGTTGTTTCGTGGCTAATCGAATTCAGGGGAAATGATTCAACCTCCTACAGACCTTTAGAAGGCGACAAGCTTCAAATAATAACGACAAAACCTCTCAACCGTAGCGATGAATTTGAATTTAGTGTTGTAGGTGCAAAGATCGATATTCAAAAAGCAAAATCTGAAATCAAAAAAGTTAAAGTTGTTCCCAATCCTTATGTAGCGGCAACGACACAAGAACAACCTTTGCCGACAGGTGTTACAGGACGGGGTGAACGGAAGATTACATTTACTAATGTTCCGGTAAATTCTAAAATCGACATTTATACGGCACGCGGCGAACACATCCGCACACTATACCACAGTGGTAATATGTTCGAGGGGGAAGTAACGTGGGACTTGCGGACAAAAGAGAATTTGGATGTAGCTTTCGGTGTTTACTTTTATGTAGTCGATGCGCCCGAAGTCGGTGTTCAATACGGTAAGATAGCTATTATTAAATAGGTGTAAATATGAAAAAAATATATACAATACTGATTTTACTCTTAACCACATCAGGTTTGTTGCTTGCTCAATCGAAAGTCGGCACTACCGCAGCTCCATTTTTAGGAATCGGCGTTTCGCCACGTTCGTCTGCTCTTGGTGGTACTTTTGTTGGACTAGCTAACGATGCCTCGGCGTTATACTGGAATCCAAGCGGAATATCGCGATTGAACCGCACCGAACTTATTGTTGCCCATACGCCGTGGTTAGTCGAAACCGATTTTAACTGGGTCGGTTTGGTTGTGGCTATAGACGAGGAAAATGCCTTCGGTTTGAATATTACTAATCTCGATTACGGCGATGAAGAAATAACAACGATTGAAAACCCGGAAGGTATTCAGCAGTTTTGGGATGCTTCCGATTTGGCGGTGGGTTTGACGTATGCAAGAAATCTAACTGATAGGTTTTCAATTGGAGGAACAATTAAGTATATTCAACAACGGATATGGCATACTTCAGCAAGTGCCTTTGCGCTTGATGTTGGTGTTTTATTCAGGACTTATTTTAATGATATGAAAATAGGAATGAGCATAACAAACTTCGGGTCTGAAATGCAGATGAGCGGTAAAGATTTATACCGCAAAATCGATTTAGCTCCCGGCGACGGCGGAAATAATCCTGCGGTTACAGCAGTTTTAAAAACCGACTCGTGGACTTTACCGTTGCTTTTTCGTGTCGGTGTTTGTATGGATGTTCTGAATTTTTCCAACTCTACTTTTACGGCGGCTGTTGATGCCTTATATCCCAACGACAATTCCCAATCAGTAAATTTAGGGATGGAGTATAATTGGAATAACATTGTTTTTCTTCGAACAGGTTATAAATCATTATTCCGCGAGGATGCCAATCAGGGTTTCTCGTATGGCATCGGTCTGAAATATAATTTGTACAGCGATTCAGATTTATTTATTGACTTCAGCTCTGAGCAATTTGGCGTGTTTAAGGATGTTCAGCGCTTTTCTTTAGGTGTAACTTTTTAATTAATAACTCAAATGGGCCGCTCATCCTGACAATCTATTAAGAAACCGTTAAAACGGTTATCTTTCAGAAAGTCTATGGATCTAACCCACGACTTACCTGCCCGCCGAAGTCCTCAGGACGCAGGCGGGAGTCGTGGGTTAATGAACAGAAGAAATATCAGGTAAACCGCTTTAGCGGTTTCCAACAAAGAGCAGCCAACTTAACAAATAATCACTAATAACAAAACATGGAGGTTTCAAATGAATAAGTTTTTAAAACTATTTTTACCCAAGATTTGGGTATTAGCCATTCTCCTCGTTGTCGGCTTTGCTTTTAGCACGACAACTTGGGGACAACTATTGCTGGAAGAAAATTTTGACTATCCAGCAGGAGATTCCTTAAACGTACTGCATGGTTGGGTTGTTCAACCAACAGCATCGTATGTTAATACTATCAAGGTAGTGTCCCCCGGATTGACCTACGCTAATTATCCCTCGGTTGTGGGGAATGGCGTAATGGTCGATACAACTGGACAGGACATTTACCGGACATTTACTTCAGATACTTTAGGAAGCAAATATGCCTCATTTCTCGTAAACATCACCAAAGCCACAACTGCGGGCGATTACTTCTTTCATTTTACCCAGTCTGCTGGAAGTACAACATTTAGAGGTAGAGTTTTCGCAAAGCTCAGTGGCAGCGATATTGTATTCGGTCTATTAAAGGGGTCCACTGGAACAGCCGCTTATACTACTACAACTTATGCAATGAATACTACTCATCTTGTTGTTTTGAAGTATACATTTAATACAGGCTCCGCGACAAATGACTCTGTTTATTTATTTATAAACCCACCAATCGGTGCGGTAGAACCAATACCGGATCTCAGATACGGATCTACAGATGCTGATTTTACAAGTTTTGGAGTGATTAACTTGCGGCAAGGGGCTGTGGACAATGCACCACGTTTAACATTAGATGGCATTCGTGTAGGTACATCATGGTCACAGATTTTTCCTACTTTCAACGTTACATTCAAACTCAACACATCAACCCGTAATGATACAATTGTGCCAACCTCAATGGTGCAAATCAGAGGGAATACTTCACCTCTTACATGGGGCAATGATTCTCCTTTAATGACAAACATCGGCGGCGATTATTGGGAATTAACTCATTCATTCCCACAAGGTGCCAATCTGGCATTTAAGTTTTTTGCAACCAATTGGGAGGGTGGTGGTGATAAAAATTTAACCGTTACCAAAGATACTGTCCTACCATTATTTTACTTTGATCGCGGTCATAATCCACCATTTACACCAACTGATAGTGTTGATGTATGGTTTAGAGTTAACGTTGCTGGTGTTGTGGGATTTGATCCGGCAACACAGCAGGTTGGAATTCGCGGAAGTTTGTCGCCATTCGGCTGGGACGCATCTTACTTCCTCAACCGAGAAGGCACGAGTATGTTTTATTCGGGAGTTGCAAAATTCCATCCCGACAGCGCACGAAACGTTTACTATAAATATTATATTGACGGACCGGGTGGTGCAGGATGGGAACCTTCAGGCGACAACATGTTCCCGATGAAGAACGATACTACTATCGTATGGAAATGGTTCGGTGGCTTACGTCCAACCGACAAACCAATTACTGAAAAAAATATTACTTTCCAAGCCGATATTGCTGCACTCATAAACAGCGGCGGTTTTAATACTGCAACTGATTCTTTGAAAATTCTAATTTTTGCAGGCGGAGCCATTACGGGTGGCACACAAAAAATGGTTGAAGATCTTTTCACTGCGGGACTTTTCACAACAACTCTTACTATAAAAGCTGCTCTTGATTCAGAAATTAAATACAAATTCAAAGCATATCCTGATGAAAGATTTGAAAATGGCGGCGGTTATGAAACCGGCTCAGATAGAATATATGTATGGACAGGGCAAGATTCAGTTTTACCGGCCGCCTTTCCAACTATTATTCCAAAAGCGGTTGGATTGCCGCATGATGTAATGATAAAGTTCGTGGTAGATATGCGAAACCCTGTTGACTTCCGCACTTCGCAAGCAATAACTAATTTAAGAGATGTTTGGATTAAAGGTGGTGCAGTTCCTCTTGGTGCATGGCAAGGCAATTGGACTTACGACGATACTACAGCAGGGACATTAATTAAATTGTTTGATAATGGAACCAACGGCGACGAAACTGCCGGCGACAGGTTCTACTCACGCGATATCCTCTGGCTCGCTGGAACTCCGGGCGGCACCTTCGAATTTAAATTCGCCGCAGGTTATCCAGGTGTTGAACTTGGCGGTGCCTATTATTTAGATAACGAAGCCGGTTATGGAAGTAATCACTCGTGGGCATTCCCGAATCCTCCACCAACTTCAGCTCGTTTACGAATGGTGTTTGGAGTAATGGGACCTGTTTCGGTTCGCGATATCAACGGAGCAATTCCGGAAAATTATTCGCTCTCGCAGAATTATCCAAATCCGTTCAACCCGACTACTAAAATTGATTTCAGTATTCCTGTTTCAGGTTTAGTTACTCTGAAAGTTTACAACATTTTAGGTCAGGAAGTTGCAACGCTGATGAATGGCGAAATGAAAGCCGGTAACTACCGTGTCGATTTTAGCACCGACAATCTTTCGAGTGGAACATATTTCTACAAACTGACTGCCGGTTCGTTTACGTCAGTGAAAAAGATGTTGCTACTGCGATAAACTTGAGTAGGGACTGTTTAAAAAGTAGGTTTTCTCGATACGTTCTCTGACAATCGTCAGAGAACACTCGAAAACCCGCTCACCTTTGTTGGTTCTCGAGTAGCAACGACGTAGTCGGTGCGTATCGAGAGAACATATTAGACAGACTCTAAGTTAGTAAAATCTAATTTCTGGTTTTATAAGAAAGAGCCGATTCGCAAAACGAGTTGGCTCTTTTTGTTATCGCAATGTAGGTCGGATTTAAAATCCGACTTACTTCCTAAAAACAAACACGAAATAATTTCATCCGAACGTTTGGTGAGCCCGCTCGACCCAAGGGCGAGCTTGCTCGACCATCGGGCGAGCCTGTCGAACCAAACGATTGTGCG
>CAMTWO010000021.1:0-29323 GCA_947085405.1 uncultured Ignavibacteriota bacterium
AATGGTTCAATGGTTCAATGAATTACTTCATCAACGTTAGCTTACGAACCTCTACATTATTTCCGCTTTGGAGTTTGTAGAAATAAATTCCGTTCGATAATTGCGACGCGTTGAATGTTACCTGATGATATCCGGCTGCCTGATTACCGTTAACCAATGTGGCTACTTCTTTGCCAATTATGTTGTAAACCTTTAGGGTTGTATAATTGCCAACTGCCAACTGATAATTGATAACTGTTGACGGGTTAAACGGGTTCGGATAGTTCTGGTTTAATGCAAACACTGACGGAACTGCTTCAACAGGGACGTTGGTCGGGTTGAGCATAATTGGACCGAATCGCGATGTTAGTCCATCGTTATCTTGTTGTAATAAATAGAACTCTGTGTTATCGATAACTGCATTGGCGTATGTCCATTTGTATGTTGATGGTACGCCTTGGCCTGGCTGGAAGCTTTCTTCGATTGTTATGTATTCGTCTGTAATTGGGTTGCGCTTTTGTATCCAGAAGCCGTAGTTTTTAACTTCGCTGATAGTTTCCCACTCGAATGTTACATCGTTCGAGTTAACAAAGTAGCCGACAAATGATGCGAGCTGGACGGGGAGTGGTGCACCTGACCAGGCAACATCTACTCTTATACCATCTATTGAGCAATTTGGGGTATTTGTGGCCTGTCTAAGCGCAACTCCATCAATTCCATCTGGTTCGGTAGATGTCGCATCAGCAGTAACCGTAGAGTTAGCAACAGGTTCAGGCCCTGAAAGATCCGGGTTTACCCAAAGAGAAACCACATCATTTGCACCACCGGCAACAATCAAGTATTTAACAACAATAAGGTAAGTTGTTCCAAAGCTAAGTTCTGTAGCAAAGAAACTAGTAGCGGCACCAGCGGTAGCAGGTCTAACACCTAAAGCAAAACCCGCCCCTTGGGACTTAACATAAAGGAGACCTTTGAATCCGGTATTAGTTCCAGTTTCATTTCTCATTGCAAATACATAATCACCGGTGGTACCACTAAGACCAGTACTGTTTGTAACATTCAACAATAAGGATGCATAAACAGCACCAGATGTTACTTCCGTGAAAGGTCTCCTAGCATCTTCAGCAGAAGCAGTAGTATATATCATAGCAACCTTATTTCCAATACCAGTCGATGGATATCCTGTATAGGATAAGCTACCACTGGTTACTTGTAAGAAGTTTGCTGTTCCAGAGAAATTGATCCAATTTCCACCACTCACGTTTGCTCCACCTGCAAGCGTTAAAGCACCCGTGGAATAGTCAAAATTTTCGTTTAATAATTGTCCCCACGCGGTCGTGCTTAATGCCAAGCCCACGACGAGGAACGTAAAAAACGTTCCGAGGACGATTGTGAATATTTTAAATAAGTGTTTCATTTTTGTAACTCCTTTTTGTTTTGTTATTAAATAGTAAATTAGTATGTAGTATGTAGTTTTTAGTTATTAGTTTTTACCCGCCCGACTGAACGACCCGCCAGAACATACTTGTCGGACTGGCTTCAGTCGTTCGGGCGGGGTTATTGTTAATTAGTTTCTGGTTATAGTTAAATGGTTTTGCAAAGTGTTCACTAACAACTAAAACCATCAACCAATAACTATAACTAATAACTGACAACAAATAACTTTATGGTTCGACTCGCCGTTCCGAAATCCGTCAAATGACGGACGGAACGTCTCGCTCACCACAAGTGGTTCGACCCTTCGATAAACTCAGGGTAAACAAGCTCACCACAGGGTTTTGAGTATTTAATGTTAATTGTAAAAATATAATTTTAAATCTTGTTCTTGAATATATCGTAATGCTTGTCGATAAATTGCTTTTAAAGTACCTCTATCCAACTCATCATGGTTGGGTATAGTTAATATTTGTTTTGAACCGTCGCTGAGATAGCGAACAAGTTTTATATGGCTGCCTTTTTGTGTCATCTTTTGAAAACCGAAGTTTATGAATATTTTAAGTACATCATAACCCGATAGAACCTTTAGCTTAGGCATAGATTAAGGAATCGAGTTCAATATTTGCAACGATAGACGGTTCCGGGACTAAATCATATTCAACTAAATTTTCGCCTTCTAAATGCAGCTGTAAAGCTTCTTTAATATTCACTGCCAGCTCATCGAGAGTTTTACCTTGCGTTACTATAGGTAAGTCGTTGCATTCTGCCACATAATACTTCTCACCTTTATATATATGAAACTGAATTAATTTTTTCATGGTCAATCTGCTATCTGTTTGATGTTCGTTATTCGATGTTCGATGTTCAGTTTTGAGTTTTGTCCCGACTTCTTCGGGATGAGTTTTTAGTTTTTGTTAATTAGTTTCTGGTTATAACTTTATGGTTCGACTCGTCCCGTTTTACGGGACAAGCTCACCACAAGGTTTTTAGTTATGGTTGTTTAGTTAATATGGTTCGCTTTCGCTCACCACATGGTTTTGGTTTTTATACCGTTTTGGTTTTCAGCAGGTTCAGTTGCTCGCTAATGATTTTCATCTGCTGGGCAACGTTGACTTCCACAGTTATTACTTTTTTCCATATCACTAACAGTGTACCAAAAATTGAAGCAAACAGCAAAGCCAGAACACCAGAAAGTATTTGCATCCAGAGCATCAATGCATCTAATCGGCTGGTCATGTCACTCCGTAAATCGTCAATGCGTTTGTTCATACTCGCTTCTACTGCGTCCAGGCGTTTTTCGAGATTTTTCTGCCCTTCTTCTAAACGAATAACTCTCTCTTTAATATCTTGAATATCTTTCTTTAACTCATTCTGAGAAAACAACTCAGATTGAATAAGCAAGAGAGATATCAGCCAAATGCTGATAAATGTATTAAATATTTTTATCATTCAGCCAGTATTAGTGGTTTTTGTTTATACCAATATAACACGGTGTTTTTTAAGATGCAAGCGGTTTTTTAATTTACCAAAGTCCTGCGTGTTTCATAAATTCCATCAGTTTCTCATCGTGCTTGGCGTGTTCACGGAGTGCCGCCAGGATTTTTTCTTGATTTGCAGCCAACTCTCTTGTATGTTTCGCCACTGGAGCCAGAGCGGTTCTGCGATCCCAGATTACAAACCCAATAAGGGCAAACATACCGGCGAACATCACGCCAAAACCCCACAGTAGAAATTCTCGCAATTCGTCAATCCGTTTGTTCAGACTTGTTTCTAATCCGTCGATGCGTCTGTTCATATCATCGAACCGACCGTTCATCTCAGCGCGTAAATCGTCGATGCGTTTATCTAAATTCTTTTGCCCTTCTTCTAAATGAATAACCTTCTCTTTAATATCTTGAATATCTTTCTTCAACTCATTCTGAGAAAATAACTCAGATTGAATAAGCAAGAGAGATATCAGCCAAATGCTGATAAATGTTTTGAATATTTTTATCATTCAGCCAGTATTAGTGGTTTTTGTTTATACCAATATAACACGGTGTTTTTTAAGATGCAAGCGGTTTTTTAATTTACCAAAGTCCTGCGTGTTTCATAAATTCCTTCAGTTTCTCATCGTGCTTGGCGTGTTCGCGGAGTGCCGCCAGGATTTTTTCTTGATTTGCAGCCAACTCTCTTGTATGTTTCGCTACCGGAGCCAGAGCGGTTCTTCTATCCCACAAAATAAAACCGACTAAAATAAACATACCGCTGAATAAAACGCCAAAACCCCAGAACATAAATCCTTGCAGGTCGTTCTTTAGCTCATCAAATCTTTTATCCATCCGGGTTTCAAGAGCATCCATTCGTTTTTCGAGATTTTTCTGCCCTTCTTCTAAACGAATAACCCTCTCTTTAATATCTTGAATATCTTTCTTCAACTCATTCTGAGCAAACAAGTCAGATTGAACAAATAAGAGAGATATCAGCCAAATGCTGATAAATGTTTTAAGAGAGTTTTTCATCTATATTATTAATATTTAATCCGCAAGCCGCATATTTGATATTAAGTTTTTCATTTCAACAAGATAAGCGGGTAAACTTTTATACACACCTAAAGCGGTTTCAATGCTGTAAGTATGAACAGTCATCCGCCACAGCGGACTATTTTCGAGCATTTCAATCCAGATATTTTCATTATCAATTAAATTGGCTTTAAATGCTAACTTCATACAGTCTCTTGGCGAATTGCAGTCGATCATTCCTTTATACTCAAAAAAAGCTTTAACAGTTTTCCAAGCAAGTTCAAAGCAAAATTCGAAATATTGTATGCATCCGGCTTGCTTTAGTTCGTCATCGGTTCTTTCTTTTAATGCGGTCTCAAGTTTAGTTACCGCCGTTTGATAATCGTTTAACAGCAATTCAAACTTAGGCATACAGCACCGAGTAATTTTTTAAGGCTTCATTTCTAAACGACACCGAAACTTTGTTCAAATCAACTAATTCGATTGTGTATAAAGTTGGCAGTTCATCCAAAGCGTCTTTCAGTTTGTAAAAGTCTGCAGTACTCAAAGGTTTCTTGCCGAGTATTCCAATATCAAAATCTGAGCGTTCCTTATTCTTTTGGCTTGCTCTTGAGCCAAAAAGAATAATTCGTCTTTCAGTTAACAAGTCTTTTTTTAACTCGAAGACTGATTTTATCATTGCTAATATTTCAATTTCGCGTTTAGTGTTCATAAGTTCAATCTCTCATTCGGCTCGAATTCAATTTTATCGTAAATATCTTTAAGGTTTATTTTTTCTTTTATTGAATGAATTTCAAACGAGTCTTCGGGTTTGTCGAAAATCCTCAATAGCCATTCATTATCCTTTTTTTCATCCTTAATGAATTGTTCAAGAATAATTTTATTTTGAGATACGAGTATATATTCCTTCAGTGTTGGAATCGACATGTAGAATTTAAACTTTTGGCTGCGGTCATATTTTTCGGTTGAGTCGGATAGAACCTCGATAACCGTAACCGGGTTTTTTAACGTATCTACATTAGAGTCAATAAACTCCGGCTTACCACAAACAATTGAGATATCGGGATATGTGTATAGACCCGCTTTTTCAATCCAGATACGTATATCCGACGAGTACACTTTACACGGTTTTCCTTTTACTAATTGATGGATTGCCGCAAAGGTATTGCCTCTAATCAACTCATGCTTTTCGCTTGCACCGGCTAAAGCAAACATCTCGCCATTAAAATACTCGCTCTTGAAATCTGCTTTGCGTTCAATAGCAAGATATTCTTCGGGAGTTAAGTGTGTTTGTGGTTTAGGCTGCATAATATCTATATACAATATAACGACGTGAATATAAAGATGCAAGCGGTTTTATAGATTATAGAGATGGGTTGGCGACCTGACTTGCTATGCTTAAATCGCGGTAAAACGGCAGTACTATTGGTATTGCTAACTCATCCCCCGCCTGCGGGCAGTAACGCCCTTCGGCGTGCAGGCCCGACTGAAGAGGTTGTGTGATAACTGCCCCGTTTTCGCCGCGACGGGTTGTGATTTACTAAATTGTAGGGCGAGCAGATTGCTCGACCAAAAAAAGGTCGACGAATCTCGTCGACCTACAAGTTGTTTGTCGGTCTACGACTCTATCGAGTCGTAGACCGAATTACTTGCTAAAAACAAATTGCGGCGACACGAAATAATTTCGTCCGGATGTTTGGTGAGCTTGCCTGCCCGACGCAGGCGGGTCGAACCAAACGATTGTGCGTATCTTTATACACGGGGCTGACTAAAAAGTCATTGCGATCCCGACTTCAGTCGGGAGAAGCAATCTCAACGTGTCATTATTCGATTGTATTGAGAGATTGCCCGCCTGCCAAAGTTCGCTCCGCCAGCGGACGGACGGCGGGCAGGCTTCGTCGTCCGTCAACTGACGGACTCCTCGCAATGACAGTTTGTTTACTTTTTGGTCAGCCCTTGTACGAACAACAGGGTGACCAAAAAGTCGGTTTTCTCGTTACTTTCGCTTCGCGAACACTCGAAAACCAGCTAAATAAGCAGGTTCTCCTGCCCGACTACGTCGTTCAGGCGGGCGAGTTCGATTTCATAGAAATCGAGTAACGAGAGAACATATTAGTCAACCTCGATGTTTTCATAGAGACATCCCGTGGGATGTCTCTACTACTTACTTTTTCTTTTTCTCCGGCTTGTCTTCTTTCGGCTTATCGAATAGCGACGGCTGTTGTTTCTTTTCTACCGGTTCTGAAGCGGGTTTGGTTTCTGTTTCTTTCAAATTGTTCTCTTCGCTTTCTTCCGAAGGAACAGCCGCAATTGCCGCAATCGAATCTTTTTCGTCTAAACGAATTAAACGGACACCTTGGGCATTCCTGCCAATCACGCGTATCGTAGTCGCCGGCTGGCGTATAATCATACCTTGCGTTGTTACCACAACAATATCGTCGCTGTCGTTCACTTCGCGAATTGCAACTAACTTTCCTGTCTTGTCGGTAACGCGCACAGTAATAACACCCTTGCCGCCACGATGGCTGGTGCGGTATTCGTCAAGGTCGCTCCGTTTGCCGTAACCATTTTCGGTTGCAACTAAAATTGTAGTCTTGGTTCGCTTAACGGCAACGGCGCCAATTACTTTATCGCCCTTGCCAAGCCGAACAGCCCGCACACCCGCAGCAGTGCGTCCCATTTGCCGCACTTCCTTTTCGATAAAGCGGATAGCTAAACCGTTATGCGTTCCAATCAAAATATCCTGAGAACCGTTCGTAAGCTTAACATCGGTAACAACGTCGCCTTTTTTAAGTGTGATAGCGGCGATTCCGTTCTTACGCGGGTTGCTGAACTCGACAAGCGAAGTTTTCTTAATCTGTCCTTTTTCGGTTACCATAACAGCGAATGTTTTTTCATCAAAGTTTTCAACGTTTAAGAATGCTGCAATGTTTTCGTCCGACTGTTTTTGAATAAGGTTGGCAATCGATTTCCCGCGTGCTAATCTGCTTGCCTCGGGAATTTCAAAAACTTTGAGCCAGTAGCAGCGTCCTTTATCGGTAAAGAATAAAATATAATTATGAGTAGATGCGATGAACATGTGTTCGAGGAAATCGTCCTCGCGGGTTGCGGCGCCCGAAACGCCTTTGCCTCCGCGTGATTGCCTTCGATAACCCGACACCGGGAAGCGCTTTATAAAACCGTTGTGGCTGATCGTAATTACAACATCTTCTTCGGCAATCATATCCTCGATTTTAAACTCCTCGAAGTCGTAAATAATTTCTGTCCGTCGTTCGTCGCCGTATTTAGTTTTCAGATCGCGGAGTTCATCTTTGATGATTTGCAGTTGAAGCTTTTTATTTGCAAGAATGGATTTTAATTTTTCGATGAGCTTAATTAAATCGCGGTATTCTTCTTCAATCTTTTTTCGTTCGAGCCCCGTAAGCCGCTGCAAACGCATATCGAGAATTGCTTTTGCCTGAATTTCAGAAAGTTTGAAACGTTTCATCAAACCTTCTCTTGCAGTTTCAGCATCCTTCGATTTTTTGATGAGTTTAATTACTTCATCGATATTATCGAGTGCTATTATGTAACCTTCGAGTATATGAGCGCGGCGTTCAGCTTCATCGAGTTCGAATTTGGAGCGGCGGACAACCACTTCGTTTCTGTGTTTAACAAACTCTTCTAAAATTTGTTTGAGAGTTAACACTTTGGGTCTGCCATCTACAAGGGCAAGCATAATAACGCCGAATGTAGTTTGCATCTGTGTGTATTTAAAAAGATTGTTGAGAACTACTTCGGCATTAGCGTCGCGTTTTAGTTCGATGACGATCCGCAAACCGTCTCTATCGGACTCGTCGCGGACGTCTGAAATATCTTCAATCTTTTTATCGGAAACGAGGTCGGCAATTTTTTCGATGAGTGAAGATTTATTAACCTGATAAGGAATTTCGGTAACGATGATAGACTGGCGTTCGTTTTTTCCGGTTTCGATGTTAGCTTTAGCGCGGATAATAATTTTGCCGCGTCCTGTTTTATAAGCATTGCGGACGCCTTCATAACCGTAGATAATTCCTCCGGTCGGAAAATCGGGCGCCTTAATTATTTTGATAAGTTTATCGTCTGTAATTTCTGAATTTTCGATATATGCCAAACAAGCGTCAACAACATCGTTAAGATTGTGAGGCGGTATGTTTGTAGCCATACCCACAGCAATGCCCGAAGTTCCGTTCATTAAAAGGTTGGGCGCCATAGCCGGCATCACGGTTGGCTCTTTGAGTGTATCGTCGAAGTTGGGTGCAAAATTAACAGTATTTTTTTCTAAATCCTTGAGCATCTCTTCGGCATAACGTGTAAGGCGCGCCTCGGTGTAACGCATAGCCGCCGGCGAGTCGCCATCGACAGACCCGAAGTTACCCTGTCCATCTACTAACATATACCGCATCGAAAAATTCTGAGCCATACGAACCATCGTATCGTAAACAGCCGAATCGCCGTGCGGGTGGTATTTACCTAAAACTTCACCGACGATACGGGCGCTTTTTTTGTACGGTTTGCCTGCGGCTAAACCTAAATCCTGCATACCGTAAAGCACACGGCGATGAACAGGTTTTAATCCGTCGCGAACATCGGGTAATGCACGCGAAACAATTACGCTCATCGCATAATCGATGTAGCTGCCCTTCATTTCGTCTTCAATATCTACGGGTACTACTTTTTCATTTGCCATTTACAAATCTATCCTTTTAATTTTTTTATTCTGATCTTTTTTCAATGAAGTATTTTTTTTTGTAGCCCATCTCTTCCATCATTTTTGAAATTTCAAGAGACCTGCAAAACATCATCTCGTATCGTTCGCTGACTGTTAGTGTGCTTTGAAATTTTAATTCAAATTCCAACTCGGCTTCCTCGTCATCACGATCAAGAATTAATATCATCGTTTTCTTATCCATATCTATAGCTTTATGTTTTATTCTGCTTTAATTTTTCAAGAACTTTTAAGTCTTCTAAATCCTTTGCTCTATTAGCAGCTTTTTTCATCATTATAAGGTCATCAATTGAAGCTACAAAAAACTTTATATCATCCATCTGTGTTTCAACTTTTCGCTGCCAAACTTCTTCGAATGTTACACCTTTTACAAACGGATGAATATCAGTTTCAATAAGATATTGACGTATTAAGATCTTCTTACTTTTTAAATCTTCTTCGCTAACATCCAATAAATCATAACCGAAATCTGTTAAAGCGATACGCAGCTTTTTTAAATTATCCTCTGATGAATCGACAAAAATATCTATATCCTGTGTCGCTCGTGAATAACCATGTGCAGGAAAAGCAGCGGCTCCTATCACCACATACTTAATATTATTATCGTTTAAATTTTTAAATAATGTTTTTGTATCCATTAGTACAAGGGCATCTCTAAAAGCTATTATTTTTCTTGGTGTTTGATATTTTATGTTTATTCATAGTTATTTATTAATTGGGCTAAAGCCCTTTATGTGAGCGGCTTTTCAATAACCCCACGCTTAAGCGTGGGGTTACAAAATCATACTAATCTCTGGGAACTTGAGTCATTTGCTGAAGGCATGCATTCGCAAATTCAAGTTTTTAGAGATTTCTACACATCAAGATTTCTAACATACTTTGCATTCTTTTCGATGAATGCTCTTCGCGGTTCTACATCGTCGCCCATTAGTATCGAGAAAGTTCTGTCGGCATCGGCTGCGTTTTCAATTGTAACCTGAAGTATGGTTCGTGATTCGGGATTCATAGTAGTTGACCACAACTGTTCGGGGTTCATTTCTCCCAAACCTTTGAATCGTGAAATCACAAAACCTTCGGAACTTACAGGTTCGCCTTCGGGAATTTCGACTCCTGTTTCTGTGTCCGTTTTTTTCGACTTCTCGCTTTTCATTCGTTTTAAAATTTCGTTCCTCTCAGCGTCGTCGTAAGCATAAAATTCCTGTTTCCCTTTTTTGATTTTGTAGAGGGGTGGTTGTGCAATATAAACGTGTCCGAGTTCAACTATTTCTTTCATATATCTGAAGAAGAGAGTGAGCAGAAGTGTTCTGATATGCGATCCATCGACGTCGGCGTCGCACATGATAATAATTTTACCGTAACGTATTTTAGCGGCGTCGAAATCTTCGCCGACGCCCGTTCCGATAACCGTAAAGATTGCACGTATTTCATCGTTCTCCAAAATTTTGTGAAGGCGTGCTTTCTCGACGTTCAGAATTTTTCCCTTCATCGGAAGTATGGCTTGAAAGCGCCGGTCGCGTCCTTGTTTGGCGCTTCCGCCTGCCGAGTCGCCTTCAACGAGGTAAAGTTCGCAATGGTCGGGGTCGTTAATCGAGCAATCGGCTAACTTGCCGGGTAAGCTTGTTGAACCGAGGGCGCTTTTGCGTCGTGTTAAATCGCGCGCTTTCCGGGCAGCTTCGCGAGCTTCAGCAGCAAGCAAACATTTCTCGATTATTCGCCTGCCGTCGGGTGTGTTTTGCTCTAACCAATTCGATAAATGCTCGCCAACAAGGGATTCGACAATGCTTTTAATTTCGCTGTTGCCAAGTTTGGTTTTGGTTTGTCCCTCAAACTGCGGCTCAGGAACTTTGACGCTGACTATCGCAGTCAAACCTTCGCGGAAGTCGTCGCCGGTAAGGTTCACGCTGTTTTCTTTTACGAGATTGTTTTTCGATGCAAAACTGTTTAGTGTTCGTGTAAGAGCTGTCCGGAAACCAACCAAATGAGTTCCGCCTTCGTGCGTGTTGATATCGTTTACGTAAGTGTAAACATTTTCTGTGTAATTATCGTTGTATTGCAAAGCAACTTCGACATCAACATTTCTATCGTTCTCATCTTTTGCCACTCCGTGGGCATAAAATACTTTTTTGATAACTGCCTGCCGTGTAGTGTCGATGTATTTTACAAATTCAACCAAGCCGCCTTTAAAGTGGAAAGTATCTTCCTGTTCTTCTCCTTCGCGTAAATCTACTATGCGCAGGATAACTTCAGAATTGAGGAAAGCAAGTTCACGCAAACGTTCGGCAATAGTTTCGTATTTGAAGACCCGGTTTTTAAAAATCTGATCGTCCGGATAAAAAGTAACTTTTGTGCCTGTTTTATTTTTATCCGATTTACCGATAACTTTAACCGGTGCCACAGGGTCGCCGCGTTTAAATTTTTGATAGAATAATTTACCTTCACGTTTAACTTCGACCTCTAAAGTTTCGCTCAGTGCATTGACCACCGAAACACCGACGCCGTGTAAACCGCCCGAAACTTTGTAAGAATTTTTATCGAACTTTCCGCCGGCGTGCAGAACAGTCATTACAACTTCCAGCGCCGATTTTTTTTCTTCGGGATGGATATCGGTTGGAATTCCGCGCCCGTCGTCTTCAACAGTAACCGAACCGTTTTTGTTGATAGAAACATTTATGTTTTTGCAAAACCCCGCAAGAGCTTCGTCTATCGAGTTATCTACAACCTCGTACACAAGGTGATGAAGTCCGCGAGCACTCACATCGCCGATGTACATAGCCGGTCGGCGGCGGACAGCTTCTAACCCTTTTAGAACTGTAATATCTTCGGCGCCGTATTCCCCGTTTTTACTAACTTTAGTTTTTTCTTTTGCCATAATTTATTTACCTGAAAACTATATCTTTCACAATTTCTTCTTTTAGTTTATCGTTTAATTTTTTAATAATTTCTTTTTTCAAAAACTGCAGCTCGTTACGCCACACCGATTTTTCGACATGGACAATCAGGTTTCCGTGTTCTATTCTTTGGGCTTTTGCAACACTTGCAATTTGCTCGCCAACAACCTCGTTCCAAATGTCCAATGCTACCACCTGTTTTAATCGAGCGTCGAGTTTGTAATGTTTTAATACCGACCCGATTACACTATCAAGCGTTTTAATTTTAGCTGATCGCGATTTTGCCGTTGCGAACGATAACCTTCTTGTTCTTCTCTCCAAAACTGAGCACCTTATCGAAAATATCGAAGTTAGTTGATGTAATAAAAGTTTGATTCAAATTTTCTATCAACAGCAGCATCTGTTGGGCTCGGTTGTCGTCTAATTCGCTGAAAACATCGTCCAACAAAAGAATCGGATTTTCACGGCATCTTTCTTTGAGATAAAAAAACTCACCGATTTTTAAAGCTACGAAGAAAGTTTTATGCTGACCTTGAGAAGCAAATTTACGCAGCTCGAGTCCGTTAATCTTAAAACTGATTTCATCGCGATGCGGACCTACCAGAGTTGAACCAAGGCGTAATTCTTCTTTATATTTCCGGTCAATCTCGGTTTTAAAATTTTCGAACACCATCTCGTCTTTTTCCGAATTTCCTGTTTTGAATGATGGTTCGTACTCCATCGATGGAACTTCTCGCAAATCAACTAATTTTTTGTAGGCGGAAAAAATATACTCCTGAAATTCGTTTACGAAGTTCCGTCGCCTGACCATGATGCGTGAACCGAACCTGATTAATTGTTCGTTCCACGGTTCTAACAAAGCGATCGGGTCGTTTTTAAGAAATTTTGCATCGTTCAGAATTTTATTTCTGTGGCGGACTACTTTCCGGTATTCCGAAAGGTCCTCGAAATATGTTTGATTCGATTGCGATAAAACCAGGTCTAAAAATTTTCGCCTTTCAGCCGGACCGCCGAAAGTTATATTTGAATTTTCGGGAGATAAAAAAACAATCGGAAATTTACCTATAACGGATGAAAACTTTTCTATCCTTCGATTGTTAATTGAATAAACTTTCTCGCCTGTCGTTAAATCGTAACCGATGTGGATTTTTGTTTTAATACCATTATCGGAAACCATGTTCGCTTCAATCTGAAAGATTGTTTCACCGATATTAACAATCACCGAGTCGTTGCTCGCATAAAAACTTTTTGTTAACGAGATATACGAGACGGCTTCGAGTAAATTTGTTTTGCCTTCGCCGTTATCGCCTAAAATAATGTTTGCTTTGTCGCCACATTCTAAATAAGAATCAGCATGATTACGAAAATTTTTTAACCTTATATTTTCAAGAAACATTTACAACTAATTATTCAGCCTTACAGGCATTACTAACATCAACAACTCTTCTTTTTCTTGTTTTGGTTTGGGTATAACGACAGCAGCTTTGTTCGGGCTGGAAAGATTGAACTCAACTTCCTCGCTTTCGATGTGTGTTAAAATGTCGATAATGTAAACTGCATTAAACCCAATTTCTAATGTGTTATCCGAAAACTCGCAAGGTATCGTTTCTTTTGCTTCGCTGCCAAAGTCGATATCTTCAGCAGATATCGTCAGTAAATTCTTTTCAGCAAAAAATCTTACTTGATGAGTTGTGCTGCTTGCATAAAACGAAGCACGGCGAACGGAGGAGAGGAGTTCGTTTTTATTTACGGTCAATAATAAATTATTGTCGGTAGGTATTACGCTTTCGTAGTTCGGGTATTTTTCGTCAATTATTTTTGAGTTAAGTATCGTGTTCTCGAAATGGAAAGTAACGTGAGAATCATTAACTGAAATTGAATTTAGTTTTTCATCTAAATATCTTGAAATAACGTTCAAAGTTTTCGTCGGTAAAATAATTTCTTTTTCGAAATTCGGAGATTCGAAATCTGAATAAATAAATTTAACAAGCCTGTGTCCGTCGGTAGCTACTGAGCGGATTTCGTTTTTCTTTATCTGGAACAAAACTCCCGTCATAGCCGGACGCAGCTCGTCGCTGCTTGCAGCAAACATCGCTTTACTTATTAATTTTTTTAGAAGTTCAGTTTCAATAAATATTTTGCTTTCATCTTTAGAATCAGGAATCTGTGGATACTCATCTGAGGTTTGTCCTGTTAGCCTATATTCACCTTTGTCAGTTTTCATTAAAATTTTACAAGATTCAATATCCGCAGAAATTTCAATTTCAACATTTAGCGGCAGTGCCCGGATCGTATCCATTAATCTTTTAGCCGGAATAATTATACTCCCGTCCTTTTCACCTTTTGTATTCAACGTCGATGAAATGGAAACATCCATATCTGTCGCTGTTACAGTCAGTGTGTTACTTTTCAGACTGAACATATAATTTTCTAAAATTGGCAATGCCGATTTTGATGGAATTACACTACCTGTTTTAATTAAAATTTTTTGCAGTTCACCGCTTAAAACGGAAAATTTCATTTAATCCTCCTTAATGTTTGAGGTATTGTTAATAATATATTTTTTATGTGTAAAGTTACGATTTTTTCGTGTGATATACAAGAAACGTAAAACGTTTCAAGAGTTATCCCCACATATTTTGCTTCTATCTTATTATTAATTAATAAATAAAAAGAAGTATAATAATAAGGGCTGTGGATATGTTGATAAGTAGAACTAATTGCCGATTACTATAAGTATTGATTAAAAAACGTTTTAAATGCCTGTTGATTTAATGTTGATAAGTTGAAAAATACTAACAATTTTAAGATCAAAACAAGAGACAGAAAAAAATGTTAAGTTTATGAACATTGAATCCACATCAATCAACAAGTTATACACGCGAACCTATTTTAATTTTTGACCTCAGTTGTTGCAACATATCATTATATTTTTTTTCGGATTTAGTAATGTCTTCGATAGTTTGGATAGCGTGTATAACTGTGCTGTGGTCTCTTCCGCCAAAATGTAAACCGATAGTTTTTAAAGATGAATTTGTAATTTCTTTTGAAAGATACATTGCTAATTGCCGGGCTAAAACAATTTCTTGTTTTCGGTTTTTAGCACGAATAAAATTTTCTGGAATATTAAAGTAATCGCAAACAATACGCTGAATATCTTCGATAGTGATATGCGATTTAATTTCTCCGATAATAGAACGGACAACGTCTTTTGCAAGGTCAAGATCAATTTCTCTGTTTCTTATCGAAGAGTGAGCTAACAGACTTATTAAACAGCCTTCAAGTTCCCGGATGTTAGAAGTAACATTAGATGCGATGAATTCGATAACATCTTGTCTTAACTCGATACCGTTATCTTCGCTTTTCTTTCGGAGTATTGCTGTGCGCATCTCAAGGTCGGGCGATTGTATATCGGCTGTTAATCCTGATTGAAAACGCGATATCAACCTGTCGTTAAGTCCTTTTAACTCTTTTGGAGGTCTATCGCTCGAGAGAACAATCTGTTTCCCTGATTGGTAGAGTGTGTTAAATGTATGGAAAAAGTGGTCCTGAGTTTTATCTTTTCCCTCGAAGAATTGGATATCGTCAACAATCAGAATATCCATACTTCTGTAAAAGTTCGAGAAGTTATTTACTTTATCGGTTTGGATTGAATCTACAAATTCTAATGTAAAAACTTCGCTCGTTACATACATAACCCGCTTGGCTTTACCGTTTTGAAGTGCATGATTGCCGATAGACTGAATCAAATGGGTTTTACCTAAACCAACATCGCCATAAATAACAAGCGGGTTAAACTGTGTACCACCCGGATTGTTTGCAACCGCATAAGCTGCCGCTCGTGCGAGTTGGTTACTTTCGCCTTTGATGTAGTTATCGAATATGTTTTTCGGGTTTAAAGCAGAGTTGACCGGCTTGTCGTAAGTTTTCTCTTTTGATGTGTGGTATGCCGGGTATTGCGAATCCTTTTTAATATCGGTAAAATTGTTTGATGAAGAACGTTCTTTACGTTCTGAAGATTTATCTTGATCGTCCCACAGTGTCTTGCTGGGTTCGTTGTCGGACATTTCGGAGTTAACTAAGAAATTTATTTTCCCCGAACTGCCTAAAACATCTCTTATAACTTCACTCAGAAGGTCGGAATATCGATCCTCTATCCATTCGTGAAAAAAATTACTTGGAACTTGAAGCGTTAAAATTTTACCATCAACACTCAGAGGCTTCATAGGCTCAAACCAAGCGTTAAAGCTTTGGGGGTTTACCTTTTCACCGATGATAGAGAGGCACTGGGTCCATACATCGGAGGATTGCCCGTTTAAATTTTCTGTTAAAACCTCTGAATTTTCAGGGTTTTTGGTATCTAAAAATGTAATCATATTAAACCTAAATTAATAATTATCAACACTTATCTACAGGTTATTAACAAAGTTGTTAACATTTTCGAGTTTACGAAAAGTAAGAAGTTAACAATTATAACTATATTATCCACATTAAATTGAAGTTGTAACTTCTTTAAAATAAAGCACAAAACATCATTAATAAAAAGTTATCCACATTTTATCAAGCACCTTAAAATCAAATCAAATTGATACGAAATGAGAGGGTTTTTCTTTGTTAAAAGTTATCAACAATTTATCAACAGATTAAAATATTGATAAATACTTGTATAAGTATAAATAGAAACTTTTACGAAAGCAAGCAAAAACAAAAAAAATTCCTTAAAAAAAATTTTATTTAACAATAGTTTGACTAATAAACCTGCGTACAGAAATTATACTGCCCACTAAGCCGAATACCGCCCCCATCAGCGCTAATATGAGATAAAGAGAAAAGTCAATTTTTAGAAATTCGGAGAGTTCGGCGGTCAACCATTGAGAAGTAAAAAATATTACAACCCAGAGCATGATAGCAGAAAATATGCCTCCAAGAATACCTTGTAGAACTCCTTCGAGCAAGAAAGGCATTCGAATAAACCATTTTGTGGCGCCGACCAATTTCATTGTTTGTATGATTTTCCGTTTCGAGTAAATAGCAAGCCGTATAGTATTTGCCACTAGAAAAATAGCAGAGACGCCGAAAATAATTCCAACGACTAATCCTATGATGTTTAATAATAGTGTGCGTTTTTCTAAGAAATCAATAAGCTCTTTTCGATAGGCAACTTCTTCCACACCCTTTATAGATCTTATTGATTCAACAACCTGACTTGCAAGCTCGGTTTTTTTATAATGATCTTTTAAAGAAATTTTAAAAGAAGGAGGGAGTGGATTAAAGTCGAGAACCGAATAAATATCTTCACCGAAATCTTGTTTGAAAATCTGAGCTGCCTCTTCCTTAGATATGAACTGAATACTATCAACCCCGGGGGTGAAAAGAATTGATTTTTGTACTTCGTTAATTTGATTTTTTGTAATCGGTTCCTGCAGGAAAGCTTCAATCTCAACTTTATCCTCTATCAAAGAGATGATACGCGAGGTATTGAGTGAAACAATTAAAAAAAGCCCAACTAAAAGCAGAGAGATTGAAATTGTAATTACTGAAGCTGCGGCAGCCAGCTTTGCCCGTTTAAAACCTGAGTAACCTTCCTTAAGTATGTAGATAAGATTCATAATTTAATTATAGTTAGTTATTAAAAATTCGATTCATCGCGCCATCTTACTATTTTCCAGGGCGATAAAAAAGATTCACGTTCAAATGTTAAATTAGCGTACCCGTCGATACGTACAATGTCGCCGGGGTTAAAAGTAATTGTGAGATTAAAACTGCGGACGATTGTTTGACGCACCGAATCGCCGCTTGACGAAACCTCGTTGTTCCAGATCAATGAAAGTGCGGTGGCACTCTGAAAAAGTCCGTATGTCGTTCGCATCTCGTCGTCTCTGCCCCACAATACATCAACGCCGCGATCGTAGTCGCGGTAAATAAAATTGAAATTCGGGCTGATTAAAGTTCCATAAATTGTAGTATCCTTAAATAAATATGCATTTCTGAAATTACACAATACACCATCAATCTCGTTTAAGTTGGGACAAATTGATTTATCTGTTTCTTCGTCCCACCCCGGAGCAAAAGGATTTATACATGTAGTCGAAGTGAAAGCGAATAAAATCAGTAAAAATTTCATCATCGAAAACATTATTACAATCCAGTACTAAAAACTGCTTTCAAATAACTCCAGGTCATTGAAGAAGTGGTTTTATAATCTTCCCACTTGTAAACACTCCAATTCCGGTTCCGATCGGCGCCTATGTAAAAGCGTAAATTACCGATAACATTATAATTTTGATTAATATGCGGATAATCAAGCGAATAGTCGAAATTATAAATAACTGAATCGGTAGTAACAACCGTTTCGCCTTTTGGTGTTAAAATAAGTTTGGCACTTGTGAAAGGGGGTTTTCCTAAATTTGTAATATACTGCCGCTCCGACTCCAAGCTCCAATCCTCAAATATTGTTCTGTCTATTCCGGCTTCTACGGACGCAACGAATTTGAATTTCTGCTCTGAAAAATTAGGATCGACAAAACACTTGATATAGTTATCCACGTTATATTCTTCGATTGCATTTTTAAAATTAACAAGAACAATTTCGGCAGTAGTAGGTTGTATGAAAGATGAGATTGTTTGCGATGGCTTTTCGGGTATGCGAGTAGAGAATATATCGCATCCTGAAAATAGAGTAAATGAAATTAAAAAAAATATTTGTGCAAATAAATTCAAATTTGTACACGTCCTTCTATTGCTCGCGAGAGAGTTGCCTCGTCGGTAAATTCCAAATCGCCGCCGACAGGAATGCCGCGTGCGATGCGTGTTACTTTTAGACCGAGAGGTTTTAATAATCGTGAAAGATAAAGCGTTGTTGCTTCGCCTTCAACATTCGGATTTAAAGCTAAAATAATTTCGCCCGTCTTTTCATTGATACGGTGAAGAAGTTCTTTTACCTTAATATCTTCTGGACCGATCCCGTCGAGCGGCGACAGCGACCCGCCGAGCACATGATATAAACCAATGAACTCATTGGTTCTTTCAATTGCAATGACATCGTTTGGATCTTCAACCACACAGATCATGCTTCCATCTCTTTTTGGACTTGAGCAAATCAGGCACGGATCGTCTTCGGTAAAGTTTGAGCAAATAGAACAGTTCTTTACTTTGTCCTTTACGCCCACCATTGCCCTTGCAATGTTTACAACTTCTTCGCGTGGGAGTTTCATAATATACATAGCGAGTCGTTGTGCGGTTTTTCGCCCGATACCGGGAAGCTGTGCTAATTCTTCAACTAAAAGCTCAAGTGATTCTGATGTATACAACATACAAAAATTTTTTTATAAACCGGGAATGTTCAAGCCTGGAATGTTTGGCATCATTCCCGATGTGGCATTGTTCATTTCTTCTTGGGCCATTTTTTGAGCATCCTCAAGAGCTTTATTAACTGCTGCAATAATTAAATCTTCAAGCATCTCGGCATCATCGGGATTGATTACTTCTTTTTCTATCTGGATTTTTATTATCTGTTGTTTGCCGTTAGCAGTTACTTTAACCATGCCCCCGCCCGATTCAGCGGTGATTATTTTATTTTCAAGCTCGGCTTGCACCTGAGCCATTTTCTCCTGCATCTTTTGAACTTGCTTTAACATTCCTTGCATATTTGGCATTCCGCCGCCGGGAAATTTCATTTTGATTCCTTATTAAATTGATGTTGTATTAACTTGTATTAAAATATATTGTTTTTTAACTGTAAAATCAAAAAAAAATTGACTATGTTATAAAAATTCGATATATTTACTTCGCAAAATATTCCGCGATAGCTCAATGGTAGAGCATGCGGCTGTTAACCGCAGGGTTGTAGGTTCGAGTCCTACTCGCGGAGCCATTAAAACCTCAAGCAAAAAACAACTTGAGGTTTTCTATTTTATGGAACACTGGGTTTATATATTGCATTCTGAAAGAGCCGATAAATATTATATTGGCGAATCCGGCAACATCGAACAAAGATTAGAATTTCATAACATTACAGGTACAGGATTCACTGCCCGTTACCGTCCGTGGAGAGTAGTATTTAAATATGAATGTGCTTCTCGGAAGACAGCAATAGAATTGGAGAAGAAAATAAAAAACTGGAAGAGTAAAAAAATGATTAAACTTTTAATAGAAGGAATAATTAAACTCTGATTTTAAAAGGGTTGTAGGTTCCCCCGTCCCGAAGGCTTTCGGGATCGGGGCTACTCGCGGAGCCAAGCTACATGGAGAGTCGAAACCGGCTCTCCATTTTTTAATTACCCATAGTCAGGATTAAACTTAATTTTTCTGTTAGCGCAGTTGTTATTTTGATTTTGAAAAACACCCACCCCCTTAATTGGGTGTTTTTTAAGATTAGTGGTTAAATATACCGTTATTACCAATTCCTCTCAATACGCATAAATACGTATTTTTTTATTACTGATAAAGTTGATATATTTAGTCCAATTGTATTTCACCTTTATCATGAAGAGCAATCTTAATATATTCCTATCTAAATTGATTTTGTTGTGCATTTGTATTCACCTAAATCTATTTTCTTATTCCACCGAACCTTTAAAACCACATAGAAACATTTCTGAATATTCCCACCGATCTTGGGATTCTAAAAACGGATTTTTACCTTATTCAATAAATATAATTCTCCAAACACGCGACGGTTATCTATGGCTAGGAACCGATGAAGGGTTAGTGCGGTTTGATGGAATGGAATTCTCAACTTTTAATACGAGTAACACAAAAGCTTTTAAAACAAATAATATATCATCTCTGGTGGAAGACAGAGACGGACGGTTGTGGATCGGTTGTAGAGATGGCGGGCTGTTAAGTTATTATGATGACTCCTTTACATATTATTTAATAAAAGACAGCTTGAAAGATGATAGAATTCTCTCGATGTGTCTTGATCATGAAAACAATTTATGGATAGGGACAAACAGTAATCTTTCCTACATTTCATTAGATGAGATACCAAAACAAACTTTTAGCGGAGAGCAGTGTATTCCTAAATTATCAGACATTGATTTCTCTATTTATTATGCGACATCACTTTTTTGTGATGCTGGCGGCGTCGTTTGGGTCGTGGCTAAGGGCACCTCACATATAGTTAGGATAAGTTCGGGAAACAAGGAAAAAAAAATGATTTTTGGAACACCCATCCAAGCCCATATTCAGTGTTTTTTATCAGATACTAAGGGAAGGAATTGGGTGGGAACAGGTTTTGGTTTAAAGGTTCTTAGAGATAATAATCTTTATTTGTTTTCTGCAAAAAACGGATTGTTTAATTTCGGGGTTACCTCTCTTATCGAAGACCAGATTGGAAATTTATGGATAGGAACTCATGGAAATGGATTGTATAAGTTAGATACCGCAGGATATATAAACAAATTTTATGTTAAAGACGAAATATCTCTGGATAGAGTAATGTCATTGTTTGAAGATACTGAAGGAGGGATTTGGATTGGCACACGAGGAGGCGGGCTGCATCGGTTGCAAAAAAAAATCTTTAAAACTTACACAACAAATGATGGACTATCTGATAACCGAGTCTGGTCAATTTGCGAATCCCGCAATAACGATATCTGGATCGGAACACAAAAAGGATTGAATAAACTTAGCTTTGGTAAATCCAGCGTAGCAATTACAAGATTATCGATTCCGGGAGATGAAAAAGATGATATTGTAAGAACCATTATTGAAGATCATAGCGGGGTTCTTTGGATAAGTACAAAGAATAATATTTTTAGATATGTAAATCAAAAGATTGAACAACACATGTCTTTCGGGTGGGCAAGGGCAATGGCGGTTGATTCTGCCAACAGAATGTGGATCGGAGGTGTCGGAGCAGGACTCGTCAGAGTTCAAAAAGAAAGTTATCAAAAATATTTTGCTGAAGGAAGAAATCTTCACCGCGATATTTTTCAAATTAAAGTTATTTGTTTCGACGATAAAGGAAGTTTGTGGTTCGGAACAAAAGACGGGCTTTATCAAATTAAAGGAGATTCACTTTATTACTTCGACAAAGAACCAGCTTTGACAGGTAATGCGGTGATGACATTGTTCAATGATTCAAAAGGGATTCTCTGGATAACAGTTTATGGATTTGGTTTATTCCGCTTTAATACCGAAGATAGCAAAAAACAATTTTCTCATATAACCAGAGATAATGGTTTAATTGACAACACCATATATTCTATCCTTGAAGATGATTATGGAAAATTTTGGTTCGGTAGCAATAAAGGAATTTTTAGTATCAACCGAAAAGAATTAGTTGAGTTTTGTGATGGTAAAATTTCATCAGTCCACTCAGTCGCCTACGGTTTGGAGGCAGGAATGGAAAGCATCGAATGTAATGGTGGCAATCATCCGTCGGCAATAAAATCAAGGGATGGCAGATTATGGTTTCCTACAATGGGGGGAGTTACCGTTGTCGATCCCAGTAACTTGAATCAGAAACAGGATTCACTAAAAGTATATATCCCCAAAACGATTGTCGATGGTGTGGAATTGTTAACTAATCGGCTTCAACAGTTAGAACCAGGCAATAAAAGGAAAATCGAATTTCGCTACACTGCGATTAATTTTTCAAACCCTGAGAATGTCCGTTTTAAATACCGTTTAGAGGGGTATGAGGATGATTGGATAGACGCAAAGAGTCAGCGGACTATCTATTATTTGAACGTACCACCTGGTCGCTATACTTTTCGGGTTATCGCATCAATGGATGAGCAAGCGTGGCGTAGCAACGAAGCTGCAATATCATTCGAAATTCCACCTCATTTTTGGGAAACAAGTATTTTTAAAATTTTGGCTGGTATTTTTATTCTCGGAATTATTGTAAGCATAACTCGCTTTCTTATTTCCCGAAAATTAAAACATCACAAGCATTTACTAGAACAACAAAGCACATTAGAGCAGGAACGTTTAAGAATTTCCAGAGATATTCACGATGAAATCGGTTCGAGATTGACTAAAATTTCAATTCTTAATGAAGCAATTAAAGATGAAATCGAAGATACACCCAGCGTGCAAGAATTCACCGAAAAAATATCAAGCGAAACCAAACAAATAATCGAAAATCTCGATGAAATCATCTGGTTCATTAATCCTGGTAACGACAGCATAGAACTTCTTGGAACATTTCTCAGGGAATATATAGTTGATTTCTTTAGCTCAACCGATATTGAATGCAATTGCGATTTTCCTGATTCGTATCCGGACATGCAAATTTCTCCCGAAGTGCGTAGAAATACCGTGTTAACTGTGAAAGAAATTACAAACAATATTGTTAAACATGCTTTGGCAAAACGCGTTAATGCTAAATTTCAGTTACAGGAGCAATCAATTTTGATTTCACTGAAAGATAATGGCAAGGGGTTCTGTACCCGGGAGTCTCACCCGCACGGAAATGGTTTAATTAATATTCAAAAAAGAATTGAGGAAATTGGTGGTAAAATAATAATTGAGTCTGTTATTTCGTCAGGGACAGCAATACAAATTTTTATACCTTTAAAAAATACGTAATTTTTCGTATTGCAAATACAAAGGTGTTATTATATATTGTTGAGGATTTAAAATATTTTTACATACCAAAACAACCAATGAAAGAATTATGAAAATCAAAGTAGCAATTGTCGAAGATGGGGATGAATATCGCAGCCATCTCGAAAAAATTTTTAAAAACCATCCGGATTTTCGATGTGTAGGAACATATCGAACAGCCGAAGATGCATTAATTGATATTCCCAAAAAAATTCCGGACGTTGCGTTAGTGGATATACATCTGCCGGGTATTGACGGTGTTGAATGTGTGAAAAGGTTAAAAGAAGCAATGCCTCAAACCCAGTTCATGATGCTTACGGTTTTTGAAAACAACACTTATGTATTTAATGCTCTGGTTGCCGGTGCGACTGGATATTTACTTAAGCGTTCTTCAAAAGAAGAAATTTTCATAGCGATTAAAGAGCTGTATAACGGAGGGGCTCCTATGTCGGCTCAAATCGCACGAAAAGTAATATCTTTCTTCGGTCAATTCAAAACAAAATTTTCTGAAACCGATGTTGATGAACAACTTTCGAAACGGGAAGAAGAAATTCTATCCTATCTTACAAGGGGTTATCAGTATAAAGAAATTGCCGAGGCACTATTCATCAGCTATGACACTGTTCGAACGCATATAAAACACATCTATAAGAAACTTCACGTCAGGTCGCGAAGCGAGGCAATAATAAAGGCATTCGGTTACAGAAAAATATCCAGCTCCATCTAATAAAAACCTTTTGATATCATTATAAAAATGAAAATCAAAGTTGGGTTGTAAAATATCCTAAAAATTGAATCAAAAACAGCCAAAAAATCACCCCGTAATTCTGTGACGCCCCCCACTAAAGTTATTTGACTTTTAAGTTTATTATAAGTAGATTTTTCCTACGTAATACTAACTTAATGTAATATAAAGGTTTACGAATGGCAGATACTCAAAAATTAAAAAAAGTTTTATGGCGTAATGGAGATGTGGTTTCGGAGGAACACTTTTATGCACTCGAAGAATGGATTGAACAGCTTGTTAGTATGGGCTACTCCCAAGCAGGAAGTTACGGACTTTTCAGGAATTCATATCTTCAAACCGATTACAACAACCCCGACAATATTAATTTCAAGCGTTTAGACGGCGCAAATTACCAAGTCGAAATTTCTCAATTTCAGGGATTAAACCCTTACGGGAAACTAATAAACATTGATGGCAGCAGGATTTTTAATTTTCTATTCAGACCACCTCAAAAAAGTCCTGATGGAAAATATCTGCTATATATAATCCCGTCAAGTTCAGGTCGCGATGGAATCATTGAATCAGATTCGGAGCCGACAACGGGAGTGTCTGTCTATGATGCCTTGTACGAAGTCTCAATTACAAACAATCAGAACACGGGAGTTGTACTTTGTCGTTTTAAAATTGAGGATAATGAACTAATCGTAGATAAATCGTTTATTCCGTTTGGCGTTTTCATCGACAGTTCTCCGAACTGTGTTGATGCCAGCAACGGAATATTAACTAAGTTCGGTCTTTGGAGTTCCTTGTTGGATAACTACCTGAAATCCTTAAAACCAACTCCTGACCTTAATCTTATATGGAACGCCACGGGTCAATTTATTCGAGCTAATGGATTTTTTAAACCGCTATTTGAGAACGCACATTCTCCGACGCTTAACTATTTTATCAACGTCCAACAATTTATTAATCAAGTTAAAAGTGAATTACAAATTTTATCCGTCGCTTGGGAACAAGCCACGCTGAAGCAAAGAATCAATGAAGTAGTCGAAAAACTTAATGAATCTATCATATCTCCGAATGAACCTCAAGTAGAACTAAACACAGCATTTTCATACGCTGAAAAATTATTCGACGATATAACTAAATTGCTTTCTTATTTTCCGGCGGGACCTATTGCTGAAAAAACACTTCCCATCTCAAGAGTCGAATTGATGAAAGAAGCCGCTGGAAATCGGTTGAACATATATCTTGAATCAGAAGCTCAGTTTGTAAAAGGTAAAACTCAAATAACATTTCAACTCAGGGAATTTTCTAAATCTGATCCGGTCGGGAAGAATATTCGAGTAGGAATGGGCAGCGCAATTTTTGCTCAACTTTTAGATTTGAAAAACTTGTTGAAACGAGTTCCCGGAGAATCGTTTACATATACAATCGAATGCCCTCCCGAAGTTGTAACCAAAGATAAAGCCTCACAACTTACACTTTTTCTTCCCCAACCGCTCGGTGAAGGTGTCATAGATTTGAAATCGCATATAACTATAATAATAAGGGATTGAGATAATGCCGCAACCTGTTACTGAAATAGCTCGTGATTTTAATAAACAATGTCTTACTCTTGCCGACTTTTTAAGAGACATCGATTCGGGTACAGATATAACTCAAAAACAGGATAAGATATCGAAAGCTGTGCACGGCTTTTTCGATGCGTTACAACAACTTCCGAATCAGATAGCCCCACTCGAAACACGAGAGACTATACTCTTCGAGATAGACCGGGCTTTAATTGGAAGTTATGGCTCAAAAGTTTTTTCAGCTTCTGAAAGCACGAATCAAACCCGCAGACTTTTAAGAGATTTAACAGCTCTTTGGCAGCGCTATTATCTTATTGCCGGTTTAACACATACCGACACAGGTGGAACTGTATCGGGGACAATGAGTTTTTATGAAGAATGGATTAAATCTGAAAATGTCGGGATAGAAGAATCGGAGTATGATAGAATGCTTGCCGATGTATCTGCTCTGCTTCAGAGTTCAGAAAATCTTAATGTCCCTACAAAGATTCAGTTATTTTCATTAATGGGTAAAATTTTAATGACACTCGGCGTTTCGGAAGATTTTGCTCAAAGTAAATTACAGAGTCATTTCGATGAAATTAAACAGAGAACGAGCGACACGGCAAGTATTTCGTTTGCCGAAATTTTACTCTGCTTACAAGTGTTAGGTTCGAAGGGCAAAAGCCTTGATGCAGCTGGAGCAAATACTGTCGAAATTCAAAAAGCAATACGCTTTTGGTGTAGCAAGGACGACTTCATAAACAGTCTATTTAAAAATTGGGGTTGGTACTGGGAAAACGATTATGTAAGTCCCTTAGCAATGGGCGACCAAATTTATTTGAAGGAGAGAAGTCCATTATATATCTCACACGCAAACAACACGATGAAGTTAGGTATCGGACATTCATACCTTGAACTAATAGAACATAAAAAACAAAACCCATTGCTTACAAGCCTTTTCCAACCAGTTCCCATTTTCCTGTTTGGACAATCGGGTGTTGGCAAGAGTAGTTACATCTCAGCTTTCTGTTACGAAGCACAGATGCGAGCCGGCAAACCTGTTACACTCGGTAGAGAGTTGCAAGTATATTACGAAGGTGTTTCCGATGCTTGGCGTTCAAACAGCATACCGCCATCCAGCGGTTTAAACAGCTACAACTTCTGGGAAGATTTGAACATAACAAGTTATACAACTTTTGATTACGGCGGTAAAGATACGCAACCCGATCAATGGGAACACCAACTACAGGATATTTTTAGAAAGGCGAAAGGATTATTCTTTTTCATCGATGAAAAAGATTATATGGATCCGGTTAAATTGAGGAAAAGAGCAAACTGGTTTGATGCAATTCTTCAGTACTGGGTGCAAAGTAATCCGAATATTCGCCACGTCCCCATTGGATTAATTTTAACTAAG
The DNA here is from genome assembly GCA_947085405.1 of uncultured Ignavibacteriota bacterium. Classification (GTDB taxonomy): domain Bacteria; phylum Bacteroidota; class Ignavibacteria; order UBA10030; family BY39; genus JASEGV01. The sequence goes on from CAMTWO010000021.1 coordinate 26,812, forward strand.
GGTGATACTGTGTTCGGCGAGTCATTATCACAACTTGGAAGGTCGTCGCTTATTCCTCCGACATTCCAACCGGTGTTAATTGAATCCTTGCTTCCTCAACGGTTTCCGAAGATGACCGAAGAGATGAAAACTCCTTACGGAAGGTTAAGAGACTTTATGCTTCGCGACAGGGCGAACAATGCTCATCCAGTCTTGCAAGATATCGTTCAAACATTGCTCGATAATTTTTCTCAATTTTTCAATCGTGTTTTGGATTTAACTTTTCACTACCAGATATTTATCACATCAGCACAGCCACCGCGGGAGATTAATGACCCGTTATTCCCTTGGGGTGTAAAAGATTCTATGATGTGGATGTTGAATATAATAGAAAAATTCCATCTCCGCGAAAGTTTGATGAAATTCAGAAGTGAAGAGGGACAGATCGAAAGCGAGATAAAGATTCTTCGGGAAGATATAAATCAAATGCAGAAATACAGAGATGAGATTTCTTCTGCAAATACAGAGATAACTCGCCTGCGACAGAAATCTACGATCTTTCAGGCGGCGATGAAAGACAGGATTAAATTCCACGAAGAAAACCGGCAGCGCGCAGAACAGGATTTTATGACGATATTGAACAGATATATCAAAGATTCTCCCGAAGCGAATAAAGCTGCCGGAATTCAGACCGTTGAAAGAGAGATACGTAAAAAAGAAGAACTACTCGCTGGCTTACGTGAAAAACGGAATGATTATGAGAGTAGATTAAGGTTTTAGTGTGAAAAAAACCAAATTAACTTTAATATATATTCTATTAGTAATAACATTTGGAAAAATTAGCGCACAAGTTACCCTCGAATGGGTGGCAAGATACAACAGCCAGAGCAATGGCAGCGATTATGTAAAAGCTATGGCGGTTGACTCGATGGGGAATGTGTATGTAGCGGGCACTGATGCAGACTCACCACCGGGATTTGTAACGATAAAAATAAGCACAAGCGGGCAGATTGTGTGGGCGAGGAGATACTTAGGTGCAATGCCGATAACAGCCGGACCAAAACAGATTGCGGTTGACAGGCAAGGCAACGTATATGTAGGAGCAAGCGATGTGGATTATATTGTTATAAAATATGATTCAAGTGGAGTAGAACAGTGGGTGAGGAGATTCAGAGGAAGCGGGGGAGGTATAAATTCGTTAAATGATTTAGCGACTGAGGATAGTTCAATGAGTATTATTCATACTGGATATGCAACATTCAACAGCGGATTTAGTGGATGTTTTACTATTAGATCAAATTACTCTACCGGAGACAGTGTTTGGAGTAGAAGATATACACCCAATCCCACTATATGTGGGAAAATTTATATAGACCTTTTTAAGAATATCAATGTGAACGGGGTTTCAAACATCGCTGTGTTAGCACCTGATGATTTCCTCACGTTAAGCTATGATCTGGACGGCAATTTGCGATGGGCACAAACGTGGAATGGGCCGGGGAATAGATGGGATGTCGCTGCTGATATCGCATCTGATAAAAACGGGAATGTGTATGTAACGGGATATGCAACAATGGACAGCACAAATGCTGAAAATGTAGTTACAATCAAATATGACAGTAACGGTAACCAAAAATGGATTAGATTTTATGATGGCTCTGGGCAATATTTTATAGCGCACGGTGAATTTATAAAAATAGATCCGCTTGGAAATGTTATTGTTGCAGGTTGGCAAGCTGGTTATAATTATGATTTTTGTACAATTAAATACGATTCGCTCGGAAATAAATTGTGGGTACAAGGATACAATGGTGCTGCAAATGAAGAAGATTTTCTGGAGGGTTTAACGGTTGATAAGCTCGGGTGTGTGTATGTAACAGGTAGTACCAAAGATATTATTAATCTACCAAAGATTACAACGATCAAATACGATAAAGACGGAAATCAAAAGTGGATTCAAAAATATCCCGATTATGACACAATATCATATCCAGCAGCTATTATCGTTGATAATAATTTAAATGTTTATATTGCGGGTGAAATTGGTGTTGCTGGTTATAATAACGATATCATAGTTTTAAAATATTCACAGCCTACAAGTGTAGTGCCGATATTGAGCGAAGTTCCTGATGGATTTAAGCTGTATCAGAACTATCCGAATCCGTTCAATTCAAAAACGGATTTGAGATTTGAGATTCCCGCCTTCGCCGAGGCTTCGGCGGGCAGGTCAAATTTTGGATTTGTTTCTTTGAAAGTATATGATGTGTTCGGGAGAGAAGTTGCAACGCTGGTAAATGAGAAGAAAGAACCTGGTGAATATCAGGTTGAATGGGACGCTGAAGGTCTTGCGAGTGGCGTTTATTATTATCGAATGATTTCTGGAAAAAATATAGAAACCAAGAAAGCATTATTAATAAAATAAAAGAAATGGTTAAAAAAATGTTGAATCATATGAAATCCCTGCCCGTACGGCAGGCGGGCGCCTCAGGTCGACGACTTTCCGCCTTCGGCGGATCGTCGAGCGGAAAACACT
>CAMTWO010000022.1:0-115443 GCA_947085405.1 uncultured Ignavibacteriota bacterium
ATTAAATAATTCCACAGAAGCAATAACGTAACTAAAACCTAATCCAAGTGATAATTGGTCATTTATTTTATATGCTGCAGTCGGATTAATAAAATAAGTTTTCAGATCTGTTTTTACTGCTAATTCACGTCCTACCCAATTATCAGACCATTTTGTTCCAAGACCATAAGCGTTAAAATAACCGAGTCCAAAAACTAACCCATTTTCTAATGCATACGTACCATAAAAATTAGAAGGATAAAATATTTGGCTTTCCATTTTTGGTTCTTCTGTGCCGTATTTAAACGTTGTGGAAGGGAATATCAATGTTGTCCCCAACATTACTTTCATCCCTTTTTGAAATCCCAACCCGGCTGGATTGAAAAATATTGCCGACGGATCATTTGCTTGTGCTGTAAAAGCACCGCCCATTCCCATTGCTTTCGCACCGTGTTCGTTAATTTGAAAGCCTCCCGCAAAAACTTGGGAACCAAATATCAAACTAACGATTAAGAACATTAGTGAAATGTTAAATAATTTTTTCATATTACTCCTTTCCACCAAAGGCGGATTGTAATTGTTGATAATGTTTAAATAAAAAGAACATCAAAATGACAGGCTTATAGTAAACAAATATCTTTTAAAAGTCAAGTGTTTGCTAAAACTGATGACTTACACTAATACCAAAAAGGTTCGAAGCACTTTTATAAGTACCGGGGAAAAAATTTGTGGGAGATGTAACGGTTCTGTCGGCAAACATAACATATTGATATGCAAAATCTAAATTAAGTGCATCGGTAAGTTTATAACCGACACCAAATGCAAATGTATTCCGATTGGCATCAGGCAGCATTGGTTCAACCGACTTATCAGGTTGAGGGGTTTTATCATAAACGTAACCTGCACGGAAAGCAAATTGTTTGTAGCGATATTCACCGCCGAGACGGAATAAAAATACATTTTCCCAATCCTTTGCCCTCTTTATTAAAGCAAGATTTTTAATATTTAAATCTAAAGTGCGATAACTTTCCCACATTACATACTGAAAACCTCCTTCGACAGTTAATTCAGGTATCACAACATAGGCGATTGCAGCAGAGATATTGGAGGGTAATGTAATGGTTGTTTCGCCATCATATTCTGAAGGTAACTCTGTAATTTTTGCCTTGCCTTTAAAATCAAGTTTTGTTTTGTGCCGATACGACAACCCAACCGAGAGATTTTCGGATGGTTTAAGTAGATATCCGAAATTAATATTAACACCACTACCAGATGCGTCAAGCTCTCCAGTCCGATAAAAATTTGGGGATGATGGCGAGTCCAGGTGACGATCGGTTGGGACATAAAACGGAATTTTCACATCCGCTGAAACGTAACTGACACCAAGAGCAATAGACAATTGTTCGTTTACTTTAAATGAAATCGTTGGATTAATGAAAACTGTTTGCAAGTCGGTTTTTACAGCCAAGTAATTTCCTCCCCAATCTTTATCCCACTCAGTTCCAAATCCAAATGGCTTAAAAACACCTAATCCCAAAACAAAGCCGTTATCCATTCCGTAAGTTCCATAAAAATTACTTGGATAAAATATCTGGCTTTTCATCTTCGTTATTTTGGAATATGGGGCAGGACTCGTAAAATTAGTTGAAGGAAATAGCAATGTCGTTCCTACCATCACTTTCATTCCTTTTTGGAATCCCAATCCTGCGGGATTGAAAAATATTGCAGAAGGGTCGTTTGCTTGTGCAATGAATGCACCACCCATACCCATTGCCTTAGCTCCCTGTTGGTTAATTTGAAATCCCTCGGCAAAAATTTGTGACCCAAAAGATAACCCAACAAACAGTAACATTATTAAATTAATTAATAATTTTTTCATATACTCCTCCGTCATTTCTTTTGTTATTATTCCAAAATCAATAATAACTCCCCCTTTTCAACAGGCGTTTTTTCTTTTACTTTTATTGTTTTCACTATACCCGAAACCGTTGACCTAATCTCGTTTTCCATTTTCATCGCTTCTAAAATAATCAATCCGGTTCCGGGATTTATTTGCTGACCTACCTCAACCTCAATTTTTAACACTAAACCCGGCATTGGTGCAGTAATGTTGATTATCTTATGTGTTGCTTCGCTTTGATGAGTGAACTGTTTTAACAGCAGGTCTTTTTCATCTTCAACAGTAATTTTAAAAATTTCGTTGGAACACTCTGCATCATAACGATTCAAGCCATCTTTTTTGATGTTAATTTCAAAAACTTGATTATTCATTATGATTGAATATTGATTGATTCCTGCTCGATTCAAATCAACTGTGTATTCAGTTCCGTTTACCAAAGCAGATCGACCTGATCTCAAATCAATGTCGAATTCCTGTTTATTTACAGTTACTTTAAACTCAGCCACCTCATCCTCTTAAATTTTCAAAACGTTTCGTTTTCCAATTACTTCTTGAACCATCTCTATCTGTACCGGCAATTTGCTGAGCATCAATCTTTTCGAACTTCTGGATATAAGTAGCAGCTACTGCTAATGCTTCGTGTATTAGTTTATTATCAATGCGTAACACTTCAGGAGTGAAATATTCCTTAATGAAATGAGTATCGAAATTCCCTTCAATAAATTTTGGGTGATTGATAATCCAACTGCAAGCTTGAATGTTAGTTTGAACTCCTGCTAAATTATATTCTTTCAGTGCTCGGGTCATTTTATGGATTGCTTCATCACGTGTGTCAGCCCAAGTAATTAGCTTTGAAATCATTGGGTCGTAATAAACTGAAATTTCGTTTCCTTCATCCACTCCCCTATCTTCGCGAACGCCAAAACCTTGAGGCGAACGTAGCGTAGTGATTTTTCCTATAGACGGTAAGAAATTATTTTCGGAATCTTCAGCGTAAATTCTACATTCGAGTGCATGACCACGGAATCGAATTTCTTCCTGCTTCAAGCTGAGCGGCTGACCCATTGCTATCCGTAATTGCTCTTTTACCAAATCAATACCTGTGATCATCTCAGTTACAGGATGCTCCACTTGGAGTCGCGTATTCATTTCCAAGAAATAATAATTCCGATGCTTATCTACTAAGAACTCAATTGTTCCGGCATTAACATATCCTGCACTTAAAGCCGCCTTAACTGCCGACTCACCCATCTTTTTTCGCATCTCAGGTGAAATAATAACTGAAGGAGATTCTTCGATAATTTTTTGATGACGACGCTGAATAGAGCATTCGCGCTCTCCTAAGTGAATGGCGTTACCATATTGATCTGCAAGAATTTGGAATTCTATATGTCGAGGATTTTCTAAGTATTTTTCGACGTAAACCCGATTATCACCGAAGGCAGATTGAGCTTCTGATTGTGCACTCCGAAATGCCGATGCGAGTTCATCTGCATTGTTTACTATCCGCATTCCTTTACCACCACCACCGCCGGCAGCTTTTAATAAAATTGGATAAGTAAATTTATCAGCAAAAGCAGATGCTTCACTTATATCCGATATTGGTGCATCGGTTCCCGGAACGATTGGAACACCAGCCGCTTTTACAAGTTTACGTGCTGCTATTTTATCGCCCATTGATTTGATTGCGCTTGCAGGTGGACCAACAAATATAATTCCGGCATCATCCACCATTTTTGAAAATTCAGCATTTTCGGATAAAAAACCGTAGCCCGGATGAATTGCATCGGAATTAGATTTTAAGGCGACTTCGATTATTTTTTCTTTTTGTAAATAAGTTTCGGCTGCAGTTGCCTTACCAATAGAATATGCTTCATCAGCAAGTCGGACGTGCGGCATGAGGCGATCGACTTCCGAGTAAACTGCTACTGTTACAATTCCCATTTCTTTTGCAGAGCGTAAAACTCTGACTGCTATCTCTCCCCTGTTTGCAATTAGTAATTTTTTAATTTGTTTTTTCATTTAAGCTCCGCAACTGTAACTCCATACCCACCTTCGTTCCATTCACCTAATCGAAATGATTTCACATGGGCATGCCTTTTAAGATACTCCGAAACTTTCTTTTGTAGCAATCCAGTCCCCTTGCCATGAATGATATCCAGCCGATTTAAGCCATAAAGAATGGCGGTATCAATGAATTTATCCAATAAAACCACTGCTTCTTCACCGGTGGTTCCACGTAAATCAATTTCGCTCGATGGTCTTTCGGTATGTATCTCTAAATTTTTAGTTCGTCGTAAAATCGGAGTGGTTGATTTAACTTTAACTAAATTGGTTCTAAGAGCTTTAATTTTAAATTGTCCGAATAATACGTTAAAGTGATTATCACCAACAGCTTCAATGATTTCGCCGACTTCGTTACTATCTTTTAGTTTAACCTTATCGCCTATCGAAAATGATTCTTCAAGATTTTGGTTTGCTTCAATTTCAAACTCTTTGGCTAAATTGAGATGGGTAGATTTTATCTGTTCGATTGTCGATTGAGCTTGTTTGATTACCTTTTTGCTTGCACCCTCTTCGCGTATTTGTTGAATAGTTTTTTCTATTTGTTTATTAGCATAGTCGATTATCGCTTTTGCCTCTTCAACAGCTTGGGCTTTAATTTGTTTAATTTCCTTCTGTAGCGATTTGTTTTTTTCTGTATATTCGGATATTAATTTTTCTAAACTAATCCTCTCTTCTTGAATGAGTTGGATTTCATCTTTGAGAATTTGTTGTTTCGTTTCAATTTCGGCTAACAAATTTTCGAGACTGTGTGTTGCTTCGCCGCGAAAGTAGATAGAACGCTTAATCAAAGCATCGGGTAATCCTATCCGCTTTGCCATTTCTAAAGCATAGCTGCTTCCGGGGATTCCGGAGATAAAACGATATGTGGGTTTCAAAGAGTGATGATCGAATTCCATTGCTCCGTTTTCGATTCCTTGCGTTTCGTGGGCGAATGCTTTCAGTGTGCCGTGATGAGTTGTAACGAGTGTGTGAGTTTTTCGTTTCGTGAGGTCTTCTAAAATTGCTTCAGCAAGAGCGCTACCTTCAGTCGGATCGGTGCCGGCTCCAATTTCATCTATCAAAACTAAACTCGTTTCTTCAGCTTCTTTCATAATTATGTTAATATTCACCAAATGTGAACTAAATGTGCTAAGGTCGTTTTCGATTGACTGCTCATCACCGATATCCACGAAAATTTTATTGTACACACCAAACTCGGAATCTGGAGATGCTGGAATGTGCAAACCGGCTTGAACCATAATAGCCAACAGCCCGAATGCCTTGATGGCAACGCTTTTACCACCAGCATTAGGACCTGTGATGATTAATGTGGAAAATTTTTTACCTAACTCGAGTGTTAAAGGAATAACTTTCGCTCTCGGTTGTTTCATCAAAAGGACAGGATGTCTTCCATCAATGAGGTTGAAATAATTTTTTTCATTCAATAGCGGAGCACAGCCAATTATTTCAATTGAATATTTTGCGGCGGCTTGTAGAAAATCAAGCTCGCTGAGTATTTCCACATTGTGTTTCAAATTATCTTTTACATTGCGGACTTGAGTCGTTAATTCCTTCAGTATCTTTTCGATTTCCCGTAATTCTTGGAATTGCAGACTTCTAATGTCATTGTTCATTTCGAGGGTCTCTGCCGGTTCAATAAAAACAGTGGCACCACTCGACGACATACTGTGCACAAATCCCGGCACACGATTTTTGTTTTCAACTTTTACAGGTATTACCATTCGTCCGTCGCGCGCTGTTATCAGTTCATCCTGAGTCCAGCCTAACGATGAGGCATTTTTCAGTATAGCATCCAATTTTTTTCGGAGGCTTTCCGATTTATCGTTTAACTCTTTCCGGATTTTTCTAAGTTCGGCTGATGCGGAATCCTTAACCTGTCCGCTATCATCTATAGTGCGATCAATGTTATACTCGAGAATTTTATCGATATAAAGCGACTCCGTTAATTGATTTAAGAGAAGATACTTCGATTTTCTTTTACTGAAGTAAGAAGAAATGATTCTTGATGTTTTTAGAAAAATTCCTATTGAAAATATTTCAGAAGCTGGTATAGCATAGTCTAATATACCCGCACGATTCAAAGCTTCACGGATTTCAGGAAGATTTTCCAAAGGAAGTGGGTCGTCTGATTCGAGGAGTGATTTTGTTTCAGTGATAGCATCAAGTCGGTTACGAATCTCCTCGAATGAAGATATCGGAACGAGATCGTTAATTTTTTCTTTAGCAGCTTCAGATACCGCAAACCGCTTGATATGATTTTTAACTTTTGGAAATTCGAGTTTAGCGATTGAATTTAAATAATCGGTCATCAGCAACTATAGTTCATCTTTATATTTTTCTAAATTCTTTTCAATCTCCTCGAAGAAAGTTTTAGATTCGGGAACAGCCGTGAGTGCGAAGTCAAAAACTTTTGGAGCTACATTTATGATGTGATTATACAAAAATGAATCCCTCTTCGTTTCTTCCGATGGAATATCAACGAATTTTAATACTATCAGAGCTAAACTCATAAGTAGCAGCCCTTGAGCTGCACCTAACAAAGCGCCCCCAAATCGGTTAATTAATTTTAAGACTGTCCCCTTCGAGCCAAGCCAGCGATAAATCAACATTACGATTAACATAACGGTTATTAGAATTGCAAAGAATGCAAACGGATAAGAAAAATAAGGAGCAAATTCAAACCATTCGATTATCAATCTTCCGAAAGGTCCCATTAATTTAGTTGCGATAATAAATCCTATAAAAAGGGATAAAATACTGAATACTTTTCTGAAAAAACCATCCTTATACCCCAATAAAACAAACAATAAAACTGCAATAAAAACAATGATATCAATGTATGTAATCATAACTAACCCCCTAATAATTTTTTAACGGTATCTGAAATTAATTTCCCATCGGCTTTGCCTTTCAGTTCTTTCATTACATTAGGCATAACTTTGCCGAAATCCTTTTGCGAGTTTGCCCCCGATTCGGAAACGATGCGTTTAATAATTGCTTCAACTTCATCCGGCGTTAATTGTTTTGGTAAAAACTCTTCAATTATTTTGAGTTCGCTTTTTTCTTTTTCAGCTAATTCAATGCGTTCTCCCTTTTCATACATCTCGATTGACTCTTTCCGTTTTTTGGCGGATGAGATTAACACTCCCATTTCGTCATCTGGAGTAATTGGGCTTGGTCGTTTCTCAATTTCTTTTTCTAATAAAATGGCACGAAGTCCGCGGATTGTTTCCAAACGGATTTTGTCGCCGGCTTTGGTTGCGTTTATTATTTCTTTGCTTAAGGTATCTTTCAGACTCATAAATTTTCCATATTTTTCAGTGAAAAAATAGAGAAATTATGATACAAAGTCAAATTGTTTAAAAAAAGAACCGATGTAATCGCCCAGTGAAAATTTCAGGTCTACGACCTCGTAGAGGGTACAGCCCGAAAATATCGAGATAACCATTTAAAAACGTAAAACGTTTTAAAACGTTCTAAAAAGGAATCTCGGAATGCAAACAAACCTGACTATAAGCCAAAAAGAAATCGAAAGATTAAAAACTCTCAGCCGTATCAAATCAGGTGAATTAACAATATTTAGCGGGGTATCGGAGTTGATTTCTTATTTAAGAAATATCAATCCTGAACGGATAACAAGGTGTCTGTTTTCCAAATCTTATCATCTTTTTCTGTATAATCAGTCGTGTAATGCAAACCCCTACTCTCTTTTCTTAAAAGTGCGCTCTTAATAATAAGCTTCGCAACGAGTGTGAGATTTCTTAATTCAATCAAACCTTCGGTTACTTTAGTTTTCTTATAAAATTTTTCGACTTCATCATAAATAAAATTGATTCTGCGTAACGCTCTATCCAATCTCAAATCAGAACGAACAATCCCGACATAGTCCCACATCACTTCCTGAATCTCACGTCGGTCGTGAGATATCAGCACCCATTCCTCGGTGTTGAATGTTCCGCTTTCGTCCCATTCGGGTATTTGCGGAATAGTTTGTTGCTCATCAACGCGGGATTGTTGAGAAGTCTCTGCTGCCCGATTTGAAAATACTATAGCTTCAAGTAACGAATTACTTGCTAACCGGTTTGCGCCGTGCACACCCGACATTGTAACCTCGCCACATGCGAAAAGATTCTGAATATTAGTTCTACCAAATGTATCAGTAACAACTCCACCGCAAGAATAATGTGCGGCGGGGACTACAGGAACAAGCTCCTTTGTAATATCAATTTTGTATCGGGTTAAGCAGGTTTGAAATATGTATGGAAACTTTTCGCGAATACTATCCGAAGAAAGATGCTGCAAATCCAGGAGGACGTAATCATCGCCACGTTTTTTCAATTCTGTATCGATAGCGCGGGCAACAATATCGCGAGGTGCAAGTTCGAGTCGATTGTCGTACTTGTGCATGAATCGCTCACCGTCTTTCGTTTTAAGAGCCGCTCCGAATCCTCGCACAGCTTCTGAAATCAAAAAAGCCGGTGAACCCGAATCGAACAATGTGGTTGGATGGAACTGAATGAATTCCATATTTCCTATTTTTGCACCGGCACGATACGCCATAGCGACTCCATCGCCGGTTGCTATCATCGGATTTGTTGTATGCAGATAAACATGCCCCAAACCACCGGATGAAAGTAAAGTAACATCGGAAAGAAATTTTATTACGACATTATTTTGAATATCTAAAACATAAGCTCCCCAGCAATGGATAGGTGTATTTGTATCTAACTTAACTCCTAAATGATGCTCGGTAATTAAATCGATAGCGATATGATTTTCAAAAACTTGTATATTAGGATGTTCCGCGATGCGGTGAAGAAGTGCTCGTTCGATTTCACGACCGGTTAAATCCTGTGCGTGAACAATTCGGTTACGCGAATGGCCCCCTTCCCTGCCTAAGTCAAAATTCCCCTCACGTTGTGTAAATTGCACCCCTAATTCGATCAATTCTTTCAGGCGGGCAGGCCCTTCTTTTACAACTATCTTAACTATATCTTCGTGGCAAAGTCCGTCGCCCGCATCTAAAGTATCTTTGATGTGCAGATCGAAGGAATCGTCGTTGGCTAAAACAGTTGCGATGCCACCTTGAGCCAAGTTAGTGTTCGATTCGGCTCTCGCTTTTTTGGTAATAATTGAAACAGTCCCATAGTTTGCCACGTGCAGTGCATACGACAATCCGGCAATACCACTTCCGATGATCAAAAAATCAGATCGAATCTCCATCTTCATTTTTTATTTGTTTAATGTAGAAAATATTGAATCAAATTGTTCTATTGCAAAATCGGCTTCATCTTTTGTTAGAATTAACGGAGGTAATAGCCGAATAACATTGGTGTTAGTACAATTGATCAAAACTTTATTATTCAACATTTCGGTAACGAGCGACTTGCCCTCGTGTTTTAATTCTATACCCAACATGCAACCTCTGCCACGCACATCTTTGATGAGATTAGGATACTTGATTTTGAGTTCATTGAATTTAGATTTAAGATAGCTACCGATATTTTCTGCATTTTGCATTCCACCATTTTCTACAATTTCTTTGATTGTGGCAATGCCTGCAGAACATGCGACGGGATTTCCGCCAAACGTAGTGCCGTGAACTCCGTAGGTGAACACATCGGCGACACGTTCGTTACCTAAAAAGGCTCCTAATGGAAGTCCGCCGCCGAGTGGTTTCGCAATTACTACAACATCGGGAGCAATATTAAGATGATTGAATGCGAAAAATTTGCCGGTTCGTCCGATTCCCGATTGAATTTCGTCGGCGATCAGAAGAAATCCAAACTTTTCCCGTAATTCAGAAATCGTTTGAACAAACTGAGCATCGGCTTCGTTTATGCCCCCCTCGCCTTGTATAAATTCTAACACAACGGCTAAAGTTTTTTCAGTAACTTTTGAAATTAGCTCTTGCGAATCATTATAGGTGCTGAAAATGGAACCCTGTAAAAACGGTTCGTAACCGTTTCGATATTTTTCTCTACCTGTAATCGAGAGTGCCCCCATAGTCCTGCCGTGAAATGAACCGTGGAAGGCAATAAGCTCAGATTTGCCCTTCTCTTTTCCCCACTTGCGCGCGAGTTTTATGGTCCCTTCCATTGCTTCAGTTCCACTGTTTGAAAAAAATATCTTTTTATAACCGGAATTCTTTATTAATAATTCGGCTAAATCGACTTGTGATTCCTGCAAAAATAGATTTGATAGATGTATGTATTTATCGATTTGTGTGCGGATAGCTTCATTAATTTTTGGATGGTTGTAACCGAGTGAGTTTACAGCAAGCCCGCCGAATAAATCAAGATAGCGTTCGCCGGTTTTTGAAATCAACCAGCAACCCTCGCCTCTTGCTATTTCAATATCGAGACGTTTATATGTTTTAAAAAAATATTCTTCTTCACGTGCTTTTATGTCCATTTTGCGTTTCCGATATTTTTAGTAACAATTTATAAATAAAATTTACATTTGTATTTAATGAATTAATATCGCCGTTGTTGTGTATTACAAAATCAGCCATTTCCGCTTTTTGCTTCGGATCCATCTGAGCATTAATCCTGCCAAGGACTTCATCTCTACTCGTTTTATCCCGTTCGATAACACGATTGATACATCTCTCTTTTTCAGCATTTACAACAACAACATAATCGAGGAACTCATCAACGCCTGACTCATAGATGAGAGCAGCTTCCAAGAAAATAATTTTATATTCGTTCGAAGATTCAAATTTCTTAAACTGCTTTTTTACATAATCAATTACGAAGGGATGAACAATGTTTTCGAGTTTTGTTTTGAGTTTACTATCAAAGAAAATCAGTTTAGCTAATTTCTTCTTATCTATGGAACCTTTCTCATCATAAATATCTTCATCAAACTCATAGCGAATTCGTTTTTTTACAACGTCATTTGTAAAAAGGAGTTCCTTAGCAATATCATCGGCATAAAGAATTGGATTTCCAAATTTTTCAATAATCTTGCAAACCGCCGATTTGCCGCTTCCGATACCGCCCGTTATACCAACTTTTAGCATACGAATTTTTATTATTGATTATCGAACTTTATTTTGCATACGCAATCGAGCGCCGTTCGCGAATAATAATCACTTTAATTTGTCCTGGATATTCCAATTCCTGTTCAATTTTTTTTGCAATATCGTTAGCTAATTGGTCTGCGTGTGCATCGTCAATCTTTTCTGGTTCAACCATCACACGAATTTCTCTTCCAGCTTGAATAGCATAAGATTTTGCTACACCATCGAACGAGATTGCAACATTCTCAAGTTTTTCAAGTCGCTTCACGTAACCTTCTACAGATTCACGTCTAGCACCAGGTCGGGCACCGCTAATCGCATCAGCCGCTTGAACGAGTGCGGCGATTGGTGTTTCCATCGGCATATCTTCGTGATGCGAACCAATCACGTTCACAACAACAGGGTTCTCGTTATATTTTTTTGCAAACTCGTAACCTAACAACGCGTGCGGACCATCGGCTAATTTATCGACTGTTTTTCCGATGTCGTGCATTAATGCGGCTCTTCGTGCCAATGTTGCATCTAATCCTAACTCTGCAGCCATTAATCCGGTCAGGTGAGCAACTTCGATACTGTGCGATAATAAATTTTGACCGTAGGACGAACGATATTTCATTTTCCCGATACATTTAATTATTTCGGGATGTGCGTTGTTAATACCAAGCTGCATCATGGCATTTTCGCCAACACGGATAATTTCTTCTTCTACATCCACTCGTACTTTTTCAACAATTTCTTCAATCCTGCTCGGATGTATCCGTCCGTCTGTCATCAATTTTTCTAATGCCATTTTTGCGACTTCACGCCTCATCGGATCGAATGCTGACAGAATAACAGCTTCTGGAGTATCATCAACTATTACATCGACGCCGGTTGCAGCTTCAAACGCCCGTATGTTTCTGCCTTCCCTGCCGATGATTCTTCCTTTCATTTCATCGCTTTGAATATTGAGGACACTTACAGTTGATTCAACTGTATAATCGGCAGCGAATCTTTGAATTGCCTGTATAGTTAATTTTTGAGATTCTTTTTTAGCATCTAATTTTGCTTGGTCGCGAATTAATTTAAGTTGCCCGGCTGATTCGTTTTTGGTTTCCTGTATTAAATTTTCGAGCAGCATTTTTTTCGCTTCATCTGAAGTCATACCCGATATCTTTTCGAGCTTGATATTCTGCGATTGGGTCAATCTGTCTAATTCTTGTGTTTTCGTTTGGATTAGCTTTGCTTTCGCTTCAAGTTCTTTCTTTAAATTATTGTGTTCTTGTTCTTTTTTGTTGATCAGATCAACTTTGCGGTCGAAATTTTCTTCACGCTGGGTCAGTTGTTTTTCGAAAGCAGTTAATTTATTCTTTTTTGCATTATGCTCATGATCGAATTCCTGCTTCTTCTTATACCACTCATCTTTTACTTCGAGTAATTTCTCTTTTTTCAGAGCATTGGTTTCTTTTTCAGCATTTCCGAGAAGCTGTTTTGCTCTTTCTTCGGCAAATACAATTTTATTTTTAATAATCCGGTTGTTGATATACCATCCAAACAAAAAACCAAAAGCCGAAGCAGCTACAACGATGGCTATAAATATATATGTTTCACTCATTTTAACCTCTATAGTTACTGATAATTTAAATAAAAAAGCCACACTCACAACGATAGTACAATATTATTGAAGAACTTCAATAATGCACAGTGGGTACCTGCCAGATTGTTTCTTACTTCCACTGCGGCATCGAAAATTAATTCGAGATGCTGCCGATCCTTCGCAGGATTGAGGCCTGTAATATTACGATCTTAAGTCAGGTTCCCTATTAAATTAACTTGTCAAGTTCTTTAATAGTGTATTGACTACGGTTGACGGTGTGGCTATTAATCTTATAACCTAATATTTTAAAGAACGAAAAAGGGGATATTATTCCAGAATTTTATCCAGATAATCGTTCATACGGTCTAATTCACTTTGAGCAAAAGAGATAACCTTGTTGGTCTTTTCGCGTTCTTTGAACAGGTCTTCAGTAATATTTAACGCTGATAAAACTGCAACAGTTAGTGGCGGCTGTTCGGGGATTTTGCTGTGGATAGTATTTATCATCTCATCCACATAGCTTGCAACTTTTTTTGTTAACTCGTCGCTCTCGCCACGCAGCGGATATTCAGTCCCGAATATCTTTACTCTTATACTTTTGCTGTCAGTTGCCATATGATTTCCTTGATTATAAATGTTTCTCTCATCCTTTTAAGGATGTTCCGTTCTCGCAGTCAATTTAAAAATATTTTACAAATGTGAATTAATTTTTGTAATCAAATCGGTAATACGATTTTTCAATGCTTCTTTCTCCGTAGAAGAAAACGTATCTTCGCCAGTCGAACTCGCTAACCTCGAATATTCAGTACGAATACGAATCATTTCCTGATCCTTTGCCATAATTTGGGAATTGAGTTCATCATATTTTTGCTGAAGGTCGGAGTTTTGTGTTTTTAATTGTTGGTTTTCATCGCGAAGCATGAAAATTACTTCAGAAGCCTTTCTGATTTTTTCCCAGAGACTTTTTAGTTCCGCTTCGATCTCTTTTTGCTCGATGATAACTTTAGCGTCTGTTCCAGCTTGTTGATAATCCAATTATTTTTCTCCTAAAAAGTTAAAGTCATTTTCTTAAAGCAGCATTATGTGCCACTTTCATTGCTTCAACAATTTTTTTAATAATTTTTTCGATTTCTACATCAGTTAAAGTTCTATCTTCAGATAAAAATTGAAGAGTAAATGCAGAACTCTTTTTATCAGAATGAATCTGGTCGCCTGAATATAAATCGAAAATTTCTACTGTCTTTAAGAGTTCACCGCCAGCCTTATAAATAGTTCCTTGCATTTCGGAAACCGGAACAACTTTATCCGTAATGAAAGCCAAATCACGTAACACCATCGGATAATCAGGCAACGGCTTATATTTTTTTCCAATTTTCGATAATGACTTCAAGATATTAATATTCAGGTCTGCAATATATACATCTTGTTCAATATCAAACTGCTTTAGCATTTGCTTCTGAACTTTGGCAATATAACCTACTTCAATCTGGTTAATTTCAATGCTTACAGGCATTTCAACTAAAGCTTTGGTAGTAGAATACGGAATAAATTTATATTTGTCAAGTCCGAACTTCAAAAGTAGATCTTCAACTTCACCTTTAAGATCGAAAATATCCGAATTTCGTTCATTTTCAGCCCAATTTGGGAAATTTGCAATCCCCGATTTTGCTAGAATTATTTTCTCTTCTTCCTTGTAATTTTCATCGCTTTTCTGTTTTTCACTTTCTTGAAGAATTTTAAAGTAGGTTTTTCCAACTTCAAACAAATTCAAATTTTTGGTTTGATGATATATGTTGTTGCGTACTACTTCAAGTATATTTGGAATTAAACTCGTCCGCATTGCAGCCATATCTTTACTTATCGGGTTCATCACTTCTACAACTTCACTTGAACTTAAATAAGCAAGCTCTTTGTTCTGCAAGCTATTGGTTATAATTTCGTTGAACCCCTTCCCTGCCAACCACAATCTCATCTCATCGACAACGTCGGATTGAACAGGATTCGAAGTAAATTTTATTACTGATTGCATTTTAGTTTCGATATTGTCGTAACCATACAACCGAGCTATTTCTTCTATCAGGTCAATTTCCTTTTCAAGGTCAGGGCGAAATGTAGGGACTATAAATGTGAGAATATCTTCTAACCCATTCGTTTTTTTTGCTGCTTGATATTCGCAATCTATCGATTCTAAAAAATCAATAATTTGAGTGCTCGTTAAATTCGTACCTAAAATATTATTAGTCCGTTGCAAACTTAAATTTATTTTAATCGGAGAGAATGGTTTTGGATAAACATCTATGATTCCTTTTAGAATTTCACCGCCTGCAATCTCGGCAATCAACTGTGCTGCACGATTGACGGAATAGATTGTAGCATTCGGATCGGCGCCTCTTTCGAATCGCTGCGATGCATCACTGATCAAACCTAATTGTTTCGAAGTTTTCCGTATGCTCCTTGGATCGAAATAGGCGCTTTCCAACAAAATGTTTTGTGTTTTATCGGTGATTTCAGAATTAACGCCACCCATTACACCGGCGATAGCAATAGGTTTGCTTGCGTCGCATATTAAAAGCATCCCACTTGTCAACGATCTTCCTTTTCCGTCCAATGTTACAAAATGTTCTCCATCGATTGCTTCTCTGACGATGATAGTCTTTTCATTTAATTTATCATAATCAAAAGCATGAAGAGGATGTCCGGTTTCCATTAAAACATAATTAGTTGCATCAACTATATTATTAATCGGTCGAATACCAATTGCCGATAAATAATCTTGTAACCATTTGGGTGATGGTTGTACCTTAATATTTTTAATAACGCGGGCAGAATATCTTTGGCATTTATCAGAATCTTTGACGATCACTTTAGCTGAATTCTCGACCGAGCTACCTGACTCGTTAATAGTTACTTCAGGAAGCTTGTAATTCGTTTTCAGAGCGGCTGCTACTTCGCGTGCAATTCCGATGTAACTCATGCAATCAGGACGATTTGGAGTAATACCGATTTCAAAAACTGTATCATTCAATCCTAAAAACTCAGCAAGCGGTGTTCCGACGGTTGCATTGTCGTTTAAAACCATTATTCCATCTTTATCATCACCGATACCAAGTTCATACTCGGAGCATATCATTCCATTCGATTCGATTCCCCTTATTTTCACTTTAGCCAACTGGAAAGGTTTACCATCGGGATCGTGTTGATTTCGGGGAACAACAGCGCCAGCTAACCCTACAACAACCTTCTGCCCGACTGCAACGTTTGGTGCGCCACATACAATAGCAATATTCGAGTCGCCAACATTTACATCGCACACTGTGAGCTTATTTGCATTAGGATGTTTCGTTACAGTTAGAACTTGACCTGTAAAAAAATTATCAAACTTGCTGCCTAAATAATTGATACTTTCGACTTCGAGGCCCGCTTTAGTAAGTTTATCAGCCAGTTCTTCCGGTGTAACATTGAACTCTACATATTGTCTAAGCCATTTGAGCGAAATTTTCATACAGTTACTAAAATTGTTTTAAGAAACGAACATCGTTGTCGAACAGAATTCGTATATCATCAATACCATAACGCAGCATAGTGATACGTTCGATACCCATACCGAAAGCATAGCCGCTGACTTTCATCGGGTCATAATTAACAAATTTATAAACATTCGGATTGACCATACCACAACCTAAAATTTCAAGCCAGCCGGCATACTTGCAAACACGGCAACCTTTGGCTTTGCACAGGAAGCAGCTTATATCCATCTCGGCACTTGGTTCAGTAAACGGAAAAAAACTTGGGCGGAAACGAAATTTCAAATCGCTCCCGTAAAATTGTTGTGCGAATGCGACGAGAGTGCCTTTCAATTCGCTGAAAGTAACATTTGTATCAACATACAAACCTTCAACCTGATGGAAGAGGCAATAACTACGGGCGCTAATAGCTTCGTTTCTATAAACTCTTCCAGGCATAATGACACGCACCGGCGGTTGTTGTTTTTCCATCACACGTATCTGAACTGGCGATGTATGTGTTCGTAATAAAGTTTTATTAGATATAAAAAATGTGTCCTGCATATCGCGTGCAGGATGATCGGGAGGGAAGTTTAAAGCTTCAAAATTATAATAATCGTCTTCGATTTCTGGACCTGATGCAATCTCGAATCCCAATCGCAGGAATATTGATTTAATTTCGTTTAAGGTTTGTGTAATCGGATGCAGAGAACCGATCCATTTGCGACGTCCGGGGAGAGTTAGATCAATTAGTTCTGTTTGCGTACTTTGATTGCTCTCAAGATTATTCTTTTTCTCGTCGTGAAGATTTTGTGCATGCCTCCGTAAATCGTTCAATTCTTTACCGAGTAATGGCTTCTGATCGGGAGAAACATTTTTCAATGCTTCGAACGACTCAGCTATTATACCTTTACGGGCTAAAAATTTTATGCGAAATTGATCTAACTCGGAGAGCGAATTAATTTTTGTAATTTCGAAATCTAACTGATTTCTTATTTCATCGATAGTTTCTTTCATGGTCATCTGCCGTTAAAAAATAAAATCTTCCCACCCTCATAAAAAGTTACGCAGAGGATGGGAAGATTAATTTATGCCATTGCAAATTTTACTATCTCTGCAAAAGCTTCTTGGTTATTGGCTGCTAAATTTGCCAATACCTTCCGATTGATATCGATGCTTTTCTTTTTCATTCCATCGATTAATCGGGAGTATGTTGTTCCGTGCATCCGGGCTGCCGCGTTGATACGCGCTATCCAGAGTTGGCGGAATTCTCGCTTTTTTAATCGTCTATCACGGTATGCATGCTGTCCAGCTTTATCAATGTGGTGCTTTGCAACTGTGAGGACTTTACTGCGAGTTCCCCAGTAGCCTTTCGCTCGCTCTAATATACGCTTACGACGGCGGTGGGAGGCAACTTTATTTTGTGATCGTGGCATAGTTGCTCTTTGCTCCTTTAGTTGTTATTGGTTCTGTTAATTAATTACTTTGGTAAAAGCATTTTAATTCGCTTTGTTTCTGATTTCGAAACAAGTGTTGCGTGGCGTAATTTACGTTTACGCTTTTGCGATTTCGAAGTTAAAATATGGCTCTTGAATGCTTTCCGTCTTTTAACTTTTCCTGAAGCTGTAAGTTTAAATCTTTTTTTAGCTCCTGAATCTGATTTCATTTTTGGCATTATTTACCTTTTAAATTTGTTTTTCTTCAGTTTGTATTTTCGGTGATTTTTTCTTACCCACTTTATCTGCAGTTAGAATAATCGACATCCATTTTCCTTCCATTTTGGCGGGTTGCTCGATTTTTGCAATGTCGGCTACTCTTTCCGCTAACCGTTTCAATAACGCTTCGCCGTGTTCTTTATAAACAATTTCACGACCTTTAAAAATAACTGTAGCCTTCACTTTATTTCCGTCTTCAATGAAAGAGCGAGCGTGCCTTGCTTTGAATTCGAAATCATGAACATCTGTATTTGGATGAAAACGCACCTCTTTTAAAAGCACTACCTGCTGATTTTTACGTTGCAACTTTTCCTTTTTGGTAAGTTCGTATTTGTATTTACCTAAATCCATCAACTTGCAAACAGGCGGGTTAGCCGTAGGAACAATTTCGATTAAATCTAAACCCCGTTCGTTTGCATATCGCATTCCTTCTTGCGGTGTTATTATTCCGAGCTGCTGCCCGGTTTCATCTATTAAACGTATTCGTGCTACTCGTATATCTTCGTTTATGCGAGGCGTTTGTTGATCTTTAATATTTAGTCTCCTATTTTGTTAATTGTTTTTCCTTAATTTCAATTGAAATTTGATTCAGGAATTCTGATGCCAGTTTGATTCCTAAATCTCCTTTCGTATGTCGGCGAACTGATACAGTATCAGATTGCTTTTCTTTATCTCCGACAACGAGCATATAAGGAGTTTTTTTTGTTTCCCAGTCGCGGATTTTATAATTCACTTTTTCATTTCTACTATCGAGTTCAACTCGTACACCGGCATCCTTCAGCTTTTGTGTTATAGATAAAGCATAATCGTTTTGGGCATCTGTTATCGGAATAACTGCAACTTGTAATGGAGATAACCAGACAGGAAACTCTCCGGCAAAATGTTCAATCAAAACTCCAATAAATCTTTCCAAACTTCCGAAAGGCGCCCGGTGAATTACAACCGGCCGATGTTTTTGTCCATCGTTTCCAACATACTCCAAGTTAAAACGTTCGGGCATCACGTAATCGACTTGAACAGTACCTAATTGCCAACTTCTGCCGAGTGCATCTCTAACTATAAAATCTATTTTAGGACCGTAGAAAGCGGCTTCGCCTTTAGCTATCGTGTATTTTAATTTCATTTCTTCAGCAGCTTCGAGAATTTCCTTTTCAGCTCTATCCCAAAGTTCGTCGGCGCCACCGTATTTTTCTTTGTTGAGAGCATCTCTGAAAGAAAGCCGGGTAGTAAAATCTTTGAAGCCAAGTGTATTGAACACAAGTTGTATTAAATCAATTACTCCACAAATTTCTTCTTTCAACTGGTCTTGTCGCACGAACATGTGCGAATCGTCAACAGTAAAACTGCGAACGCGGGTCAGTCCGTTTAACTCGCCGGATTGTTCGTATCTATAAACCGTTCCAAATTCAGCTAAACGAATTGGCAAATCACGATAGCTGCGTGGTTTTGCAGCATAAATTTGAAAATGATGCGGACAATTCATCGGTTTCAGTAAATACTCTTCGTCATCTACTTTAATTGGTGTAAACTGACTGTCTTTGTAATAAGGATAGTGACCGCTCGTTTTATATAGATTAATGTTACCGATGTGAGGAGTAACTACGGGAAGATAGCCGCGTTTTTTTTGTTCTGCCTTTAAAAAGTCTTCTAACGTTTCGCGAATGACAGCTCCTTTGGGTAACCAGAGAGGTAAACCACCGCCAACTTTTGGAGTAAGTAAAAATATTTCTAACTCGGTGCCTAACTTTCTATGATCTCGTCGTTTCGCTTCTTCAAGCCGGAACAAATAATCGTCAAGTTCTTTTTTTGTAGGAAAAGTAATTCCATAAATACGCTGAAGCATTTTATTTTTTTCGCTTCCGCGCCAGTATGCGCCGGCAACATTAAGTAGTTTTATATATTTAATTTTACCTGTCGAAGGTAAATGTGGACCGTAGCACAGGTCGGTAAATTGACCAACATGGTACAAAGTAATTTTTTGACCTTTGAATTCGTCGAGAAGCTCTAATTTATATTCATCCCCTTTTTGTTGAAAAAAGTTGTGAGCTTCCTGCCACTGAATTTCTTCTCTACGGAATTGAAAATCCTGTTTAATGTATTCGTTCATTTTTTCTTCAATCTTACTCAGGTCTTCATTAGTTAATTTATGATCGCCTAAATCAAGATCGTAGTAGAATCCGTTTTCGATTGATGGACCGATTCCGAATTTTGTTCCCGGAAAAATTTCCTGAATTGCTTCAGCCATAAGATGTGCCGAACTGTGCCAGTAAGTTTGTTTACCTGCATCGTCGTCCCATTTAAATATTTTCAGTTGAGCGTCGTTGATGATTGGACGGGATAAATCCCATACCTCACCGTTGACTTCAACAGAAAGGGCTTCTTTCGCAAGTCGGCTGCTGATAGATTCCGCAATTTGGAAACCGGAAACCCCGCTTTCAAATTCGCGTGAACTATTATCAGGAAATGATATTTTAATATTACTCATAAATAAAAAAAAAACGGAATAAATTCCGATTGGTACAAGTGGGCCCTACGGGACTCTCCGCCAGAGGCGGATGCGCCTTTGGTGCAGAACCTGTGACCTTTCCGGGGCTGTCCAAAAAATATTTCTCCTTACTCGATTTCTACAAAATCGAATTCGCCCACGTGAATTACGTAGTCGGGCAGGAGAACCTGCATATTTAGCCGGTTTTCGAGTGCTCGCAAAGTGAACGTATCGAGAAAACCGACCTTTTGTTCAGCCCTGGGATGCCCTAACCAGTTGTTAAATTTTCCTTGAAGTATGTATTCAAGGAATCGTCGTTTCTAATCATCAGTGTAACCAATGAAATACTTACAACTACTTTTATCTGTGGGCCCTACGGGACTCGAACCTGTGACCTCTACCATGTCAAGGTAGCGCTCTAACCAACTGAGCTAAGGGCCCATAAACAATATTTCGAAGTGCCGGGGATCGGAATCGAACCGACACGGACCTTGCGGTCCGCAGGATTTTAAGTCCTGTGCGTCTACCAATTTCGCCACCCCGGCAATTTCGGGAGGCGCCGGGCGGATTCGAACCGCCGCATAAAGGTTTTGCAGACCTCTCCCTTACCACTTGGGTACAGCGCCGTCAAACTTCCTACCAAATAAAAGCCCCGCCACCTGGTGGGATTGGGGGCGGCGGGGTAATTTTTACGAGGAAGTTTTAAGGTCGTTCTCACGACCAAGGTAACTTTTTTCGTTACCTTGAGCGGGAAACGGGATTCGGACCCGCGACATTCACCTTGGCAAGGTGACGCTCTACCAGCTGAGCTATTCCCGCAAATTTGCTCGGTTAATATACAAAACTTCTTAACTTATTGCAAATATATAGCTATATAATATTAAAGTCAAGAGCTTATCTACTTCCAGTTAAAGATTATTCGATTTTACCCCCTTTATTTTGAACCTTCTCTAATAAGTCGGAATACGAATCTTGAAAAATATACAAAAACTCGCCTGAGAACTTATCGCATAAAAATTTCATCAATTCTTTACCATTTTCATCGGAATTGTTCAATAATACTTCAAATTCGAGAAAATCACCCAATCCATCTACTTTGTCGATATGTATGCGGCAATTTTTGTAGATGAACAATTGTCTCTTTTTTTTCACGACTAACCGAATGCCGTATGCAAGTTGTAAAATTTTTCTCATCAAATCTTTATCTGCAATTGGATAAATTTGGTATTCACTCAAACGATAATTTGTTTTTTCATCCCTATCATAGAAGATCAATTCCGCTTTATCTTCATTAATTACACGAAGTTTTAACCTGCCTTTTGTAGAATAAAAATAAGTATCCTCCTGAAGCATTGTTGTAATATACGTGGCACCAATACCTTCGGCTATTTGAATAAGGGATGAGACAGAAGCTACTTTAGCTTTTAATTCTAAGTTTGCAGGCATTTAATTATCTAGTTATTTCCAGAATCTCATATTCTAAAAAACCGACAGGGACTTTTATTTTCACTTCATCGCCTGGTTTTTTGCCGAGTAGTCCTTGACCGATCGGTGAGGTTATCGAAATTTTGTTTTCTTCAAAATTAGCTTCTTCAGGTGAGACCAATGTATATACAACTTTTTCATTGTTCGTTTTATTGCGAAGTGTTACTACTGAGAGGATATATATTTTATCGTTAGGTAGTTCCTTGCTTTCGATTCTTTGAACACGTGAAAGGGTATCCTCAAGTTTCCCAATTTTAATTTCGAGATGTTCCTGAGATTCCTTTGCGGCTTTGTACTCGGCATTCTCGCTAAGATCGCCATGGCTACGCGCTTCTGCAATTTTGCGAGCAATTTCAGGACGCCCTTCAGTTTTCAGTAGTCGCAACTCATTTTCGAGCTCGATAATCCGCTCACGCGTTAAATATACAATTGCATTATTTTTAGTATTCATACATACCTCGATATTTGATAATCATTGTTTTCACCGTTATAAAAATAAAAAAATATAGCCGTCGTTAATAAAATATCGACAGCTATATATTTGTTTCGTTAAATCTAAAATAATAAAATCAAAAAATCAAGAGTTAATAAAAATATTTATTTTTTATTACTCATAATTAGATGCCCAAGCTTATCACGTTTTGCCTTTAGATATTTTTCGTTCAGAGAATGTGATTCGATCTCCAGAGGAATTCTCTCAACAATCTCTAATCCGTATCCTTCTAATCCTACAATTTTTTTGGGATTATTAGTTAACAAACGCATCTTACGTATTCCTAAATCAAGTAAAATTTGGGCACCGATTCCATAGTCGCGTAAGTCAGCACGGAAGCCGAGTTTTTCGTTGGCTTCGACAGTATCTAACCCCTCATCTTGAAGTTTGTAAGCTTGAATTTTATTTTCCAAACCTATACCTCGTCCCTCCTGCCGCATGTAAAGTATAACACCCGAACCGTTTTGGTCAACCATTTTCATTGCAGCAGTCAATTGATCATTACAATCGCAGCGGAGCGACCCGAAAATGTCGCCCGTTAGGCATTCGGAGTGGACACGAACCAGTACAGGTTTCTCGCGTGGTAATTCACCTTTAACTAAAGCGATGTGATCTTTTTTATCGATATCGCTTCGGTAAAGAATAATTTGAAAATCCCCGTACCTCGTTGGAAGATGTGCTGAGCTAAAACGCTGAACTAATTTCACACCTGATAGACGGTATTGAATTAAATCTTTGATCGTTATGATTTTTAGATTGAACTGTTCAGCGATTTTGACTAAATCGGGGACGCGCGCCATCGTTCCGTCGTCATTTAAAATTTCGACTAACACACCGACCGGTGCAAGATTAGCCAATTCGCATAAATCGATTACAGCTTCAGTATGCCCTGCACGTCGTAAGACACCTCCCTCCATACTTCGCAGCGGGAAAATATGCCCGGGTCGTGCTAGATCGCTTGGCTTTGTTTTCGGATCAACAAGGGCTTTTATTGTTGCCGCCCTATCTTGTGTAGAAACACCGGTTGTAGTACCGTGAACGTAATCGACTGAAACGGTAAATGGAGTTTCGTGCAGCGAGGTGTTACTATCAACCATCGGCTCAAGGTCGAGTTCTTTTGCACGTCCAGAAGTGATCGGAGCACATATAATACCCCGTCCGAACTTAGCCATGAAATTGATAGTTTCGGCTGTAGATTTTTCGGCAGCAATCGTAAAATCGCCTTCATCTTCGCGGTCTTCGTCATCGACAACAATAACTATCTTACCGTCTCGGAAATCGGCTATCGCATCTTCGATTTTGTTGAATATGAAATTATTATTATCCAATTTTTGGCATCTCAGTTTCGCCTTGACCGGCTTTGCTCGAAATTGCTGATCGTTCTACCTTTACTTTAACATTATCAGCAATTTGAACAAGAACAGTTTTTTCTTCAACTCCCACAACCGTGCCGTGAACACCGCCAACGGTAACGATTTTATCTCCTTTTTGAACTGAGTCCAACAATTTCTGGCGTTCCTTTTGACGTTTTTGTTGAGGGCGAATTATCATAAAGTAAAATATTGCAATTATGAATGCAAACATTAAGATTGTCGAGGCTATCCCGCCGCCGCCATCTTGTCCTTGTGGCGTCATTGCAATTAAATTTAAAATGTTCAATTTATTCTCCTATTAGTTAATTATTATTTATTATTTTTTCTTTACAAACTCTAATGTTTCTGTTTTCCATTGTTTAAAACGATTTTCGTTAATAGCTTTTCTTGCTTCTTTAACGAGCCATTGGTAAAAATATAAGTTATGAATCGTAGCAAGTTGCAGAGCTAAAATTTCTTTCACCTGAAAAAGATGCCGCAAATATGCTCTCGAAAAATTTCTACATGTATAACAATCGCATTTTGCATCTACCGGATTTTCATCCATTTTATAAACAGCATTCTTAATGGAGATGCTTCCTGCTTGAGTGAACAACATTGCATTCCGTCCGTTACGTGTCGGCATTACACAATCGAACATATCCACACCACGCTCGATGGATTCGAGTATGTTTTCAGGCGTTCCGACACCCATAAGATAACGGGGTTTATCCTTAGGAAGTATATCAGTACAAACTGAAGTCATCTCATACATCATCTCAGCAGGTTCACCGACCGACAAACCGCCAATTGCATAACCATCAAAATCTAAAGCAATTAATTCTTCTGCCGACTTTTGTCGCAGTTCTGTGAAAACACTTCCTTGAACGATTCCAAATAAAGCTTGAGTGTGATGGTAAAGATGTTTGCTCGAGTAAAATTTTTCTTTACAACGTATAGCCCACCGTGTTGTTAACTCCTGCGATTGTTTAGCATAATCGAACGAAACGGGATAAGACGTACATTCATCCAAAACCATCATGATATCGGAGCCTAACATTCGTTGTGTGTCGATAACACTTTCGGGTGTAAAAAAATGGAGCGAACCATCCAAGTGCGAGCGGAATTGAACACCCTCGTTTGAAATTTTATTTAGATCCGATAAACTAAAAACCTGGTAACCACCACTGTCAGTCAGTATTGGCTTTTTCCAAGAAATAAATTTGTGTAAACCGCCGAGCTTATTTATTATTTCAACTCCGGGCCGCAAGTAAAGATGATAAGTGTTGCCAAGAATTATCTGAGCTCCGATTTCTTCAAGTTCACGTTGCTCGATAGCTTTAACAGAACCTTGTGTACCTACAGGCATAAAAACAGGAGTTTCAAGAAACCCATGATCAGTTTCTAACACTCCTGAACGTGCTTTATCATCAGTATTTATTAATTTAAATCTCAAAATCTGTGCTTAATTTACTCAATTTTTAATGAATAATCAAACCTCATTCAATTTCAAATAAAACTGAATCAATTCGCGTTTTGGTTGCCCGTTGTATTGTTACTTTAAAGTTATCGATCTTGAAAGTTTCATTCGCTTTGGGTATGCGTCCAATTTTCTCGCTAATATATCCACTCAGAGTTATGTTTTCTCCCTCCGGTATATCTAAATTATAAGTTTCTTTTATAAACTCTATCTCTAATCTGCCGCTAAACTGAAATGTTTTCGCATCAATTTGTTTGTGAAACTGTCTGCCACTCAGCGAGGTTTCATCGATCTTTCCAAGTACTTCTTCTAAAATATCGTAAACTGAAACTATACCAGAAGTTCCACCAAACTCATCAATAGCAACCGCTACCGAAATACCTGTTGTATAAAATTGTTGCAGCAAATCCGAGCTTGATTTAGTTTCAGGAACGTAAAGAACCTCACGCATAATTGCCGAAATACTATCTGGCTCGGAGAACATATCCTTCACACTTACTACTCCGATAATATTATCAATGGTCTTTTCGTAAACAAATAATTTTGAGTGGGTTGACTCGTTAAATTTATCTCGTAATTGATTGATTGAAATATTTTTCGATACACTGCTAATTTCGGTTCTTGGTATCATTATGTCGCGAATTAGTATATCTTTTAATTCGAATACTTTCATTAAGTAGGAAGTCGATTTTGCGTCTGACTTCCCTACTCCTTCGCTTTCTTTAATGAGACTATAAACATCTTCCTTTGTGAAAAAATATTTTTCAGCAGTTTCGGTAACTTTGAACAGTTGGATAGTGAAACGGGTAAAGACAGTAAGAATTAGAATTAAGGGATAGAATATAAAATTACTTATTGATAAAAAGAGTGTGAAAAAAGGAATGGATGCATCGGCATTTTCTCTGAAGAATATTTTCGGTATAATTTCCCCGAATATTAAAATGACGATAACTGTAATTATCAAGACGAAGGTTGAGCCAATATCGAAAAGAGAAACAAGCAATATCGTCAGCAAAGTTGAGAATGCTACATTTGATATATTTGTTCCGACAAGCGAAATTGTTAAAAATTTTTGTGGATTGCTTATAAGGTCGAGCGTTCGTTTCGATAAAAAAGTATTTTGTTTTGACCTTATTTCAGCTTTAAGTCGATTTGCAACGATAAAACTTATCTCCGAAGCGGAGTACAAAGCTGAAAGCATCAATGTAATAATGAGTAAAGAAATCTCGGATATCATACGTTTGAAACTTTTTTACCGTTTTTATTTCTTGCATAACGATTGATGAAATTGAAAAACGATACTGCTAAAATGCCACCTATAGCATCTGCAACCAAATCATAAATATCGGATGTCCTGCCGGGAATAATAGATTGAAAAATTTCATCAAAGATTCCGAATGATACTACGAATATTAAAGTTAGTATAGCAATTTGTTTTTTTGAATTGATTATCTTGTTCCGGTGATAAAGCGACCGTAATATCAAAATTCCAAAAATAAAAAAAACACCCACATGTGCAATTTTATCCCAGCCAAATATTTGTACATTAGGTAATTTATCTGCTGGAATTGATGAAGCTATCATTATCAGGAAAGCCCAAATAAAAGGGGGTAAATGATACCGGAAAAATCTTTTCAGGTTATGCAAATTATTATTTCTCCGATTCGATAATTTTTAATGCGATTGGAATATTTTTCTGAATATCAAGAGCTAAAACGCTTCTCTCTCCAAACTTCTGCTTTGCGAAATCGCCCGCTAATCCGTGAACGAACACGCCACTATAGGCAGCTTCAACTTCATCCATTCCTTGAGCCCACAACCCACCGACGATACCTGCAAGCACATCGCCTGAACCTGCGGTAGCCATCCCGGGATTACCTGTTGAGTTAATGAATGAATAACCATCAGAAGAAACCGTCAATGTGGGAGCGCCTTTCAAAACTAAAGTTAGTTTATATTCTTTACTGAATGAGCGTGCTATATTCAATTTATTCAACTCAATTTCGGGGGGAGAAAGTTTTGCAAGTCGTGCAAATTCGCCGATGTGAGGTGTAAGAATTACTTTTTTAGATTTCCGCTTTTTGAGAATTGAAAGATTTTCAGAAATAATTGTGAGGGCATCAGCATCGAGCACAAGAGGTTTATCAACTTCGCGTAAAATTCTATTGACTAATTCAACTGCTTCGGCTTTCAACGAAATACCACAACCGATAATCAATACATCAGCCCAATCAATAAGTTTGTTTAATTTTTGGTAGCTTTCAGTCGGAATCTTTTCCGACCCAATGGAACTTAAAGGATGCACCATTACTTCGGTCAATTTCTTTGCCAAAATTGGGTAGGCACTTTCGCTTGTAGCAAGAACAACGGCGCCTGCTCCCGCTTTCATTGCTGAATTTGAAGCTAACGCTGCAGCTCCTGTATAACCAGTCGAACCGGCAATTACTAATACTTTTCCAACATTATATTTATGAACTGTCTTCGAGCGTTTAGGCAGCGATTGGGCGATATCGGAATGCTCTATTTCGTATGTTTGAAAGTGGAAGTCCTTATAAAAATATTTGGGTAACGAAATATCAGCAACCTTTAAATCGTTTATGTAATTAACTGAATTTCCAATGAGTAAGCCGTTTTTCTTCAATCCCATTGTAACTGTTAAATCGGATTTTACAGCAACACTTTCGACAGCACCAGTATCAGAATTTACACCGGAAGGCACATCAATCGAAATTTTAGGAGTAGCTATGGAATTCATCCAATTAATGACTTCTTCATAATTTTTTTCAAGTTTACCGTTGAATCCTGTTCCAAAGATAGCATCTACAATAAAATCAACCTTTTCAAAAGCTTGCAGTTGTTTTAATCCTTTGTATGTACAAAAAACAAGATGTTTATCGCTTTTATTATTTGAGATGATCCGTGAAATGATCTTATAGTTGGTCTCCGCATCGCCTTTTAAATTTTTAGGACTGCCCAAAAGTATCACAACTACATTTGCTCCCATATTGTACAGGTGCCGTGCCACTACAAAACCATCGCCGCCATTATTACCTTTTCCGCATACGATTAAAATTTTTTTTTCACAAACGCATCCATACTTTAGTTTGATAGCTTCAACAATTCCTCGTCCTGCATTTTCCATTAAAATTAAACCGGGAATACCGATGTCTTCAATCGCTCTGCGGTCAAATTCCCGCATTTCCCGAGAAGTAACAATAGGTATCATATTTAAAATAAATTGTTGATAATATTCATCAATAAAGAGGGTAAAATTCCAATCACGAGTAACGACGCTGCAAATAAAAATAGAACAGAATTATTTAATGAAGTATTTTGCCTGTGAAGTTGAATATCATTTGTTCTGAAATACATCACCACTACTAGTCGTAAATAGTAGTAAGCAGAAACAGCCGACATAAGAACACCTAAAATTGCAAGCCAAGTGAGACCTGCATTCACGGCTGCCATAAAGATATAATATTTTCCGAAGAAGCCGGCGAAAGGTGGAATTCCCGTTAGCGAGAACATAAAAATCGCCATCAGCGCCGCTAAGTAAGGAGACTGGGAAGATAATCCGGCATAATCTTCGAAGGTCAAATTTTTATCATCATCTTTTTCAAGAAAAGCCAAAATTCCGAATGCACCCAAATTCATAAACGAATATGCTGTGAGATAAAATAAAATACCGCTTCTCCCCATTTCATTAGCGGCGGCTAAGCCAACTAACAGATAACCTGCGTGTGCTATACTCGAATATGCGAGCATCCGTTTGATGTTGGTTTGAGATATGGCGATTATATTTCCAATAATCATTGAAGCTGCGGCAAGGAAGGATAAGGCATCTTTCAATCTATCGCCTCCGGGAAATTGGTGTGCAAATATCATAACGAATGCGGCGAAAGCGGCTGCCTTGGCTCCGGTCGACATAAATCCCGATATCGGAGTTGGTGCGCCTTCGTACACATCGGGCACCCACATATGGAAAGGCACAGCGGCTACCTTAAAAGCTAAACCGATTAACAAAAGCCCTGTTCCAATCCAGAGTAATGGAAGATTAGAATAAATATGAAAACTTTGGATTATCGTTTGAATATTTGTTGAGCCGGTTATGCCATAGAGCAAAGCCATCCCGTAGAGTAAAAACCCGGTTGCAAAGGCGCCGAGTAAAAAATATTTCAGCGCTGCCTCGTTCGATTTTACACGTTTACGCATAAATCCCACAAGAATGTAAAGACTTATCGACATCAACTCAAGTCCTAAAAACACAACTATTAAATCGGCTGCCGATGCCATAAACATCATACCCACAGTCGAGAATAGAATCAGTGCATAATATTCCCCTTGGTGAATCGTCATTCTGATAAGATAATCTTTGGATAAAACGATTGTAAATAAGGCAGTAATCATAAACAGGATGCTGAAGAAATTTCCGTATCCACCAATATTGAACATATTGAAAAAACTTGTGCCCTGCCAAGCGAACGATTCCACAGCCATACCGATTGAAATAATCAAACCGATGATTGAAATAATATAGCTGATATTTGAACTCTTCCGAAATGTCGCTTCAATAACGATAACGATTAATGCAGTTACCGTAACACCTATTACCGGTAAAATTGTTAATAAATCTTTAACATTAAATTCCATTTGATTACCTTGTTCGTTGTATAAATGCTGAAAATTTTTGAGACAAAATAAGAAAAAGGGAGCTAATAATCAAAAGCCCATACCTTTTAATTTTTTAACGGTCATATTGCTTTGTTTTTTGGCGGATGTAATTTGGTCAAAATAATTCAGAACATATTTCCCGAGCACATCGAATTCTAAATTCACTCCGCCGTTTACTTTTCGATTTTTTAAAATTGTATTTTCCATCGTATGAGGGATGACAGAAACCGTTACAAAATTATTTTCGAGTTCGGCAACTGTTAAACTAACTCCGTCGATGGCGATAGAACCGACGGGTATAACATTTTTTACAAAATTTTTGGGAATTTCTACAGTAAACATCCAGCTTGCAGTTCGTTTCGTAATCGATTTTATTTTTCCCACACAATCGACATGTCCCTGCACAATATGCCCGCCGAGTCGTTCGTTCAACTTCACTGCCAATTCAAGATTGACTGCTTCACCGGTTTTTAAATGGGAGAAAGTAGTTTTTTTTAAAGTCTCCTCAACTGCAACAACTTCAAACGAATTTTTTGATTTTGCAACTACAGTCTGACAAACACCATTAATCGCAACGCTATCGTTCACATTAAGTCCGGCGGCGCTATGCTCTCCTTTAACTTTTAGTTGTAATCCGTTACCTACCCGATTGATTGATTCGATCTTTCCGATTTCAGTGATGATTCCTGTGAACATTTATTTCTCTCTATTTTTTATATAACCTTCTATCATTATATCCGTACCGCATTGTTGGAAAGTAACATCTTGTAATTCGAACGGATTTGAAATCGGGAATCTGATTTTATCAGATATAGCCGGAGTTCCTTTCCCTAATATTTTGGGTGCAATAGTATAAATGATTTTATCAGCCAGGCGATTTTTAATAAACTGAGCAACGACCTCGCTGCCACCTTCTACCAAAATCGAAGCTATGTTGTTTTTAGCAAGAATATTTAGAACCGTCTTTAATGATATGATTGTTGATTTCGATTTTATTACAAATATCTTTACACCCATATTTTTTAAGAATGATGCTTTATTCAGATTTTTCAGATAACCTTTTTTGGATGTGAATAATAATGTTGGATTTTCCTGTGCGCTTATAAATATTTTAGATTTTTTTGAAACTGAAAGACTTCCATCTAACACAACTCGAATCGGATTTCTACCTTTAACTAGTCGAACAGTCAGTTCAGGGTCATCTTTGTGAACCGTGTTTGCCCCTACTAAAATTGCATCATACTTTGCACGTAATTCGTGAACTATTTTTCGTGTTTCCAAATTCGATATCCATCTCGAATTTCCTTGATAATCAGCAATTTTGCCATCGAGTGTTTGTGCAATTTTTAATGTTACAAAGGGTAATTTTTGAGTGATATATTTATGAAAAAATTCGTTCAGTTGTTTAGCTTCGGGTTCGAGTAGTCCTTCAACAACTTGGATTCCCGCCGTTCTAATTTTTCTGATACCATTTCCATTCACCAATGGGTTCGGGTCGCGTGTTGCTACAACAACTTTTTTTATTCCTTTCGATATGATCACTTCAGTGCAAGGGGGAGTTTTACCGAAGTAACTGCAGGGTTCAAGATTCACATACAAGGTTGCACCTTTAACATTATTTTTAGCTTGCTTGAATGCATTTACTTCAGCGTGAGCTTTGCCAAATTGTTTGTGGTATCCCCTTCCAATAATTTTTCCGTCTTTAACAATTACACATCCAACCAACGGATTCGGGCTAACATAGCCGGCACCTTTTTGGGCTAACTTGAAACACTCCTGTAAATATTTTTCATCTTCAGCATTCTTCATTATTTAAGTACGATCTCTTTTTTAAGTTTCGCCGATTTGTAAACAGCTTCAACAACCTTCATCCGCTGCACAGCTTCATCGGCAGTCGAGATAACCGGATGCAATCCTTTTGCCGCACCGATGAAATGCTTTAGTTCGAGCTCGTAGCTTCTCTTCAAAATATTTTGTGGTGTTTCCGATTTAACAGGTGTTACACTTACCACCTCACCGCTAATCATTTTATTGATCCGTAATGGATTGAGTTGAGCACTTCCTTTAGTTCCAAAGATCTCACACGAAAACGAATCGCCTGAAACATGGAACGACCAACTTGTTTCAAGGTTCAAAGTTGTTCCATTTTTAGTTTCTAAAAACGCAATGCAAGAATCTTCGACACTTTTTGTGGTATGGTTATAAGTAACTGCGCTTACCCGTTTCACAGGATTAAAATTCACCGCCCATAGCAAAGTATCCAGAGCGCCTAAACCTAAATCTAAAAATACACCGCCGCCCGATTTGTCTTTTTGTGTAAGCCAAGGATTGTTACTTCCGAGTTTTTTAACCCAAGCGGCTTTCAAATAAAATATTTCGCCAAGCTCTCCGTTTTCGATAATGCTTTTTAACATCATTAAATCGGGACGGAATCGGTTGTTCATTCCTACCATCAGTTTTTGCTTCGTCCGCGTAACTGTTTCGGCAATTTCAACTGCCTCAGAATACTGACGTGCGATGGGGCGTTCAACAAAAACATCCAAACCGGAATTAAGGGCTGCAACAGCAATGCTCCTGTGTGTGTCGGTTGGTGTGCAAATTGTAACGGCATTTAATTTTTCGGAAGCAAACATTTCTTCGAAACTCGTGTAAAGCCGCTGGACGCCAAATTTTTCGCCAACCGATTTTAATTTCGATTTATCTTTATCGCATAATGCAACTACTTCTACATCGTTTATTTTTTTTAATGAAGGAAGGTGAAAAACCTGTGCAACCCATCCTAATCCTATTACACCAACTTTAAGTTTTTCCATTTTATATCACTTATTTTTGTTGTAGGAAATATTTTACGCTTTCAGCAATACCAACAGGATCGATTTTTATTAATTTATACAATTCATCGGGTGTGCCGTGTGTAATAAAAGTATCCTCTATTCCCAAGTTCAGAACAGATACGTTCTTAACATTTTTCCTATTCATATATTCGAGAACTGCTGAACCGAACCCACCCGCAAGAACTCCATCTTCAACAGTAACTATGTATTTAAACTTTTCAGCAATTTGATCTATAAGTTCTGTATCTAACGGTTTAACAAATCGCATATTAACGACTTCAGTTTGGATATTAGCTTGAGTGAGAATTTCGGCAGCAAGAACAGAGTGATGAACCATATTTCCGATTGCAAGAATTGCAACATCGCTTCCTTCCCGCACAACTTCACCTTTGCCAATTTTCAATTCTTCGTATTTTTCACTTATCGTAACTCCTAAACCGTTACCACGCGGATAACGAATAGCGATAGGTTTATCGTAATTAGCAGCAGTGTAAAACATATTTCTCAATTCGTTTTCATCTTTTGGCGACATAATTACCATTTCGGGAATCATACGCAAGTAAGCCAAATCGAAAACGCCGTGATGAGTAGGACCGTCGGAGCCGACAATACCTCCGCGATCGATTGCGAAAACCACGTGTAAATGTTGGAGAGCAACATCGTGTATCACTTGATCGATTGCTCGCTGCAAGAAAGAAGAATAAACTGCAAAGAACGGAATATAACCTTGTGTTGCCAAACCTGCGGCAAAAGTTACAGCGTGCTGTTCGGCAATTCCAACGTCAAAAAAACGTTCAGGAATTTCACGCTGGAGATGGTCTAATCCTGTACCATCGGGCATTGCGGCTGTGATGCCAACAATTTTCTGATTTTGTTTAGCAAGTTCAACAATTGTTCGCCCGGCAATTTCAGTATAACTTGGTGGAGCGGATGAAACTTTGATAGACTTGCCTGTGCCTATATCGAATGCAGAAACTCCGTGCATTTTCGTTGAGTTTTCTTCTGCCGGTTGATAGCCCTTTCCTTTTTGAGTTACAACATGCACCAATATTGGACCCGGTAAATCTTTGATGTGATTGAACAGACGGACTAATTTTGGAGTATTGTGACCGTTCATCGGACCAAAATATCGGAATCCGAATGCCTCGAACAACATTCCGGGTGTGATAATTACTTTTATACCTTCCTCCAATTTTACAGCAAGCCTACGAATTCGATCACCGTGCGTTCCTAACTTTCCTGTTAAATCCCAAACGTTCGCTTTAAGACGGTTGTATTCAGGATTTGTTATCAGTTCTGTAAAATAATTTGTTATCGCCGAGACATTCGGAGAGATCGACATATTGTTGTCGTTTAAAATAACAGTCATATTTTTTTTAGAAAGACCGGCATTGTTCATTCCTTCGAAAGCCATACCGCCAGTCATCGAACCGTCGCCAACGATTGCAAGCACTCGAAATTTCTCGTTCGCAAGATCGCGGGCGATTGCCATTCCAAGTGCGGCTGATATAGCTGTACTTGCATGCCCGGCACCGAACGCATCGTATTCACTTTCGGAGCGTTTTAAAAATCCACTGATACCGCCAAACTGTCGTAGTGTGTGAAATACATCCCGCCTGCCTGTAATTATTTTATGCACATAAGCTTGATGTCCGACATCCCAAACGAGCTTATCGCCCGGTGTATCGAAAACATAATGGAGCGCCAATGTAAGTTCAACCGAACCTAAACTCGAACTTAAATGCCCCCCCGTTTTCGAAATGCTATCAATCAAAAAATCCCGTATTTCGTCGGAAAGAATTTTTAAATCGTTTAAGTTTAATTTTTTAAGATCAGTCGATGAATTAATTTTATTTAAAATTGGATATGAACCTGTCGTCATTTTTTATACTTCTGATTATTCTTCTATGCTTTCTTCGAGCAATGATAACTTGCCGTTTAAATCTTTACTTAATTTTTTAATTTTGATTTCTGCATTTTCTAATTTTTCCAAACATTTTTTTGAAAGCTCGATCCCCTCTTCATACAATTTGATTGAATCTTCAAGTGCAACACTTCCGGTTTCGAGTGAGTTGACAATTTTTTCAAGCCGTTTTAAGCTTTGTTCAAAACTTAGTTCTTCTGCTATTGTGTCGATTGTTTTTTTAGTTTTCATTCTTTAATGAATATGTTTTAGTTATTGCGGCATCTACGTTGCCGTCTTTAAATTTTATATTGATATCATCAGCTAATGCAAGGTTACGGCTTGAATCTACGATGTGAGAATTCTTATAAACTATTGCATAACCACGATTTATAATATTTTCAGGATTCAGCGAATTCATCCGGTCTGATAGTCCTGCAATGTATTGTTTAGTCGATTTAAATTTATGAATAAAACTAATATTTAATAATCTTTCTAACTCATCAATTCTTTGAGAAAACTGACGGACTTTATCGATCGGATTGTTGAAGGCGTAACTTGAGACTAAACCAGCTACATGCGATCGATTGTCGTCAACCTTACTTAACAAACTTTGTTGCATAGTATAAAGAAAATTTCTAATATTATCAATCAGTTCGTAACGGTTGTGGACTACAAGTTCAGCGGCTGCCGATGGAGTAGGAGCCCGCAAATCGGAAACAAAGTCGGCAATTGTAAAATCGATTTCGTGCCCAACTGCGCTTACGACCGGAATTTTAGAAGCGTATATGGCGCGAGCCACAACTTCTTCATTAAAAGCCCATAAGTCTTCAATTGACCCGCCGCCTCTTCCAACTATCAGCACATCCACTTTTCCGAATTTATTTAAGTCGGAAATTGCCTCAGCGATTTCTTCAGCCGCACCTGCTCCTTGAACTTTTACGGGATAAAGAATAATTTCAACAGATGGAAAGCGGCGAGAAATAATGTTTAGAATGTCCTGAATAGCTGCACCTGTTGGCGAAGTTACTATGCCGATTCGTTCAGGATATTCGGGTAGATTTTTTTTATGCTTTGGGTCGAACAAACCTTCGGCGGCAAGTTTTTGTTTTAGCTTTTCAAAAGCGATTTGCAGTTCTCCGATTCCCAGCGGTTTCAGACTTACTACGTCAAGTTGATAGGAGCCGCGGACTTCATAAACTGTAATCGAACCGCGGGCAATTACTTTCATCCCGTCGTGCGGTGTAAAAGTAAGATATGCTGCTCTGCTACGCCAGATTGTAGCAGATAGCGAAGCCTTCTCATCCTTAATGGTAAAGTAGATGTGCCCTGAAGTGTGGCGTTTCAAGTTTGAAATTTCACCGGTTACTACCACAGCACTAAAATCAGTTTCTAAAACGCTTTTAATGCGGCGAGTAAGTTCGAATACTGTTAAAATTTTTTCATTTTGCATAAAGAAATATATAAAGATTGGTTTTTAGAAACAAACGTTTCAATATTCGATTGTTCGCCATTCATTATTCGAAATTCATCTTTTCGCCGATTCTCTATTTCCCCGCTTCCCCCATTCTCCTTACTACTTACTCCATACTCCATACTACCTACTACATACTGCTACGCTTGAATCATAAAAAATCAATTACTATATTAAACAAAAAAAATGGAGATATAATGGAACTCGATGTATTAGGAATCGGTGCTCACCCGGATGATGTTGAACTTGGTTGTGCAGGAACAGTTGCAAAATTAGTAAAGCTTGGTTACAAAGTTGGAATTTTAGATTTAACAGAGGGCGAATTAGGCACACGCGGCTCACGTGATATACGGGCAAAGGAAGCAGAGACTGCATCAAAAATTCTCGGACTTTCAGCAAGGGAAAATCTGCATTTACCAGATGGGAACATTGAGTTAAATAAAGAAAATCAAATGAAACTCATACGAGTTATCAGAAAATACAAGCCCAAAATTTTGTTATCGCCGCATTGGCACGACCGCCATCCCGACCATTCGCATGCTCACCATTTATCACAACACGCATGGTTTTACTCGGGATTAGTGAACATTAAAACTACATCCAATGGGGTAAATCAAAAACCTTGGCGTCCGTTCCATTACTTCAACTATATGATGAAGTATGAATTCATTCCATCATTCATCGTTGATATCAGTGATGTTTATGATGTAAGGCAGAAAGCTGTGCGAGCATACAAATCGCAATTTTATAATCCGCAAACGAAAGACCCTGAAACGCTTTTAAGTAAAAAATCATTTTTGGAATTCATCGACACCCGTGCAAAATTTTATGGTCAGATGATTGGAGTTAAATACGGCGACCCCATGTTTTCAGCTAAACCATTTGGAGTAAATAATTTGTTTGATTTGAAAATAATGAAAGGGTGAGGAGCGGAGAGCAGTGAGCGTAGAGCACGGAGCGATGAGTATAGAGCGTGTAGCGATGAGCAGAAAGTTTGGATGAATGGATTTCTGGATAAATGGAAGATAGAAAACGCTTGCCTGCCGCAGGCATAAATTAACAAGGATCGTACTAATCCGTGAGCATCCGTCGAATCCGTGTTTTCCGTGTTCCATCATACTTTTTCAATATAGTGTGTTTTAATGTAAAACAAATTTTAAAATTCCCTGCAGAGTATTATATTGAGACAAATGAAACAGTATAAATATCCTTTAATGAAAATCGGAATTATTGGCGGCGGGCAACTCGGAAAGATGATGGCTCAAAAAGCCAAGAAGATGGGTTTTCATATCTCCGTTTTAGACCCATCTCCAAAATGTCCCGCAGCCCCACTTGCTGACGAGTTAATCGTGGGGAGTTTCTACGACAAGGAAAAAATAACTCGACTCGTTAAACAAAGCGAAGTAACCACCTTCGACATCGAACATATAGATACCGAGATATTAAAAACACTTTCCGATGCCGGACATAAAATTTTCCCCTCCCCATATCTGTTAGAAATAATACAAGACAAACTACTGCAGAAAAAAGTTCTCTCTGAAAACGGAATTCCCGTTCCGGAATTTCAAAATGTTGAATCTCCGGAAACTCTGTCACTGATGAAATTCCCGTTCGTTCAAAAAGCCCGCAAAGGTGGATACGACGGCCGAGGTGTAGTAGTTATGAAAAGTAAACCCGACCTGCAAAATGCTATTCAGACTGAATCGATGGTTGAGGAGTTGATAAATTTCGATAAAGAGTTAGCAATTATGGTAGCACGCAGCACATCGGGAGAAATAAAAACTTATCCTGTCGTGGAAATGATTTTCGATAATCGTGCAAATATATGCGACCTCGTAATTGCACCCGCACGAATCGAAAATCATCTTGCCGAAAAAGCAACACAGATTGCAGTGAAATCGGTTGAGGCGCTCAATGGCGTCGGGATATTTGGAATCGAGATGTTCCTCGCGGGCGAAAATGTTTACGTGAACGAAATCGCACCGCGTCCGCACAACTCCGGGCACTACACAATTGAAGCGTGCACAACCTGCCAGTTCGAACAACATATTCGAGCGATTACCGGCTTACCTCTCGGTTCAACTGATTTACTCTCGCCGGCAGTTATGCTAAACTTATTAGGCGAAGAAGATTACAAAGGTAAACCTGTTATCGAAGGATTAAACGAAGCGTTAAGTATTCCCGGTTTGTCATTCCATTATTACGGGAAAGAAACTACTTCACCTTTCAGGAAGATGGGGCATGTAACTATTTTAAATAATAATTTGGAAGTTGCAATTCAACAAGCCGAAAAAGTAAAATCATTTTTAAAAATAAAAGCAGAGTAGAATATGAAAAAGATATTGGTAGGAATAATAATGGGAAGCGATTCGGATTTGCCTGTTATGCAGGAAGCGACAAATGTGCTGGACAGTTTCAAAGTGGAATACGAGATTACAATTGTTTCGGCACACCGCACGCCCGACCGCTTATACAAATATGCAAAATCAGCAGAGAAACGGGGCATTCAGGTAATAATTGCGGGTGCCGGCGGTTCTGCCCATCTTCCGGGAATGACCGCTTCAATCTCGACGCTGCCCGTGATTGGCGTTCCAATCTGCACAAAATCCTTGAACGGTCTCGACTCTCTCCTCTCGATTGTTCAGATGCCGGAAGGAATTCCTGTTGCTACAGTAGCGATAAACAACGCACGCAATGCAGGGATTTTGGCAGTCGAAATTTTGGGAATAAAATATCCAGCACTCAGAAAAAATATTTCAGCATATAAAAACAGACTAAAGAAAACTGTACTTCAAAAAGCTAAAAAAATAGAGACGAACGGTTATAACAAATATTTAAAATCAGCAAAACAAAAATCGCGTAACTAAATAGAACACAGATAAACACTGATTCGACGGATAGACACGGATTTACTGTTTGTCCAATTTAATCTCCCCTTGCTCCCTGCTCTACGCTCAAAGCTCTTAGCTCATTGCTCATAACTTATCCAACTCGCTTTCAATTCCATACTTTATTCTCCTCTCGCCGGTGTAGTCCTTGAATTTCAAAGCGGTCTCGAATTCTTTTTTGGCTTTCTGTTTATTCCCAACTTTCAGATAAGCTAAACCAAACCGGTAATGTGTATTAGGTAAAATCCAATTTTGTTTAAATATTTTAATCTGTAAAAGCAAAACGCTATGATGCATATTTAAAATATTTATTGTATCTTTAGACCACATTTAATAATTTTTAATAATTAGAAAATCAATATTTAGGTAAAATATGAAAATAAAACTATCGCATTATTTCACTAAGTCGCTTGATAAAATTGAATATGTAGGTAACCGGCTTCCACATCCAGCAACTATTTTTGCCATGCTTACATTTTCAGTAATAATTTTTTCCTGGCTTGGTAGTTTTTTCTCCCTGAAAGCGATTCACCCTGCCGATAATTCCGTAATCACAGTCAAAAACTTACTGAGTTCTGACGGAATCAGATGGATGTACACTAATATTACTACAAATTTTGTTGCCTTCCCTCCATTGGTTAATGTTTTAACAATAATTATTGGTATAGGAGTAGCGGAAGGGACTGGTTTTTTTAATACATTATTTAAAAGTTTAGTCCTTCGGGCACCAAAAAAATTAATAACCGCCGCAATAGTTTTCGCCGGTGTAGTTTCCCATTTAGCTTCCGATGCCGGTTATGTGATTTTAATTCCATTAGGTGCAATGATATTTCACGCAATCGGCAGACATCCTCTTGCAGGTTTGGCTGCAGCGTTTGCAGGAGTGAGTGGCGGATTTGGCGCCAATCTATTTATCGGTTCGGTGGATCCGATACTTGCAGGATTATCGCAAACTTCAGCACAAATTATTGACCCAACCATTTTAATTAATCCGGCAGTCAATTTTTATTTTATGCTTACTTCCACTTTTTTGATAGTAATTCTTGGAACAATTATAACGGAAAAAATAATCGAACCGCGACTTGGTGCCTATACAGGGAGTGCCGAAAAAATGGCAATGGCTGAAATAACTCCCATCGAAAGA
Organism: uncultured Ignavibacteriota bacterium; assembly: GCA_947085405.1. Taxonomy (GTDB): domain Bacteria; phylum Bacteroidota; class Ignavibacteria; order UBA10030; family BY39; genus JASEGV01. Next base: position 39,974 of record CAMTWO010000022.1, read on the forward strand.
AAGGCGCTGATGGGAGCCGGAATTTCTGCATTAGTTTTTATTATTCTACTTTTAATTTCAATTGTTCCGGAAGGCGGGCTCCTTAGAAATCCGGAAACAAATGAAGTTCTTCACTCTCCATTTTTTAGTGGTATCATTGTTGGTGTCGCATTACTTTTTTTCATACCCGGATTAACTTACGGGATAATTGTCAGAACCATAAAAAATGATAAAGATTTAATGCAGCACATTATTAAATCGATGGGAACTTTAGCAAGTTATATCGTAATGGTATTCTTCGCCGCACAATTTGTTTACTTTTTCCGACATAGTAATCTTGGCTTAATTATGGCTGTTGAAGGAGCAAATTTTCTGAAAAACATAGGATTAACAGGTGTAAGTTTGTTGGTTGCCTTTGTTATTCTATCCGCATTTATTAATCTTTTTATGGGAAGCGCCTCTGCTAAATGGGCAATAATGGCTCCCGTTTTTGTTCCGATGTTCATGCTATTAGGTTATCACCCTGCACTTACTCAAGCCGCTTATAGAATTGGGGATTCTGTAACAAATATTGTTACTCCTATGCTTCCTTATTTTGCTTTAATCGTAGCGTTTGCACAAAAGTATCAGGACAAAACAGGAATCGGGACGATCATTTCGATGATGTTACCATATTCGGTTTTGTTTTTTATTTTTTGGACAATACTCTTGGTGATTTGGGTGCTTGTAGGATTTCCCGTAGGACCAGATGGACATTTATTTTACCCGGTACGATGAGATAATTATATTTTCCCCAATCTCTTGCTGCGTGAATTAAGGGGCGAACTCCGATTTTATTTTTGCTTCGATCAGTTCGATAGAATGAACAGCGATATAGTTATCCCTTAAAAACTCCAAGCCAAAATAATAATTAAACTTATAGCCAACGGTTAAAACACATGCCCCTTTTTGAATTGCCAAACGCTTACACTTGTAATAAGCATTGCCATACCTAATAAGATTGCAAGGTTTGGAATAATTTCCACTGTTCCAACACCGCGCCATAGAACTTGCTGGATTCCATCCATCGCCCAATACACGATTGTTCCTTTGCTTATGTTCTGTATAAAATCGGGCATAAAGGCAGTTGGGAACCATGCTCCACCAATTGAGCTCATAGATAAAATGAGAAACATTCCTAACCCATTTGCCTGTGCTGCTGTTCTGCTGACCGCCGCCAGTAGCATACCGAACGCAGTGCATGCGGTTGCCGCTGCTACTATGATAAGAGTCAAATTGAAAATATTTGAAAAGATATTAATCTGATACAATAACGATCCACCGAGGAATAAAACACTCAACTGAATGAATCCCAAAGACATATTGAACAGATATTTACTCCACAGAATTTGAACGCGAGAAATTGGCGATGCAAGAATCCTGAGAATTACACCACTTTTTTTCTCATCGAACAACGAAGATGATGTAGCGGTAAGTGTGAATAACAAAAACATCATTGCCCAGCCGGCAACATTTCGCGTTGCCCAAGGATTAGCGATATCGCGACCTACAAGTTGAATTTGTTCGAATTGAAGAATGTTTTGGAAAAATTTATTTCCTTCTGCTTTATCACTTCCACCAAAATTGTTCGTATCGCTTAGCGATGGAATCTTTATCAATTTAGGATCAATTTTAAAATATTTTCCTACAGTGCCGGCAATTGCTTCATTGAAAGCTTTTCCCGAATCGGCACCTAAATATTTTATTGCTTGCCTCTGCATCCCCTGCAAAAATAAATCCGGGATTTCCGACATAATTGTTTGCTGAAGAAGTCCTTGCATCATCTGCATTTCGCTCTCGTTTTTTGGGTCATAATAGAATTTCAGTTTCAAACCCGAAGATGTATCGGTGTATGCATCAACCGGAATCACTAATGCCGCTGAAACCCTGCCTCGTTTAACATAATCTTGCACATTGCTTGTGTCGAATTTGATGCGTTTGCCTTTTTCATCTTCATAAGATTTTAGAAGAACGAATGTTTTCGACGAGTCCAATGCCCTCTCAATTTTTCTTGAAATAGGTGCATCGCTCGAGTTTACAAATGCTATGCGTAATTTTTGTGAACCTGAACCGATCTTTCCGAATACAAGTCCCCATATAAAAATAAGCGCTAATGGTATGATGAAGGTCAACACCATTCCGAGACGATCATTCACCAACAATTTATATTCTTTTACAATCAATTTATAGACAGTTTTCAATCTCGTAATCTCCTTCCTGTCAGATGGAGAAACAGCGATTCAAGAGATGGTCTTTTTGTTTCGATAAACTTATAGCCGATGTTATGCTTTTCTAACATTGAATAAAATTCAGATAATAAAAATCCTTGTTTTGGTTTCAACTCTAAGTGTTCGTTTACATCTATCAGCTCGCCAAAACTTTTTATGATGTGCATATTAGCTATAGTCGATTGGTTTTTAATTATCGATATCGTATCATCGTAATGCAATTGTTCCAATAATTTATCGAGCGATCCTTCGGCAATTATTTTACCATGATCTATGATCGCGATTCGGTTGCATAATCTTTCAGCTTCTTCCATGTAGTGTGTGGTATAAACAATCGTTTTACCCTGCTGGTTGAGCATTGTAAGGTAATCGAAAATTGCGTTTCGCGATTGAGGGTCAATTCCTACTGTCGGTTCATCGCATAAAATTAATGGAGGGTCGTGCAATAAGCTTGCAATCATATTCAAACGACGTTTCATTCCCCCTGAAAATGTCTTTACTTTATCTTTTCGCCGCTCATAAAGCTGAACAGATTCTAACTTTTCTTTTATTCTAAGCGTGAGTTCCTTTTTGTCGATATGATAGAAACTTCCAAAGACTTTAAGGTTTTCCTCGGCAGAAATATCGTCGTAAAGTGCAAGCGACTGCGGCACCAAACCGATGTTTCTCCGTGTATGCAGGTTATCGCGTGTTACCCGCTCGCCTGCAATCTCAATCTCTCCTTTGTCCGGATCGAAGTAACCGACAAGCAGATTCATAAGCGTGGTTTTACCAGCGCCATTCGGTCCGAGAAGCCCGAAGAATTCTTGTTTATTGATTGTAAACGAGATATTCTCCAACGCGGTAACTGTTGGAAATTGCTTTGTGATGTTAGAGATTTTTATCATGTCCCAATATACGCAATTGGGTTGATATGTTTCGTTAGTGTGTATTTATTTTTGAGGTAATAGATGTCAACAAGTTGTCTTCTTCTACCAACACAATCGCATCGCAGATATGTTCTTATATCCATTTTCATTGCATCCCCGTCCGTAATTCCTCGAGTTCATGCCATCGGGCGTAGAGACGTTCAATTTGTGCCTTTGCCGCTGCAAGTTCTTTGCTCAATTGCTCGGTATGCTCCCCGTGCTTATCGTAAAAATCGTGCGACGAAAAAATAGCTTCAATTCGTTCAACATCTTCTTCTGCCGTTATGATGTCCTGCTCAATTGTCTCAAGTTCCTTCGCTTCTTTCCAGCTTAATTTCTTTTTCGGTTTTTTAGCCAACGCCCTCAACTGCGTGTCGGGCTGTTTTGCTTCAACTGATTTTGCCTCCGCTTCTGCTAAACGGGCATTACGTTTCTCTAAGTAATAGTCGTAATCGCCTTCACTGAAATGCACATAGCCTGCCCCCTCGGGGCCGTCTCCTTCAAAGGCAAGAATACCATTACATACCCGGTTCAGGAAATACCTATCGTGGCTCACCGCTATAACACAACCATCGAATGATGAGAGGGCTTCTTCAAGAATGCGCAATGTCGCCAGGTCGAGATCGTTTGTCGGTTCATCTAAAATCAGGAAGTTACCACCGTTTTTCAATATCTTTGCTAATAAGAGTCGGCTCCGTTCTCCGCCGGATAGTTTCCCGACTTTCGTCTGCATTCTTTCATCGGCAAACAGAAATCGCCGTAGATATTTCCATACCGTCAATCGTTCTTCACCAAAAATAATCCACTCGTTGCCTTCTCCAATTTCCTGCAAGACAGTGTTCTCATCGTTCAGCGCCAAACGCGATTGATCGATATAGTTAAAGATCGTTCTATCTCCTACTTCTGCATGACCTTCTGTTGGGCGCAATTCATCGAGTATGATTTTCAGAAGCGTGGTTTTACCAAGTCCATTGCGACCGATGATGCCAAGCTTCCTTTGCCTGTCGAAATTGAAATCCACTTTACTGAATAGTTTTTTACCGCCAATTTCAATCCCGACATTCTTTAAGTTCAGAATTTTGGAACCAAGCACCGATGCGGGTGGAATAATCAGTTCAACTTCCTCGTCCGTCTCATACCCTTTTTTATCAACCTCTTCAAAATATTTGCTTAGCCGACTTTTCGATTTGGTTCTCCGCGCCCGGGGTCCCTTACGTACCCATTCAAGCTCGCGGAGCAAGAAACGATTCCGCTTTCTTTCCTCTGTCTCTAATTGCGCCTCACGCTCAACTTTATCAAGCATAAAGTCGGTGTAATTACCTGTGTGTGAGTAACAGACACCATTCGCAATTTCGATAATTCTGGTTGCTATTGAATCGAGAAAATATCTATCGTGAGTAACAAAGAGACATGCACCGGAGTATTTCTCCAAAAATTCCTCCATCCACTCTATCGATTGCGTATCAAGGTGATTTGTCGGTTCGTCGAGGATGAGGAGATCGGGGCGTGCGATAATTGCTTTGCATAACGCTACACGGCGTTTCTCTCCGCCAGATAGAGTTTTAATATCACGATTCTTATCAGGCACATTCAGCGAGTGCATAGCTGTCTCAATCCTGTTCTCTAAATTCCATCCGTCCCGATGATGAATGTGTGCCTCAAGAAGATGGCGTTTTTCTGACGTGGGCGGAAGCGATTCGTATTCTCGTAGAATATCAATTACATCATGTGCTCCCTCCAGAATATTCTCGTACACCGATAATGCAGGGTCGAGTTGTAAGTCTTGTGCGAGGTATCCTATAACGATGTCTCTCCGTCGCGTTACGGTTCCTGAGTCCGGTTCCATTATACCTGCAATAATTTTTAATAGCGTCGATTTGCCTGAACCATTGTTTCCAATCAATCCGATTCTATCGGTTTGGTGAACGCTCATTGTTGCATTATTCAAAACGACCTGCTCACCGAAGCGAATGGATAGTTCACGCGCGTCAATAAGGACGGGGCTTATTGTTTTAGGCATAATTCTTTTTTCATTGACAAAATATAGGTTTTCTTTGCACTATTTTCAAAAACACGAATTAGCTCGCGTAATGATAATAAGATAAATAATTTTACAATTCAGCGCTTTTGATAAATCATTAAGAATTTCAAAAAGGAACGACTAGTCGTTATTGAAATTATGGAGTGAGGGAGTAGTCGACTCTTTGCGACATTTGCACCTTCTCTGCGACCATTGAAAAATAGAACACACCTGCCTACCCTGCCCGACGGCAGGCAGTGAAATACACGAATAAAAAAATCGAAACCAATAGAATATACGAACCTATCTGGCAATGGTATCCATTCATCAATACGTTCGTTATTTATAAACATCCTTGCGGTGACGTACCTTTGTTACTTTAATTTCTTTTGAATCGTCAAAAACTTTATAAACAATCCTATAATCGCCGACACGTATTCGATATAATTTTTTTCCTCATGACAATTTTTTAACACCCGCTGGACGAGAAACATTTTGTAAGGCATCAATTTCCACTGCAATCCGAATTTTAATTTCGTGTGGTAAGTCTCGAAATTCTCTTGCTGCAGAATTAACAAAGGTAACAGTGTATCGTTCCACAATTTTACTTTGTGTTCTCTATTTCCTTCTTCAATTCTTCCCAAGCAACCGTTGGCTCATCATCTCTTTCAGCAGAAACCAAGATATCGTAAATATCTTCCCATGCATCACCAATCTGTTTTAAATCAATTAGAACAGCAGTGTGGTTGCCCGCTTCATCTACTACATATTGAATTCCACTCATAACTATATCCGTAAAATTTATTAAACTTGTTGTTAAATTATACCAAATTACAAAGCAATATACAAATCGTAGATGTGATCACTTCTTTCTATACATATCGACAATATTATCCAAAATAATTCAATTGTCCCCTGCTCTCCGTTCCTCGCACACAGCTCCTTACTCACCGCTCATCGCATATTGCTCCTTGCTCAAAGCTCAACGCTCTTAGCTCCGTGCTCACCGCTCATAACTTATCCAACTCGCTTTCAATTCCATACTTAATTCTTCTCTCGCCCGTGTAATCCTTAAATTTCAAAGCAGTCTCGAATTCCTTTTTTGCTTTCTGTTTATTCCCAACTTTAAGTTGTGCTAAGCCGAGCCGGTAATGTGTGTTAGGTAAAATCCAATTTTGTTTGAAATTCTTAATATGCAATACATTACCAAACATCTCAATCGATTTATCAAAATTACCTAACTCAAAATGAGCGCGTCCCATCCTGAAATATTTCTCGCCACGCTGGTCTTCATTAAGCGAGCTGATAGTCATCAACTCATTCGCCGATTTAATGACATCTTGATAATCGCCGGCTTCAAAGTTATTCGACATTTTGACTAAAATAATATCTGCATAAGTCAACGGAGTTTTAATTCTTTCTTGTGCATCGGTGTTCTTCCCTGCTCTCTGATAATTTTGGATAGCAGTTGTTCTATCTTCCAAAAGTTCATAGCATAAACCTATGCGATAATATGTGTAGTCTTTTGAAGAAGAATCTATATCTTTCGAGCTTACATATTTCTGTCCCCATTGTATTGATTCTGTAAAATTATTTTTAAATCTGTACGCATCACTGAGTGAGCTATAGCTTGCTGAGATGAATCGTTCAGCTTCAGAATTTTGAATAATGATTGCTTTTTTTAAAACCACAATCGCTTCATCTGCACGACGTAACCAATAGAGAAGAATATTTCCATAGCGTTGAACGTAGAAAGGATTTTGAGCGTATTTATTTGACAGCTGGTCTAAAAATTTAAACGCTCTTTCAGGCTGTTCTTCGGCTACATAAAATTGCGAAAGCCACCACTTAGCTTCATTTTTTGCGTAAGTTCCTTTTGTAGCAGCACGTTCTAACTGTTCCAAACCTTTTTGCCTGTCGCCGTTGAATCCCATAATTTTTATCATCCATCTGAATGAACTCGGAATCCGTGAAACAAAATAATTGAACATCCCTAATCCCATCTCGGCATCGTGGTTATTCAAGTTTGCTTCTATCGCATCTTCCAAATAACTATAACCTTTTCTTCCATCCCATACCGCTCTAACGATTTGGTTTTCTTGCGAACGCACTATTCCCCTATAACCATAAATTCCACCTAAATAGAACAAAGCGTTTGAATTTTTTTTATCTTTATCCAAAACTTTTTCCGCTGCATCAATAACGTTATCGGACAATTGTATAAATTTATCAAAGTCAGTGCGGACTCTCAAAAAAGTATATCTGTAATGATAAATCATTGCTTTGAAAAAATGTCCGCGCGGGTCGGCAGGCGCTATTTTTATCACCTCATCAAATTTTTCTTCAGCTTCCTTGAACTTAAAATTGTAGAGAGCATCTATACCGGTGATTGTGATGTTGTGAACTTTTTCCCAATCAACTCGTTTGGTTGATGGATTATTTTGGGAGAAAAGAAAATTAGGGCTTATGAAAAATAGAAAAATAATTATTTTAATCATTTGAATTTTGGATGTAAATAAATTTAGTTAGTAGTTTTTAGTTTTTAGTTATGGTTTTTTAGTTACTGGTTTTAGTTTTTAGTTGATGGTTTATGAAACCATTAAACTATAACCACTAACTAATGAACTATAACCAAGAACCAAAAACCAATAACTTTTTTTGTCATCTGTTGTTAGTTGTGAGTTATGGTTTTTTAGTTACTGGTTTTAGTTTTTAGTTGATGATTCAATTCCTATAACCATCGTTTATATTGATTAACCATTAAAATGTAACCACTAACTATTGAACTAAAACAAAGAACCAAAAACCTTGTGGTGATTGAAAGCGAACCATTGTAACTATTTTTCAGCTTAACTTTGTCCAGATATACCAAAAATTGTTTCGTATTTCGTTATTAGAATTTCGAATTTATTTTCCTTATCATCTTTGAGCCGACATCCCGATATCAGCCCATTCTTCCTTCGCAGGACCGTAAATGCCAGGGACTTTTAATCCGGCTTGTCGCATCAGGACTGTCATTTGAGCGCGGTGGTGTATTTCGTGTCTGATTAACGCCGAGAGAGCATCGCCGCGTCGCCACTTCTCGCCATACATCTCAATCACCTCAAGCAACATCTGATCGTTCCATTTGGATTGAACTTCAACTTCCAGCGACATTGCCGCTATTTCATAAGCTAAAACTATTTTTTCTGCATCCTTTGGCTCTTCCGAATTTTCCGGCGGAGCATTTACAATCAGTCCCATGTGTCCGCCCATTTCTCCCAGCGTTATCACAATATGCCAAGCGAGAAAGCCCAACGACCTGCCTTCTTCGGTAACTTTGGTAGGCAGCGCAGAATCAGTTAAGTATTTCAATGTTTTCGCAGTTGACTCGCTCTCGTATTTCCAGACTTTAATAAAATCTTCAATAGTCCGATACATTATTATCTCCTGAATTTTTGATTTAATGATAAGAATATTTGTGTATAAAAACAATTTGGAACTTTTAATCCTATTTCGTATGTTAATCAAAGCGTATGGTAAGAAACAAAATACATATCTCACTAATCATCGCATTTACAGCCCTATTTCTTGTATTTAACATTGGGCTGCCGGTTGTTCTCCACTACTGCGAGATGATGAAGACAGTTTCAAGCGATTCTTGCGGCATGTGCGATACCGAGAAAAATAACCACAACGACTTAGCACTTTCTAAGGGCGAATCTTCTTGCTGCCAGACAGTTATCGCCGCAGAGTCGAATAAGGTTGAGTTTCTCCAAACGCAAAAGAATGAAGTAACAAAGCTCCATCCGCCGAAGGCGGACTCCATCACTCCATCCGTCATAAACGGACTCCATTCTTTCGCACTTGATGAACCGATAATTAATGCACAAACGTTAAATCTAACTCTCCATTCCCCTCCTCTCATCGAAGATATACCAATCTTCACGTCTTCTCTGTTAATTTAATTCCTTAATCTATGAATCGTTATCCCGTCCCAATTTTGTGTGGATAGGGATTTATCGGTATATTGTTCCCAATAGTATCGAAACAACATGACGATGTTTAATTTGCCAAAGTGGGTCACATCCCCACCAGACATAAATGCACAGGAAAAAAATTATGAAGAACTTATTATTTGCTTTGCTTGTTATTTTTCAGACAACTTTAATTGCCCAAGTAAAGCCAATCTTGAAATTAGAAGACCTTATCGACGAGGCGCTTGTAAACAATTTTGAACTCGAGTCATTTGCGCAAATCGTTAATGCTTCTGAAGCAAAAATCCCGCAGATGCGTTCGCTCGATGATCCTGAATTAACTTTCCGCCTGATGGAAATGCCCGGTTTAAAACCGAACGAAGCGATGTATGCAAACCTGGAATTGATGCAAATGATCCGCTTCCCATCGAAAATATCAAGCGAAACCAAAATGGCTGAATTGGAAGCCAGCCGCGCACAACAAATTTACAACGAAAAATCAGTTGAAATAATTATGAAAGTGAAATCTGCATTTTATGAGTTGTGGGCGGCACAACAGAATTTAGAACTCAATCGCTCGAATACGGAATTGATGAAACAGTTTTTGCAGATTGCAACAACTCGTTATTCAGTCGGCAAGATTTCGCAACAAGATGTTTTGAGGGCACAGGTTGAAATTGCAAAATTGGAAAAGGAACGCCTCGGATTCTCGGATATGGAAGAAGCCGCACTCGCCATGCTTGCTTCACTTTTGAATAAAAATATTTCAGATTTCAACGGAGTAGCAACCGCACCCGATACGATATTTTTCGATTTTGATATTAAACAAATTCAGGAATACGCGTTAAAAAAATGCTCAAGACTCCGAAGCGATTCTTTGATGGTTGAGAAGGATAAAGAGATGCACAAACTTGCAAAATTAGAATATTTACCAGATTTCAAAATCGGAGTTGAATATGTTTCGTCGCCGATGAAGGGTTTCCGGGGCTGGAGTTTATTGGCAGGAGTCTCTCTCCCGTTTTCATTTTGGACTTTAGGTAAAGCCAATGCACGTGTGGAAGAAGCATCGGCAAATATATTAAAATCAACTGCTATGTATAAAGACGAGCGGAATATGCTGCTCTCAAAAGTGCGCGAATATTTTGCTAAATCAAACTCGCTAAAAAGTCAGTGGGATTTATATCAGCAAAATATTATTCCCCTCGCCGAGCAGTCGCTACGTGTTACTTTAACTAACTACCAAACTGGTCAGACCGATTTTTTGATGCTATTAGATACGTATAGAATGCTGACGATGGAAAAGATGGAGCAAATTATGACGCGTATGAAATTTGAACAGACTCTCGCTGAGTTGGAAAATCAAATTGGCTGCAGAGATATAGAAGAAGTTTTGTGAAGATTTTAGATGTCAGATTTCAGATGATGTAATCACAAATGACTAATGACAAAGAACAAAGTACAAAGAAAAAATAGCAAGAGAAGGATTTCGATATGAAAAAAAATATTATTATCATTACATCAGTTATGTTAATCGTTGGTTTAGCAGGAATATATTTCTATCCAAAGCTATTCCCCTCAAAACCTGAGCGTGAAATTCTTTATTGGACTGATTCTATGATTCCCGGTGATAGAAGCGACCACCCCGGTAAATCTCCGATGGGGATGGAGCGAACTCCGGTTTACGCTGAAGAAGTAAAAACCGAATCAGGCACCAATGCAAATTCGGAAGAAAAAAGCTATTACACCTGTCCGATGCATCCATCGGTTGTTTCGGATAGACCTGGCGCTTGCCCTGTTTGCCACATGGATTTAGTCAAGAAATCAGCACAATTGGAAGCATCGGATGCTGAGTTGGAGCATCTAAAAGCGGTAAGTCTCTCTCCTACTCAACGAATAATTGCAAACGTATCAACATCAACCGTTGAACGACAAGATCTAAGTATAGGTGTAGATGCAGTCGGTGTTGTAGATGTCGCCGAGCCATTACAGTCAAAAGTTACTGCACGATTCCGAGGAAGAATCGAAAAATTATACGTAAACTTCACAGGCGAGATTGTTAAAAAGGGACAGCCACTTTTTGAGTTATACAGCCCCGATTTGGTTTCGGCACAGCAGGAACTCATTCTTGCTTCCAACATAAATTTACTCGATGCAACACGTAGTCGTTTGCGTATTCATTTCGGACTTACTGAAAGCCAAATTTCCGAAATCGAACAATCACAAAATATTAAATCATCAATCGCATACTACTCCCCCATCTCCGGAACTGTTTTGGCAAAAAGTATTCAAGAAGGAGAGTATGTAGATGAAGGAACGGTTCTTTATCAACTTGCCGACCTTTCTAATGTTTGGATTTATTTAGATGTTTATGAAAAAGATATAAACGAACTTAAACTGAATCAGTCAGTTAAAATTACTTCCGAAGCGTATCCGAATGAGATTTTTTCCGGCAAAGTTACATTCATCGATCCGACAATAAATCCTGAGACGCGGACAATCAGAGTGCGAACAGCATTTAAAAATCCCAACGGTAAACTAAAACCACAAATGTATGTTAAGGCAACGATTCTTGAGACGACGAAAAAAGCATTAACGATTCCTGCCTCGGCTGTTTTATATTCTGGGAAAAGAAATGTTGTGTGGATTGAAATTCAGACAAATATCTTCGAGCCGCGTGATGTGGTATTAGGTGCGACTACAGGAACACTCGTTGAAGTGCTTCAAGGATTATCAGAAGGTGAATCTGTTGTAACCACAGGCGGTTATTTGATTGATTCCGAAAGCCAATTGAAACAAACCGGGACGCCGGCCGGACATGAAGGTCATCAGCGTGAAGTAGAAAAAAATACTATGACCGAAAATGACACTCAATTTTCAAACGAAGTAACAATCGTTGTTGATGGTGGATATTCTCCTTCAAAGATTCAAGCTCGAAAGGGTCATAAACTTACCATCCATTTTGAACGGCACGATGATATCAAATGTACCGATGAAGTTGTATTCCCTGATTTCAACATCAAGAAATATTTAACGCCGCATAAAACAACCACTATCGAAATTACACCGAAGCGAGCTGGTGTGTACAAATTTCATTGCGGTATGGATATGCTTGAAGGCAAAATCATCGTAAAATAAAAATTAACTTCACGCCAGGACGCAAAGTACGCAAAGTCAAAATTCTTTTGCGTCATTAGCGTCCTTTGCGAGAGATAAATATTAAGGTTATCTATGATAGAAAAAATAATTGACTACTCGGCGCGTAACAAGTTTGTAATCATCCTTGCTTATCTGATTATTATTGCCTGGGGCATCTGGTCGGTAGTGCATACGCCGATGGATGCAATCCCCGACCTATCAGAAAATCAAGTGATAGTTTTTACTGAATGGATGGGACGTTCGCCACAATTAATCGAAGACCAAATTACATTTCCGCTTGTAACTGCCCTGCAGGGTGTTCCCAACGTCGAAGCAATACGTGCCCAATCAATGTTCGGTATGTCTTTCATTTTTATAATTTTTAATGAAAAGACCGACTCGTATTGGGCAAGAAGCCGTGTGTTGGAAAAACTTTCGGTAGTCCAAACTTCGCTCCCAAACGGCGCTAAAGTACAACTCGGTCCCGACGGAACCGGAGTCGGGCATGTTTTCTGGTACACTGTAGAAGGTAAAAGCGATTTAGGCACGCTTCGCTCAATTCAGGATTGGTACATCAAACTGAATCTACAAGGTGTGCAAGGCGTAGCCGAGGTTGCTTCGATCGGCGGTTTTGTAAAACAATATCAGGTTGATATTGATCCCGATAAAATGAAAGCGTACAGCGTCTCGATTGCCGATGTTAAAAACGCAGTGATGCGTTCCAACAACGATGTCGGCGGGAAAATACTTGAAATCTCCGATGCCGAGTATTTTGTTCGCGGTCAGGGTTACATCCAATCGGTACGCGATATCGAAAACATAGTTATCGGGACAAGTTCAACCGGAACTCCCATTTACATACGGAATATCGGTGTTGTTCAACTTGGCGGCGACATTAGGCGCGGTTCGCTTGAAAAAGACGGAAAAGGTCAGGTAGTTGGTGGTATCGTTGTGATGCGTTATAACGAAAATGCCAAAGATGTTATCGACCGCGTGAAGAAAAAGATTGAGGAAATTACACCGGGCTTACCCGAGGGTGTTAAAATTGTTCCAGCTTACGACCGCAGCGATTTAATAATGGCAGCAGTCCACAATTTGAAAAATACTCTTATTGAAGAAGGAATTGTAGTAAGCATTATGGTACTTATTTTCCTTCTGCATGTGCGTAGTGTGCTGAGGATTATTATTGAATTACCGATTGCTGTGTTACTTGCATTCATCGGAATGAAAATGTTCGGAATAACATCCAACATAATGTCGTTGGGGGGGATTGCTATTTCGATAGGAGTGATTGTAGATGCCTCAATAGTTCTCGTTGAAAATGCGTATCGCAATGTTGCACGTGCACAACACGAAAAAGGAACTTTGACGGATAAAGATTATACCGAGATTGCAATTATGTCGGCAAAACAAGTTGGACCTGCAATTTTCTTTTCTGTTGCTATTATGGTTGTCTCGTTCCTTCCTGTATTTTTACTTACAGGACAGGAAGGGAAATTGTTCAAACCTTTAGCATTTACAAAATCTTTTGTGATGATCGGATCAGCAATCATAGCTATAACGCTTGTTCCAATGTTAATGACTATGTTCACGCGAGGTAAGTTCCGTTTGGAAAATCAAAATCCCGTAACAAAGCACTTAAATAATTTTTACGCACCAATTATCAGATGGACGCTAAAATGGCGGAAGACAACAATCGCGATAAATATCTTTGCCCTACTGATTACAATACCGATGGTGATGAATACGGGTTCGGAATTTATGCCGTCGTTGGACGAAGGGAGCTTGCTCTTTATGCCGGTAACACTTCCATCTGCGTCTATCACCGAAGTAAATAGAATATTGCAAGTTCAAGATGCGATAATCAGAACAATACCGGAGGTCGATCTGGTCCTTGGAAAATCCGGCAGAGCCGAAACATCTACCGATAACGCACCCGTGAGTATGATTGAGACGATTATAATACTTAAACCAAAGGACCAGTGGCGCCCCGGCATTACGAAAAACGATATAATTTCGGAACTCGATGCAAAATTGCAAATCCCCGGTGTCCGGAATGGTTGGACACAACCAATTATCAACCGAATCAATATGCTTTCGACTGGCGTGCGGACTGATTTGGGTGTGAAAATATTCGGTAAAAACTTAGATACACTCGAGCAGCTCGCAATTCGTGCTGAACAGATTTTGCGAAAAATTCCGGGCGCCGCCGATTTATACGCCGAAAGAACACAAGGCGGTTTGTTCCTTGATATTAAAATCGACCGGGAGGCGGTTGCCCGATACGGAATCAATATTGGCGATGTTCAAGACATCATCGAAACTGCCATCGGCGGTGAAAATCTTGGAGTAGTAATCGAAGGAAGACAGCGATTTCCAATCCGTGTCCGCTACGAACGTGATTCGAGAGATAACATCGAAGCACTTAAAAATTTATTAATTCCTGTAAATGTTGTTGGCAGCAAAAGACAGATGCCAGAAGCAACAAGCCAAAGTTCTTCAAGTGGTATGTCTTCAATGTCAAAACAATCTCAAATCCCAAATCTCAAATCCCCGCCTGACGGACGGGCAGGCGAAATCCTAACTTCCGTTTCTTCCGGTTCGTACCTCCCTCTCGGACAATTAGCGAAAATCGAAATCGTTCCCGGTCCACCTATGATTTCAAGTGAGAACGCTCAGCTCCGTTCACTTGTTTACTTAAATGTGCGTGGTCGTGATATGGGGAGCTTTGTTGGAGAAGCAAAAGAAGTTCTTAAAAAAGAATTTAAGTTACCCGACGGATACACGCTTACGTGGAGCGGACAGTGGGAACATCAAATAAGGGCGAAGGAGCGTTTACAGCTTTTAATGCCTATAGTTTTTGCAATAATTTTTGTTATGCTTTATTTCGTAACTAAAGATCCCAAAGAGGCATTCGTTGTAATGCTTTCAGTTCCGTTTGCGTTAGTAGGTGGTGTGTATTTGGTGTATATATTGGGAACAAATTTTTCCGTTGCTGTGTGGGTGGGGTTTATTGCCCTGTATGGATTAGCGGTCGAGACAGGTTTAATAATGGTTGTATTTCTTCACGAAGCGCTGGATAAACGGCTTCGTGATTTTGAACTCGGCAAACGCGGTCCTCTGACCCAGCAGGATATTGTAGATGCAACGTATGAAGGATCCGTACTGCGGCTACGTCCGAAAGTGATGACAGTTTCTACCACGCTGATTGCACTCATCCCAATTATGTGGAGTACAGGCGTTGGCGCCGATGTTATGCAGCCATTAGCAACTCCGATAATTGGCGGTTTGATCACATCTGCAATACACGTTCTTATTGTAACTCCGATATTATTCACTTGGATGAAAGAGCGCGAATTGAAAAAAGGAACACTGAAAGTTTCAAAGATGGCAAGCTGGATGAAGGAAAACTAAATCAAGGCAAAATGAAAAAGGCAAAAGTAAAAAAATAATTAAAGGCTAAAATAAAAGGAGAAATAATATGCAAAACATACATCCGTATTTTGTACACTTTCCGATTGCGCTTCTTTCGGTCGGATTACTCTGGGACTTACTTGGTATTTTGTTAAAGAAAGAATCATTCAAAAATGCCGGCTGGTGGGCACAGCTTTTTGGCACCGCTGCAATTATCATCACGGCTATAACCGGTTTAATTGCCGCCAATACAGTTGTACACAATGATGCTGCACATGAAATCATGGAAACTCACGAGACAATCGGGTTGATAGTTACCGGCGTTTTCATTGTTTTATTTCTTTGGAGAAGTTTCCTGAAGACAGCGATACCATCGCAGAGACTCCAACAAATTATTTATTTAGTAATTGGCGGACTCGCCGTAGCCACAATGCTCTATAGTGCACATTTGGGTGGAAAGTTAGTTTACGAGTTCGGTGTAGGTGGAAGTGCTGTACAGCAGTCAACACAGCCACACCCGCATAATGAAGCGAACGAGGAACATGAGCATGAAGGCGATCATGATTCCACAGGCAAATCGGAACATCAACATTAAATCATAATTATTAATCATAGGAGTAACACAATGAAACAATTCACATTTTACCTTGCAACTATTATTCTGAGTATCTTTATTGCAGCTGCGAACGGCCGTTCTCAATGCTCGATGGGTTCAAGTGGACATAAACATATCACGCAGAAATCTGAATCACATTCTGAGTATAAAGTTGTAACTCCATCGAAGGGTTATGCATTTATCAATGACGATGGTATGCAGGAAACAACGATCACAATAAAAGATGGTTATCACCCAAACACAGTCGTTGTAAAAAAAGGAATTCCTATGCGCCTCAAATTTGATCTGCAGGAAAAAGGCTGTACCGACAAAGTAATGTTGAAGACATTTAAAGTTGAACAAAAACTCGAGCCGTTTAAAATCACCACAATTGAGTTTACTCCCGACAGTGCAGGTACCTTCACTTTTTCTTGTCCGATGGAAATGATTGAAGGAACGCTGGTAGTGAAGAAGTGATAGATCATTTTTATTCAATTATTAAGAAAGGAACCAAAATCATGAAAAAATTCCTATTCCAAAAACTAACTTTATCTCTTGCTGCTGTATTCATCATCAGCACAATCGTTCTGTTATCGAGCTGCAAAGAGAAATCTGTGGATGTCCCACTGGAGGTAATGAGTTATGATACTTGGACAATTAACGGTAAGGCTTACCCTGCTACCGAACCTCTCCGCGTCCGTCAGGGCGATACAGTTCGTGTGCGATTTATGAATATCAGCAACGGTGTTCATCCAATGCATCTGCATGGTCACGATTTCAAGGTGGTAGCAGTCGATGGATGGCCGGTCGCCAACCCTCAGATGCGGAACACCGTAACCGTTGCACCTGGAGAAATCCTAGACATTGAGTTTGTTGCAGACAACCCCGGTATCTGGGCGTTCCATTGCCACGAACTTCACCATGCAGAACAAGGTATGTTCACATTCGTTCTGTACGAAGGTTTCTCACTGCCAAAAGCCAACCAAGCTCTACAAATTCCCAAAGACATTGTTGGTCAAACGACTCACGCATCAGAGAAACCACTCACAATCAATTCAACCCAAGCAGACACCATTCCCTGGACTGGACAAGTAAGAGACTATACACTGACAGCGAGTCCAATCCAATGGGAAATAAAAAGTGGAACGGTGACGCAAGCGTATGCATTCAACGGAAAAGTGCCCGGTCCTGAAATTCGTGTCAACATCGGAGACAGCGTACGTGTAACTGTGATAAACAATCTTTCCGAACCAACCAGCATCCACTGGCACGGTATTAATCGAATTGCTTGGACAGACGACGGTGTAGCACCTATAACACAGGTTCCCATCCCGCCGGGTGGAAGAAAGATATACCAATTTTTTGTTGATCGACCAGGTTCGTTTATGTATCATCCACATTTCATGTCCAACGAAGCATCACAGGTGGACAAGGGACTGTATGGACCCATCATCGTTGAGCAGCGGCAGAAAACTTACACTAAAGAATACACAATGATGTTAGGCGGCTGGATCGTGAAGCAGCAAACAGGAGGCGGACACTAAAAATGAAATCATTCTTTGAAGAGACCATCATGAAAATACGACTATGTTTACTTTGTGTAATCGTATTGTCCAGTTTACCCATTTCGTTACATGGACAGCAAGGGGAACAGCACACGAACGACCATCTGTTTCCCCATCCTTTCCTTGCAGCAATGGGAGTTCCCGATCCTGAAGGAAAATTTCATGTTCGTTTGAATGTTTTTCTGCAACAGAATATAGGCAAATCAAAATATGATATAAGCGGTCATCTTGGGTATGGATTATTTGATTTTGGTGGTATCCATCTCCGCAGCCTCGGCGTAACAACAACTCCATTAACTGAGATCATCGGCATGATCGGACTTTGGCATGATGCTCGGAGATTGAACGGCATTTCTCTTTTAGGAATCGTGGGGATTCCAACCGGTCCAAAAGATGATGACAATGCTCACCATGGTCTAGCATATCTTTTCGGACTTTCGGGTCGAATCAGCATATTCAAGAACACAATAAATGATCTCATTGTGCATTACGACTTCTCAACAAAACATTATATCGCAGAGAGTGGAACTGTCATTCGAATTATGGAATATCTGTTTGCTGGTGTTGATACTCGGACAATCATCGGACCATCTCAACCGCTTATCTTCTTGATGCCCGGATTAAAAGTAAAATTTTCGTCATTTGGATTCATCGGTGTCGGAATTAATTATCAGGTAACAAATACATCGCAAGTTAAAAATGAACTGTATCTACAAGTGGAAACAGGAAATCATTAATTATTTTCAACAACATTCGTGGAGAATACTTATGCAGGTAAAGAATATCTTATATCAACTCACTTTTCTACTTTCGACATTAACAATAAGCAGCATGGCAAGCATTTCCGTGCATCCGACTGCGATGCGAGAAACACTGGCAGTTGGAGAAAACAAACAAACAATTATCCATATCACTAATATTGGTCCGAGCAGTAGCCTCGCCTATACAGTGGAGGAAAATGTGGATTGGCTCTCTGCTTTACCACTTTCAGGTCAGATTACCGTTGGCGATACGGTCAATTCGACATTGATCTTTGATGCTTCAATGTTGTCGGCAGGCGAATACACTACCGAATTGACTATCGGCGATCCCCATCATGGACCAATCCTCATACCGGTCGTGCTCGTTGTCGTCAGTGTAACAGGAATAAAAGAGGAAGCAGAAACACCGGAAGCATTCGCACTCGGACAAAATTATCCAAATCCGTTTAATCCACAAACGTCGATTCAATTTTATGTTCCCACTCAGGAGTATGTCTCGCTGAAGGTGTTTGATATGCTTGGTCAACAGTTAGCAGTCCTTGTAGATGGAGTTCAGTCACAAGGAACCTATACCGTGGATTGGGATGCTTCCGGATTTTCGAGTGGTACTTACTTCTACCGGTTTCAAACCCAACGATTTTCTTCAATCAAATCAATGTCACTTATTAAATAACCGATCAATAAATTAAAGGAACACTTATATGAAAACAAATTTTATGAAACTCATTTTATTTAGCATTTTTATTTTATCAATTAGTTCACTCCCAGGTTGTATGATGATGGGTGGAATGATGCACAAGATGGATAACAATGAACATAAAGAAATGGCAGAAAAATTAATAAAAGAAGTAGAGATAAACGATTATAGGATCACAGCCGAATTTCCAGCTCTGTTTTATAATGAAGAAGCCCTGTACCGGATAAAAATCTATTCCCTTAAGGATAGTCTGGCATCGACGGCATCTGTTCGACTGATTATTTCGGAATATGGACACGATGGACATCCGGATGCAATTCAGTTCGACAGAGACCTGCATAAAAATTCAAACGGGAATTATTCTACTACCTATCGTGTTAAGACAAAAAAGGATGTAAAGGTATCTTACCTTATATCAGAATTAGAAGATGTAGTTTTAAAAAAGCCCATAGAAATTGAAGCCCAATTGAGCGTTCACACCCCACATAAACAACATGGTGGCGGGATGCACGATATCGGACCGTATGCGATAATAGGCGGTGTAGTTATGCTCACGATGATGGTTTTTATGGTGGGTAGAGTCTTCTAATTTGAATTAATCAAAGAAAAGTTTAAATTATCTCCAACATAGTTAATAGTTATAAGTTTTTGGTTATTTGTTTTGGTTCAATAGTTATTGGTTATAGTTAATGGTTTTAGCCACCCTCAACTATAGACTATAACTATAAACTAAATAACTATGACTAACAACTAAGAACTTAGAACTAAAAACTAATCATGAAAACAAAGACATAATAAATAATTAACAAACTCAAACAACAAAACAAAAGGAGCAACAAATGAAATTACGTAATCTGTTCAGCCTGTTAGTAGTACTATTCGTATCTGTTTCAATACTATTCGCTCAAACTGAAACCAAGAAAACCGATGCAGCAAAAGAAAAACAAAAATCTTGCTGCCCAAGCGATAAAGCCGCAAAGTCGGAAGCTAAAGTAGATGGTAAAAAAGTGGATTGCACATCAAAAGATGCAACACACAAACACGATGGCAAATCGGATTGCATGAGCAAGGAAGTTAAAGATACTAAGAAAGAATGCGACAAGGGCGATGATTGCTGCCAGAAAACCGGTGCCAAGCACGGCGAGGATTGTTCAAAAACTAAAGATAGTAAACACGAATGCCCCGATAAAACTGAAAAGAAGGATACAAAGAAAAGTTAAGGAATCAGATAATGTATCAACATATTGTTCTTTCAGTAATGTTACTCAGTTTGTTGCTAACCGGCTGCGGACAGAAACAATCCTCCTCCGGCGGAGAACAACCGGCAGCAGTAAATCTTGAGACCACCACGATTAGTACCTCCTCGATTATGTGCGGTATGTGTGTTAGCACAATCGAAAAGGCGGTTTCGGGTGTTGATGGCGTCGAAACCGTTGAGGTAAACTTGCAGGAAAAATTGACAACTGTAAAATTCGATAAAGCAAAATTAGATATTGCCTCACTCGAAAAAACGATTTCTGAAGCCGGTTACGATGCCAACGAAACTCCGCGCAACCGTGAAGCATACGACGGTTTGCCGGGTTGCTGCAAAGATGGTAAGTGAATTTTGAATATCTAATATCTAATTTCTAAATTCGAAAATTAAAAAACAACAAGACGCCAATGGTTAGCCGACATTGGCGTTTTTAATTAGGAGAAAGGTAAATGCAACATATCGACCCTGTCTGCGGGATGGAAGTTGAACCAGATAGAGCAGCGGGAAAAAGTAAATACAAAAATACCGATTACTACTTCTGTGCAGTCGGATGTAAAAAGCACTTCGATGAAAACCCGGAATTCTACATTAATAAACAAGTAGTCGGAATGCCTATCCAGATTAATATGCAGCCGGTTCCCAACATTTCATTCACTCATAATTCCACTCTTTCAACAAAAAAGGAAGTCTTAAAAAAGATTCAGCTTCCAATTATGGGTATGAGCTGCGCCAGTTGTGTATCAACAGTTCAAGAAAGTTTGAGTAAATTGCCGGGAGTAGTAAATGCTACTGTAAATCTTGCAACTGAAACCGCCACGATACAATTCGACGAAACCAAAGTGAACACAAGTCATTTCAAACACGCGGTCGAATCTATAGGTTACAAGTTAGCCGAAGTCCCGGAAGAAAATATCTGGGAGTTCGAAGAACAGGAGCATCAAAAAGAATACGTTCAACTTAGAATTCGTTTTATCTTCAGCTTACTTTTAACATTACCCATCAGTATTATCAGTATGTGGATGATGCTGGGTAATTCACCATTTTCTTTTTTCAGTCATCAGACGTGGAATTATATATTTTTCGTTCTAACGATCCCTGTTTTATTTTGGGCAGGCGACCGTTTCTTCAAGGGCTTTTGGGCAACTCTGAAACACCTCAGAGCTGATATGAATACTCTTATAGCTGTAGGTACGTCAGCCGCTTTTATCTATAGTTCTGCAATAACTTTTTCCCCATCCTATTTCACATCAAGAGGTCACGGTTTAAACGTTTACTATGATACGTCTGTGGTTATCATTACACTAATATTGTTAGGCAAATTATTGGAGATGCGATCGAAAGGTAAGACATCAGAAGCAATAAAAAAATTGATCGGACTTCAACCAAAATTAGCTTCTGTGATCCGAAATGGAAGAGAAATTCAAATTTCGATTGAACAAGTGGTGCTAGAAGATATTTTGGTAGTTCGACCAGGCGAAAAAATTCCTGTCGATGGTGTTGTTACAGAAGGATTTTCGAGTGTAGATGAAGGTATGATAACCGGCGAAAGCCTCCCTGTTGATAAACAAAAAGGAGATGAAGTAATCGGTGCAACTATAAATACGACAGGAAGTTTCAGGTTTCAGACAAAGAAGATTGGCAAAGATACAATGCTTGCGCAAATCGTGAAGTTGGTGGCTGAGGCACAAGGCTCGAAGGCACCTATCCAGAATTTAGTTGACCGCATAGCAGCCGTTTTTGTTCCAACCGTTATAGGGATTGCAAGCGTTACTTTTCTAATTTGGTATTTTGCATTAGGGTCATTTACGCCGGCAGTCATTAATTTTGTTGCTGTTATGATTGTGGCTTGTCCTTGTGCGTTGGGATTAGCAACTCCAACAGCGATCATTGTAGGAACCGGAATCGGCGCCTTGAACGGAATTCTAATTAAAAATGCTAATATTTTAGAAAAGCTTAGAAAGACCAATGTGATCGTTTTCGATAAAACGGGAACAATTACAACTGGAAAACTGAATGTTACAGATGTATTCCCTGTCAGTCCATATACAGAAGCAGAGCTGCTCCAGTATGCTGTTTCGATCGAATCACTTTCCGAACACCCAATTGCAAAAGCGATTGTGAATTATTCAAAACAAAAAAATATTAATCCATCTAAAATAAATAATTTCAAATCTATTACTGGTTTTGGTGCAGAAGGAGATTTGAATAACAAACGAATTTACATCGGAAACGAAGAATTGATGAAGCAAAAAGGAATTACTATTCAAAAATCTTCGTTTGATTTAACACCACATCAAGGTGAGATTTCTGTGTTTGTGGCGATTGACGGCAACTTCACCGGTATCATAACTATTAGCGACATTCTTAAGCCAGATTCAAAGATTGGTGTGAGCAAGTTACAACAATTAGGTTTAAAAACAATTATGCTTACCGGCGACAACGAGCGTTCTGCTGAAATTATGAGCAAATCTGTTGGAATAGAGGAATACTATGCCAAAATGCTCCCTAAAGATAAGGTTGATAAAATTAAAGAACTTCAAGCAGACGGAAATCGTGTAATTATGGTTGGCGATGGAATAAACGACGCACCGGCTTTGGCTCAAGCAGATGTCGGAATTGCTATGGGAACTGGGACAGATGTCGCAATCGAAGCTGGAGATATTACATTAGTGAAGGGCGATTTGAACGCTGTGGTTAAAGCAATAAAGCTTTCAAAGAAAACCGTAACTACTATATATCAAAATCTGTTCTGGGCTTTTATTTACAACATCATATTAATACCGTTAGCTGCTTTTGGAATCCTCGACCCAATGTTAGCAGCGGCTGCTATGGCTATGAGTTCGGTTTCGGTAGTCAGTAATTCGTTGAGATTAAAGAGGATGAAATTTTAGAAATTGCTTGCTTATTCGGAAACTGATTCGTATTTTAGATAAAAATGAAGATAAAAGCATTCGCTAAAATAAATTTAGGTTTAAGAATCCTCAGAAAACGTGAGGACGGATATCATGATATTGAAACTGTATTCCATCGGATTAACCTATATGATAAGGTAGAATTTTCTACTGCAGACATAATTTCTATGGAATGTGATAATCCAGAAATACCAGTAAATGAGAATAATTTATGTATTCGTGCTGCAGGGCTACTTAAACTGAAATTTAGGATAAACAAAGGAGTTCACATCAGATTGCAGAAGAATATTCCGGTTGGAGCAGGACTTGGTGGTGGCAGCTCGGATGCTGCTGCGGTTTTACTCCATTTGTCAAAATTTTGGGGATGTGAAATTGATAAAAGTGAACTCAAAGAGATTGCATTAAGTTTAGGTTCTGATGTTCCATACTTTCTCTATGCGGGAACTGCTTACGCAACCGGCAGAGGTGAGAAATTAGAATATTTTAAACTCGATATTCCCTATTGGATTCTTTTAGTCAATCCTCAAATTCATGTTTCAACGGCTTGGGCATATAAAAACGTGAATATCAAAATGCCGAAGAATGCGACTAATTTAATGAATGATTTGATTGAGAATATACATAATCCAGAAGAGTTACGCGATTTGGTTACGAATGATTTTGAAGATGTAGTTTACAAACACTATGAAAAAATCAAAAACATCAAAATCCAGCTAAAAGAACTTGGAGCCGATTTCGCATTAATGTCAGGAAGTGGTTCTTCGGTTTATGGATTTTTTAAAACTGAACCGGACGTAAATAAAATTTTACAATACATTGGCTCAGAACATAAAATATATGTTACAGAACCATTTTTCAATCCAATCACCTGATAATTATCATCTTCTTTGTCTGGGCGAAACTGCTATTCAATCCTGAAACAGAGATACGATAAAAGTAAACGCCGGTCGATACAAATGTTCCGCGTGCTGTTTTACCATCCCAGTTAACCGAGTAATTCCCTTCTATCTTCTCTTCCCCATCAATAAGTACTGCAATTTTTTGTCCGAGTATGTTGTAAACTTCGAGTGTAACCTTGCCGGCAACCGGTAAACCGTATTCGAATACTGTCCCGGCGTTGAATGGGTTGGGATAGTTTTGCGTAAGCTGAAAATTGGAGGGAACAACCACTTCTTTTAAGTCAACGGGATTGAATGAAAATACATCCCTTGCTCGTAATGGATAATATGGATTAATTCTTAACACGTCGCCATCTTTAAAATCATTTTCTAATGTCGTTCGCCGCATGGCTACCAGATATATTAACGGTAGTTGCGGAAACTTATCCCTCATATCAACTTTTCTAACACTATACTGAGGTTTAGCAGTATCGCTATATTTAGATAAATAAATTAGTATTATTTCGTCGCCGTCGTAATGCAGATACCACAAATTCCCGATTTTTAGATGAGGCGACGGATTCCATCTACCATCAACATTTCCGGTGTAAATATACTCTTTTACAGAATCAGTCGGAGAGGTTTTTTTCCATCTATAAAGTGTATCGTTCCTTTCCACAATACCGATATCCAATTGTCTTAACTTATTTCCTTTTGCGTTAACCTCCCAGACTGTGAAGGGGACAACATACCCACTATCGATATTACCCATTCTATATTTTTCAAAATCTTGGTATAAATAACCATAACCGGCTGTGTCTATTATAAATGGTCGAAATTCCGGATGTATTATTCTTCGTGGGGGACGGACTTCAAATCCTGTAATATATCTATAAGCTTTTTGTGTATATTTTTTATCGAAGTGAATTTCTACATATCTTAAGCTGTCGATATTTAAACCGCTCTGAATGTTCGTATATCTGCTGATACGAGGATAAGTAATAAATCCTCTCCGATCAGTATATAAATCCATGCTTCGCCCTATTATTCCTGTAAACCAATTGTTAGACGAAGGAGTATAAACCCAATTTTTAAGTCCTTTATTCGTTGTTGTTGTACCTTTAGTTATTTTAAAACCATCAGTAACCGGTATGTTATGCCCTAATTCATCAGGCAATTTGTTTTTATTTAATAGAATTTCACTTGTTGTTATATTTATTAAATTAAAAACTTTTGAAGTATCAATTTCTTCTATGCTAATTTGATAATTATTGTTTTTTAGCAATTCAGGATTTATGATTCGCAGACCGAATACCCCTTCGGCTTCTCCGGTTTGTTGAACTGTAAATATTTCCTGTGAAGGGAATATTGTTTTATGAATTTTGATTTCAACTGTATCATACCACACGTTTAAATATTTATCTACAATTCGAAATAACAATTTTTCTGTATCATCGCCCAATGCATTTTTTGAAATATTGAAAGATATATACTTAGCTGCATCTAAAAAGATACCGCTGTTTTGAATTAAATTAGTGCTAAATATAACAGGCAGCGATTCCTGATACGACTGTATATTTTTAGTTAATGGAAAATAGCTCACCGAAAAATTCTCAAGCGTATCTCTTGATAAATTTTTAATTCCAAATGTGCATCTTACATTTTCTCCCGGATTTGCCTTGCCATCTGCATTGAGGTTATCTGATATAATTTTGAAATCGACTATTTGCATTGGACCGGCAGTAGTAATATGAGTTGCTACATCCTGCCAAATTATTTTATCTCCGCTTGTCTGTTCAACTTCAAGAGATAATCGGCTAGGGATTTTAGATTGATAAATAGTGATACTATTACCAAACACTCCATCGTTAGCTGCACCGTCGTTATGCAGTCCGTCGTCGTATAGTTGAAATATTTTTTGGACCCCATCTTTCTCGAGGGACAATATAGCTTTTACATTTATTGTATGTTGTGAATTCACTGTTACAGCAATGGAAGTTGAATCACTCGATAAATATCTTGATTTCCATTTTACAATCGGTAAATTTTTAAAACTATTATCGTAAGCCAAGCGGATATTGCTTGAAAGTTCACGCAATTTTGTAATTGAGTTCAAACGGTCTGAACCTTGAGCTATAAGCGTAGCAAAGATTACATCTTGTGAATCATTGGGAACTAATGTAAAAGGCCCGCTATTTATCATCATTCTGCTATCGGATGGACCCCACGAGTACTGATTGAGCCAACCTGATACAGTTACAGGATCGCCGTCGAACATATATGTCGTTTCTATGTTATCGATAGGATTGTAGATTGGTTTACAATTTTTGTGTTTACCACTCATTGCACAATAAGTATTAAAAATATCAGGCCAACTTATAGGACAACCTGCCTGACCCGGATTACAAAGAGAATAAAATCCCGAAACTTGTAAATTCTTAAAACTATTAATAATTCTTCCAAAACTAATTGCCCGATCTTCTGGACCACCCATTAAAATAGGTCCCTGTAAAAGTTTAAAACCGACAGCAGGAGGTTTTTCTCCATAAGAATAGTATGGAGAAAAATCGGAGTCATCATCCAGACCGTTATAACAAAAACCTAATTGATGACTTTTTCCTCTTGTATCTAATCGCATATCGCATCCTACATAATCATCGGTATAATTCCCTAGGTCGGGATCTGACCAGAGCGTAATGTATGCATCGTTCCAAGTATAATTGCTTTTGTTATGAATTTCAAATCTTAAAAACTGAACATCGGGTAAGGATGTATATGCCCATGCAGTCTTGCGTATTTCAGCACCTAACGGCTTCGTTCTTCCCCATATCCAACTATGATATACTGAGTCAGCATCATTGTACACATAGAATAAAATCATATCGGGAATAGTGAAACCACTTGGCATTTTTATTCCCGGTTTGTCTTTGTATGGATTCCATTTCCCGTCTTCATCCAAATCTATCCATGGAGCACCGTAATCAATGGGCCAGTTTAGCAAATCAGGATTAGAATTTGGATTATCAAAGTGAGGTTGAACTTTGTAAATTTTCAGATGGGGTTGCCGCCAGTCTTCAGGTAAACCTGTCCGCGGATCAACTCTCCCCGGTCTATATTCACTTCCAAAATGTCCTGCGGTTGCCACCCTTATACTTTCCGATACTCCCGGTTCAAAAACTTTTGCACCAATCCATAAAGCTGAAGAAAATATAGCATGAATTCCACTCCCTTTGGGCCATTCAAATCCCCCTCCCCAAGTAGCAGGATTAGAATAAAAATCACCATCATTTCTAAACCAAGCGGCAATATTGTTTACATCTAACAATTTCCGATCGATTACTTGTATCCCTTGCGATTTTTGTAGATTAACTCCCTCCAACTGTTTGTAAGGTTGTGCAAGAACAGAAACATTGATAGAAATAGTAATACCAGCAATCAAAAGCCATAGCGAAAATAATTTACGCATACTACCTCCTGATAATTTAATTGACTTTATATTTATTGTATCAATATTCTAATACAGAAAACCGAGTAAAACTATAATCCGACCCTACTCTAATTGAACTTACATAGTTTGCTTTGCTGCGTTCGGGTCGGCTTCATACTTCGACGGACACTTTGTTAATATTTCTGAGGCGTGGAAATAATCCTTGTTATATTTTCCTTTTATTACCACACTTGTAGCTATCTCAAAATTGTTCGGTTTCGCTCCGTCGAACACTACTTTCATCGCCTTACCATCAGCATCCTTCATGTGAAAAATAAACTGCCCTTTATCAATGTCGAACGAGGTTGGTATATCCTTCACCCATTCACCGTTCACTTGTATCTTTTTAGTGGTCGCCATTGCATCTGTGAAAGTTCCATACTCAACATTACTCTCCAAAAACGAAGATGCACCAAATATCAAGGCGCCAACGATAATTACGCTCGCCACAATTACTTTTATTTTCATTTTACTGCCTTTTATTCTTTATTAATTTTATCTTCTAATTTTTTTATTTTTTTATCTAACGAAAATAGATAACCGAATATGCCAAACCAGCATATTAAGGTAATAATCAAAACGATGTATAGTGAGTTCTGATTTAAAAATTCCATTACTCCTGCTCTTTCATTTGTTGTTGATACATTAATTTTGAAAAACGTACTCTCAGATTGAACATCCAATAATAAACAGCCGTGAACCCTGTTAGCGATGCGAGGAAGATTACAAGCATTGTGGGATTCATGTGAATCTTTCCTTGGGGATTTATGATTGGATCGGGATGTAGGCTTGAGACGATACGTGGTATTATGAATATAAAGAATGGTACTGTTAATCCTGCAATGATAGAATAGACCGCTGAAAGAGATGCACGTTTTTCCTCAACCTCGATAGATGACCGAAGCGCAAAGTAGGCGCCATAAATAAGCAGCAATACAAATATTGAAGTTTGGCGCGGATCCCAATTCCAGAAAGCGCCCCAACTAAACTTCGACCATATTGCACCTGTAACAGTTGCTAATATGCAAAACAAAAATCCTAAACCGGCAGCAGTAACCGACTTTATATCATATAATATTTCTTTAGTCCTCAAATATTGAATCCCATAAATGAGAGCAGTTATGAATGCAATTACGCAAACCCAAGCTGTCGGGACGTGAAAGAAAATAATTCTCGCTTTGTCCTCGAGACCCGGAACGACAGGCAATTCGAAAAATGAACTCGGATTGGAAACCATCGGAAGGGCGATTCCTGCGATTATTACTAACGTCAGCCCGATGCCTAATATTATTTTAAATACCATAAAAATACTTGATAAATTTCTATTTAAAAATACAAAATAGTTTCTTCAGTAGCAAGGTTAATCTTTCCAAACATAATCGAATAACAGATACGATACAGCAGTAATTACAACGAAATATGCTATCATAACCTGAAAATCGCCCATAGCTTTTGCAATCTCAATTCCTTCGAGTGCCGATTTTGTTGATTTAATTACGATCATTAGTAATGGTAACAAAATTGGAAACGAGAGCACAGGATAAAGTGTCCCCTTTGTGTTCGATTTTGCAATTATGGCTGCAATTATTGTTGATGCGGCAGATAAGCCAATCGTTCCCAAAAATATTGTTAGCAGGAAAATATCATAGCTTTTTATTATAAAACTCGGAATTAAAATAAGATACAACACCACCGTAAATATATTCATTAAAAATAACAGTATTAAGTTGAACAGCAATTTACCGAAAAATACGGTGGATGGTTTAGCAATAAGATGAAGCGTCATCACAGTTCCCCTTTCCTCTTCGCTCACAAATGTGCGAGCCATTCCAGACATTGCAGAGAAGAAAATTACGATCCAAAGAATACCTGCCGATATTTCGATTGAAGGAGCTTCGTTCGCGATGGCGAATAAGATAATTGCGAGAGTAGTAATTACGAACATAATCAAAGCGTTCAAAGCATAACGGGTGCGTAATTCCGAACGGAAATCTTTTATAAATATTGTGAGTGCAGAATTTATGTTGAAGATTTTATTCACTTCGCTTTATTCCGGAATTGGTTCAGGTCAATCTCTTGATTGCAGAATTGAATATCTTCGGAATCGTTTGTTGCAACAACCACGCAGCCAGATTGTTTTTGTTCTTGTATAATTTGATATACAACTGAGATTCCTTCGGCATCTAAATTTGAGCGAGGTTCATCGAGTATCAAAAGCGGCGGTTTGTGTAATAATGCGAAGGCATATTTTAAACGCTGTTTCATCCCCGAAGAATATTCACGAACATAACTGTCCTTCCGCTCGTAGAGATTTACTCGGTTTAAAAGTAAGTCGATATACCCTTTTTCCACTCCGATATTTCTGATACGAGAGAAGAGTTCAAGGTTTTCGATGGCTGTGAACTCATCATACAACTGCAGATACGGAGCGACAAATCCAAAATGTTTGTAGCGGTTCTCCAAATCGATCGCCTTGTCGTTCAAATAAAAGTCCACCTGCCCGTTTGTCGGCGAAAGAACACCGGCAAGTATTTTAACAAGAGTCGATTTCCCCGAACCATTTCGACCGGTGATCGCTAATGCTGATTTATTTTCTAATTGAAAATTAATATCGGAAAATACTTTCCTGCCGTTAAAAATCTTTTTAATATTTTGAACTTCTAATTTTATATCCATTACTTTCGTACAACTGCAAATTTACCTACATATTCTTTATTATTTAAAACCACAACATAAATATAAATACCGGATGATATTTTTATCCCGTCATTATCTTTTGCATCCCATTCGATTTTTTGTTCGTCATAATCTTTTAAATAAATTAACGACATATCAGAACTAAAGATATATAATTTTGAAGCACCTAAAGATGGAAGCTCTATTTGAATTTTTCCGCCACCATCGATTATATAAGGATTGGGATAGACTATTAACGATGAGACGACAGGCGCATGCCCCACCGATGAGAAGGTCCAGTTATGAGGATCATTTACACTAATTTTTGCAAACAAACCGGGGACTAATTCCCGATAACTTTCAAGATTACTTGTCCGCAGCAGCAATGTATATTTCTGATTATCTGTATTACCAGCTTGTGCGGCATCTTGATTAATATTCGTAGTGATAATTGGAACCGGAGTTTCATTAAATAAAACTGGGAGATAAATGGAAGAAAACGTTCCTGTGCTGTCGATGTATGTGCGTGAGGTTCCGACCATTTCGATGGCTGCCCTCTCTTTAATCAACGGATAGCTTGAAGCTTCAGAATAATATTTTCCTGTTTGCGATCGGCTTGCAGTAAAGTAATTCCATTTTGCAAACTCAACAAATGCAATCCGTAAAGTTGAATTTACTTCAGTAAGGGCATCGTCGAGGGCTTTAATACTGCTAAAGCTACGCATACCTTCCCAAGTGCGGCGCATAACTGATGAAGAATATTTTTCTTGAACAAATTTTCCCCAAATTGCCCGACTGTATTCGATTAGCCCATCGGTTGCCACAAAGGCTTTGTTAGGTTCGGCAAAATGTCCGCGCGGTGCACCCGATGAATATTTGATGTACTGATAATAATCGTTTATATCGTTGTACAAAACATCTTCCATCCACGTACTCGTTATTTCATAAAAGTAACGGTCGGCTTCACGATAACCGTAGCTTCCGAGTTGAATTGCGTGATGAAACTCGTGTGCCGCAGTAACCCGCAATCCCGGCAATCCACGGCTTGATGGATATACTGCAATAAAATCGTTATCGATTTCGATGTATGAAGAGTAACGCGGAGGAAATTCACCGGGGTTGATTGGAGCACCATTCGGAACTGTTTGCCCGTATAAACCACCACCAAGTTCAGTTAGAACAATATTATATTTGCTGTCCCCTGATTCAAACGGCGGAGGTGCATATCCCATTTCATTAACGAAGGATGACCAAACGGAATTAAAAATCCGTAGTGTTGAATCGACATATTCAGAAATTACACGCATCGAGTCGGTATAGTTCTTAACATAATTTGTGTCGCTGAGCATTCGTCGGGGCGGCGTTGTAAGCGTCAGTAACGAAGGGGTGTGATAACCAGTTGTATCGTAGTGAACTGTAAAATTCCCTGAACTCCTTGATGTTTGCCTATAGGGTTGTAATAATAATTCACTAAGCCGCTCCTGTAAATCTACAGACATATTGGGATAATTTTGTAAAATCTCGAATGTTAAACCAAGTCCGCACTTTGGTTGATGCTCATCATCCGAAATTTTAATAGCATTTGTTTGTCGCCACTCTTTAATTTTTTCAACGAAGGACAGTTGTTCCGTGGTTGATAAAAATTGTTGAGCATGAACAAATCCTGAAGGAGTGTTTGCCGCAAGCAATACAATAATCAATAATATATTTGATAATATTTTAATCACTATTTTTGTCCGAACATTATTTTTACAATACCATCCTCAAAGTAACTTAATGCTAAATCAGGAATCGAATCGTTATTGAAATCGCTTACTACGAAACTGCTGACTGCTTCGATACCCATCAAACGTTCAGGCGGCAAAAAACTACCGTCGCCTTTTCCGGAATAAAGTTGCAGCGTACGGGTGTGGGAATTTGCAATTATCAAATCGTTTTTATTATCACCATCAAAATCACAAACCTGTACATCGGTAATGTTATTCATCTTTATGTTTTTTAATCTTTGGTGCGGTTGATAAAACGATGTATCGTTGTTGTTCAGTGATAGTAACAATTCTTTTGAACTTGGTGAATAAATAATCAAATCCTGATACTTATCGTTATTCAAATCACCTTTGGTGAACAGAACTTTTTCGATGGTAGTATCTTTAATTGAATAGTAACATTTTCCATTTGTAGGTTTTTGCGCGATGTTTGTTTTTTTAGAGCAAAGATTTAGAGAATTTTTGGAATTTTCTTTCAAGTAAACAAAATTATTTCCAACAGATTGTGCATCATTTAAAACAAAACCGCCCCTGATGTTGGGAGTCTCTAAATTTAACAGCTCCTTCTCAAGATATTTTGTTTTACCAATCTGTTCGAAATTGAAGAATTGAAAGTACTTTTGTTCGGGTTCTGTTGCATTTACAAAAATATTTAAAAGACCGGTTGATTTTGATACTTTAACATCCATAACTGTCGGAAACGGACTTGTTGATATCGCATAAGTCGAGCTGGTGTAATCGGTAAAATCAATTTCTGTAACAGCTATCTGTGAAGTTGATGAATGCGAAGTAATTGCATACATCCGATCAGAATTTTTATGAAGGACTGTGAGAGCGTTTGGTTTTTCGCTTGCTGTCGGGAAACTTACCTGCCCTGTAAAAACACCCCCGCCTTTGTTCTCAAAATAAGAAACAGATTTGGAACCTTGGTTAGCGAGAATTAAATCTATATTTCCGTTTTTTGTTACATCGTACGCACGTAAACCGGTTGGATGTAATCCGGTAATGTAATTAGCTTCGCTTTTAATTGGAGAATATGAATTTGAATTATTAACCAGAAATATTTTTTTTTCAAGAGGTGATGCTATCGCAAGACTCAAATAATCCGATGTCCGATTATTAAAAAATAATACATCATTAGGATTTTTACCTGCACTATAAATAGTTCGCACAGCAAACATACCTGTTGTATCTTTTTGCCATAACGAAAGATATTCGAGCGATTTGTTGAATAATAGAAAATCGATTGAGCCAGTGTTATTAATATCATCAGCCAATATTTTATCGACAGGATACAGGAGTTCTAAATTTTGATAGAGTTCAAAATTTCCGAAGCCATTACCTAAAAAAGTTTTCAATATGGGTTTATCTTTAAAAATGACAATCAAATCGATTAAATCATCAAGGTTGATGAATGCAGAGACTACTTCAAGAGGTTCATCGCTGAAAGTTATAGTGGAAGGCAAAAGGTATCTTAACTTTGCATAGGATGAAAATAATTGTACTTCATTTGAAACCCAGTTAACACAAAAAAGATCAGGCAGGTCGT
Source organism: uncultured Ignavibacteriota bacterium (assembly GCA_947085405.1). GTDB lineage: Bacteria > Bacteroidota > Ignavibacteria > UBA10030 > BY39 > JASEGV01. Next base: position 73,794 of record CAMTWO010000022.1, read on the forward strand.
CGCCGTTAAAATCATTTACGCTAACTGAACTGAAAGAATAATCGGATAAAACATTCTGAGGTGGTTTGAATGTACCATCGCCGCGACCTAATAAAACAGTTAAACCGAGAACATTTTTACCATAGAGTAAAATATCTCCATTCCCGTCATAATTTATATCCGCAGTTTTAATGAAATCGTAACTCTGTTTCAATTCAGCTTTCCATTTATAAACTAGAGTATCGGGTTGCCGCGAAAGGTATATTTTCATTAATCGCTTATCCGAAGCTAAAGCAGCAAAATCATCTCGCCCATCTTTGTTAAAATCGGCGGTTACAGCACTCATAATTTTAAAATCAGTTAAAAACGATTTTGTGTCCCATTCGGTAGAATCGTTTATAGAATAAGAAACAGAAATAAATTTAGAACCATACGAGGCAATATCAGTAACACCATCGCCGTTAAAATCGCATCTGAGCAAATATTCGTTTCCCCTGCTAACATTCAGTCCGTTCACAGTAGAGAAAGTGGAGACATGTCTTTGAGAATACACAACCGATAGTTCAAGGAAATTTATAATGAACAAACTTAACAATATTTTGCGTGGATTCTGGAAAGGAGAAGAAAATATATCGAAAGTGAAAACCATTATTTTGTAACTACGAACCTCCAGTTCGAATACTCGATAATCGATGCTTTCGTCGGATAGCTGCCTCTTTATAACGACGTTTCTCTTCTTTGGATTGGGGTTTTATAGTGCAGACCTTTACCCGGTTTTTAAGTTCGTCGAGCGCAACAAAAGTAAAATAAGCGCTGTTAGCGACGTTTGATTCGCCGGTAAGCTGATTTTCAGCAATCACCTTTACACCTACTTCCAAAGAAGTATTAAAAGCCCGATTGACCGATGCTTTTAAGTTAACAATTTCACCCAATCTGATTGGATGATGAAACTCCATTTGATCGACAGCGGCAGTTACGCAAACACGATTCGTGTGACGTTGTGCTGCAATTGCTGCAGCAATATCCATCCAGTGCATTAATCGACCGCCTAATAAATTTCCCAACTGATTGGTATCGTTCGGAAGGACAAGCTCGGTCATTTCTATCTGAGATTCCTTCACATTTTTACAAGCCTTTTTCATAACGAACCTTTGAGTAATGAATCTATTTTCCCTCGATATGTTGTATTAGGATAACGTGAAAATAGTTTTTCGGCTTCAGCAAAAGCTTCTTCGCGTTTTTTACGTTTCATCAAAGCTTCGATTTTGCCAACGTAAGATTTTTCAGCATATTGGCTATCGTGAAAATTTTCTAAAACATTATCGAAATATATGGTCGCCGCTTTGTAATATTCCATTTTCATGTAAAGAACGGCTGTCTGATATTCCTTTTCAGCTAGCCTATCGCGTAACTCATAAATTTTGGTTTCAGCGTTCGGAACTAATGTATCGGCAGGAAAATATTCGATGAATGCTTGAAACTCATCGATGGCTTTTAACGCAAAAGATTGATCAAGAGAATATTTTGGTGAAAGCTGATAATTACACAATGCAATTTTGTATTGAGCTTGCGGCACTAACGGACTGGCGGGCATATTTTTTTTTAGAACTTCATACTCATAAGAAGCGAGCAAATACTCTTCTCGCATGAAACGGCATTCACCCAGATAAAACTGTGCATCATCGGAAACTGCACTACCGGGAAACTGCAATGTTATTACAGTGAACTCGTTGATTGCCTCGAGATAATTTTCATCATTAAACTCGTTCATTCCTAATTCAAAATGCTCTTCGGCAGTTAAACTCTTTTCTACTTTCGATGAACTGCACGAAATATATAATGTTAATGTTGTAATAGATAAAATAATTTTTATTATCGAAAAATATAATTTCATGTTTAATTAATTCCTTAAAGTGAAAAATAAATAAGTGATTACTGCGACAGTTGAAACAACGACGGAAGGAATAATCAATCTTTCGATTATACTGTCGTCGGGAATTATTCCCTTTGTTGCGGGAATATTTTGTTCTTCTAAACTGCTTATTGAACTGAATAAAACAGTGTCTTTATATGTAGTATAAATTGGTTGTATAACTTTCTTATTATTTTGAACAATAATCTTACCCGATAATTCTATTCCGATTGTGCGGGATACTTTCTTGTTTCCTAAAAAACCATCTCTATAAATATCTGAATAAGTTACAAATAACCTTGATACTGCACCCTCGATTTGCATTTGTGAACCTGTACCGGAAGCGAGAAGCGGCACATCAATAATATTATTATCTTGCAATGTTCTTATTATCTGGTGTTCAACAAACCAATCGTTAGGTGTTGAAATCATCCCAAATGTTATCGAATCTCCCTGTTTTAGCCCGTTTTGATATATCAACGAATCCGCAAGGTTTGAAGATAACATTTGAAATATCTCATAATTTGATTTCTGAGTATTTTCTACAATAATTTGAGAGAAACTAATTGAAGAGAGGAATACGACATTTACTATTACACAGTTAATATTTCTCAAAATATTTTGCATTTCTGGCTTCTAATTTACAAAAATATGAATCGAATTACAATTTACGTTATTCTGTTAAATCTATCATTTTTATCCCTTTGATGTAAGTGATAGTTTTGTCCTGCTTCAAATTTTTTATCTTTTCGAATTTAGAAATAACCCTCTGAAAGTTATCGTTTATAATTTTCAAATAGGGTTTTACCTCCTCATTATCGGTAATAGAATTGAGTTGTTGCACTTGTTCGCTAATGGTTTGCAGCGGTTCAGAAATGTTTTTCACCACCTGAGCTACAATATTCTGCAATATTTCGACACGTTTTTGTTTTACTTCCAAATCCATCAATTGGTTTTTTAATTTCTGTTTTTCTAAAATTTCGATAATCGTTTTAGGAAGCACCGGCGAAGTAATTTCTTCTTTGACCAAATAATCATCGACCTTGTAGCGTAGTACTTCGAGAGCCAATTCAAAATCTTTATTTACTGTCAGAAATATTATCGGTAAATTAATATGCTTTTCTTGCATCGCTTTAGTGATTTCCAGTCCGTTCATTCCCGGTAAGAAATAATCCATCAGCACAATGTCGATTTCTTTGTTGCTCTCTGCTTCTTGCAGAGCCGCCGTGCCGTTTTCACGCCAAATTATTATGAATTTATCTTTTTCAAATTTTTTTAAATAAATCTCTACCAATCTCGCAAAATCTTTGTTATCTTCAACGAGCAATATAACAATTTTATTTTCTTGCATATAGGCTTCTCATTTCTTATTGGTTAAGAACTTTTGGCAGTGTAAAATAGAAGGTAGTACCTTTGCCAATTTTTGACTCTACCCATATCTTACATCTGTGCATTTCGATAATTTTTTTTACGATAGCTAATCCGGCGCCGGTACCTTCGTATTCTTCTTTACTATGCAGCCGCTGAAATATTACAAATATTTTTTCAAAATACTTCTCTTCGATTCCTATTCCATTATCTTTAACAAAGCAAAGATATTTTTCGTCATCGTAATCGCTGCAACCAATTTCTACTTCAGGTAAATCTGTATTCAGAAATTTGATTGCGTTAGATAACAGATTTCTAAAAACGATTTTTAGTTGTGTCGCATTGCCGAATACTTCGGGCAGGAAGTCCGGTTTTATTAACTTTACTCCTTTTGATTGAATCGCATACAACAAATCAATTTCCACATCATCGATAACGCTTGCAATTTTAACTTCTTTAAACGATTCTGATACACGTCCGATTCTCGAAAGCATTAGCAGGTCATCAATTAAATTTTTCATTCTTGAAGATGCCTGAACTATCGAGTGTAAAAACTCAGCCGGATCCCCTTTCAGGATAGACGAATATTCTTCATTCAAAATTTGACTGTATCCTTCGATACTGATAAGTGGCTCTTTCAAATCGTGCGAAACGACATAGGTAAAGTCGTCGAGTTCCCGATTTCGCCGTTGGATTTCTAATGATTTCTGAACAGTTTCATCGTATAATTTGGATTTCTCGATAGCCATTGCTGTTAAACTGCAAACATTTTCTAACAAACGAAGCTCGGTATCAGAATAAGTATGTGTCTTCGATTTCAACGAGAGTAACCCTGTAACATTATTTTTAGAAACCATAGGAATGTAAGTCAGTATTTCGCCCATTCCGTTAATTTGCGATAATGATTGCTTATCAGTAATGACTTTCCAAACCGGAGAGCCAACTTTGATGCTCATCTGTTGATTTATTTTAGGCAGGTAAATTTTATCACCGGCAACAGTCGCAATATGCATTACAGTTGACTGAGCCATCCTTGATTCATCTATTAAATTAATAAAGAATTCTTCAAAATCAATTATCTTTGCGAGTTGTTCGTAAACATTATTTAAGACTTGATCAATGTCTAAAGTAGCGGTCAAGTGCTGGCTTAATTCGTATAAAATATTCAGTCTCTCTAATTGTGATTGCAATTCAGAGTATAATAACGCATTCTCGATTGAGGTTCCGAGTTGGTTACCGATTAAAAAAAGCAGTTGTGTTTCCTGTGTTGTAAATTCGTATGATTCTTTGAAGAACATCTGTATAATACCGACCGTTTTGTCTCCTGATTTCAAGGATATTTCTGCAAGGGCAGAAACTTGAATATCTTTTAGATAATTTTTAATTACTTCAGATACTCGCGAATCATATTTAACATCGTTATTAATAAACAAGTGTGTCCGATTAAATGGCAATCCTTCGATTTTCAACGGTAGATTGTTGAAAGATTCAGGTAACCCAATTTGTTTTCTAAGAGTTAAAAAATTATTCTGCACATCGGCAAGAAATAATAAAATATAATCAGCTTTGTTAAAACGTATGATATGAGGTAAAGCTGTATTGAAAATTGTTTCAAGATTGAAAGAGGATGAAATGTTAGTGGAAATTACATTCAAGTCAAGCAGTTGTTCATTACGTTTTTTAAGTTCCTCTTCAGTTCGTTTCAGATCAGTAATATCTGTCTGTGTAAAAACAGCTCCAGTAATTCTTCCACCGATAATCATCGGATGAATAGTAAGATAGTAATTATAACGCTCGGAATCAGTTTTGAATTCGAATTCCTTGTTGACATATTTTAAGGAACCATCAAGAATATTTTTTGATAGCTGAACGTATTCGTCAGTAAAAATATTATCAGGAATTTCATCAAGCAAAAATGCGCCGGCATAAGACTTCTTCGATTCGCCACGTACTTTGGTGATGAAGTCGAACCATGCTTTGTTGACCTCTTTAATTCGTAAATCGGTATCGACTGTGAAAATAACTTTATCGATGGAGTTTAGGAGATTGTGTATGTATGCCGCATCGTCGCTGACTTTCCGGAATAACAAAATGCGGTCAATAATCGCTCCGATCTGTTCAACAAAAGGTTTAATTTTTTCGAGCACATTCTCACTGAATGCATTTGCTTCCTGTGAATAAAGATTGATTGTTCCGAGAATTTCACCCTTAGACAAAAATGGAGCAGATATTAAAGAATTGTATTCCGTTTCAACAACATTATGTATGATGAATCTTTCATCGACATTCACATCTAATGAAACGATGGGCTTTTTGATATACAAGGCAATTTTTGAAATGCTGCTATTCAAATCCTTGATAGAACCGGAACTGAATGCATCAGCCGGTTTTACAATTTCGCCTAAAGTAATTACCTGATTGTCGTTCAGTAAACAGGTTTCGATACGGTCGTACGGAATTATTTCATAAACTTTGTTTGCAAAAACCTGAAATATCTTTTCATAATCCATAGTTTGGTTAGCAGTTTGGATTATTTGATTAATTGCTTCTATCAGTTTATTGCGATCTGCTAACTCTAATGCCATCCTGTAACGTTCGGATATGTTGCGTGCAAGATTCAGCATCGCTATCGGTTCACCGTAGGCATTACGAAGCAGTGTTGTATTCAAACTTACCGGAATTTTTTCACCATCCTTTGTTTGCCAGGTCATATCAAAATCGTGGAGATAATTCTTCGACCTTAAACTCGAAATCCAAATCACGAATCGGTTCATTTCTTCTTCAAGCAGCCAGGGGTAAGGGAATTCTTTTCCGGCAGCTTCCGATTTTGTAAAACCAAGCGCATTGGTAAATTCTTTGTTTACCTGAAGCACCCGTCCTCGCAAATCAGTCAGGACGAACAAATCGCCCATCGTATCGATAACGTTACGTAAAAGCTGTTCGGAATTTTTGATATCCTCTTCTAATTTTTTTCTTCTTGTAATATCTGTTATAATCGCAACTACGCCGACGATGTTTCCATCATTGGATTCTAATGGAGCGTACCTTCCCCACAGATAACCTTCCTTTTGTGTTTCAGTAATTTTGTAAGGAATATCATCTGAACTAACCACTTGACCTTCAATCGCCAATTTCAGATATTTTTCAATATCATATCCGAAATAATTCGATGACAACTCGTTTATGTTTTTCCCGAGTATATCAATTCGGGTTAAACCTGTAATATTCGCCATCGCTTCGTTCCACTCGATAAAATTAAAATTGCTATCGAGAACTACTACACCTTCGCGTATCCCTGATAAAATTCCTGATTTAAATTGTTCAGTCTTACGTAAAGTTTCTTCTAAATTTTTCCTTTCGTTGATATTACTTAATATTCCGTAAACACTTTCGGTTTCACCTGCTTCGTTTCTGGAAATTGTTATCGAATCGTGCACCCAAACATATTCGGCTTTACCTTTTGGCAAAACCCTGTATTCGATACCGACCGTATCTTTGTAATCATTAAGGTTAGCATTTCTTTGTAATATTATCTTTTTATCGTCCGGATGAATCGTACTTAACCACAATGTTTTATTTCGACTATAATCTTTAGGTTTGTAGCCGATAAAATTTTCGATATTAGGACTTATGAAACTGAACATTTCCTCGACCTTCCCGAAATATAGCACATCGGATATCGAACCGATTAAATTTTCATAGGAATCTTTTATTTGCATCAAGTTTTTATAACTCTTAGCATTTGCAACACCAGAACCAATGTGCCGACCGATAGAGCGGAGAAGATTAAGTGAATATGTATCAAGCTCAAGTGGTTTCAATGAGGCTAGCAAAATAAAGCCATTAACTCCATAGTCAGAGATTAACGGAATAAAACAAACAGTGGATATTTTTTCTTTTAAAAATGTTGAACTGTGAGGTAAATAACTCGGATACGCATCCATCGGAATTACATTCGGCTCCTGAGTTTTACTTACAAAGCCACCAATCCCTTCGTCCGAATTCAACTTACTAACTGAAGCAATTAAATTTTCCGACATCCCTTTATGACTGCTTAGTGTGAAATCGTTCTTCTCATCTTTTATATAAAATCCGGCGATATTCCAATTGAGATATTCCAACACAGTTTTTAAACTTTTCTCCGTAATAATCTCAATGTCGAGAGTGGTGTGAACTTCATCAATAATACTATCGAGTAATTTGAATTCACGGGTTTTGAGCTTTAAATCATTGCTCACCGTTATGCGTTGTGTAATGTCTTCATAAAATTCCAAAGATGCGTTTTCGCCGTTATAAGTTATGGTTGAGCTAACCATTTCGGCATTAAAAACAGTGCTATCGGCTTTCTTTGCATTAAAAGTTAAAGATTGGATTTTAGATTTCGCTTTATCCTTCTTCTGCTTTGTCTCAGGAGTTTCTACCTTTATACCGATGAGTGTTTTTCCTTTTCCAATTACCTGCGCCTCAGAATTGAATGAGAATAAATTCAAAAATGATTTATTGCATAACTGGAAAATATTATCGCGTGTTACGGCTAACGCGATGGGAGATAATTCAAATAAGTTCTTGAAGTTTTGTTCCGATACCTGAAGTTCTTCAACTATATTTTGATGTATGGTAATATCGAATAAGTTGATTTGAAGTAATCTTTTATTATCAATTTGGATTGGAGAAAAGGTAACCTCGCAATCGAAAATCTTATTATCGGGTTTAGTTAATTTGAATTCCGAAACAACCGAAGTATTGGTTGCTTCAGCTTTTTTAATTAACTGTCGTGCTGTTTTTAAATTACTCGGATTAAAAATATCTTTTAGTTTTGAATCCTGCCAAAACTCATCATTCTCATTTCCGAACATTTTTTTAAATTGTGTATTATAGTAAACACAACTTTCTTTCTCGTAAACAGCTACTGCTAAATTTGCCCCCTCTAAGAGCCGTTGATATTTCAAGTTATCAAATCTTAACTCATTTTCGAGTGCAATTTGTTGAGAGCGATCTCGAACGACTGTCAGGAAATAACCCTCGCGTAAATTGGAAACGGTAATTTCAACCGGCAATAACTTGCCACTCTTTTTTCGAATAATAGTATTTAAAGATTGTATTTTTCTATTCTTTAAGCTCTTATAAAATTTTAGTGCAGTATATTTATATCCCGGTGCAAGTAAACCAAACAGGTCCATAGTTGTCAATTCATCAGAAGAATATCCTAACAATTCTGTTAACTTTGAATTTATTTCTCTGAAGTTACCTCCCCATTCGAACACCATCATCGCATCGGCTGCATTCCGAAATGAGTTTTGAAATATATCTTTGGGTGTTAGAATGGAAGGGGCAAATTCATCCACCGGCGCAACAGAGATATGGGATTTTAAATCAAATTTTAAAGGACTCATCCTCAATGGAAGATATCTATCTCTGCTGTTTATAAGATTAAAGTTCAATTCATTCTGATGTTTGTAAACATCCAGAACTACTGAAGCGATATCTTTAATTTTTGCAATGGATTCAAGTGATAAATTTGATCTATCTAAAGTAGCAAGAAGCGGAAAATTTTTCTTTTTTGCTGTTTGGATGAAAGAATTATAAAGAAAAATAATATCCTTTTCATTTTTCTTTAAGCCTGAAAAAGAATCTAAAATCAAACAGCATTTACCGTTGATTCTTGATAGAAATCGCCCAAAAGAAGTATTAATCTTATTTATTGGATACTTTGATAAATCGAACGAGTGATATTTATTTTTTGCTGTGGTTAATTCGAAATCTTTTTTAAGATGATGAATATGTATTAAACGATAGCCATTTTTAATAAAATCTTCAACCAATTTTATAATCAAAGGTTTGGTGTCGGATTCTGAAGAAGCAATAAATAAGATAGAATCATCCTGGTGCAAACCACCAATATACTCATCGAATTCAGGTAAATTAATTGCAATACTTTGTTTTTTCATCGTTTTAATGTAAGAAAAAAAGTGCTGATTTCAAATAAAAAAAAAGGCGTCTTAAATTGTTTTTAAGACGCCAATAAATTGGAATTTAAAAGAATAGAAAAATTAGAAATATGCGGCAAGTTTAAAAGAAACGGTGTTGAAACCCAAAGACATCATAGAAGGTAAATCGAATGTCGTTGTAGGTTGAGCTTGTCGTGTAACTTCATAAGTTCCGCCTCCTAATACTAAACCAAATTGGTATTCGGCTGCTAAACTAATTCTATCGTAAATAAAATATTCGAAGCCGGCAATACCACCTAAACCGAACATAGTTGCACTTGCATCATATTTTGTAACTACTCCGGTTGGGGGCGGTGATACAGTTGTTGGCTCTAAAGTGCCACTGACCATAGCAAAACCAGCGGTGGCTCCAATGAAACCGACGAACGAACCACTTTTAATTATATTTGATTGGATACCAAATTCGAGACCGAGTCCCATGCTACTCTCTTTTCGATCAGTAAAACCACCAGTACCCGCTTTTTCAGTTTCTGAATTGTAACCGAGTAACAAAGCTGCGCGTCCGGCAAATCCATCTGAAAAATAATATTTTACACCGATGGCATTAAATTGAGGAATATCCAACACACCAATCGATACATTTGGCGAAGACATAAACGACCCTGTACCCAAATTGGCAAGCCCATTAAATTGAAATACTAATGCTTTATCACCTGCTGAGGTTAAAGCATCGCCGCCTGCAAAAGCAAAGTTTGTAAAAATTGCTATTACAGCTAACACTGTTAGAATTTTTTTCATAAAACCCTCGATTGTTATTTTTAAATTTGTTAATTACTGCCTATAAAATCAGGCAGCCGTATTATAACAAAATATAAGGGAATAGTCAAGTGTTTCTTATGTTATTCTTTAAATGAACGGCTAAATCCTCTATTTTTGAATAAAAAAGCCGTAAATCATCCCCCAAAAAAAAGAAATAAATCTACGGCTCGGAGAAAAAAGTATCCGTTGTTGCTGACTATTTCTTTACCTCAACACTCATCGGATAAATAGTAACCCAACCTGTAAATATCGAAATCACAAAATCCAACGCTGTAATTTCAGTTTTAATAGTATAATCGGTGGTGCCTTTAGCCATTTCTTTTGAATCCACCTTGTTGAGAGGGACTAATCCCCACAAAGCATACCACTGCCGAGCAGTTTCTACACTGCTGCCTTTGTGCCCATCGCCAACAGTATGGGAGATACTATAACATCCCGGAAAGATAACGGCTACAACGAGAATTAAACAAATTATTTTTTTTAACATAAATGCTCCTATAATTTATTAGTTGTGATTGGTTAATTGTAACGAACCCACAAACGACTCTAAAACCCGAGCCATCGATGGGTATTTTTCAACATTTGTTAGGAAATCGATCTGATAAACTTTTGAAGACGATTTGTATTTACCCAAAATCATTTTTACAGATACCAATTGATCGTGTACAATTTGGAATTGATATATATGTAACGGTAAAAATAAAAACTCTGTCGATTTTATTGTACTTTCATTAGTGATTGAATTTTTGAGAGCATTCTCAAATTTATATTTAAAATTTTCAGTTCCAAAATCAATTTCTCCGATCTCTGATAGTATCAAATAACTTATGCGGTCGCTGTCGTTGAACGCGTCTAATAAAATAATATTTCTTTTCTCATTCGTGTTTGGAGATTTTAAAATTAGGTTTAGTTTCTCTTCGATATCAGAATGAGAAATATTTTTCCAATCTTTTGGAATGCGATACGAAAGATTATGCTCTTTATTAGTTATTTTTTCACCGAGAATTGATTCATCAACGTTAAATATTAAACTTTGTAAAGGGTTTTGCTGCGTGTTCATTTCTTTCTTCCTACAACTCGGAGAGAACAATAAACTTGATATTAGCAAAATTAGTATTAGGAAATTGAGTTTCATTTTTTAGTCTCTCAATAAACTCCTTGCTATTACTATCCTTTGCACTTCTGAAGTTCCTTCATAAATTTCAGTAATTTTGGCATCACGCAAATAACGTTCGACAGGATAATCTTTCACATATCCATATCCGCCATGGATTTGGATTGCCTCAAGTGCAGCATCTACGGATACTTTTGAAGCGAACAACTTAGCCATTGCCGATGCAGAGCCATACGGTTTGTTTGCATCCTTGAGAGCTGCTGATTTTAAAGTTAAAAGACGTGCCGCTTCAATTTTTGTAGCCATATCGGCAAGCTTGAATTGTATCCCCTGAAATTCAGAAATATACTGCCCAAACGCTTTCCGTTCCTTCGAATACTTGAGAGCGGCTTCAAGAGACGCTTGTGCGATACCCAATGCCTGCGATGCGATACCGATGCGTCCACCGTCAAGTGTTTTCATTGCAAACTTAAATCCGAAGCCCTCGTCGCCAATACGGTTTTCGACCGGGATTTTACAGTCGGTAAATGATAACGAAACGGTATCCGAACTTCGGATGCCTAATTTTCTTTCTTTCTTCGCAACTTCAAATCCGGGGATGCCTTTATCAACTATTAATGCACTTATGCCGTGAACACCCTTTGTTTTATCGGTTGTTGCCATAACTAAAACTGCATCGGCATTTGCTCCATTAGTAATAAAATTTTTCGTCCCGTTCAATAAATAAAAATCACCATCACGAACTGCAGTTGTTTTTTGATTTGAAGCATCGCTGCCTGCTTCTGGTTCAGAGAGAGCGAATGCACCTAATTTCTTTCCGGTTGCTAATTCTTTTAAGTATTTTTCTTTTTGAAATTCATTCCCCCACTCGGTTAAACCATAACAGACAAGCGAGTTATTCACCGACATTATCACGCCTGCGGAGGCATCGACTTTGGAGATTTCTTCCATCGCCAAAACATAGCTGATTGTATCAAGTCCGGCACCATTGTATTGCTCAGGTACCATCATTCCTAACAATCCCAGCTCACCCATTTGTTTTACTGCATCATAAGGAAATACTTCTTTTTCGTCTCGCTCGGCAGCAGAAGGAGCGAGAACATCTTCAGCGAATTTCTTCGCCATGTCTTTAATCATTAATTGTGTTTCTGTAAAATCGAAATTCATAAAAATATCCTATTTAGTTTGAATATTGTTGTTGTCATTTTATTTTAAATTCGTTTGAAAAACTAAAAATGGTCCATTCAATGGGTGCTTAATCAAAAATGACTCCAGTGATTTATAGTTTTTTGGTTTAGTTGAAAATATTACTTTGCGAATCAAATCCTCTCTTTCAGTTTCAGTATAACAAGGCAATATAAGGTTGATTGAGTTATCCTTTATTTCGGGAAATAGATTTGGATTTAGAATATTTCCCTCCTTCTTCACTTCCGTCATTATTCTAAAACGTAACTTTACTGACGCTTTATCAACATTTCTTACTTTGCTGAAGTTTTCTTGTTGCGAAAAAATAGAAAGAAGGCTTTTTCTTGTTTCATCGGAAAGTTGAATATCGCTTTGTAATAATCGTTCGTCAAGAACTTGAGCGAATGATTGGCTGATAAGATTTTCTATTGGTGTGGTTTCAAAAAAGCTACCATGAACCAGGCATACTTTAATTTTATTTTTTTTCTTGCCACGGACTAAATAATAAACATCCCTTATCGGTAATGAATAAATATCGTCTCCCGCCTTCTCCATCTGTTCTTTAATAATACTTTTTTCGCTTTGAATTATTTCAGATATTTCTTTCTTACTAGATGGGATTGTGGAATTGAACGATGAAACGGTATAACTTTTACTATCCTTCAATTCAATCAATTCACCGCCTGTTAATTCTTGTGGATATGTATTCAATCTAATCGCCATATCAGGAAATATTCCATAATTTTTACACGACAAAAGCTTTTCATCATAAATAAAATTTTCCAGCTTCTTAACCCTATAAAATTTTTCCCGATTGTTTAATAAGGAATCAAAGAAATGATAAATTGAATACATTTTTATTCCGCAAAAAGATTTAGCGTTGCTGTTTTATTTTCTTTCGGAGTTTCATCGATTGATAAATTCCAAATATCTTTAAGATTTTCTGTGTAGGAATAATCTTTATAATATTTTGCAATCGAATCTGCCTCTCGGATGAATGTTAACCTCTGATTGATACAATCGACATTCGCCGGGTCTATTTCTATACCGATAGATTTTCTTGATAACTGTTCTGCAACGACTAATGTTGTACCTGTACCAGCGAATGGATCAAAAACCGTATCACCGATTCCTGTTGATGAAAGAAGAATCCGAAGAAGAAGTGAAATCGGAGATTGCTGTTTATGGAAACGTCCACCTTCACCGGTTCGTATTGCTTCGTCACCGGCAAAATATCCAGAAGTCAATTCCCGTATATCATCCCACACATCAGTAACATAAATACCATTTTCACGTTCAAATTTGTAATTCACAGGAAGAGGCGGAGAAATGCGAAGTTTGTTAAAAACTCTCGGAGAACTTCCTTTAGTACCAAAAGCAATAATTTGATACTGCTTTCCATATTTGTAATTACTTGGCACTGCCGATGTTTTCTTTTTCCAAATAATCAAATTCTGAAAAATCCACCCAGATTCTCGTAAGCATTTTAATACTTGTTCTGTGTTTTTTTCTCGCTGCATAAAATAAATAGCACCGCCGGGAGAAGTTGCATTATAAATGCCACTGCATGTCTTTAACATCAACTCCCAATACTCTTCATCGGGTAAGTTGTCATCAAAATAATTGTAATCCTTATTTTGATTAAATGGAGGATCGAGAAAAGTTAAATCAATTTTCTCATCCAATTGAGAATTTGATAACAGCTTGATTGAATCGTTATGTATTATTTTATAGTTCATTTAGTTTGTGTATAATCGTAAAAACCTTTACCGGTTTTTCTACCTAAATTTCCGGATGCTACCATTTTTTTAAGCAGAGGGCATGGTCTGTACTTGGGATCGCCTATACCGCTGTGCATAACTTCCATAATTGCTAAACAAACATCCAACCCGATAAAATCGGCAAGCTGCAGAGGTCCCATAGGATGTGCAGCACCAAGCTTCATCACTGTATCAACCGATTCGGCAGTTGCAACGCCTTCCATCACCGAATAAATTGCTTCGTTTATCATTGGCATCAAAATACGGTTGGCAACAAAACCGGGAAAATCGTTTACTTCGACAGGTGTTTTTTCAATTTTTTCAGCGAGTATTTTTATTGAGTTATATGTTTCGTTCGATGTAGCCAAACCGCGTATTACTTCGATCAATTTCATTACTGGAACAGGATTCATAAAGTGCATCCCGATTACTTTGTCAGGCCGTTTTGTTACTGCCGCAATTTCAGTAATAGAAATCGACGATGTGTTAGTAGCTAATATAGCATCGGCTGCTGCATTTGCGTCGATAGTTCTGAATATATTAAACTTCAATTGTTTATCTTCTGTCGCTGCTTCAATAATCAAATTAGCATTCTTGACTGCCTCGACTGTTGATAATTCGCCTCTTATATTGGCGAGCGTTGCAGATTTTTGTTCTTCGGTTAAAGTTCCTTTTTTAATTTGCCTATCTAAATTACCGGTTATAGTTTTAAATGCCCGGTCGATAAATTCCTGCTTTACATCGTTGATGGTTACAGAAAAACCGAACTGAGCAAAAACATGGGCAATGCCGTTGCCCATTGTTCCGGCACCAATCACTGTTATATTTTTCATAAACTTTTCTTTCGTTTATTGTTCTATAATTATAGCGCTAGCTTCGCCGCCACCTATACAGGCAGTAGCCAAGCCACGCTTTGAGTTTTTCAACTTCATTGCATTAATTAAAGTAACAAGTAATCTTGTCCCACTTGCGCCGATAGGATGACCGAGTGCAACGGCTCCGCCATGTACATTTACTTTTTTGGGGTCTAAATTCAGAATTTTATTCACAGCCAAAGTAACGACCGAGAATGCTTCGTTTATTTCGAATAAATCGATATCATCTATCGATAGACTTGCTCGTTTCAAAATTTTAGTAATAACATCGGCTGGAGCTGTTGTGAACCATTCTGGTTTTTTAGCAAACGATGCATAGGAAACAAGTTTTACAAGGGGCTTGACACCAAGTTCATCGGCTTTTTCTTTCGACATTACGACAACTGCTGCAGCGCCATCATTAATTTTTGAAGCATTAGCTGCGGTAACTGTCCCGTCTTTTAGGAATGCGGCTTTTAAAGTTGGAATTTTTTCGAATTTAACTTTTTTGGGTTCTTCATCCTCGCTAACGATTATCGGATCGCTTCCTTTTTGTTCAATTGAAACAGGAACAATCTCATCCTTGAACCAACCATTTTTTTGTGCTTCGATGGCGCGTTTGTAACTTTGTGTAGCAAATTCATCTTGCATTTCACGCGTAATTTGCATTTCCTTTGCACAAATTTCGGCTGCATTCCCCATGTGAAAATTATTATACACATCCCACAAACCATCCGAAACCATCAAGTCGGTTAACTGTCCGTGTCCCATCCGATAGCCGTTGCGTGCTTTATCGAGCATATAAGGAACATTCGACATACTTTCCATACCACCCGCAACAACCACGTCAGCATCGCCTAACATTATTGATTGAGCAGCTAACATTACCGATTTTAAACCTGAGCCGCACACTTTGTTAATCGTCATGCACTCGACGCTTTCGGGCAGACCCGCGTATATAGAAGCCTGCCTTGCAGGCGCCTGCCCCATACCGGCGGTTAAAACGGAACCCATTATAACTTCATTCACCTGCTCTTTTGGAACATTGCCTCTTTTGAGCGTCTCAGCAATTACTATAGCACCAAGTCGTGGTGCGGATATTCCACTTAAAGTACCACCGAACGAACCAATTGGAGTTCGTACGGCACTAACAATTACAGCTTCTCTCATTTTTCCCTCCTGATTAATTATTACTATTTATTTAGTTCTTAAAAATTCGATTCTTCTATTTTTTGCTCTGCCCTCTTCAGTTGCATTATCGGCGATCGGACGAGTAAAACCATAACCAACCGTAGTTAAACGGGCTGCTGCAACACCTTTGCTCACAATATAGTCTTTTACTGCCTCGGCACGTCGTAAAGAAAGCAACTGATTAGATTTTGCAGATCCGATATTATCTGTATGTCCACTGATTTCAATTTGAATTTCAGGGTTTGCTAATAATCCGGCAGCAACAAATTTTAATGTATCCTCCGAACTTGGCAGCAAACGTGCACTGTTGAATTCGAAGTTAATTCCTCTCAAACTAAGTTTGTCTCCAACATCAGGAATAAAAACTACATCATCAGTTGGGTCGTTAGGATTTTTTCCTTTTTCGACTTCTTTTCCATCCGGAATTCCGCCATCATCAGTATCCATCTTTAAAGGATCAGTTTGATGGGTGATTACTTCATCATAGTCTGATAAACCATCTTCGTCGGAGTCCTTTTTTAAGGGGTCTGTCTTGTGTTGTAAAACTTCTACGCCATCTGTTAATCCATCTCCATCGGTATCAGCCTTCAGAGGATCAGTTTTGTATGTTAAAACTTCTTCGCCATCTTTTAATCCATCTTTATCGGTGTCAGCGATTAGTGGATCTGTTTTATGGATTTTGATTTCATCTCCATCGATAAGACCATCTCCGTCAGTATCAGCATTATTCGGATTTGTTCGATATAAAAATATTTCGTCATAATCCGTTAAGCCATCATCATCGGTATCTCTTTTAAGAGGATTTGTTAGATAAGTAAAAACTTCTTCTCCATCTTTCAGACGATCCCCATCGGTATCCGGATTTAAGGGGTCGGTGCCGAACTGCTTTTCGTCTTTATTTTTTAAACCATCGCCATCCGTATCGGCATTTCCTGATTCAAAGAAAGCATACACATTCAGACCGAATAAAAAGTATCCGTCGTTATTGTCATTTATTTTTCTATCGTCCAAATAATCTTTTGTTCCCAAAGCATACATACCCGTCAATTCGACTATAGAATTGTTTGTAATGAAATATTGAATACCAGCCCCAGATGGAATCACACCCATCCATTTAGAATAATCACCACGTGTATTATAAGGAAGCTTCCTTTCGTTTTCATCAACAGGATTGAAATTCATGATACTAATTCCACTAAAAAAGTAAGGTCTGATTCGAGAATTGGGAAATGGAGATAAGAGCAATCGAATATCGATTGGGATGATTTTAGATGAAAAGAAACCAATTTTTTTTCCTTCCACCATACCGAAACCAAAACCCGCTTCGAGAGCTAGAAAGTCGGAAGGGTGGTAACGAGAAAATATCCGGGTAATCGGTTTGGGTATATACCCACCGACATCGGTTTTTGCCATAGCTGTCCCAAAACTTAGTCCAAGCCCCATCCCATCTTCAAGTCTCTGAGAGAATGTTATATTATGGATTAGACAAGTTGATATGGCAAAGAATAACAAATACTTGAGAATTTTCATTCAATGTTAAAGTTTTTGATGGCAGTGCTAATTTACGCCTTGTCAACGAGAAAGTCAAGCCTTTTTTGATTTTTTGGAAAAAAAAAGCCCCCAAATCAAGGGGGCTATTCTTGAGGAGATGACCAGACTAACTGTTCATAACTCGTAAGAATTCTTTGTTCGTTTTAGTTCCTCGCATTTTATCGAGTAAGAACTCCATTGCTTCCACAGTCGAAAAATCGCTTAAAAGCTTCCTGAGTATCCAAATTCGATTCAAATCATCCGGTTCGAGCAAAATTTCTTCTTTACGTGTACCGGAGCGATTAACATCATAAGATGGATATACCCGTCTATCGGAAAGTTTGCGGTCGAGTATAATTTCCATATTACCTGTTCCCTTGAATTCTTCGAAGATAACCTCGTCCATTCTGCTTCCGGTTTCTACAAGAGCAGTTGCAATTATCGTTAAACTTCCACCTTCCTCGATATTACGGGCGGCTCCGAAAAAGCGTTTCGGACGTTGCAGTGCATTTGCATCAACGCCGCCTGAAAGTATTTTTCCACTATGAGGAACAACTGTATTATGAGCACGTGCTAAACGGGTAATACTGTCGAGAAGAATAACTACATCTTTTTTAGCTTCAACCAACCGTTTTGCTTTTTCCAAAACCATATCGGAAACCTGCACGTGCCGGTCGGCGGGTTCGTCGAAAGTTGAACTGATAACTTCGGCTTGAACTGAACGTTCCATATCGGTAACTTCTTCAGGACGTTCATCGATTAATAAAACTATCAGATGAACTTCGGGATGGTTTCGTTTGATGCTGTTTGCAATTTTTTGGAGTAAAACTGTTTTGCCGGCTTTTGGAGGAGATACAATCATTCCGCGTTGCCCTTTTCCGATGGGAGCTAACAAATCCATAATACGCATCGCGTGTTCACCGGGTGATGTTTCTAACTTTAGTTTTTCGTGAGGATAGAGTGGCGTGAGGTTATCGAATAGAACACGGTCGCGAATAGCTTCCGGATTTTCTTCGTTAACTCCTTCCACCTTTAACAGAGCAAAGAACCGTTCGCCCTCTTTTGGCGGGCGGACTTGTCCACTAACAGTATCACCGGTTCGCAATCCAAATTTTTTAATTTGCGAAGGCGATACGTAGATATCATCAGGAGAAGGAAGATAGTTATAATCAGCGGATCTCAAAAAACCGTAGCCGTCGGGTAAAACTTCTAAAACACCTTTGCTGAAACCGATTCCGTCCTTCGCCGATTGAACTTCCAGGATTTTAAAAATTAAATCCTGTTTTCTCATATCGGAATAGCCGGTAACGTCCAACTCTCTCGCAATTTTAGTGAGTTCAGCTATCTTCTTTGATTTTAGTTCTACGATGTCCATTGGCATAAGTTAATTCTCTCTTATTATAATTTAGATGGTTTGGTATTTATCAATGATATGTTTAAAACGTTGGATATAAACTGGATTTGTATTTTGCTTCTAAAAATTCTAAGCAAATATACGTTGAAATACAAAGAAAGTCAAGAATCCACAAAACGCATTGCTTCTCCTAATACATAATGAGATCCGGTAATCAAAATTATCTCTTTAGAGTTGGCATAATTTTTAGCAATTTTTAAGCTGTTTTTGGGTGTTTTTCCATCAATACAAGGGATATTGGATAATTTGAATTTTGATGCTATTCTGCCACTTGAAATTGCTCTATCTGTTTTTGGGCTGCAAGTAATTACTATTCGTGCGAAATCTCCAATTTCCTGAACGATCGTATTTAAATCTTTATCTTTCATCAATCCAAACACGACAATAACTTTATAAATTCCCAATCGGAATAATGTAGCTTTGAGATTAATGAAAGCTTGTGTATTGTGAGCAACATCCCCGATAATTAAAGGATTGTTAGATAACAGATCGAAACGCCCACGAAGACCTGAAAACTTTTTCACATCGGCCAAACCGCAACGCATGCTTTGATCTGTAATTTTGTAAATAAATTTATCTCGTAATAACAAAAGCGTAAAAGCAGATAACCTGATATTATCTTCCTGAAATTTTCCGGGCAATGTAATTTTTAAATTATTTAGTTTAGTGTTCCCGACTTTTAGGTCCACGTACTGAGCTTGTAAATCATTTTTTACCAAAACAAGTTTTGTGTTATCGTCGATATGTTTTAACGTTGATTTTGATTTACGGGCTACAGATTGAATAACTCCGAACGCATCTTCATCTCTTACTGCAGTCAAACACGGAACAAAAGGTTTGATGATGCCGGCTTTTTCGCGAGCAATTTTAGATGTTGTTGAACCCAAGTATTCTGTATGCTCAAGTCCGATGTTCGTGATGATACTTATTAACGGAGTGATAATGTTTGTTGCATCAAGACGCCCGCCTAATCCGGTTTCGATTACAGCTATATCGATTTTTTGGTCGCTAAAATATTTAAAAGCTATAGCAGTTGTTGTCTCGAAAAAAGTCGCGCTTGTTTTTTTGACTTCATCTCGAACCATTTTCGTGTAGGATACAAGTTCTTTGTCGCTTATCGGTTTTCCATCAATTCGTATTCTTTCGTTGAACTTAAGTAAATGAGGCGATGTATAAAGTCCTGTCTTATATCCCGAAGCAGTAAGCACCGAAGCAATCATCGCTGCTGTTGAGCCTTTCCCATTCGTACCAGCGATATGAATTGTTGGATAGTCTTGCTGGGGGTTTCCTAATGATGCACATAGTCTTTTGATATTCTCTAAGCCGAACTTCATACCAAATTTTTGAAGTCCGTAAAGAAATTTAATTGTCGAATTATAAGAAAGCAAAATCTAATCTTCTCAGTTTTATAGCCAACTTTTTAAAACGGATTCATTTCCGGATGTGTCGAGCGACCCGACTATCATACCGACATCAGCAATACCATTATCGAGACAAAATTTTTCGATTCCCTCGGCTATCGAAACACTGATATTCGGGTTTATGAAATTAGCAGTACCAACCTGAACAGCATTAGCGCCAACAATTAAAAACTCCAACGCATCCTCCGTATTAGCTATACCACCTATTCCGAAAACAGGGATTTTCACAGCGTTTACAACTTCATAAACTTTAGCTAATGCAACTGGCTTGATAGCCGGACCTGATAAACCGCCGGTTACGGTTGATATTTTGGGTTTGCGGGTTTTAACATTCACAGCCATTCCAACTAAGGTGTTGATTAAAGAAACTGCATCAGCTCCTTCCGATTCTGCTGCTTTTGCAAACTCAGAAACACGCGTAACATTTGGGGTGAGTTTTAGAATAATTGGTTTCGAAGTTAAACGACGGACCATTTTAGTTATCTCGGCGGTCGCTTTTAAATCGGTACCAAAACTCAACCCCCCCTCTTTGACATTTGGGCAGGATATGTTAATTTCGTATGCAGTTATTCCATTTGCCGATTCTAATTTTTCCAACACCTTACAATATTCATCAATTGTTCCGCTCGCTATGTTCGCTATGATTACGGCATTCAATTGTTTCAGGAGGGGTAATTTTTCAGAAATAAATTTTTCGACGCCGATATTTGCCAAACCAATCGAGTTAATAAGCCCGCTGGCAGTTTCTACAATTCTTGGCGGAGGATTGCCTTTACGCGGTTTTAGTGTGAGCGATTTAGTAAAAATTCCACCAAGCTTTTTTATATCAAGAAGCTCGCTTGTTTCATCTCCATAACCAAAGGTGCCGGATGCAACAAACACGCGGTTTTTAAATTCTACATTCCCAATTTTAAACGAAGTCTTTACCATTTACAAAATTATCTCGTTTGAATTAAATACAGGACCGTCAACACACGAAAGAGCGAAACCTTCCTCTTTATTTTTCAATTCCACTGCACATCCTTGGCAGATTCCAAAACCACACGCCATTGCGGTTTCTAATGATATCTCGCAACGGATGTTATAATCTTCCGTTAAATTAGTCAAGGCAACGAGCATCGGTGTGGGACCGCAGGCATAAATTTTACAATTTTTGTTTTTATTTTCTTCTAAAAATTGTTTCAGCAAATCAATAACAGTTCCGTGATAACCCGACGACCCATCATCAGTTGCAGTTCGAACATCATTTAGATATGAAGTAAGCAAATATTCTTTTTTCCTGGCACCTAAAAAAGTGATAACGTTTTTTCCTTTTTGAATCAAATTATTCTGAAGAAGAGGTAACGAAGCAGCACCCAAACCACCTCCGACCAGGATGGAAAGTTCTTCATTATCCGAAACATTGAACGGTTTACCGAGAGGTCCTAAAACATCAAGCGTATCACCTACTTTTTTGAGGGACAGTTTTTTTGTACCCATTCCCATTACACCAAAAACTATTTCGACAGAATTTTCTTGAACATAATAAACACTGAACGGCCGCCGTAATAAAGGGGCGGTAGTTTCATCTATTTTGATGTTTATGAATTGCCCCGGCAATATTGAACGAGCTATTTCAGGAGCATAAAAAGTAAGTTTTGTGATGGAAGAATTTATGGATGTAATTTTAGTAAGCTCGAAATTTTTTTGAATCATTTTTGAATCCAAAAATTTATTCGTCATCCGGCGGGTCTTCCTGTTCGAAATCTGCTGGATCAAATTCATCCTGATCGTCTTCACGAACATCTCTCTCGCCGCGCTGCCTTTGTGGTTGAACAGTCTTTGTCTTGGGGGTCTCTCCTTGTGTAAATTTGGGTTGAGGCGGAGGGGGAGGAACTATCTCTTTTATTTTCACATACTGCGACAGTTTTGAAGTATCCTGAGCTACTGCAACTTTTCCGGTTACATTTTCTGCATAAACGGATTTCGGGTATTTATCTATCAATTTTTGGTAGTAAAACTTTGCACTATCGTTATTGTTCAGAATGTTTTCAAAAATCCACCCTGATGTATAAAATGATTTTGTGGCGAGTTCGGAACTCGAATCGGTTGCAACGATCAAGCTAAAAAGTTTGAGTGCTTCTTTAGGTTTATTTTCATACGTTAACTTTAAAGCTTGATCGTACAATATTTCTAACTGAGGTTTTTCAAACGCTACTGTTATCCCTTTAATTTTCTTTGCCTGAATAGCATAATCTGATTTACCGTAATCTTTTATAAGTAAATCGTACAACGAATCGACCGCCTGCTGATTTCCGCGCAGCCTATGAATTTCAGCCATCGCATAATATGCACGAGGTGAAAAATCGGGTTTGAAATTACTATTTGATACAATGGTGAACCAAAACTCTGCCGAGTCCGGTAGCGATAATTCTAACATGAACAATGTTGCAAGTTCGAATTGATTTTTTGTAATTAAGTATAAGGCGCTATCTGCACTTATCGAAACCTGAGGTAATACTGCCGGCTTTGGTGCTGCTGCCTCCTCCTTCAGTTGTTGTCTCAATTTCGAAGGTTCCTGTAATATAACGTCGTCATCAAATTCTACCAGTTCATCATTAAGCGTATCCTTTGGCAAATCAGCCGTAGGCAGCATCAATGTATCTCGGTTTTGCAGCAAACTATCAGTTTTCTCTGCTGTAAGAATTTGTTTAGTAGAATCGATTGCTACTGCAGTTATTGATGCAGTATCTTTCCCGATGTTCGCTCGTTTTATGGAATCTCTTCTTATTGCTAAGTAAAACAAACTATCATAAATATTTATATTTTTATGATATGAAAAATATTTATTTAACGCATCAACTTTTTTGACTGCAAGGGGTGTAATTTCTGACTGCGGATTTTCAACTTTTGCTTTTTCGTAATAAAATTTTGCTTCACCAAAATCATGAAACGTTGATTCGTACAACACTCCGCGAGCATAAAAACTCTTTGCCGAAGCGTCCGTCTTCTTATAAACGGTATCAACCATCTCATATTGGTCTAAAGCTTTTTCATATTTTCCCATGACGCTATAGGTATTTGCTATTTCTAAATCGACGTATGAGAAATATTCTGTTGTTAAATCCTGATCCTTCATTTCAAACAGACGCTGAATCGCATTTATGGATTTTCCCGATTCCCTTAACATTCTTGCAGAATTTAATTCAGCACGAAATCTTAAACTTTCATTTGGCTTGTAATCTGCGACATTACTGTATGCGATTCTTGCTTTATCATAATCTTGAAGCAATTCATGTATTCTTCCTTGTTGAAACGCAGCAATAGCTAACAATTTTCCATCTGCATCTATTTTGAGAGCTTGTGAGTATGATTTTTCGGCTTTAACATATTCACCACGTTCTAAATATATTTGCCCTGCTAACAAGTACAACTCTGCAGCAATGTCTTCCTCTCCAGCGTCGAAAGCTTGTGAAGAATATTTTGCTGTATAGTTTAGAGCTTCATCAAACGCTTCCATGTTATATAAGGTGCGCGCATACAATAAATGGGCTTTCCAAAAATGACTGCTCGTCGGGAAGTTTTCAATTAATTCATTGAATTTTTTTAGAGCCAAATCGTTGTCGTCTTCGTAGTAATAAATTTCACCAATCATCATAATTGCATCATCAACCCACTTGCTGCGGGGGTAAAACTGAATGATCTTTGATGTTTTTTCAATCACGATATTAAATTTAGTGCGTACAGCTTGATTTGCAACGTAAGGGGAAAAATAATTTGTGTCTAACGATTTCGGAGGATTTTTGTATAGTTCTAAAAGAGCTTCGTCGTAATGTTTTTTTGCATTATAGTATGAATTGAAATATCCCATCGTATTTTCGTACCGGGTAGAAAAAAATTCTCCGATAGGACTCGAACACCCGCTAACAAAAATAACTGTGGAGATGAGAAATAAAATTTTAGAGATAGAAAGAAATCGGATAGTCATATAATTTTTGATAATGATTAAATCTGTTTAATATTAGTGAATATTTAATAAAAATGCAAAAGGCAAAACGCTTATGCAGTCGGTTTGATGATGGGTATTTCAACCTTCATCGGAACAACCGTGTATTTGTTTTTAATTAGCAATATTACTTTTCCGACCTCGTATCGTGATTTGATTATTATTTGATTTTTATCTTTTGATAGAATTTCAATTTTTTCGTATCCTTCTATGATTACAAATTCAGTTTTGAATTCTCTGAAAGGAACACCAAAACCAAGACGATTCAAACTTACAACACTGATTGTTGCAGTAGAGTTTCCATCAGGAAACAGATAATGTGGATTTGTTTCGACATTTATTGAATCGACCGTCAGTATTTCTTTCACCAAAATTATGGCAGAAAACACCAATAATACGACTAAAATTAACCTTATTTCATCTCTGTTCATCAATTTTTATGATCAATTAAACCTCGTAGTCAGAATATTGTCAAAATGGTGTAGTTAATCTAATAAAATAAACAATAACTTGAAAGGATAATTTATGTTGACAACTCATCTACGATGCCGTAGGCAACTCGTTGAGAAACACAAAAATGTTTTTATTGCCATTTTAATATTATTAGCCATCGGTTTTACCTCTGTCTATGCTCAAATGGAAAAAGAAATCAAGATCATCAAGAAGCAAGGATCGAAAGTTGAAGTGATAGAGGAAGATGATGATGATTTTCCACAGATGATGCATAAGATGCACAAGATGAATAAGTTGAATCTGACTGATGACCAACAGAAGCAATTCGACAAACTGCGATTTGATATCCAAAAGAAACAAACCGATGCTCAGGCAAAAGTTAAAACAGCCGGAATCGAGCTGAAAGAGTTATTCAGCGCCGATAAGTTAGACCGTGCTGCAATCGAGAAAAAGATGAAAGAGATTGCGGACTTACGATTAAAGCTTCGCCTCAATCATCTCGACCATTGGTTTGCTGTGAACAAGATATTGGATGAAAAGCAGCAGAAAATTTGGAAAGAAAAACTTGAGCAACGGGGCGGTCCCGGTATGAAAGGTATGATGAAGGAATTTGGCGGCAGAGGTAAAAAAATGATGCATCGTAAAATGGACGATTGCGATAATCCTTGTTGTAATAAAGATTAATCACGATTTCAATATCCCGTTAGTTCGCCTTTGGCGGATTAACGGGATTTATTTTACCAATCGGGATTTGTAGGTCTTACATCAATCTCGCTGACCATAACATTGCGAGGCATTGATAAAGCATCTACAACAACTTTTGCAATATCTTCCGGTTGAGGCATTTGTGAAGTATCTTTTACATTATTCGAGAATGATGTGTTTACCGAACCCGGACAAATAGTGATCACCCGGATATTGTTCTTTCTTACTTCCAACATCAAACTACGGGCAAAACCGATTACCGCCCACTTTGTTGCGGAATAACCGGCGCCACCTACAAAAGCATTTCTCCCTGCTAATGAGGAAATATTAATTATATCTCCGCTGTTCTGTTTTATCATATAAGGCAACACCGATTTTGTTGCTAAAAATAATCCACGCATATTCACCGAGAACATTTGGTCGAACTCTTCCAATTTCATTTCCGCTACTTTCGAGAAGTAACCTACACCTGCATTATTCACAAGTATATCAATTTTTCCGAATTTGGAAACGACTTCTTGAACCATACTATCAACGTGCTGTTCGTTTGAAATATCAGCAAAGATGGGCAAGGCTTTCCTTCCGATTTTTTCGATGACAACCGCAGTAGATTTTAATTCCGATAATGTTCTCGATACAAGCGCAACATCAACTCCCTTTTCAGCCAGAGCTATTGCAATCGATTTTCCAATTCCCCTGCCTGCACCTGTTACAATCGCTACTTTGTTTTTCATTCCAAGTCTCCTAATGTCGGTCGAATAATTAATTCTTCTACAAAAGCATCTTTAAATTTTAAACGATAAAGCGACAGTACAGTTTCTGCTATACTTTTTGCATCCATCATTTTGTTTGAAAGTTTGTGCAGCTTACCTTTCCAAATTTTCGTAGAAGTTGCGCCAGGAAAAATTGTTATTATCTTTACGTTATGTTGACGTACTTCTTCACGCAACACACGAAGCATAGCGACAAGCCCTGCTTTTGCGGCACTGTAAGCGGAGGAATTTTTGAAAGTCTTTGTTGCAACCACCGATGCTATGTTTATTATCCATCCCTCTTTTCGTTTAATCATATCAGGAAGCACTTTTTTGATACATAAAAAAGAACCCCTTAAATTTATACCAACAATTGAGTCGTATTCCTTCAGCGAAGTTCTTTCAAACGAGTGGAAAGAGGTAATCCCAGCATTATTGATTAGAACATCGACCCCGCCTAATTTATTTTCAATTAAATGATGTGTTTTTGAAATTGCCGATGCCTTACCAATATCACACGGGAAAACAAATGCTTCGCCGCCAAGTTTGGTAATCTCTTTTTGAACGGAGTTAAGTTCTCGCACCGTTCGTGATGAAAGTACAACCTTGCATCCAATCAAAGCAAACTGAATTGCAATTTCTCTTCCGATGCCTCTTCCGGCTCCTGTTACCCAGACAACCGGCTGGCGAAATTCTTGAACCATTTTGCGTTACACTAATTTAGTTGAAATTAATTTCAGGAATTCATTTCTAGTTTTTTCGTCTTCGCGGAACGAGCCCAACATTGCACTCGTAGTCGCAAGCGAATTTTGTTTCTCAACACCGCGCATCATCATGCACAAATGGCGGGCTTCGATTACAACTCCAACTCCATCGGGTTCAAGTGTCTCGTAAAGTGTATCGGCGATTTCTTGAGTCATCCGTTCCTGAACTTGGAGCCTACGACTAAAAACTTCTACGATACGTGGTATTTTACTCAACCCCAAAATTTTTCCATCAGGAATGTATGCTATGTGCACTTTCCCGTAAAAAGGTAAAAGATGATGCTCGCACATACTGAAAAAATCGATATCCTTTACTATCACCATCTCATTATATTTTTCACGAAAAACTGCACTCGCCAAAATTTGTTTGGCGTCTTTATCGTAGCCGCTCGTAAAATATTCCCACGCTTTCGCTACACGAGCGGGTGTCCGCTGCAAACCTTCGCGATTCGGATTTTCACCTACTAATTCTAAAATTCCTTTAATATGATTCTCGAAAGCTGAAGAGTCGATTTTCTTTTCTGCCATACTATTCTCCCCGATATTCGGTAAAGTTTTTTGCCGTTTCTGAAATTTGGATGGAATACAATTTTCCAAGTTTGATTTTAGGATTTAATATCTTCCAAAATATTCTTGCAAGATTCTCTGTAGTCGGAATTACTCCTTGCAAAAAATCTACATCTACATTTAAATTTTTGTGGTCAACTTTGTCTATCACCTCTTCTTTGATTATGTCGGAAAGTTTTTTCAAATCGATGATCATTCCTGTTTTCGTGTCGGGCTCACCCGCTACCGTTACGGATAATTCGTAATTGTGCCCATGTCCGGCGGGATTTGAGCATTTTCCAAAAGTTTCTAAGTTCTTTTCGTCAGTGAACGACTCGTTGAAGAGACGATGCGATGCACAAAAATATTCTTTTCTTGTTATATATACCATAATTATATGTTTTGTAATACTTCTTCGGTATGCCCTGCGACTTTAACTTTTCTGAAAATGGTTTTTATTTTTCCTTCTTCATCAATGATAAAAGTTGAGCGTTCAATACCCAAATATTTCTTCCCCAGAAATGATTTCTGTTTCCAAACACCATAAGCTTTGGATACATCTTTGTTCTCATCGCTTAACAATAGAAACGGTAATTCATATTTGTCGCTGAATTTTTGATGCGACTGTATTGAATCGGCACTGATGCCTAAAATAACCGCTCCCCGTTTTTGTATTTCAGAATAATTATCCCGGAACGAACACGCCTCCGTTGTGCAGCCTGGTGTCATGTCTTTCGGATAGAAATACAAAACAATTTTCTTCCCCGCAAAATCATTTAAAGAAATTATCCTTCCATCTGTTGAAGGAAGTTTGAAAGCTGGAGCTTTCTGTCCGATTTTTAGTTCAGCAGCAGGTTTCTTGTCCATATATATTCCCTTCTGATTTTATATGGAGGGAATATTTTTTTTTATCTCGTCGAAAGGTGGCTGGTTAGCTGGGATATCTGAAACCCAACTATATTTTACTGTTCCATTTTTATCAACGATAAACACTGCCCGTTTAGCAGCAGTATAACCCTTTATATTGGCAAAATCGTTATATACTCCGCCATACTGAAGCGAGACTTCACGAGTGTAATCGCTCAAGAGTGGAAAAGTAAGTTTATTTGCTTCGGCAAATGCTTTGTTAGCGAATGGTGAATCAACGCTCACTCCGATCACCTGCGCATTCATATCATTGAAATTCGCCATTGCATCTCTGAAGGAACACATTTCCGTTGTGCATGCACCAGTGAAAGCACCGGGAAAGAATGCAAGCACCACAGTTTTTCCTGAAAAATCGTTAAGCGATTTTAATTGCCTTTCGGTATCCAATAATGAAAAATTAGGGGCTTTTGAACCAATTTCTATACTCATATATAATTCCTTTCTTTATAATTTATGTTTAGATGTGGGAAAATTTAGAGAAAAATATTTCTAAAAACAAATACTAAAAATCAACTCTAATTGTTCCACCAAAATTATGATGCTCAATATCGAAAATCAAATTTTCGTTTTTAGTTAAATTCCATTCGTATCTTAAATCAAACCATACTTCGTTAATTATTTGGTACGATAGATAAAATTGTCCTACATATTTTTTATGGTGTATTCCATCTAAAAACTTTGTGGGTGGTGTATCGAGCCCTTCACGCAGTGGCTGTAAAAAATCGCCGCCTACGTTTTTTATTAAAATGCCCGACGAATCATACGAGTTTTCGCCCGAGCGTTGGATTTCGATTTGAGTTGTTAATGTTAAACGATTAGTTATTAAATGATCTAACCTGAAGAACCAACTTTCAGCATTCGGACCGATTTGAGTACCCAATAAAACATTGTTGCTCGAATACTCATTCTCGCGTGAACGGTTATGCGAGAACATATAAGGATCGACACGTGTGTATTCGATCATCAAATTTGTATTCGGTATATTCAGTGGGTCAACAGCCATCAAACCAATTTGAAGAGCATATTTATTTTCCCATCTGTCCTTCCCCAATTTTGGTATTTCGATATCATCAAAAAAAAGTGTGCTTTGTATTTCGTAACCTTTAAATGGGCGAACTTGAACATCGAAAGCAAGAAAACCGTTGTCTCTTTCTCCACGAGACCTCTGCACCGATTCAAAAAATGTCAGCGGATTCAAATATCCCAAATCGACTGAACGGTTGCTATATATTGATAATTCTTGAATACCTAAATCTAAATAATTATTGATAGTAAATTCAAACCGATGAGCAACGATGTATTTATCAGCCACAACCGGTTCGCTGGCGCCGTTATTTAGCGGTAAGCTATTACCGGGTTTGCCGAGAAGCCAACCATGTAAAAAGATGTATTTAAAATTTTTATAATCAACATCCATCCGCACAGCATCGAAAACACGATGATAATCGGAAATAAAGAGCTTATCGCCATAACTGTTTCCCCATAAAACCCGCTCTCTTCCCATTTGCGCAGAAATTATTCCAGCATCATATCTCATATACCCTTCAACGAAATCAAAATTTTTTGCCTCAGGAGTTGTGAGTGCAAAACTTTGACTGATGCGTTTATCACGCTGAAACACCGCACGACTTCCCCAGAATTGTGCATTAGTAAGTTGGAAGTAGTAACCTAATTTGTCGTATATCGTGCCGCGTAATCTGGGACCGACTTCAACGAATGAAGCGTTCGCGTGCAAACCATCACCGGTCGAACGTCTGAAATCTATATTCATCAAACCATCTACGAAAAGTGCGAGAATACTATCTGAGTAAGCATATATATGTTTCTCTTGATCGTGGAAAGTTCCGCGCACCATTCCGGAAACCAAATCGTTACCTCCGCCGAATAAAGAGAATGAATTATTTAGTGATTTTCTAATATCGAATTCAAATTCAATTAAGTAATCGTTTAAAAAATTATTTTCGGTGTTTGTAAGTTGCGTTTTATTTTCTTGAATCTGCACAATGAAATGGGCAACATCTTTCCTCGAAAGTGGAAGAACCGCATCGCGATAATTGCTGATGACATTTTTTAATTCCATCCGTTTCAAAAAACTGTAAACCGGATGGTTTGCCGGGACATTTTCCGTTTGTGGGAATGAAAGACTCCACAAAAAAAGAATTAAAACAGATTGAAATAGTATTTTTGATTTGTTATTCATAAAATTTAATAATACAAACCGAACCAAATTACTTTGGGGGAAATTTGAATTGCGGGTGTTGGAAATTTAAAATAATTTAACCCTTCACCAATAGTTTTGAGAAACTCGCTATGTTGGGGAATTATCTCTGAAAAATCCAAATCGGGTGCAAGCAATAACATACCGTATTGCTTTGATTGGTCGTTTAGATTTCTGACACTGTAACCGACCGACAAATTAAGAAAATCCGGAAATATTTTGGGGAATATTTTTCCTGCTTTTATACTGAGCCAAAATGTTTGACCTTCATAGTCGTCTATTGGTGTGTGTGTTTGTCCGGGAATGTTTCCGGCTTTTCCATACTGACGCGGATAATAACTTGCCTTGAATCCAAGATTTTTAAATTCCGGAACATAGTATTGCAGCAACGGATAGAAACTCCCCGCGATATTTGCCGCAGCATCAACCCTGTCGAATCCCCATTGTGAATAACCGTCTTGAACTTCAACGAACGATAAAAACAAACTTCCACCGATTGCCCCTATCCAATGAGAAGTTTCCTCGCTCAAACCCGCCCAGCGGTACGAATTGGTTAAAATAAAATTAGTAAGGGCGCCATCCCAAGCATGCCCGATTTTGTCAACCGACTTACCGTAAACCAAATCTTCTTGAAAATGAAAGGGTTTTCTCCAATGCTTCCACCATGCATTAAGCTGATAATGATAGACCCCTGTGCCGGCACCTAATACACATCCACTGACTAAAGCTACCCTATTATAATTTATCGTATTGGAAGATGTGCTTATGGTGGAGGAAGTGGTTGAATCATTTAGAGATGAAAATGAAGAACCCAAACTATTTTCTGAGAGTATGCTAAAAAATAAAAATAATATTAAAAACAGTTTCTTCATTTTCCGGGAAATATTTTTTTCCTGAAGTAATCCAATGTCTTTATTAGACCCTGATGTCGATTAACTTTAGGTTCCCAATTCAAAATCTGTTGCGCCCTCGTAATGTTCGGTTGACGGATTTTCGGATCATCTTCTGGCAAATCCTGAAAAACTATTTTACTTTTACTTTCTGTTATTCCGATAATTTCCTGCGCTAGTTGAAGCATTGTAACCTCATCGGGATTACCGATATTTACCGGATTAATTTCGTTGGAACAAAGCAAGCGATAAATTCCATCTATTAAGTCGTCCATATAACAGACGCTACGGGTTTGAGAGCCGTCGCCAAAAACGGTAACATCATCTCCTCGCAATGCCTGCGACATAAATGCCGGAATGGCTCTACCATCTTCAACTCGCATGCGTGGACCATAAGTATTAAAAATGCGCACTATCCGAGTATCGACTCTATGATACCGATGGTAAGCCATAGTTAGTGCTTCTGCAAATCGCTTGGCTTCATCATAAACTCCACGAAATCCAATCGGGTTCACGTTGCCCCAGTATTCTTCAGTCTGCGGATGTATCAAGGGATCGCCATACACTTCGGATGTGGATGCTAAAAGAAACTTTGCCTTCTTCGCCTTTGCGAGTCCGAGGGCTTTATGAGTTCCTAATGAACCTACTTTCAAAGTTTGAATCGGGAGTTTCAGATAATCGATAGGGCTTGCGGGCGATGCAAAGTGGAGTATGTTATCAACCTTTCCGTCGATGAAAATATATTCAGTAACATCGTGTTTGATGAATTTAAAATTTTCGTTACCTAAGAGATGCGAAATATTTGCGACATCGCCCGTTATTAAATTATCAATGCAAACAACTTTATGACCTTCTGAAAGTAATTTATCGCACAAATGCGAGCCGAGAAAACCTGCCCCGCCTGTTACGACAGAAACAATTTTATTTCCCATTTATCACTCTTCTTCCGATTGAATAATATGCGAAACCTGTTTCTACCATTGCTTCGGGATCGTATATATTCCTTCCGTCAAAAATCGCATTATGCTTCATCAATTTTTTCATTTTCTCAAAATCGGGGCGGCGGAATTCGTTCCATTCTGTAACAATAACCAACGCTTCAGCATTTTTAAGAGCATCGTAATTGTTTTCAAAATATTTAATTTTGTTTCCAAAAATACGTTTAGCTTCGTGCAAAGCTACGGGGTCGTGAGCTTGAACTTTCACACCCCGATTTAATAACTCGTTAATTATTGTAATCGAAGGCGCTTCACGCATATCGTCGGTATTCGGTTTAAATGAGAGCCCCCAAACTGCGATTGTTTTTCCTTTAATATTATTGTTAAAATATTTTAAAAGTTTTTTCACAATCAGTTTTTTCTGATCGCGATTTACCCTTTCGACCGATTTCAGGATTTGAAAACGATAACCGTAGTCGGAAGATGTTTTCACAAGTGCCGCAATATCTTTTGGGAAGCAAGAACCGCCGTAGCCGACTCCGGGAAAAAGAAACTGATATCCAATCCGCTCGTCGCTTCCAACACCGAGACGAACATTTTTCACATCGGCGCCAACACGCTCGCATATATTTGCAATCTCATTCATGAAAGTAACCTTTGTAGCTAACAAAGCATTAGCAGCATATTTAGTCAATTCTGAACTCAACTCATCCATAAATATAATTGGTTTGCCCGTTCGGACAAATGGAGCGTATAAATCGCCCATAATTTTACGGGCTTTTTCGCTGAGCGTTCCAATTACAACACGGTCGGGTTTAAAAAAATCATTTATCGCTGCCCCTTCTTTTAAAAATTCCGGATTTGAAACAACATCAAATGGAAATTCGGTTTCCTTCCGAATTATGTCCCGGACTTTGAATGCAGTTCCTACAGGCACAGTGCTTTTGTTTACAATTACTTTATAGCCGTTCATGTATTTGCCGATTTCTTTTGCCACTGCTAACACGTGCTTTAAATCGGCTGACCCGTCTTCCGATTGTGGAGTTGGCAATGCCAAAAATATTATATCAGTTTTTTTAACCGCCGATTCTAAATCGGTAGAAAACCTTAACCTCTTTTCGTGTATGTTTTTTTTCAAAAACTCCTCTAAACCCGGTTCGTAAATGGGTGTTTTCCCTTTTTTCATTGTTTTAATTTTGTTGATATCATTATCAACGCAAATTACATCATTGCCACTCTCGGCAAAGCAGGTTCCAGCTACTAACCCGACATATCCGCTTCCAACCACACTAATTTTCAATTTTGTGTCCTTTCTTTTTTTCCTATTCTTAATTATTTAAAGAATTTCTGCATAAGTATATCAAATATTTTTATCTTTTTCAACAATTATAACATGCAATTTTTTCGGACCGTGAACACCTGTAACCAATACTTTTTCGATATCCGCAGTCCGGCTCGGTCCGGAAATTATGGTAACGCAATTCGATTCGACAAATAAATTCCGACAGCTCAAATATATTTATTTTTATGTGTTCTAATTTATTACGTGCTTCTCTGCTCAAATCTAATTGATCGTAAAATACTTTTACCATACTAACGCACGAGCCGGAAGGTGCGACTATGTATTCAGATTCAGCAAATAAGTTTATGAATCGTTCAGCCAGAATCGTCGCATCTTTTCGATAACCCGTATTAAATGCGGGCTGCCCACAACAGGTTTGTTCGAAAGGATATTCAATTGAACAACCTAATTTTTTCAATATTTTTACTGTGGCAACTCCAACTTGAGGTGCAAATTGGTCAACAAGGCAGGGAATGAAAAGACTGATTTTCATTTAGAAAAATTTTTTGATTTAATATATAGTAGTTACTTCTACTCCATCCGAACAGCCATTTTCGCTTTTACCATTTCGTCATTTATATTTTTTTGAACACCTTCTTTACTGGCTATCCAAACCTCACCCAAATACCTCCCATATTTTTCTTTTCGGTCTTTGATGGTTTGAATTATGACAGCTTTATCAAGCACTAACTTTCTTAGATAGTCGCGTGATTTAATGCCTTCAGACTTTGTTTTTCCAACAATTTCAGGAGTATTAATCCGATACAAGCGTATTTTTTCTCCACGTAGCCAGGTATTCATCCCTAAATCGATATCGACGGTGCAGGTGTCGCCATCATAAACATCAGTTACTACTGCATTGTAATGATAAAGTTTTTCCACCGTTTTCACACTCCCTCCATTAATATTTGCTCCTAAATTTACTATTATATCTTGCAATATTTTGCTTTGCCTTCTTCTTCTGATACTCACGTATAGATAAAGTCGGTTGAGAATCGAAACCTTCCTTCTGCAGCTTCTTATATTCTAACAACTGATAGTTGATCTCTACATCTTTTTGATTGTGAGGCTGAACTTTTTTATGTTTTGTGTTTTGTTTAGTTTTTCGTCTTACAAATCTCATTCTATATTTCCTCTTACTGAAGTATTTCCTTTCTTTCAAATCCTTAAACGTTCTTTGATGCTGTTTTGTAAGTTCTCTCGATACGTCCGTTAGCTAACGGACTACTCGAGAACCATCAAACGTTTGGTGAACCGTCAATGTGAGATGGTTTTCGAGTGTGGCGCCACAGGCGTCATGTATCGAGAAAACCTCCTTTTGAGACTGCCCCGTTCTTTAGAACGTTCTACATTCTTTAAAACGTTCTACGTTCTTTAGAACGTAAAACGTTCCTTGTTACTAATAAGCAAGGCAACTAAATACATAATTGATGCAACCACAATAACTACTCGAAATCCAAACTCCATCGCCAACAACGGAGCTGCGATTGCACTTACAACCGATAAATAACCATTTATTCCCCATGCCCATGGAATTAAATTAGAAAAACGCTGAGCTAACAAACTCATTCCTATTGGAAATGGCATCCCCATCAAAAACGCAATCGGTGCTATTATTAAAAACGATATTAAATATTTTATGATTACAGGTAAATGAATTAAATAGTTAAACATTCCTGGTATCAATATACTATACCCTGCCGCTGTAATTATAATTAATATAAGTATGAATTGCAACTTTTTACTAACATTTTTTAAAAATTTTGTTGAGTAATAACTCCCAATGCCGGAGAACAACAACAGTGCAGTTATTACAACCGAGACAGAATAAATCGGATGGGATAGAAAAAGAATAAATTTTTGTATCAGAATAATTTCGATAAGCATAAACCCGCTGCCGAGTCCTCCAAAATAGATTAGTGTTGCAAGTTTAGAACCACTACGGTTAACTTCTTTCCGTAGGAAGAAAAGAGGAATTATGATGAGGACAAAACTAATTATCACAATTTGAAACAAGGTGAGAAGTAAAATGAAAAAACCAAGCTCCATAAACGCAACCGATTCATTACCAAGTATTTCTCTAAGATACGGTAAACTTTTGAATTTGATAAAATGCGAAAAGTATGGCTTGTCATCATTCGGAGGTTCGATATTAAAATTATATTCATCAAAATATTCGTTACGTTGAGGAGATAATATTTTAATAGACGCTTTGTAATATAAATCTTCCTCGAGCTGATTATACCTGTTAACATCCTCCTCGGTTATTGTAGGATAGTAAATTGGGTCGAATGAATTTGCTTCACAAAATATCTTAATATTTTTAATATCGTTTGATGTAAAGGGAGCTTTTCGTACGACCAAAGTTACAGTTGACCAACTGCGAATACCGGCAATGTGCGAAGATGGATTTACGATCCCCGATTTTTCTAAACTTTCAACTAATGCTGCGAACATTTTTATAGCATGCCGCGGTGGATAATTCGTCCAAACACTGATTGCTAAAACCCCATTATCTGTTAGCTTGCTAAACATCAATTCAAGCGATTCGACCGTGAGTAAATAATTTTCGAAGACCGATTGAATACCCGCCGCAGATGAAGAAAATCCCTCGAGTATCGGTATCGCAATTACGTCGTAACTTTTTTTTGTTTGATGAAGGTAACCTCTCCCCTCTCCGATGATTATATTCACTTTCTGTTCCGGAAAATCAATACCCGTTATTTCTGTTACCTGATGGTTGAGTTCCACTCCATCAACATTGAAACTCCCGTTTTGTAAAGCTGTCCTGATTTCTGTTCCTGTCCCTACTCCGATTACCAGTGCATTTCCGCTTTTAGCAAGCCGATACGGTAAACTTGATGTTGTGTGTTTCAGAAAAGCAGCAGTCTTTTCTGAATCTGATTGAATAATTCCGCCAACCCACTCGCCATCGTTGAACAATCCTGTTTGGACTGGAATCTCACCCGTATAATTCAAGCTTAATCCGGGTGCGTAACGCAATACAGGGCTGACTACCGTTGTTAGCTGTCCGAATGGGCTGAACTTTTCATCAACGATTATAGCATCCATCAGGTGCATCGCCTTCGATAAACTTTTGTATTCCGATGTTTGGATTTCGAATGGAAGTACCCAACCTAAAATAATTATAATTACATTTAGAGCTAGAGGAATGAGAAATATTTTCTTACGCTTCAAGATAGAAAAACTAAATACGGTTGCTATGAAAGCTACGCCGGCAATAATTTCGGGTAAGCGATATGGTTCAAAATAAAAGAGTAACCCTAAAACACCTACCCCTCCGAATGCTGAACCGGTCAAATTGAAAAAATATATTTTGTTAATCTGTTCTGAATATTTTATAAAAAAGGAACAGATGATTATTGCCCCGAAAAAGAAAGGCAGCATAATCATCAGATAAAAAAGTGCAAGCTTCCAAATTTTAGTTAAATCCCAAATTAACAGAAAAGGATCGAAATGAATGAAATGCAGAACGAAGATTGATATGATCATCGCAGACGAACACGCAACACAAGCAAAAAATATTGCTGCCTCAAAATTCTTTAATAACCTATTCTTGATGAAATACAGAAATGTTCCGCTTGCCCCGAACCCTAAAAGTGCAATACTGATAATCATATATGCGAAATGATGAAACTGAGCGACCGATAAAATCCGCATTAACGCAAGCTGGTATGCTATCAATGAAGCTGAAATTAGAAAAATTACAACTCCGTATCTTCTCATTCTTTGCCTCGTGTGAATGGCACAAACCGGACAGGTAAAATATTTTTAGTTTTTATTTTACCCTCTTTCTTTTCTACCAACATTAAATTTTGGACTTGAAACGGATGTCCGACGGGAATTATCATTTTTCCACCCTCTTTCAATTGTTCAATCAACGGCGGGGGTATATGCTCGGCGGCGGCAGTTACGATGATTGCATCGAAAGGTGCAAACTCTTTCCATCCGTAGTATCCATCGGCAACTTTTACCTGGACTTTCTTATATCCCATTTTTTTTAATTTATCGGCAGCGGTCAAACCCAATTCTTTTATAATTTCGATTGTGTAAACCGAATCGGTAATTTCGGCAAGCACAGCCGCCTGATATCCCGAACCTGTTCCGATTTCAAGCGCTCTCTCTCCCGGTTTTATATCTGCGAGTTCAGTCATCAATGCTACGATGTATGGTTGCGAAATAGTTTGTCCATATCCGATTGGAACAGGATGATCGTTGTAAGCTTGAGATAAGTATGCTGCCGGAACCAACTGGTGCCGAAGAACTGCCCGCAT
This sequence comes from uncultured Ignavibacteriota bacterium, assembly GCA_947085405.1. Classification (GTDB taxonomy): domain Bacteria; phylum Bacteroidota; class Ignavibacteria; order UBA10030; family BY39; genus JASEGV01. The sequence goes on from CAMTWO010000022.1 coordinate 112,104, forward strand.
TGCATCAAGCACATATTTATCCTTCACTCCCCTGTCTTCGATTTGGAATTTAACCATATCGTTGCGGAGCTTTGTATATTTATCTTGAGTCAGTAACGGTAAGATAAAAAAGAATATGAATATTAGTTTTATCATTGTTTTTCCCGAATGTTCTAAATGAATCTCCTCGCCGCAACCTGCCCGCCGTTCGCCTTGGCAGACTTTGGCAGGCGGGGCAGCGAGGTATTTGAAAACAAATATTTTTATTCGCCTCAAGAGGCGGGGGATTAACCCTCGTCCGCCTTCGGCGGATTAAAATTAGGAAACGCTTTTGAGAAAAGCAAAAGTAAATTGATTGAGTCATTTATACATTGATTCATTTATCTGTGCCATAGGTCGACGACTCGACTCGTAGAGCACATCAGCCTTCGGCTGACATTGAGTCAATGAAAAAATGATTCAATGATTCAATGCTTAGGTTTAGGCAGGCATTACTCGTATCTCAATGCATCTATCGGGTCTAAATTCACTCCCTTGGGACTCTTTTGTCCCGAAAGCTTTCGGGACGAAACGATAGCCAACCTGCCTGCCGGCGGGCAGGAACGGTTTTGTCGAAATTGTCTTTATCGTCTGTGTCTGCTGTCAAGTTTAGTGTCTGAACTGTGATTTTAGGATTGCTGCCAACGGTTGAGGCTAAAAGCTGGCGGGCATTTTGAAGCACTTCATTTTCAAAAAATTCAAAAGTTTATTTCTTGTAAACTGTTTAATATCCATACTTACTGCCCGCTTGCTTTTAGCCTTTGTTAGCGGTTTGTGGTTCTTCTTCAATCACTGTCAAGTCAAATACTATCTTTGTCTGTATTTTATATGGCTCAATTCTTTTTTTTGCAAGTTTTATATATTCTTTGCTTATGTCATAACCTACGTATTTTCTGCCTGTCTTTAAAGCCGCAATCGCAGTTGTTCCACTCCCAATAAATGGGTCTAAAATTATGTCATTTTTGAAAGAGTAAAGTTGGATTAATCTGTTTGGTAATTCTTCTGGAAATGGTGCTGGATGTCCGATTCGTCTTGCACTTTCTGCATTCATTGTCCAAATGGACTTTGTCCATTCCATAAACTGATCTTTTGTTATTGAATTTTCCTTTTTTTCTTTTTCTCTTTTATAATCACCTTTTGAAAAAACCAAAATATATTCGTGAATGTCTCTAAGAATTGGATTTGATGCACTTTGCCAACTCCCCCAAGCTGTTGAAGGGCTTGCACTTGCTGCTTTATTCCAAATTATTTCTCCACGCATATTAAAACCTATTTCAAGCATTATTTTTGAAATAAAGTCAGATAGTGGTATATATGGTTTGCGACCAAGATTAGCTACATTGATACAAGCACGCCCACCATTAACCAAAACACGATATGTTTCTTTAAAAGAGTTTTCTAGTAGTTGCAAATATTCTTTTAGCGAAAGGTCGTCATCATATTCTTTTGAAACATTGTAAGGTGGTGATGTTATCATTAAATGAATAGAGTTGTTTGGTAACTCATTCATATTTTCAGCAGAACCAAGAATTAATTTATTTATAAATTCTTTTGGTAACTCATTTTCAGTCTTATCTGTAACTTCTTTGCTTTCAAGCTCAGAATATAATCTTGAATTATAAAATTTTGAACTATCGTGATTAATCCTTCCGTTCGTTCCGAAAGCACTTGTTTCAGTTCCGTTTGGTCTTTTCATTTTAGCTTCGGATTAAGGTTAAGAATTTTTCTGCTTTTGCTATGTCAGTAGTTTCTTTACTTGCAATAGAAATTATTTTACCTAAATTATTTTTTGAAATCATTGATGAGAAATAATTCATATCGTTTTCTACAAGTTCTTTACATAGTTGCAGAATCGTTCCTGTCGTTTGGATTGTTTGAAACCCTTTATTTGGAGTAACTTTCACAAAATCACTGTCTGTTGGCTTGGGGTTAAGAGACCAGAAACCTTGAATGACGCCCGATGTTTTTAAGAAGTCAACTTTTTTAATATAACTTTCTGTAATGGGGCTGTTGCCTAATACGATTACAGGAATTTTGGTAGAGGCAATTCCAGAAACTCGGATGTTAATTGATTTTCCTATTGCTTTGAGCATTGAGTCGGAACGAAGTAAAGCGGGGTTGCCCTTGTGCTGCTTGTAATCGCCTACGAAATTTACTTTGTTTGGTTGAATGAATTTGTAATTGGATACAACACTCATTTTGATTTCAAAAAGTAACTTGATATTTTTTGCGTTTTGGATAACATTGTTTGTTGTGCAGAACGCAAGGTCAGCACTTGATTGGCGCGTTAGTCCAAGTTCATCACAAACAACACCATTTACGGCAAACAGTCCTAATCTTGTTGCGATTGGTTCAAAAAGTGTCTTGCTCCACTTTTCTGTAAATTGACCTATGAGTGAATTTCGGCTTTGTAAAGTTTGTCCTTCCGCGTCCGCACCTTTTGGAACATAAGCGTAGTATCCACCTTGCAGATTATAAAAAAGTTGTTCTGGAGAAGCAAAGTTTTTTAGTGCTTCTGTAAAGAATTGAATTTCAGTGTCGTTGTTCCAGAGTGTCATTTTATTTATTTTTTCTAAAGATAATCATTGTATTATGATTTCTGTCTTTCTTACCATAACCGCTAACGTGGGGCGGATCAGCCCCGCTGTTATCGGGATAAACTGTTTTTATTTTCTTGGGATAATATATATTTTTTTTAAGTTTGAGTCAAGTGTTTTTTTAATTTTTTATTGACTTTTCATTATTTAACTGAAGTTACGCAAACATGCGAATAAGTGATATTTAACTGTAAGATTGTTCTCTCGTTACGCACCGACTACGTCGTTGTTACTCGAGAACCGGCAAATTGAGTCGGTTTTCGAGTGTCCCGACGCTGAAAGCGGCGGGATGTATCGAGAAAACTTAATTTTGCCATGAGCTTCCTTGCTCATAATTGAAACGTGCGTAACTTCAGTTATTTAATTATTATATTCAACCATAGTTTTCTACCTCGTATTTCCGCCTCCCCAGTTATTAATTCCAATAATAACGTCTAAAATGACTATAAAACGAAGATATTTACTTTCCCGAAACAGTTTTACCCCTTCCCAAACTCTTATTTACAATTCCCGAAATGTTAATTCCAAAACCCTAAATCCTTTTTACCCTTCCTTCATCTATCCTCGGATTACAATATACCCTCGCGGGATATCCCTCGCAAGCGGTTTACTCCCCCATACAATTATAGGAATCCCCCCAACAGTTTTAAACCTCCCTTCAACACTTTTTAACCTACCTACAAACATTTTTAACCTTCAACATGGAGTTACAGGTTTTGAATCCA
>CAMTWO010000023.1:0-208862 GCA_947085405.1 uncultured Ignavibacteriota bacterium
GATACGTTCTTTAAAGCATTCCATTCCTTTTTCGAATAAACCATTCTATCGAAAGCAAAAGCACTATCAACAAAGCAATATATTCCCAATTCCATATTTGTACTTTTGTGATCGTTGTTATCTCCTGTGGTTCATATTTTTTTGATGAAAGCGACTTTATAATTTTATCAACATTCTCAATATCCGCATACATTCCTCCGGTTTTGAAAGCAACCTGCTCGAGCAATTGTTTATTCAACTTCGTATCGAGATACTCGATATTCATTTTACCGACAGAAAATTTTCCTTTATCTTCACCAACTACTCTACCTTTTGTTAATGCATTTGCAGAATAGACATAATCACCTTCGGAGAGATTTGTTATGGCACCTTCGTACCTTCCATTTCCAACAGATTCTAAAATTATTTTTGTCCGGTCTTTCTCCTGCTCGATTGAAACATTAACTTCTGCATCGTCCAACTGCCGATATTGATCGTCATATACCTGAGCTGTAAATTCAATTGGGTCGGTTGTAGTGAACACTTCCTTCACCGGTACAACTCGTACTTTTTTTTCATCTTCTTTTGTAGTTAGCCATTTTACTGTGTTGGTTAGAAACGAGGCATACAATCGCTCGGTGGAAGCATTGCCCTGTGCGAGAAGAAGCCACCGCCATAGACCATAACCTGTTATAGCAGCCGACTTATACCGATTAATATTTCGGGTTAATATCAGTGGTTCATCTATTTGAATGTTTTGTATTTTTACAGTCGCTAATATATCGGATTCAATCTTGGAGCGGAATTGAGTTTGAGTTTTGAAAACCGGTGGTAATTGATTCCATCCTTCATAAGTAGCAGCAGTTTCAATATTCAATAAAGGATGATTTTTATTTTTCTCGTGAATTGATGCAAACACGAATAGCTCGTTGCTATTTACATTCGTCCAGCTAAAAGGGAGATATTCCTCAATCGATCGCAATTTCGTATAATCCACCTCCTTCCCGCCGATAAAGAAAAACGATTTCCTTTGGTCGCCTATAGTTTTTTTAATCTGTCCAACTATTTCGTTCGAAGTAGCACCAGTGGGGAAATTAATCATTACGATACAATCAGCCGAATCAAGTCTGCTTTGTGAAAATGTGTGTTCTCTGCCATCTGTATAAAATTCTCCCAATTTCTTTTGTGTGAACGAAAGATATTCAATATGCTGGTCTTCAGAAAGAGCTTGGTTTATTGCGGTTACATCGGCTGAAGGTGCGCCGCCAAGAATCAGAACTTTCAGTTTACTCTTTAATACTTTTATAAAAACCGATTTATAATTATTTTTTTCAGTAAGCTCACCGGAAATATTTGAAACATTAACAGTAATTTTTTTTGTCCCTTCTTCCTGAGCTTCATAAAACATACGGATTCGGGTTTCAGCACCACCGCTGCTCAGGTTTATCGTCTTCTTATCGATGATGTTCTTGCCTTCGGACAGCACGACTTCAGCATTTTCGCCGCTGCAACCCGACCATTTAACTGTAACATCAACCGGAATCCGTGTTTGTGCATAAGCAATATTATTCGTTTGAACTTTAGCTATCAACACATCCCGTTGTTCCGAAGTATCACCTATGCCGATAGTATAAACAGGAACATTCAGGTCTTCAGCCAAATAAACAGGGTTTTTGCCTTGATTATAATTTCCATCCGATATCAGCACAACCGCTTGCAGGTTTTCGTTTTTAGTATCATCCTTCAAACTATTTAATGCTGCTGCAATATCGGTTACTTCGCCAGAATAATTTACTGCACCTGAAAAATATTCTTTTAACTTTGTAAGTCCCGATGAAAAAGTAAAATAAGTTAGTGCAGTTCCTTTTAAATTATTTTCAAATATTTTCGAATCAAGTATTTTTCTTAGTTCGCTCATTTGTTGTGCCGACTTCTCAGAGACAGTCATACTTTGTGAGTTATCAAGAAGAACTGCAACTGTCGGTTTTTTATTTTCGATGTTGATAAAGCTTATGATAGGTTCAAAAATAACAAACAGAAGCAGCGTTAGAGCTAATGACCGAACAACCGATAAGAATAACTTTCTTAATGTGGGTAATGGCGGGATAGTGTATTTATAAAATAAAACTGTAAGAAAAATAAATATCAATCCGAGTAGGATGAATAATAACCAACTTCCTCCTAATGTTATAGAAATAAAACCTATAAACATAAATACATCATCGTATCAGAACCATCTTGCGGTCGGCAACAAATGAGTTCGTCCGAATTTGGCAGAAATAGATTCCGCTTGGGACTTCTATACCCTGATTATTCCTTGTGTCCCAGTAGAAATAATTTATTCCTTCTCTAATCAATCCACTGTGTAATAACAAAACTTTTTCGCCTAATAAATTATAAACGGTAATTGTCCCTTCACAATTGTTTGGAGAATCAAAACGAATTGTTGTGCCGGGATTAAAAGGAGTAGGAAAAGGATTCGGATAGTTTTGACTTAATTCAAATTTAGCAGGTAATTGTGGTTGTTCTAAAGTATCGAGAATAATTTGTGTGCTTCCATAAGTAAATAAATATGCTTTTGAACTATCTTGTGGAAATCGTATGAGTTGATTACTCGAATCTACAGCAATGATATAAAAACTAACTTTTGCACCAACAGACATAGCGGGTAAAAAAACACGATACGTTCCGTTAGAACTATATGATGACCCAAAATATTTATCCATCTTCAAAGTATCGTACGAAACCATATTAGATGAAAAAACCAAGTAAACAGAATCGCCCAATATACCAGCGGCTTTACCAACGTAATTTGCAATGTAGTAATTGCTCAAATTCTTATGTATGCTCGGATAGTACATAGCTTTGATTGCGTTCACTCTTCCCCATCCAACAAAATTATTTGGATGGGCAGGAAATCGGGAGACCTCTACACGATCGGCTGTATTGCGAAGAGCGTCGCGAACTTGAACTGGTGTAAGCTCAGGTCGCGCCGACAATAACAGAGCGGCAACACCAGCCGTAATCGGAGTTGATGCAGATGTCCCCTGTGAGTAACCATAAGTAGCCGGACCAGGAATTACGCCGCTATAAACACTTACGCCCGGGGCAACTACATCGGGTTTTATACGTCCATCATTGGTGGGTCCTGTCGAACTAAAAGATGCCAAATTTCCTGCAATCGTAATGGCGCCAACAGATAAAATGCTATCGGCATCAGCCGGACACATTAATGTGCCACGGATACCGTTGCCGTTGGATTCGTTACCCATAGCAGTTACAACCACAACTCCGAGTCGTGCAGCACGTGCGGCAGCTTTTGTTGTTACGCCGGTTTTGCCATTAAAATCACCGTTTTCCCATCTGTATCCAAGTCCGTTATCAAATATATTGTAGCCGAGTGAACTGCTTACTACATCGGCACCGCGACTTTCCATCCATTCGATTCCAGCCGCCCACCAGTCCTCCTCGATTTGCGTTTCAGTAGGTACGTACTCTGTTTTGGCGAGTATAAAATTGGATTTAAAAGCAGGACCGATAACTTTTCCGGGCATATTTGAACCGACGATTGACATAGTCAGAGTTCCGTGCGAATCCTGTCCGCTCGGATCGCCCGTTTGATTTGCTGTTGTGTCGTCATTATTTATGAAATCGCGTTCGGCAATTACGTTTGTATTTTTGAGCGACTCGTGAACCCGCCAACGGAATCCGGTATCGAGCATGCCAACCAGAACGCCTTCTCCGTTAATGCCAAGTTCATGAACCTCCGGAATTTTTACAGCCGCATATTGTGCCAAAGATAAACCGTAATCGTAACCTAAAGTTTTTTGAAACGAATTATTAACATCTTCACCCGTATCTATCAAATCTTTTCTATAAAATCGAGCTACTGGTTTTACAGCTTCAACGAAATGTAATTTTTGTATTTGATTTATTTGATCTGTTGTGAGGAAAAAGCTTGCAGCATTCATCCACCGTATTTTTTGTTGGAGTCCGCCTCCGATTTGTTGAATTGATTTTATGTATGATTCATTTAGAGGTAAATCCTGATAATCTACTAATTGATCCGCACGTAGAACTTTAGCACGCCGCTTTAATGCACTTTCAGTTATTTGCTGAATAGCTAACGAATAAGCTGTGGTCCCCTTTTGTAAAATTCCTGTTTGCTGTGAATATGCGCCTTTGTCTTTAAAATATATCCAATACTTTTGATTCTCCTGCGATAGCAAAACAAGAGTGAATGCAATCGATAAAAAAATGAATCGGTGGACAAGTGCGCGAAAATATTTTTTTGTAATCATAATTAAACAGCCGATAATAATTTTTCGACTATTTGGATTGGACTGACGCTGTCGGCTTCTGCGTTAAAATTGGGAACGATTCGATGACGCAACACAGGTCCCGCCATTTTCCGGACATCATCGATATCAGGTGTGTGCCTGCCTTCGATAATAGATTTTGTTTTTGCGCCTAAAATTAAATATTGAGATGCACGCGGACCCGCTCCCCAGCTTAGCCAGTTTTTAATAAACTCAGGAGTTCCTTTTCCGTTCGGTCGTGTCCGGGCAACTAAATCGACTGCAAACTCAACAACGTTATCAGCCACAGGAACGCGGCGGACTAAATCCTGAAAGAACGAAATTTCCTCGCCATCCAAAATTTGTTTTAATTTGGATGAATATAAACTTGTAGTCGATTTCACAATCTCGATTTCTTCTGCGCGTGAAGGATAATCGAGCCACAAGTTGAACATAAACCTGTCGAGTTGGGCTTCAGGAAGCGGATAAGTTCCCTCCTGCTCTATCGGGTTTTGAGTTGCCAAAACAAAAAATGGTTCTTCTAAAATGTATTTTTCGCCGGCTGCAGTTACATGATGTTCCTGCATAGCTTCTAAAAGAGCCGCCTGTGTTTTAGGAGGAGTTCGGTTAATTTCGTCGGCAAGAATGATATTAGCAAAAACAGGTCCCTTGATAAATTTAAACGATTTGGTACCGGTTGTAATATTTTCTTCTAAAATTTCTGTACCTGTAATATCGCTTGGCATCAAATCGGGTGTGAACTGAATTCGACTGAATTTTAAATCGAGAACTTGAGCAAGAGTTTTTATTAACAAGGTTTTAGCAAGTCCGGGAACTCCCACCAACAAACAGTGTCCGCGAGCAAGAAGTGAAATCAATAGCTGCTCGATAATTTCGTCCTGACCTATAATTACCTTCCCTATCTCTTTCCTGATAGATTTAAAATTTTCTTGTAACAGTTTTACTGCTTCTACATCGTCTAATTTTGTTAAATCCCTGTTCACTAATTTTTCCTTCATAAATTTATTTTCAGCGTACTTGCCAGAATATTTCTTTTCTCAAATCTTGAATCCATTTTTGGAATTCATTATTCCGTTTAAAGTTTGAAGCGTACATTTCAATTTTTTGCCAATCAGTTGCTAAAGAAATTTTATGTGCAGGAATTCTCTTCTTAAGATAAACTATTTGAAAGCCGCCTGAAGTTCCTGTTTTTACCAGCAAGGGTTGGCTGATTTCCCCCTCATTCAATTCAGCGACAGAATCAATAAAGTCTTTACTCAACTGATCGAGAGGAACACGTCCGATAAAACCGCCTATTGAAGCTGATTCGGAATCGTCCGAATAGCGTTTAGCAAATTCCGAAAAGTTACCGCCTGAGCGTACACTATCGGCTATTTTATTGAGTAGCTCAACAGCAGCGACATCCGATTTTTCGTCGGCTTCAACTTTGAACAAAATATGCCTCGTATGAATGTTCTCGCCACGCCGTTCAATCAACTGAATTATATGAATTCCGAAAGTAGATTCAACAAGCCCCGAAATTTGTCCTTCTTTCAAAGTATAGGCAGCTTCTTCAAATTCTTTCACAAACTGTCCGCGTCGTGTGAATCCCAAATCGCCACCGACAAGGGCTGATCCTTTGTCCTCTGAATATCGCTTTGCAAAATCTGCAAAATCTCCGCCGGCTTTTATACTGTCTAAAATTTTTCCAGCTAATGTTTTTACATTACCTAAAACCTCAGCGCTTTTAGATGGTATTTTCAATATATGATACAGTTCAACCTCTTCCTCAACATCCTGTAAACTATCGCGGAATGCTTCAAAAAATTGCTCAGTTTCTCTCCGGCTGACGGTTGTGTTTGCGAATCGGAACTGCTGCATCCGTTGAGCGAGAAGTTTTTTGCGCATCTCATCACGGAATTCTCTTCTTATTTTGCTGAGAGGCATACCGTATATTTCTTCTAATTTTTGTTCTGAACCGACTTGCTGTATATTCTGCTGCAATAGAGCATCAAGTTGTTGAGTGAGTTCATCTTCTGTAACTACAACATTCGTATCGTCGATAGCTTTCGCAACTATTAGCTTTTCGTTTATCAACATATCTAAAACCTGATCCTTTAAACCGGGAGTTTCAGGGTCAATTCTGTTGTTCATTACATAAAATTCTATCTGTTGCTGCAAATCGGATTCGAGTACAATTTCCTTTCCAACCACAGCCACTATCCTGTCCAACGTCCTTTTCTGAGCATACGTTGAATAACCCATAATAATAGTTAGAAGAAGGATAAGTGAAGTTGCCGCTATCGTTTTAATTTTTTTCATCGTTTGTTAATTTCAGTTCAATGTTATATTTTTTTCGTAATGAGCTAATCAAGCTATCATATTTGAAGCGACGTTCCTCAGTAATTAACCTCTGAACTATCTCGTTTCTAACTAAAGCCAATTCAGCTTTCGAACCTTGCGGATATTTTTCTATTATTTGTACAATGTAAAACAGGTCGCCGCTCTTAACGGGAAATGAAATATCTTTTGTAGAAAGGTTTTGAATAACTTTCCACAACTCGGCTGGATAAACTGTGAGTTGTGTAAACAAGGCTCCGGAGATTTCAGAGTGTATTGATGTTGCTTTTGTATCGTTGGTCTGAAAAGTTTCCAGCGCATCGTTCCACTGTTTGTTTTTCAGAATCAGATTGCGGAATTCGGTCGCATATTGCCGATCTGTGAATGAAGCGATATTTAATCGTACAACATCTTCGCGAAGTACAAATTCATTCGAGTGTTTCGAATAATAATTACGCAGTTTTTCTTCATTGAATGCTGTGGAATCGTTGTAGATTTTATTTTCTATAAGCGATTGAATTGCCAACTGTTTGCGGACTTCAGCAACGTGCCGCTCAATTTCTTTTGATCCGGCAAGACCTTCTTTTGAAGCTTCTTGAAACAGCATTTCGTTTTCAATCCATTTATTTACAAAAATACGAACCTGCAAATTCGAAGTATCGGAGACCAAACCGACATTCTCAATTATATCCGACTGTGTGAGAAAAGAATTTCCGACACGTGCTATATAATCGGGCGGCTGTTCGTTATTCTGACAACCGCCGACAGCTAATAGAAAAGTTAATATTAAAAATAATCTGATATTCATTTTACAGGATCAGTAAAAGCTTTTTGCAATTGTTCCGGGAATAATTGTACCGGATATTTCGTTTTGATTTTTTCTAACCATTCAGTCTCTAAACGCTTTTGTTGATATTCCTGAAATGCGTTCGATACTTCGACGCCGGCTTCCTCGAAAGTTTTAACACGTGAAGGTTCCTTCAAGTTTACTTTGAGAATGCTGTATCCACCATCTTCAGTCAATATTGGTTGCGAAATCCAACCTATTTCGTTTTCCCAACACATTTTAGCGAATTCATCTTCTTCGATGCTCTTTAACCCGTGCGCACCTTTACTGGCTATTAACTCTGGTTCCTCGTTAAATTGCTCAGCTAATTTTTCGAAAGATTCTCCCGCTTGAAGTTTATTCATTATTTCGGCTGCTACACTATCCGACGTTGCATATATTTCACTATAGTCAACTCGTCCCGGAAATTTAAATCTCTCACGGTTATTATTGAAAAATTCGTGAATCAAAGTATCCGAGATATTTAATTTATTCCAAACCTCCAACTGTTCGGCTTTATAAAGAACAACACCATCCTGATATTCTTGCATAAGACTTTTGAAATCAGGGAAGCGAGTTTCGAGATTTTTAGAATTTTCAGCGAGTAACGCTAATTCGCCGATCCGTTCGAAACGTTTCATCAGGTCCTCCTTTTTTAACGGAGTATCACGGAAATCTTGCCGGTTAGTTAACATATTAATTACCGAGTCGATATTTAAACTTTGTGTACCAACTTTGATTAGAATCATATTTCTGATATCGTCGGTTACAGTTGCATCCCATGCACTATCGCTCGTAGTGTTTGTTGAATCTAATTCACTCACAAAAAGATTTGCCACATTTTCATCAATTGAAAAATAGAAAGATTTCTTCATGTTAGCTATATAATCATTATACGCACTGGTGTAGCGTTGCGATTGGAAAGTTCGTTGAATTTCGGGTTTCATTTCTTCAAAAGTTTGCAACGGTTTCTGTTCTTCGCACTTAAGAATGTGGAAACCATAAGGTGTTCGGACAATGTTCGATATCTCACCGGCTTTTAATTTGAAAGCAGCTTCATCAAACGGTTGCACCCATCTCCGACGCGAGAAAAAACCGAGGTCGCCGCCTTGAGCCGAACTACCCGGATCTTCCGACTTTGATACAGCGAGTGCATGGAAATCGGATCCCGACTTTAAACTATCAAGCACTTCAACAATTCGTGAATAAGCTGATGCAGAATCGGCAGAGTCGGGTTGCGGCGAATTAAAACGAGCCATTATGTGCCGAATGCGAATACTCCCTTTTGCCGGTTGCCGATCAGTTGCTTTGATAATGTGGTAACCGAATGCAGTTCGAACGGGCTTCTGAGAAATTTCTCCGACCTTCATTCCATAAACCGCATCCTCGAATTCAGGTACTAATTGACCGCTCGAAAAATAATACAAGTCGCCCGAATTTTCTTTTGCCGACGGATCTTCGGAGAATTCAAAAGCAAGTTTACCAAAATCTTCTCCTTTATTTACGCGGTCTATTATCTCTATAGCTTTTGTATATGCTTTTAAAGTATCCTCCGGCAAACTTGTCATATCGACTCTGAACAAAATATGACTCGCCCGAATTTCCTCTGTTGTCCGTTTGTACAATTTTTTTAGCGACGGTTCAACAAGTTCTTTCTCAAGCATGAAAGTAGATGCGAGGCTTGTTCTATATTCGTTAAGTTCCTGTATTATTTCCGGGTCGGCTAATAAATTTTTGTCTGTAGCATCCTGCAGCTTCAATTTATATTTCATCAGGAGATTCAAGAAATCTTCTCGTTCCTGTTGAGTTGCTTTTTTGGCAGCATCCAATCCTCCGATATTGCGTGAATAAAACTTTTCGTATTCACCAAGTTTGACTACGTTATCGCCATATTTAGCCACAACAAGTTCGCTGGTTTTCGGACTACAGCCTATTAATAAAAACAAGAAAAATAAAAATAGAAAAAGACGGGTTTGAAACATGTTACTGATCCTTTCTTTACATTAAATATATGAGGTAATTTGATTATTAAAGTGTTTAATTATAACAATTTTTTTGAAGATTTCAAAGCATAGGTATTGCTAATTAAACCGTTTTTACTATATTTGGTCAAACAAACAACAATAACAAATGGATAAAAAGATGAAAAAACTAAAATATCTAACTATACTCCTAGTAACTTTGATTTGGGGATTCAATATTTTGCACGCTCAACCACAACATGGTTTTCTAAACGCAGAAGAACGAGCTGCCCGTACAACCGAAAAATTAAAATCAGAATTGAAACTTTCCGAAAAGCAGTTAAAACAGGTAAACGAGGTAGTGTTGAAGTATGCAAAAAAAGGGGAAGAGATGAGAGACAAATCGGAAGACCGTTCCGAGATGATGCAGAATATGAAGAAGCTGACCTCAGAGCAAGATAAAGAATTGAAGAAAATTCTAACCAAAGATCAATTCAAGAAGTACGAAAAAATAATGGAAGAAAACCGAAACCGGATGCTAAGAAGAGAATAATTATGATTCTTCCTTGTCGTCTTCTGAATTTCCTTCTGCAATACTCAGAATTTCCTGTGATGGCATTTCTTGTATTGTTTTAAGTTTCTTTTGGATCTGCCGCGTGCGAACACCGACCAAATCGTCAATCTCGGTACTTGCCTGATGAATTTTATCTTGCGCTTTTTTTAAGACATCACCGAATTTTTCGAATTCAGTTTTCACGGCGCCTAATATATTCCAAACTTCACTCGTACGTTTCTCGATTGCGAGTGTCCTGAAACCCATTTGCAAACTGTTCAGCAAAGCTGCTAATGTTGTAGGACCTGTAATTATGATCTTGAAGTCTCGCTGCAAAATTTCAATTAAACTTGTCCGGCGTACTACTTCAGCATATAGTCCTTCGACTGGTAGAAACATTATACCAAAATCGGTAGTGTTCGGCGGATCGATATATTTATCGCGAATGTCTTTAGCCGATTTTTTTATGTTTGCTTCTAAAAGTTTGGCAGCTTCTTCTACAGCGACAGTGTTCCCTTTATCGTAGGCATCTAACAATGTGTAATAATTTTCTAACGGAAATTTTGAATCAATCGGTAGATAGACAGCTTGCCCGGAATCATCTCTACCTGGGAGTTTTATTGCAAATTCAACATGATCGCGGCTGCCCTGTTTTGTAGCAACATTTTTTGCATACTGTTCGGGCGTTAGAATCTGGTCTAAAATATTTTCTAACTGAACTTCTCCTAATATTCCACGGGTTTTAACATTCGATAATACTTTTTTCAAATCGCCTACACCGATAGCTAAATTTTGCATCTCGCCCAAACCTTTGTGAACGAGTTCCAATCGTTCGCTAACAATCTTAAACGATTCACCCAATCTTTGTTCCAAAGTTTTATGTAGTTTTTCATCTACGGTTTGCCGCATTTTTTCGAGCTGCTGCGAGTTATCTTCCTGAATCGTTTTAAGTTTGCTCTCGATCGTTTCTCTCATCTTATCAAGCTTTTGTTCAGTCGCTTGAGTCATCCGTTCAATTTTATCTTCGTTAGTTTTTGTTAGCGTCGTTAGCTGGTTCGAAAAAGTATCGAGCTGATTCTTTTGCAGATTAGCTACTTCACTCATCCGGCTTGAAATTGAATCTCCAAAAGTTTTAAACGAGTTTGTTAATTCCTCACGGGTCTCTCTTGAGTTTTTGCTGAATTCTTCCCGGTTCCGGGCAACCTCATCTTTCAAAGACGATTCAAGCTTATTCAAACCTTTTTCAAGGTTGTCGAATACAAACTTTAATTCTTCAACAATTTTATTGTCGTCTTTCTTTGAAGCTCTCAAAATGAAGAAAGAGTTCAACAATAGTATTGCGATTATAATTATTAGTAATATTTCAATCATATATCTCTTCCGGAATTTAAATTGTTAAATTAAAACAACTGACTCGTACTTAAGGTAAAAAACAATCTTCCGCTTTTTGTATTTCTTGGAAATCTGTAGGTCAAATCCAAACGGATAATATCTAAAACTTTCCCTATACCGATCCCAGCTTCGTAATACCAACCGTTCGTAACAGATGTTTTGTTCAGCCAGGTTTGTGCAACCGATCCGTGCAGAATTAACTCAGTGTGGCGTTTGTAAAAAAACGGGATACCCAATGCGAGGAATGGAATGCTTCGGAAATTATGTTCAGCGTTAAGCAAAACAAATTTATCGCCGACAAATTCTTTTACCCCGGCTGTTTTTAAAACCCCGAACGGAGCTATCCCGCTAAGTCGCGAATCAAGTGTAAATAATTTTTGTGGCGGCAGCTTTCCAACCGAACTTCCCGCAGATAATGCAAACCGCATTACCGGCGAAAAGAGATGACTCTGTAAAAATGTTTTAAAGTTATAAGTAGTTGTAAATGAATAACTTGTAAAATCGAAATTACTTTTTAAAACACTGGGCTTCGTGTGTTCAATTGAAATCTCGATTGCATCTATCGGGATGAGATTAAGGAACACAGGTTCTTGACCAATTCTCGATCTAAATGTGAATGAGCTAATTTTTCCATCAATAATTGGAGGGTTGTTGCGGTAATTTTTCCCAAGCGAGATGAAACTAAAATCGGAATTCACGAAAAGCGATTTGTGCCACTCGCTGTTGAAACCTATTTCGAATTTTAAATTGTTGATTGGTTTGAGAACCGAGAAAACCCGCCAACCCGAAGCGAGGAAATAATCACGGTAATCGTTTCTACCGATAAGCGAAGTTAACGAATTTAGCAGCGGATGATAAAAATTTCCATCGGGAGAATTATCGAGTTTTCTATAAATTTCAAAACCAAAACCGTAATTTCTTTTTTCATCGAAGAATTGTGTACCCCAAAAATTCATTTTGAAAATATTATCGGAGAAACCATAACCTGCTGTACCTTTTACGGCGGTAGAGTTGGTTACCGAATCGATCTGATATTTTCCGCCGAAGAAAAATCCTTCAACTCGGTTAAAACGAGCATCGATGTATTGCAAATAATTTAGAAATCCCGAAGTGTCGCTGCCTAAAGTTATTGCAATTCCACTTGGTTTGAATTGAACAGCAAAAGATTTTGCGCTGTCGAGTGAATCGTATGCAGCCTGTTCATTCATCGTTAAAGGAAGAACTTCGTTTTGCTTCCAAAATGTAGAATCGTAAACAACTGCAGACGAATCAACTGTCAGTCGGGGCTTCTTGAATATAGTATCGGGAATTGCTGTGTTGGTATAATAATCATACAGAACAGAAGTTTGCTCGAATGTAAATTTCGGAAATTTAAATCCTGCAAAACCAATTTTAAATCCCCCTTTGATCCGAACATTTGTCGGCATCCAGAACTCATCATCATAAAGAGAAAATTGCTGACTGTAATCAAGTTTTAAATCATTAACGAAAGGAATGTTGAAAGCATCGTTTGGCCGGACATCGAGTCCCATAACAGCATAAGTATAATCGGCTATGTGTATTATGCCTTCAAAAAGCGGTTTCACGCGAGATTTAGGTTTCATTTGGATTTCATAAATATCGTAGTTCCCGCGATCGAAAATGCGAAGAAGTTTGTAATCGTAATTATCTAAAGCACTCGGTGCGGTTGGTCCCACGAACGTATATCCTACAAGCCTGACTTCGTCCTCGTTGAAGTTGGCAATTTGCCGGACTGCTGCGAAGTTTGCGCCAAATGCAACATTTTCTGTTTGCCGTTTTTGTTTTACAACTTCACGAAGTGTATCGCCACGCTGCCAGTAACCATCGGTGTATGACTCTGAAATTCCTGCAACCGTAGTATCGCTGTAAATTGTTGCGCGTGTGAATGCTTCGAACTTGTAGCTGTTTAATTTATCCATCCACCGGCGCTTGTTAGAAATTGCTTTCCGGATTATCTCAATCGCGGGGTCTTCTGCAATTACAATCATTTCGGGCATCTGAATTTGAACTGCTTTCAGAGAGATGTTTTTAATTAAATCGGCGTTGAGATTTATTCTGACTGAATCCGTTTTATAACCGACGTGGCTGAAGATTAATTGATATTCTCCAGTTGGTAATGAGATTTGGAAATAACCGTTCGTGTTGGTGATAGTACCTTTTGAGGTGCCTTCGATGCGGATGTTTACTGCCGGAATGCTCTGATGCGTTTCAGAGTCGGTTACTTTTCCGCTGAGTGTGAAAATGTGCTGAGGATATAGAATACCGGTAAGAAAAAATGATAAATATAAAACAACAAAGCCAGCTTTCCTTAATGCTTTGATGCAATCTATTTTGTCGCTTTCAGTTTTCATCGCACTCAAGGATATATCCTGTAAATATCTTTACGGTGCGCAATTACGATAAATTTTATTGTGTTTTCCTCGATTAATTCAAAACCAATTCTGTAGTCTCCCAATCGAATTCTGTAATATTTTTGAAAGCCAGTTAGCTTTTTTACATTTTTTATATCGTTGATGGTGTTGGCTTGTTCGATTTCAAGAATTATTTTCTCGAGTCGATGCTTTACTATGTTGTTGTTTACTTTGTCGAGACTTTTGAGAAATGCTTTGTCAAATATAATCAACATTACTTTTTCAGCTTTTTCATGACTGAACTACGGCTGACATTCTGGTTAGTTTTTATTTTATCCATCAGTTTTCCTAATGCAAAATCTTCCATCTGTTCTTCGCGAATTAAGAAAACCTTGTTGCCTAATTTTTGGGCAAGGTCTGAAATTAATTTCAAATCATTTTTTGATTCAGCTTTTATTAATAAGGCATCCATTATTTACTCTTTTCTTTAAATATATGAAATTCTTCTATCGTGTTCAATACCTATCTAACTTAAACTTTTCACCCAGATACAACCGTTTTGCTTCTTCGTCGTTGGCTAAATACTCGGCCGTTCCTGATTTCAGAATTTCGCCTTCAAACATTAAATACGATCTATCTGTTATCGAAAGTGTTTCGTGGACGTTGTGGTCGGTTACTAAAACTCCGATGTCTCTGTTTTTTAAATCGTGAACAATTTTCATTATCTCTTCAACTGCTATCGGGTCGATACCTGCGAAAGGTTCGTCGAGTAAAATAAATTTCGGGTTTGTAGCTAAGGTGCGTGCAATTTCGACTCGTCTTCTTTCTCCACCCGACAACATATAACCTTTGCTTTTTGCGAGGTGAGATATACCAAAATCTTCCAACAGTCTATTGCACCATTCCTCGCGCTCACGCTGTGCTAATTTCATCATCTGAAGAACTGCCATTATATTATCATAGACCGAGAGTTTGCGAAACACAGAAGCTTCCTGCGGCAGGTATCCTATGCCGAGCCGTGCACGTTTATACATTGCAAATTTTGTAATTTCAGTGTTGTTTAAAAAAACTTTACCATCGTTCGGTTTAATCATTCCGACGATCATATAAAAAGTTGTAGTTTTGCCGGCGCCGTTCGGACCGAGCAAGCCGACAACTTCTCCTTGTTTAACTTCGATGTTTACGTTTTTTACGACAAATCGCTTTTTGTATTTTTTATACAAACCTTCTGAGAAAAGAATTTTCTTTTCACTATCAATAGATTGATTTTTCATTTATCTAATCCGAGTGTTGATTTATTTTGTAAGAATGGATTTGGTGGAATCGCCGGTTTACTTTCACGCCAATTGAAACCCGCTAAATTATAATCGCTTTCTTTGTCTTGCACTAAATTTTCGGGATAGTATTTTCCCTCAACTCCGCTTATAATTTTTATAGCTTCAACCTTTTTTTCTTCAAAAAGTATCGTGATCTGATCGCCTGAAGTTATATTTATTCCATTCGGTTTTTGAACTGTTATTGTAGTGTCGGCAGCCGAAGTTTCAGTTTCGTAAAGATAATACAGGCTTGTGGCAGTTACATCTACAAGTATGTTATTAATTTTCCCTTCAAAAAAATTCATAGTAATTGTTTCGCCGCTCATTTGATCGAATCGATTCTGTGAGTTTGTATCACTTAACGAAATTGCGAAAGCATTTCCACGAACAATAATTTTTTCGAGTTTGCGTTCAATGAGTTTTATAAAAATCGAATCACCACTCACCTGCGTTTTCTCGTACCAAACGAACGGTTTATCGCGGAGAATAATACTATCGGCATCCGTATAATAAACGGAGTTTCCGCACTCAGCCGATACATCGCCGCGTTGCATAATTACTTTTCCGATTGCATTAAAACGAGGAATGCTATCCTGATACGAGTGCATCTCGCTGCTGACGATTGTGAGAGTGTCCAAAGTTCCTTCATCGGTTGTATCAATTTGAACTATCCGCGGTTGATCCAAAAGAAAACTGTAGTCGCCTAAACTTTCGAAGTAATTGCTGTAAGTTTTCACATCGTTATTAATATCCGAAATAATCACATTCTTTCTTGCGATCGTGCGTTTTTCGTCTCTGAAATAAATTAATTCGTCGCACAACAGAGTTGAACCTGTATCTTGCACAATAACGTTGTTTCGAAAAAGCACTCTGCGTTCTGTTATAAAATATTTCCCATAATCGGCAAAAAGCTTTTGGGTCCCTTCTTCTAAAAAAACTCCCTCGAAAGCTTCGGCAGTTTTATCGTTGCTGTTGTAAATACCGCGTTTGCCGTTCAATACCAATGTATCGTCCTGAACCCGCACATTTCCGGTTAACACAACTTCGTTAGTTTTAAAATATTGCACTGCCCTGTCGCAATTCACAACAACATTGCCTTGCATAAACTGAACATTGCCGATAAGCTCACGAATACTTTCACCTTTAATTTCTCTTCCGACTAAACTATCGGCGTGATTAAGTATGATTATTTTATCGTCCTGTTGCGAAAATAAATTTGTAGAGATGAAGATCAGCAAAAACGGAATGTATTTAAGAGAAGAAATTTTCATCATTCGATTTTAGCAGATTGTCCTGTAACTTTCAATATTTTGTAGTTCTTCAGATGTTGGTCGGATTCTAACCCGTGTCCTCGGATTTTTTCTTTAGGAGAATCGATTTCCACATAGGCATCGGAATGTATTTTTTGAGTTGAATTTGTCCACGATAATTGTTCAGTTCTTAAAGTAGTTCCCTCATCAGAAACAACTACTACATTACCGATTGCTTCCAGATCGCGGGTTAAATCGTTTACAATTCCGCTTTCAGCAGTGAGTACAGTAGTTTGTTTTCCGTCCTCGCTGTAAAAATCGACCTTAATTTTTTCATCTAAATGTGTCTGCTTCCTATCATCGTAAACTGTTAAATGCCCGGCAGTTACTATTGCAACTAATTTCCCTGATTGAGTAAAAGTGATGCGCGAGTTCCAGCTTTCTTGTGAAGGAGTGTTGCCTATTAATTTCGTGCTTGTAACCGAAGGTTTAATTTTTTCTTCACAACCCGAAAAGACCAATGAACACAAAACGGTTGCGAGTAATATTTTGGAAAAAATTTTCACTCATCCGCCTCAGGTCGTAAACCGGTTTTTACGAGGTCGTGCAAGTGTAACATACCGATTGGTTTCTTTTCAGAATCAATCACAATCAACTGCGTTATGTTATACGACTCCATTTCATTGAGTGCAACCGCTGCTAAAGTATTTTGTTTTATAGTTTTGGGATTTTTGGTCATTATAGTTTCAGCGGCGAGATTCACAAATTCGGTTGTGCGATAAAGCATACGCCGCAAGTCGCCGTCGGTTATTATTCCGACTAAAACACCAGCGTCGTCAACCACGCAAGTTGCACCCAACCGTTTAGATGTAATTTCCAATATTACATCTCTTATTGAACAATTATATTTGACACTCGGGACACCGTCGCCCGAAATCATAATTTCTTCGACTTTGAGAATCAGATTTTTTCCGAGAATACCACCCGGATGGTAGAGGGCAAATTCTTCGAGTGTGAAGTTTCGCTTTTCGAGAAGGGCTATTGCAAGTGCATCGCCAAATGCAAGGGTTGCCGTTGTTGAAGCTGTTGGTGCAAGATCGAATGGGCAAGCTTCTTCTTTTACGCTTGTATCAAGAACAATATCGGATAACTCGGCTAATTTAGAATCCAGGTTTCCGAGAAGTGAAATAATAGAAACCCCGATACGTTTGAACATCGGAATAAGTTGTTGGATTTCGTTTGTGTTGCCGCTTTTTGAAATGCAAACTACTACATCTTCTTTACGCACAATCCCCAAATCGCCGTGAACTGCATCGGAGGGGTGTAAAAATATTGCAGGCGTTCCGGTTGAATTCATCGTGGCAACAATTTTCCGGGCGATGATTCCCGATTTACCCATACCCGTTACAATAATTCGTCCCTTCGAGTTGTAAATAGTTTCAACCGCCTGAATAAAATTGTTATCGATGCGCGATTCGAGTTTTAAAACCGCTTCGGCTTCGATGCGGATAACATTTTTTGCTTTTTCAATTATCTGATTCGTTGTCATTTTTTATTTTTAGAATTTTTTGCAGTTAAAATCATATCTATGATTTCACGGGCGGCGCCGTTTCCTCCGTCGGTTTTAGTTACATAGTCCACCGATTTTTTTACAGCGTTAATGGCATTTGCCGGTGCGGCGCTGAAGGCGACAGCTTTTAAAAGAGGAATATCGAACTCATCGTCGCCAATGTAAGCGGTTTCTTTTTCCGAAAAATTGTTTTCTCTTTTCAGAGTTTGAAATGCTGCTAATTTATCATCAATCCCTTGCAGAACGATATCGATACCTAATCTGAATGCACGCTTATCCACAATATCCGAAGTCCTGCCGCTGATCAAACCGATTTTTATTCCGGCTTGTTTTGCCTTCACAATTCCGAATCCATCGTGTGCATGAAAATTTTTGTATTCTTTCCCGTCGGAATCTAAAATTATTTTACCGTCGGTTAATACTCCGTCAACGTCGAATAGAATCAGTTTAATATTTTTTAGTTTTTTGTTAAGAGTAGCTTTATTCATATTTGTTCTATCCAAGTTTCAATTTACCTTTGATCAATTTATCAATCTCGACTACTTGCTTTAAAAGTTCTTCGAGTAAATCGAGTTTGAGTTGACTTGCTGCATCGCTAAGCGCTTTTTTGGGTTCGGGATGAGTTTCGATGAACAAGGCATCGATACCTACTGCAACACCTGCACGGGCAATCGGGAAAATAAATTCAGGACGTCCTGAAGTTTCGCCTTTGCCTGCACCCGGCAGTTGAACCGAATGAGTTGCATCTAAAACAACAGGGTAGCCGAGCTGTCTCATAATTTGAAGCGAACGCATATCGACCACCAAATTATTATAGCCAAAAGTCGAGCCTCGCTCGGTTAACATTATTTTTTTATTGCCGACTGCTTCAACTTTTTTTGCTTGATGCCGCATATCTTCAGGTGCAACAAATTGCCCCTTCTTAATATTAATGATTTTTCCTGTTTTACCGGCAGCTTGCAAAAGATCAGTTTGCCTGCATAAAAAAGCCGGAATTTGCAAAATATCAGCAACTTCAGCGGCTTCGTTCACTTCATTCTCGGTGTGAACATCTGTGAGAATAGGAACGCCGAATTTTTCTTTAAGGTCGGATAAAATTTTCAGCGCCTCACTCATTCCGATTGTAGAGAAAGAACTGCCGCTTGTGCGATTGGCTTTCTTATATGATGCTTTGAAAATGAATGGAATGCAATATTTATCAGTAAGTTTTTGAATTTGTTCTGCGGTTTTGAAAATCATATTCCGGTTCTCAACAACGCAAGGTCCCGCTATCAGAACGAGCGGATTTCCGTTTCCAATTTTTATATTATTTAATTTTATCATAAATACTTAAAAATGTTTAATTACTCAGCAGGTAACAATTCAACCCTGTGAGTTAGATGTTTCAGTCGATGAACCATGAAACTTGCCACAGATTCACAGATTATAGAATTACTCTTTTCGTAACTAATGAATTTTCACCAAAGTTTACTATTAGCCCTAATGGGCATTTAGATATTGCTAAATAATTTATTACCCAACTATAATGTTCATCAACTATTCCTTTCTGTGCTTTTACTTCCAATATTATTTTATCAAACACCACAAAATCAGCGAAGAAATAATGAGGAAGAATTAGTCCTTTGTATTCAACTTCATATTTTTTCTCACGTTCATATGGAATTTCTTTCTTATTAAATTCATATTCAATAGCGTCTTTATAAACTATTTCCAATAAACCCTTTCCCAAAATACGGTGAACTTCCATACATATCCCAATAATTTGATAACTTTCTTTTTGTAACGGGTATTCCTTTTCTGAATATTTCACCTGCCCGCCATATTGATTCTCGTGAGGCAGGCGGGTAAGTTTAATCTGTGAATCTGTGGCGTTTGATTTTTTCACATTATATAGTTACCAAAATGTTTTTTTAGTCTGCACTGAATTATTTTGAAGCACACCTTCAGATTTTGCGATTACTGTAGCAACTGCGGCATCGCCCGAAACATTCACAACTGTCCGACACATATCCAAAAATCTATCTATTCCAAGTATTAATGCAATTCCTTCTTCCGGAATATTCACCGACCTTAAAACAATAATCAGCATAATAATTCCTACACCCGGAACCGGCGCCGTGCCGATTGATGCGAGTAATGCCGTAAGTAAAATAATTAATTGTTCTGTTATGTGCAATTCGATACCATAAACCTGAGCTATGAACACCGCCGCAACCGCCTGATACATCGATGTTCCATCCATATTTATTGTTGCACCTAATGGTAAAACGAAACTTGTAATTTTTTTCGGCACGCCTAAATTTTCTTCGCACTTTTCCATATTTACCGGTAGTGTTGCAGCGCTCGAACTGGATGTAAATGCGATCAACATTACCTCACGGATTCCTCTGAAAAATTTTATCGGATTGATGCCTGCAAAAATCTTCACCAGTGAACCCAAAACTATAAATTGATGAATCAATAATCCGATGATGAGTGTTGCTGCATACCAGAAAAGTGTTTGCAAAATATCGAAACCAAATTCGCTGACCGTAGCCGCGATGAGTGCGAAAACTCCGAACGGTGCAATTTTCATTATGTAATCAACCATCTTTATCATCATATCGCTGAAACCGTCGAAAAATTTTATAACAGGTTCTGATTTTTCTTTACGGATTGCCGTGAGTGTAATTCCAACAATCAAAGCGAAGAAAACAATTTGCAGCATCTCGGCATTTGCTAAAGCCGAGATTGGGTTTGTCGGAACGATGTTGACAATTGTGTTGATTACATTAATTTCTACCGACTCCTGAATCTTGGCTTGAATGTTGGGTGCAAACTCGACGAGCAGTTTTTCGCGTGCTTCTTCCGAGATTCTTTCGCCGGGTCTGATAACATTCGATAGCGTCAATCCTATCGTGATCGCAATTGCAATCAGAATAAAATAAATCGTGATCATCTTCGCTCCGATTTTCCCAACGGTCTTGATGTTCCCCAAACTCGACGCACCCACAATTAACGATGCAAGCACCAAAGGGATAGCAATAAACATCAACAGACGAATGAAAATCGTACCAATCGGCTTAATATAAATTGGAATGGTTTTTACTTTTTCAATCTTCTTTATGTTTTCGAAATACTGCCGTGTTGTAACCACCGAGCCGCTTTGATCAGTAGTTTTGATCGTAGCGAGCATAAGTAAATTTGCTTTAGCTGATTTATCAAGACTTTGGAAATAGTTCAGAAGTTTTAGCTGGTCTTCCTTCCCGAAAGTTTGTAACACTACCCGCGATTGCACGTCAGCGAATTCAATTTTCTCCCAATTATTAACGATTGTTGATTTTTCTTTGTCTTTCTCCTTGTGAGTTATCTCTAATTCATATTTGCTGACGTTCAAGGTTGCGCCGAAGATAGCACCGAGCAGCAGCCCAAGCAAAATTTTGTGATGTAGTTTAAGATTCCACAACTTCGAGAAAAAAGACATAATCAGCCGTTTAATTGTTTAAGAATTTCGTTGAAAAAATACAAAAAAAAGGGGTGAGAGGCAACTGGTTAGAAACAAATCGCCATTATCAAACCCCAAATAACAAATAAAACTCAGAACCGCCGCAGGTGGATTGGGATTTGTCCGCCTTCGGGGGATTTGGAAATTTTTGAGAGGTATCAAAAGCTAAATATATCACCTACTTAAAACCACATAAAGATGTGTTTTTTCTGTTTTTGGTTCTGTATATATTATGTTAAGGTTTTTATACCTGAAATTTTTTCAAATAGCTAAATCAATTATTTTAATAAACTTTAAACGAAAGGTTTTATATGAAAAAACTAACGATGTACATCGCATTTGTAGTTGTGGGCCTGATTTTTTTTGGAGCAACCGAAACTTCCGCTCAGAAGAAAATGAATAAAGAGGAAGTTCTATGGGCTGCTGAAGATTTAAAATGGGCACCACTTGCGGGCGCACCTCCCGGCGTTATGAGCGTAATGCTTTGGGGCGACAATACCACAGGCGCGTATGGCGGATTGACAAAGTTCCCCGCAGGATTCAAGGCGGCACTCCACTACCACACTAATGCTACTAAGATTGTGGTTATCAAGGGAGCGTACACTTATAACGGCAAGAAGTATGGACCGGGTTCTTATGTCTCTGTTCCAGGAGGAGTGAAGCACGAGAGCGGTGGTATTGCGGATTCTGAAACAATATTCTTTATTGAACAATCCGGCAAATTTGACTTGAATTTGGTGGACACTCATTCTCATACAAAATAGTGTGTGCTATCTTTTTCTGAAGGGTCCACAATATAAATGATTCCGTGTGTAACGAGAAGGGCGTCTGTAATGGCGCCCTTTTTTTACCATAGGAGAATAATTTTCACAAGTCTAAATCCTTTAATTTAATTTACTGTTAGTTCCTCCCACGCCGAATCATAAACGCTACATAAGCATTTTATCTAATTTGGTTTAGATTTCCGATTTCTTTTTTTTAAAATATGCAAAAAAGGGATGAGATATAATGCGAGCAAGTTGGTAATTATCAGACATTACTTCAAAATGAGCATTTTTCGGGTTTGAGTGAATTTGTTCGAAGGATTTTTAAGGCTTGCTGTTTCTAACCGGTAAAAGTATACGCCAGAGGCGTATCCGCTTGAAAGGTTTTCCGAATGAATTTTTAAGTCATACCTCCCCGCTTGTTGATATCCGTCAACAAGACGAGATCGTTCTCTTCCTAATACATCATAAATTTTTAATTCCACGTAGGATAATTCCGGGATTTCATAACTCACTACGGATTGTGAGTTGAACGGATTCGGATAATTTTGTGATAATGAGAATCGTTTTATTATCGGGCCATCATTCACAGAACAAGGCGAAAGGATAAAACTCCATCGATCAGAAAAACTACTGCTACCTTCGCTGTTGAAAGCAAGCACCCGCCAGTAGTATGTTATAAAAGGTTCTATGTTGGTCATTAAAAATGATGTCGTCTTGATTGTTGAATCATCTATTATTGTAGTTGTAAAATTGGAATCTTTCGATACTTGAAGCCAATACCGATATGCTTTAATGGATTGCTTCCATTCTAAGTAATGATACCCGGAAAAAATAGGTTCGTTATCTGGTGGAGAAAAAAGAATTGGAGTTGCTGGTATTCCAAAAGGTATCGGTGTACCAATTATTCTGAGATAAGGAAAAATATCCGGATCGTTAATTGTAAATGATGAGTCAGTAAGCATATTTAAATTTGGCAGAGGAGGAACCATCAAAACCATTTCAGAAAAATATTCAGCCAAATTTGAGGGCCAGTTGAATTTTATTGGATAGGTTAGAGACCCAAACCGAGCAAGAAATGTATCTCGCTTTGCATATTTTTCCCAACCTTGTAAATGAAGACACACCCCCATTCCTAAACACCTTGCATCTCCTCTCCGATGGTCCACAAAATAAAAATCTAAAACCCAGGGGGGACAAGGGGGTAATTCGTATTCACCAAATTCTTCATCGATGCAATATGTAGCTCCAACAGCCACACCAAAGTGTATCATTATACTATCATTTTCTTGGTTGCGCACAGTTATCGGAACCACAATTTTAGGAGCGTCGTTAAGATGTGTAGTGAACCACCAGATTGGTGAAAATGAACTTGAACCGGAATCGTTTCGTGCACTCACGCACCATCTGTATCCTTTATTAAATTTTAAAGTATCAATTTGTAATGTTGTATCTGTTAATGTAGAATCATCAAATATTATTTGATGTGACCACCAATCCTGTGTCCAAACTTTAAGTCGATAATAATCAGCGTCTTGTGAAGAATTCCATACAAATTTAACACGAGGTGAAATCTTGTCAGCATTATGCCGTGGTGTAATTAAAGTGGGTGTGGGAGGCGGCTGAAGAATTGTATCCTCAGAATAAACGAATTGAGTCGAAACAAGTATTACAAAAATAGCAATGATAAAATGTTTTATTTTTATTAAAAGTCTCATATCTAATGCCCATACAAATTTACGACAATAGTTGTAAATTGTCAAGTTTTTTTTGCATCTCTCCTCTTTTTTTCGCATCTTTATCCACAATATTTTACAGTTTAACGAAAGAATATCACGATGAAATCAAAAATCTATCTATTAAGTTTAATTTTCGCATTATTTGTAAGCACAACCTCAAACGCAGTTCTTGATGAGGGAATGTGGATGTTGGATGCTATCAACAAACTTCCACTCAATGAGATGAAGAAAACCGGACTTGAATTAACACCTGAACAAATCTACAATCCAAACGGAACGAGTTTAAAAGATGCAGTCGTTTCGTTAGGCGGCGGAACCGGATCGTTTGTTTCACCCAACGGTTTAATTCTCACAAATCATCACGTGGCTTACGGGGCAATTGTTTCGGTAAGTTCTGTAATGGAAGACCGGCTTAAAAATGGATTTTTGGCAAATAAGTATGAAGAGGAAATTCAGATAGACAATATGACTGCACAGGTACTTGTTTCGATGAAGGATATTACCGACGAAGTCCTTGCAGAAATTCAAGACGATATATCAGCCGCCGACAGACAAAAAGCGATAAATGCTAAACTCCGTGAAATCGAAAAACGTGAAAAAGGTATTACCGATTTTGAATGTCGCGCAACCGATGTTTACGCCGGCGTGAAATATTATTTGTTCACTTTTGAAATCATCAAAGATATCCGTTTAGTTTATGCACCAACAAACTCAATCGGCAATTACGGAGGCGAAATCGATAACTGGATTTGGCCCCGCCATACCGGCGATTTTTCTTTCTTACGTGCTTATGTTTCCCCCGAAGGAAAAACTGTAAAATTTTCTAAAGATAATGTCCCTTATAAACCAAAACATTTCTTCCCGATTTCAACACAGGGTTTTGATGATGGATCGTATCAGATGATTATGGGATTCCCGGGAAGGACATTCCGATACCGAACTGCCGCCGATGTGAAAGTTGCATTCGAGGAAGCCCTGCCGACGACTGTCGATTTGTTTAAAACAAGAATCGAGATTATTAACAAGTGGGGTAAAAAGGATCGTGCAATTGAGTTGAAGTATGCAAACAGAGTTCGTGGTTTAGAGAATACTTACAAAAACTCGTTAGGTGTTTTAGACGGAATGAAGAGAATCAAACTCATACAAATGAAAGAAGCCGAAGAAGCTGATTTTTTGAATTTCATTAATTCAAATCCTGAACTGAAAAGTAAATATGGAAGCGTTCTTTCTGAAATCGACAAACTGATTAGCGACCTGTTGCAATACAATAAAAAGCGGATGATGTTAATGAATTTACAATCAACCGATTTATACCGGCTTGCACAACGGTTAATGAGTTTTACTGCCGTTCCAGCCAAAGATTCTCTCGGTAAAATAATTTCTCGCACAGATGCCGACCGTGCACCAATGAAGACTTTTTTTGATGCTGTTTATAAAAATTATGTGCCCGAAGTTGATAAAGAATTATTTACAGCTCTGTTAATGAAAGCTGCCGGGTTACCACAAGAACAAAGTCTTGAAGTCGTGCAAAAAATTGTTAAAGGCAAAACAGGCGAAAAACGCGAAATTGCTATTCAAAAATTTGTGGACGATTTGTATTGCGACACCGATTTACGAACGAAAGAAAAAGCGGAAAAATTATTGAAAGAAGATGATGGTGATATTCGCGATGATGAATTCGTAGAGTTTGCAATTGCACTCGATAAAGATGACGCTGTGGTTAAAGACCGCTATGCAAAGTATGAAACTCAGATAGGTTTATTGCGGACGAAGTTAATGGAAGCATATATGAAGTGGAAAGGCGAAAATTTATATCCCGATGCTAATAGAACATTGCGTTTCACATACGGAACTGTAAAAACGTTACGACCACGCGATGCAGTTAATCTGGATTTTGTTACAACGCTCGGAGGCGTAATGGAAAAAGAAACCGGTTCCGAGCCGTTTGAAGTCCCCGCTAAGCTGCGACAGCTTTGGGAAAAAAAAGATTTTGGAATTTACACCGATAAAAAATCGGGCGACGTTCCAGTGGCTTTCATTTCGAATCTTGATATTACCGGTGGTAACTCGGGAAGTCCGATTCTAAACGGCAAAGGCGAACTGACCGGCTGTGCTTTCGATGGAAACTGGGAAGGGGTAGTTGGCGATTATCATTTCGAGGATGCGATGAACCGCACAATCAGCGTAGATTCAAGGTATATTTTGTTTATTTTGGATAAATTTTCGGGTGCACAGAATCTTCTAAATGAAATGCAAATTAAATAACTTGCTATTTAATAACCTTTTTTATAACTTTTGTTTGAAATAAAAACAATATGGAGTCGTTGTTATAGATATTTGTTAATAATTATAAAAGTGTAACTAATTAGTTCTCAATAATTTTCTGATACATTATTAAGCAGTATCGGGTAACAACGTGAAAAATTTACATATAATCTTTCAAAATTGGAAGAATTTTTTCTCCAATAAATCAAACATCATTGCAATTTTATTTGCAATAATCGGTTTAGGGCTATCTTTCCTGGCATTTTCCCAATCGGCAAAATCGTCATCCGGAAATTTATTCCTCTCCCCTGCTATCTCTGATACAACCGACACGATCGAAGATGAACCCGAAGAAGATATTGACGAGGAAGACCATAGGGAAATTCAAATACAAAATCCAAACTCTTTAGACAGGACTCGCGGCGACAATTTACAAGATTCTTCTCACGCAGCCGAATGGGTCGATTCAACAGCTTATGTTTTTATTGATTCCACTTCTCGAGTTGAACACTTTTTACATCAACGGAACGAATTAATTTACGCCAACCCGTTCGTAAAAAATCTACACCCACTTTATTTAGAAAACCGCAGCACGGCATATCAGCTTAATGTTGCTTTAGACAGCACCGGGCATTTCGTAGATGTAACCGAAAAGATATACGATAAAGATGTAAAAATTCCGATACGACTTACATTAGAAGATTATATACAACAACGATTAGAATTTGACCGGTATAAATCGTGGGAAGCTTTAGCTAAAGCTTATGTTTCAGAACAGAAAGAAGTAGGGTTGAGTGAATTTTTTGGTTCTATTACGAATATCGAAATTCCAATGCCTGCCGTGGGATTTCTTAGCATATTCGGACCACCCATAATCAATTTAAGAATCAGCGGCGCTGTTGATATCAAAGCCGGATTCCGAAGCCAGAAATCGGACCAAACAGCACTGTCTGAACGCGATCAGGTTCGTAACGAACCGAACTTCAATCAAGAAGTTCAGATAAATGTGAACGGCACGATTGGCGATAAACTAAACATACTTGCCGATTGGAATACTCAACGTACATTTGAATATGAAAATCAATTGAAGTTAAAATATACCGGTTATGAAGACGAGATAATACAAAGCATTGAAGCTGGAAACGTTTCGTTACAAACCGGCGGCTCTTACATCGGAAGCAGCCAGGCGCTATTCGGAATCAAAGGGAGATTCCAGTTAGGTCCCCTATCGTTGCAAACAGTAGTATCACAGAAAAAAGGACAAACAAAAGAGTTGACTGCTTCAGGAGGCGCTCAGGAAAAACCGTTTGAGATTCGGGCTTTCCAATATTCTACAAACCATTATTTCTTCGATACCGTTTACCGGAATATTTTCGAGACACTCTTTGCTTCACTCGATAACCAATTGCCGTTTACGATGCTGCAATATCAAATTGTGGAAATCGAGGTTTGGAAAACCAAGCAAGGCAGCATATTTCAAACCGGTCAGAAAGAAGGCGTGGCGTTGATCGACCTACCGCCAATTAGTCCGAATCAAAACTATCCTGATTCCGACAGAGATTTAAGTGGTGTATCTGGAAAAATTGAACGAGGAATCTGGATTAAACTACAACCTAATGAATATAAATACAATCCAGGGGCGGGTTATATTTCTATCGCTACAAGTTTACAAAACGACCAAGCTCTGGCGGTTGCATTTAGAACTCAAGGTCCAACCGGCTCCCTCGATGACGATTTAATTTTCGGAGAATTTGCCGGTTCAGATACTTCGAGCAGACCTATGATTCTGAAACTAATCCGACCGAAAAATTTAATTCCAAGTTTCAAACCTGCTTGGGACTTAATGCTGAAAAATATTTACTCATTAGGTGGATCGAATTTGAAAAAAGAAGGATTCGAGTTGAAAATATATCGGGAATCAGGCGGGCAAGCCGACCTCGACGAGCTATACGGTACACCTTTACTCCAAATATTGAAACTCGACCGATTAGGTGATAATAATTCCCAGCAGCCCGATGGCTTGATCGATTTTAATAACCGTACTGTAGATCAGGCACGTGCGGAAATAATTTTCCCGTCGCTTGAACCATTCCGAAAATCAATACGTGAATTTTTAATATCAAAAAACGAATCCGATGCGGTAATAGATTCTTTAATCTTCCCCGAAATCTACGATACACTCACTTATGTAGCCCAGCAGAGCAGGGGAAATAGATATGTGCTTAAAGGAAAATCATCTACCGGTGGGCAAAGTAAGTATAGTCTTGGTTTCAACATAGTCGAAGGAAGTGTTCAGGTTTTGTTGGATGGTTCTCCCCTATCACCGAATGTTGATTATACTGTCGATTATATGATTGGCGAAGTTATCATCCGGAGTGCACGCGCATTAGTCCCGGGTGCAAATCTTCAAATTAAATACGAACAGAACGACCTCTTCCAACTTGCTTCAAAAACTTTAATAGGTTTGCGCGGCGAAATGGACCCGCTCCCTAATACTAAATTAGGTTTCACATGGATGAATTTGAATCAGGAAACTCTGAGCGACAAAGTCCGTTTGAACGAAGAACCTACTAACAATTCAATATTTGGCGTTGATGCTATGACTTCGTTAGACCTCGGATTTTTAACTACGGCAATCGATGCTTTGCCTTTCATTAAAACAAAGGAAATGTCGAGTATTAAAATTGCGGGCGAAGCCGCTTATATGCTGCCCGATCCTAACACGAAGAAGAGTTCGATTGCAAGCGATAAAGGTTCGGGTATTGCATTCATCGACGACTTTGAAGGAGCGCGTAGAACTATTCCACTCGGAGTTGGCTACTCAACGTGGAGACTATCAAGTCCTCCCGGCTACACTCCTTTAGGAAATATTCAAGATTCAATAAAAACATATTCCAAAGGAAAACTCAGGTGGTACAACCGGCTGCCAAGCGACGTATTCATTAACGACATTTGGCCCAATAAAAGTGTGCGGCGCGGGCAAGAGCAAGTTACAGTACTTAATTTAGATTACTTCCCAAAAGAACGGGGACCATTTAACTATTCATTAGATATCGAATCGACATTGCTTTCTGAACCAAATAAAAATTGGGCGGGCGTAATGAAATTTTTAGGCGGCACCGGATCGAATATTATTGAACAAAATATTAATTATCTCGAACTGTGGATTAAAGCTGAAAATATGCCCGGCAGCGCCGCCGCGAATTTACAACGAGGACGGTTATACTTAAATATCGGAAAAGTTAGTGAAGATGTAATCCCAAATAAGAAGCTGAACAGCGAAGATCTAGTAAAAACTGTTGATCCCAATGGCGTTCTCAACGAAGGTGAAGATGTTGGTTTAGATATACTCACAGATGCTGAAGAAAGAATTGCTTACGCGGCATTAGTAAATAAGTATCCCGAACTATCTTCCGACCCAAGTGGTGATAATTGGGCTTTTTCAACAGGCGGCATAGACTTCAGCCACATAAACGGAACAGAACGCAGTGCATCAAGCCCTGAAGGAAGATTTCCCGATACCGAAGATTTGAACACTAACGGCTCGGTTGACCTTATAGATAGTTATTTAGAGTATGAAGTTCCGCTTGATACTGTTTATATCGACTCGCTCGGATTTGAAAGACAGAACGAATTTATTGTCGGCGGTGGTTCTCTCGGTTGGCATCAAATAAGAATTCCATTGTCGAGTTTCACACGTAAAATCGCTTCAGGTGCCGAGAGTCCAACCGACATTTTACAAAACGTTCAATTCGTCAGGATGTGGATTTCAGGATTCGATCAACCGGTCCGTATCAGAATTGCAGATATTAGCTTAACCGGAAATCAATGGCAGGAGGTGAATAGAACTGATTCTGTCCTCAAAGTATCTGTTGTAAACATCGAAGATAATCCCGAGTATGAAAGACCGCCCGGCGTTATCCGTGAGCGTGATAGAACGCAACCCGATCAAGAAATTTTCGGGAACGAACAATCGCTCAATTTACAAATCAGAAAGTTAGCCGATGGGCAAGCGCGCGAAGCTTTTAAATATTATGCCTACAAACCCTTGGATGTTTTTAATTACCGGACAATGAAAATGTTCGTTCACGGTGATAGAACTTTTGATTTCAGAGGACTTGATGACTATGATGCCGATGTTTATCTTCGTTTTGGTTTCGACTCGTTAAATTATTATGAGTACCGCGCCCCTCTCCATCAAGGTTGGGATCCGCAGAATAACGAAATTGTAATAAAATTTTCTGACCTTACATCTATCAAAGAAGGAAGAGACTCGATTCGTGGACGTTCAACACCAGTAGCCGTTCCCGGTGGTCCTCCCGGATCTTACTACGTTGTGCGTGGGACTCCTGCTTTAACAAATATCAGATATATATGGGTTGGAGTTGAAAATCCAGTTGATAAAGGAAAAGCAATTGTATCGGGCGATATCTGGTTTAACGAGCTGCGTGTTTCCGATGTAGATGATACACCAGGTTGGGCTTACCGCTTCGATACTCAACTTAAAATAGCCGACTTCGGAAATGCTACGTTCAATTACTCGAAAATGGATCCATACTTCCACGGATTGGATCAGCGGTTTGGGTCAAGAACTAACTCGGTGAACTGGGCGGCAAGTGCAAATTTTGCGCTCGAACGGTTTTTACCATCAAGCATGCAGGGAACTTCACTCCCCTTCAGCTATTCACATACTGAAAATATTGTGAACCCACAGTATTTTCCAAATACCGATATACGTGTGGATCAAGCTGCCGACCGTGTTCGACAAAATATGATAAATGAAGGACATAGTTCCGAGCGAGCCGACTCAGCAAAAAATTCGATCTTGAACGAAGCCCAAACTTTGCGGATATCAGATTCTTATGCAATTCCAAATTTACGAATCGTTATTCCATCTTCGGCTTGGTATATCAACGAAACTTTCAACAAATTAGGTTGGAGGTTTAATTACACAAAATCGATGGAACGCAATCCAACAATCGCTGAACGAATAAGCTGGGCTTGGAACGGTGGTGGAAATTATGCAGTGGCTATACCGCCTAATTTCTATTTCTCTCCATTCACAAAATTATTTGCGGGCGTTTGGTTGTTAGAAGATTTTAAAGATTATAAAGTATTTTATATTCCGATTGTAAGTTTTAATACCGGGTTCGGTGTTCAACGGGGTCAATCGTATGAAATAGCAAGAGTTCAATCTGTTCAACGTCCTGTTACCCGTAACTTCAACGCGAGCCGTTCGCTGGCTTTTGGATGGAAACTGACTGAAGGCGGGCTTTCAAGTTTATCGGGCGATTACGCACTTAATATCGAAAGTGTGCTTTTGCATTTAGAAACCGATTCAGCCGGTAACCAACGCCGCTTTTCTGAAATGCTAAAGGATATTTTTAGAACAAATAAAATTATTGATTTCGGAAGAGATTCACGATATGGACAAAGATTTAGCATCAACACCAAACCCAAACTCCCTAATTTATTGGATATCAATAAATATTTGGATTTTACGCTGGGCTATAGTGTGAACTACGGATGGCAAACTAACTTTACGGGGGGCGACCTCGGCAAAAGTGCTGGTTGGGATAACAATATTACTTTTTCATCTAATTTTAAATTAAAAGCTTTAACCGACCCTTGGTTTGCTTTCAAAGATGAACCCGAAGCGCCACAGGCAAAATTACCTCCTCCGCGAATTCGAGAACGCATACGAACTGATGATTCTACTGCCGTAATGGATACAACTGCTGTTACGGTTGAGGATACTGTTGTAACGCCGAAAGGACCGAGCAAAATATTTTCGCAGCTCAAAACTCTTTCAAAAATTTTCATTAAATACCCATTGTTGGATTACGAAACAATAAATATATCTTTCACTCAAACAAACCGTTCGACTAACTCTGGTGTCCGCGGCAGCACAGGTTTCATGAACTTCTGGGGAATCCCTCCATTCCAGGATCCAAATCCCGAATACGGTCCCTCACGTTTATATCAATTAGGCATCGTTGCCGACCCAAGCGGAAAACTTGAATTCGAACGAACTACAGGTTTCCCGTTTGTTAAATTCAATGTAATAAAAGGATTGCGCGCACCGAATGCTCAGTTAACCGATCAGTTTACACACACAAACAGAATTTCGCTACGAACAAGCCGACCGTTGTGGGAAGGCGCCTCTTTGGATTTAACCTGGAATTTGTCGTGGGCTTTCAATAAATCTACAACTCTTTTAACTGATGCTGATGGAGTTCCTTCGGTTAGTTCAATGGCAATTTCCGGAAATGTTGACCGCTCCTTCTTTACTTTGCCCCCTGTTCTTCTCTTTAAGATGTTGAAGAGTAATTTAGAAGAAGTCGGTAAAAAATATAACTCCCGCAGAATTGATATCACTGATAAAGCATCGGACGATGTTAAACTTGCAGAATCATTCGAAGAAGGGATGGAAGCACTTCCATTGTTAAGTAAGATTTTGGGTCCTTTAGTACCTCGTGCTAACTATTCGTTCCGTTGGGATGGTTTAGAAAAAACAATAGGCATCGGCGATTATATCGACCGCCTGTCGTTCGACCACGCATACACATCGAACTTTGCAAAACAATGGCGTGGAAATCCCGCAGGAGGTATCCGCACCGAAGGCGAACGAATTGGATATGGTTTTGCACCCCTCATCGGTTTGAATGCAACGATGAAAGAATTGCTAAAAGGAAATGTTACAACTACTCTGCGGTATAACACAACTTCTTCATACGATTTGAATATCGCTGCCCGGAATATAGCAAGCACTTTAACTCAGGAATTATCATTCTCAATGAATTACAACCGCCGTGGTTTCGAGTTCCCGTTCTTCGGACTCTCACTGAGCAACGATATAGATTTGAGTATGAGTTATTCGATGTCGCATAACTCGCGCACCACATACGAAGTAAACCAATTGGAAACTAACCCCGATGGAACTCCTTTAGAAGGAACGACTAGAACAATGTTTGAACCGAGATTAAGATACGTATTAAGTTCGCGCATAACTGCCTCAGTATTTTACCGTTATACTAAAATAGCACCCGATGAGGGAGGTTCTTTGATTCCGGGGAACACCACAAATGAGGGTGGATTGGATATAAGAATTGCAATACAATAAAGGTAAAATACTTTGGGTAGATGACGAAATCGAGCTTCTGCGTCCGCATATTCTTTTCTTAAAAGAAAAAGGTTATGCCGTTGAAACTGCTACCAACGGCGAAGATGCTGTTGATTTGGTTTCTACGAAAACTTTCGACTTGGTTTTTTTAGACGAGATGATGTCCGGGATGGGCGGTTTGCGAACTCTTTCGGAAATCAAAAACATCAGACCTGAACTGCCGGTTATTATGGTAACTAAAAGCGAAGACGAAGGTTTGATGGAAGATGCAATCGGCAGCAAGATTAACGACTACCTGACCAAGCCGGTTAATCCAAGTCAGATTCTTTTAGCTTGTAAAAAATTTTTAGAAGGCAAGAAGATTACCGGCGAACATGTTTCGCGCGATTACATTAAAGAGTTTAACGAAATATCAGTTTCATTGCTATCGAACCCCGACGCAAATGATTGGATCGAAATTTATAACAAACTGGTAGGATGGTCATCCGACCTCGATCAACATCCGGAATTAGGTTTAAAAGATACATTTCACGATCAATTCCGTTCCTGCAACGTTGAGTTCTCGAAATTCATCGAAAAAAATTACAGGCATTGGCTTGAAAGTTCGGATAGACCACCCCTTTCGGTTGACGTTGTCGAACGTTTTTTAATCCCCGAATTACAGGATGGAAAATCGGTTTTCTTTTTTGTGATAGACTGCCTGCGGTTAGACCAATGGTTAGGTATGGAAGTTATTCTGCGCGACCTTTATAATATTAAAAAACAATTTTATTATTCCATCCTCCCTACTGCTACACCTTATTCACGAAATGCAATTTTCAGCGGTGCGTGGCCCAACGATATCGAACGCCGTTTCCCGGAAATTTGGGAACAATGGGAAGACGACGACCATAGCCGCAATAAAAACGAACTGCAGTTCCTCTTAAATTTATTGGGACGACGCAAAATCAATCTCAAACCGGAACCCAAATATATAAAAATAATCGACCCCGAGTTTGGAAAGAACATCGAACAAAATATTTTATCTTTTACACACAATAAACTAACATCCATCGTATTTAATTTTGTGGATATGCTTGCACACGGCAGGTCCGATTCGCAATTGTTAAAAGAAATTGCCCCCGATGAATCAGCTTATCGTTCGCTCACGCAATCGTGGTTTGCTCATTCTTCGTTGTTGAGTATGTTCCGTACACTGGCTACACAAAAGAATATTAAAGTAATCGTTACAACCGACCACGGAAGTATCCGCTGTATGCGCGGCGCCAAAGTAATTGCCGACCGTGAAGCTGCTACAAACTTACGTTACAAATTTGGCAGGAATCTTAAAGTAGATGATAAACATGCTATCTTCATAAAAAA
This sequence comes from uncultured Ignavibacteriota bacterium, assembly GCA_947085405.1. Lineage (GTDB taxonomy): Bacteria > Bacteroidota > Ignavibacteria > UBA10030 > BY39 > JASEGV01. Next base: position 34,595 of record CAMTWO010000023.1, read on the forward strand.
TCCAAACGATTACCGACTTCCGAATCGAGGTGTTACGGTTAATTATATCATCGCAAAAGAAGATTATTATTTTGTTTATCCCACCGATTATCATAAATATCTTGCCCAGTATCGTGATAGTTTTCAGCATGGTGGAATTTCATTAGAAGAAATGATTCTACCGGTAATTGTCCTCGAACCAAAGCTCTGATTTGTTTTGATGAACAGCTACATCACTCAAAGCGAACAAGAAACAATTAACCTGGGGTCGGAATTTGCAAAAACCAAATTGAAAGCGGGCGATGTCGTAGCTCTTTTCGGCGATTTGGGCAGCGGTAAAACGCGCTTCGTTCAAGGTATTTGCAAAGGTTTTGGAATTACCGAACACGTCGCAAGCCCTTCATTCACAATCGTGAACGAATACAATACAGGTTCACTAAAAATTTATCATTTCGATTTTTATAGGGTAAAGTCCATTGATGAAATTGTAGATATCGGTTTTGATGATTATATTAATGCCGACGGAATTTGCGTCATCGAATGGGCTGAACGTGTTACCGGCTTGCTTGGCAGCAGGTTCGAAGTACACTTTTCACTCGGCGATGCTGAAAATATACGTGAAATAAAAATTGTTCAATTAAATACCTGATAGCTGATGAAAGTTCTTGGCATTGAAACGGCAACGCTTGTGTGTGCTGCCGCTGTTGTTGAAAACGGCAATATCATTTCGGAAAAATCTTTTACTGAACCGAACATTCATTCTGAAAAAATTATAAGTGTAATAGACGAAGTATTGAAAACTGCCGGTAGCTTCGATGCAATTGCAGTTTCGATAGGACCAGGTTCGTTCACCGGATTAAGAATCGGTGTGAGTACGGCAAAAGGTTTGGCATACTCAACCGGAAAACCAGTGGTTGCAGTTTCAACGCTCGAAGCTCTTGTATTTAACATAATATCTAATCGGGCTTCTGATGAAAATGAAATTGTAGCAGCTTTGATTGATGCTCGCCGCGATGAATTTTATACTGCACTGTACAACATCCGAGGGAACGAAATGAAAGTAATCCTCAAACCGCAAGCACTGCGCTTCAACGAACTTCTATCTAAATTGCCACTCACAAAAGTAGCTTTCGTCGGCGATGGAGTGCCAAAATTTCGTCAGTTAATTAAGACGAACAACTATGGTTCTGAAAATTTGAAATTTTATCCGGATAGTATTAACTTTTGCAGCGCCTCGTCGGTTGCTTTTATAGGCGAAAAATTGTTAAAATCAGGTGTAACCGAAAACATTACTGAACTTGAACCTGTATATATCAAAGATTTTCAAACATTGGTTAAAACATTATAAAGGAAATTTCTATGGCTTGGTTTAGAAGATCAAAAGAGAGTATAGATTCTGCAACGAAGAAAAAAGATGTCCCCGATGGTTTGTGGCTGAAATGCGAAAGCTGCAGCGAAATAATTCACCGCACTGTGCTTGAGCAGCAGTTTTTTACCTGCCCTAAATGCAATTTACATTTCCGTATTGGAAGTAAAGAATATTTTTCGATCCTCCTCGATGAAGGAACATTCAAGGAAAGCGATGCAAAAATGCGGTCGAAAGACTTGTTGGGTTTCGTCGATACAAAACCATATAAATCGAGAATAAAAGATATGATCGCGAAATCCGGTTTGAACGATGCTGTTCGTACCGGAGTCGGCAAAATGAACGGAATTGAAATTGGTATTGCCGTTATGGACTTTAGCTTTATCGGTGGTAGTATGGGTTCTGTCGTGGGCGAAAAAATCGCACGCATCACCGAGAAAGCACGCAAATCAAAAATCCCGTTAATCATTGTTTCGGCAAGCGGCGGTGCGCGGATGATGGAAGGGGCGTTCTCGTTAATGCAGCTTGCAAAAACAAATGCACGCCTCGCTCAACTTTCGGATGCCGGGCTACCTTTCATTTCAGTAATTACCGACCCAACAACCGGCGGCGTAACCGCTTCGTTCTCGATGATGGGCGATGTTAACATTGCTGAACCCGGCGCTCTAATCGGTTTTGCCGGTCCGCGTGTAATCAGGCAAACTATCGGTAAAGACCTGCCACCCGGCTTTCAACGCTCCGAGTTCCAGCTTGAACACGGATTCGTTGACCTCGTTATCCACCGGAAAGATTTGAAGGATAACATTACGAAACTTTTACGGATGATGTATCAATGCAAGTAATTACATCAGTTTCAGAAATGCAGCATTATTCGGATAAAATCCGTATAAATGGAAATAAAATAGCCGTCGTTCCTACGATGGGATATTTGCACGAAGGACATCTTTCCTTAATTCGTCTCGCAAAACAACATTGCGATGTAGTGATTACAACAATTTTTGTCAATCCTGCCCAATTTTCCCCCGAAGAAGATTTTGAAAAATATCCGCGTGATTTGAATAGGGATATTTCAATGTGCACATCGGCAGGGTGCGATGTAGTATTTGCACCCGATGTAGCAGCAATGTACAATCATAATTTCCTTACTTTTGTTTCAGTCGATAATATTTCGAATAAACTTGAAGGCACATTCAGACCATCACACTTCAAAGGTGTAACCACCGTTGTTGCGAAACTATTCAACATCACTAAACCTCACGTTGCTGTATTTGGACAGAAAGACGCACAGCAGGCGGCAGTAATAAAAAAAATGGTAAAGGATTTGAATTTCGATATTCAGATAATCGTCGCGCCAACTGTCCGTGAGCCGGATGGGCTGGCGATCAGTTCAAGAAATATTTATCTGACAAATGGCGAAAGAAAGGATGCATCAGTTCTCTATAAATCTCTAAAACTTGCTGAAGAAGAAATTAATAACGGTGAAAATTCAGTTGAAATAATTAAAACCAAAATGATAGATTTAATTTTATCGAAACCGAATTTCATAATTGATTACATTTCTTTCAACGATGCCGATACTCTTGAAGAATTAGGCACCATCGCCGGGACACCGGTTTTAGTTTCCTTAGCTGCCCGTATAGGTAAAGTACGATTAATTGATAATTTAGTAATTAAGAAATGAGTAATAAAAAAGAATTAGCAGTAATAATAATGGCTGCCGGTAAAGGCACTCGTATGAAAAATCCTGATATTGCAAAAGTGATGTACGAGGTTGCCGGTAAACCTATGATTGCACATGTAGTCGATCTCAGTAAAAAACTTCAACCGTCCCGAATTTTAGTTATTGTCGGATGGCAGCGAAATTCTGTGGTCGATTATTTGACGGCTGCAGAAAATAATATCGAGTTCGTTGACCAGCTACAACAGTTAGGCACAGGTCATGCAATAATGCAGACCGAAAGTTATCTCGCTAACTTCGAGGGCGACGTTATAATTTTATCGGGCGACGTACCTTTGCTAACAAAACAAACTCTCGATGGACTTCTGAAGCATCACAACGAAAGCTTTGCATCTGCAACAATCGTGAGCGCTGAAATTTCAAATCCAACCGGTTACGGAAGAATTATCAGAAGCGACGATGGTTCGGTTATCAAAATTGTAGAACAAAAAGATGCTTCAGCCGATGAATTGTCGGTTCAGGAAATCAATTCCGGGATTTATTTGTTTGATAAGGTAAAGCTTTTCGATGCTTTAAAACACATCAAGCTGATAAATGCACAGGGCGAATATTACCTGACCGATGTTTTTGAAAATTTTTGGAAAAACGGCTGGAAAGTTTCAACTTTAAAAACCCCTGATTCCAATGAAATTATGGGAATAAACGACTTAAATCAGCTCGAAGAAGCACGAAAACTATTTGACTCCAGAAAAACTATTCAATGGAGTTGAAATTATTAGGTAATTTCTTTATACTTATGTTAGAATATTTAAGGAAACTGATATGAAAAAATCATTTAATATAATCGCGATATTATTGATAGCTGGATTTACATTCGATGCTAATAGTCAATATAAGGCTCAACGTCCCGAACAAACGAGCGTAGTAAACTCTTTATACAGACCGGCGCCAAGTATTTCGGGAATGCTTAGTTGGTTCAATGCTGAAAACTTTCAAATGAATCATAATTTTTCGATGCAATACATTTCAGGCGGCGGCTCCGGTTTATCTTTAGCATCATACACAAACAGTATGTTTTATCAAATCTCAAACTCGCTCGATACTCGCTTGGACGTGAGTTTGATTGGCTCACCTTTCGGGCAGTACAGCAAGCAGGATAATTTCAACCGGCTTTTGATAAGCAGAGCTGAACTGAATTACAGACCATCGGAAAACTTCCACATTCAGCTTCAGTACCGTCAGCTTCCGATAAGCCACTACGGCTACTATATGCCGCATCACTGGTACACTTCGCCATTCAACTTTGAAGACTAATCGTAGGATTTATTTGAAATTAAAACCGAACGATAAAAAGAATTGGTCAAAATTTTTTCTGACCTGGACTCTAAACGTAATTATTTTTCTGCTTTTTATTGTAGTGGCATATCTCTTATATGCTTTTCTTTTTCAACAAATCCCCCCGAATGAAAACAACCAGCCAACGGTAATCGACACCACTCGACAAATAATACAAGTCGAGGTTTTAAACGGAAGTCGTGGTAAAGGGATCGCTGCTAAGTTCACAAATTATCTGAGAACAAAAGGAATTGATGTCGTCGATACACGAAACTATAGAAGTTCGGACATCGAAGAAACTATTGTTATCGATCGTATTGGCAACCTTCAAAATGCATCTCAAGTCGCTAATGCTCTCGGAGTATCAGACACAAAAATTATTCAACAAATCAATACCGATTATTTCATTGCAGTTACTGTAGTAATCGGAAAAGATTATCCCAAATTAAAACCAATGATGTAACAAGGAGAACAGTTGACACCAAAAATTTTAGCAAAAAAAATTGCAAATCTCACTCTCACAAAAAAAGCTCATGGCGTAATTATCATGGACTTAAAAAAAATAACCGATATAACTGATTACTTCGTTTTATGTTCAGCCGATTCCGACACTCAAGTTAAAGCTATAGCCGATGCCGTTATTGATGGTACAGACGAAATTGGAATGCCCGCATGGAGAACTGAAGGGCTAACTCAACGTCAATGGATAATTATCGATTTTATTGATGTTGTGTTGCATGTTTTTTTAAAAGAAGCCCGACACTTTTATAATTTAGAAAAACTTTGGGGCGATGCAAAAATAGAAACCGTCGTAGATAAACCACCCGCACCGAAATCAAAAACTACTAAAGCTACTAAAACCACAAAGAAAAAAGTTGAAAGAAAATCTAAAAAATAAAATACTCGATGCGGTAAAATTTTTTATCCCTGATTTTAATGGCGACGCCCCTTCGAGCTGCTTCGTTATCGAAAAACCACGACTTGCCGAACACGGCGATTTAACCACGAATATCGCAATGATTTCAGCTAAACAAGTCCGAAAAAATCCCCGACAATTTGCACAAGAATTAATCGAAAAATTAGAACTTGACCCAAATTATTTCGCCAAAGTAGAAATTGCCGGTCCAGGCTTTATTAACTTCATGTTTACTAACAATTATTTTTATGAGCGTCTTGGAACCATCATCAAAGAAAATTCGAGTTTTGGCAGGCTGAATGTTGGCGACCGTAAGAAAACACAAATCGAATTTGTAAGCGCTAACCCGACCGGCCCGCTCACTGTAGGACACGGCAGAGGCGCCGTCCTCGGCGATACTATCGCTAATCTGTTGGAATGGAACGGCTACGATGTAACCCGTGAATATTACTTTAACAATGCCGGCAGACAGATGCGCCTACTCGGCGATTCTGTCCGTTTGAGATATCTTGAACTGTCGGGCGAAGATGTTGACTTCCCGGTAGATTATTATCAGGGGGAATATATAAAAGATATTGCTCAGCATCTCGTGGATGAATTCGGTGATTCGTTGAAAGAGAATCAAGACGAAAATATTTTTAAACAACGTGCCGAAGATGAAATTTTTGATGATATAAAAAAAACCTTGAAGCGTTTGAAAATTGAATTCGAGGTTTTCTTCAACGAGAAATCTCTCTATGACGACGGCAGCATTGATAGTGTTGTAAATGAGTTTCGGCAAAAAGATTTGGCTTACGATAAGGACGGGGCTGTCTGGTTTAAAGCGTCGCAATTAGGAGGCGAAACCGACAAGGTGATCATTAAAAGCACGGGCGAACCTACTTACCGGCTCCCCGATATTGCATACCATCGGAATAAATTTCAACGCGGCTTCGAGCTGATAATCGATTTATTAGGAGCCGACCACGTTGCCACATATCCCGATGTAGTGGCGGGTTTAAAAGCACTCGGCTACGACGAGAGAAAAGTAAAAGTTTTGATTCATCAATTCGTTACGATTGTTCAGAATGGTGAAATCGTAAAAATGTCCACCCGAAAAGCTAACTTTATCACACTCGACGAATTAATTGACGAGGTAGGCGCCGACGTTGTGCGATACTTCTTCATTATGCGAAGTATGGACAGCCACTTAAACTTCGATTTGAAATTAGCAAAAACCCAATCGGATGAAAACCCGGTTTATTATCTTCAGTATGCTCATGCCCGAATCGCAAGTATAATCCGCTATGCCGAAAGCGAAGGAGTTGACGTTTCGCAAAAACCTGAATTCGAATTATTAACTCAACCCGAAGAAATAAATTTGATTCGGCAACTTGAGCAATTTCCGGATTTTGTTGAATCTTGTGCTGCAAACTACGACCCTCACCGCCTTGCCGAGTATTTACACGAATCAGCCGGCTTCTTCCATAAATTTTATCATCAACACCGCGTAGTTACCGACGACAAGCGGATGACCGCAGCACGAATTGCACTTTGCCTTGCTACAAAAATCGTTCTGAAAAACGGTTTCGATATTTTAGGAATAACCGCTCCCGAAAAAATGTAACATCGCTTTATGAGAATTCGGGGCTTCAACCAAAGAGGATGTTCTATGAATTTTTTTATTTATTTTTTTTTAATTTTATTTTTCACTATTAATTCTTGCAGCAGACCTGAATTGGCAGAAATCAAAATATCATTAGGCGGTGAATGGCTTTTTTCAGCCGACTCGCTGAAAATCGGAATTCAGCAGAAGTGGTTCGGTTCTGAATTCGACCGATCGAATTGGGAAAATGTTCAAGCGCCTGAGTTCTGGGAAGAATATCCATCGCTTGCAAATTACGACGGATGGGGCTGGTATGCAAAAAAATTCCTTCTTGAAAAAATATCCAGCCCAATCAGTCTCCACTTTGCCGGTGTAGATGACGATGCTGTAGTTTGGATTAATGGCGTTGAAATTGGCAGTCATACCGGTTACAGCGATCCTTTTGCGCTCGATTTGAAAAATGCGTTACGCGAAGGTGAGAATTTAATAGTCGTACAAGTTTTAGATTACGGAGGGGGCGGTGGAATTTATAAACCCATCACACTTATTGATACAAAGCATCTTGACGAGTTGCTAAAGAGTGAGTATTTTGGGAAACAAGCTGTGCAAAGCGCCGACTGGGTTCGGGATGCTGTAATTTATTCTGTGTATCTGCGTTCTTTTTCAAAGGAAGGAAATTTTGCGGGATTAGAAAAACGAATACCTGAATTAAAAGATTTGGGAGTTACAGTTTTATGGTTGATGCCGATACATCCTGTCGGAGTTACAAAACGTAAAGGAAGGTTGGGCAGTCCTTACTCTATTCAAGATTATTATGCTGTCAATCCGGAATTTGGTACGCTTGAAGATTTTAATAAACTTCTGAAAACTGTTCACGATAACAATATGAAACTGATTATTGATTTGGTAGCTAATCATACTTCGTGGGATAGTAAGCTCATAAAAAAACATCCTGAATGGTTTACTAAAGATAACAGAGGAAATATAATTGCACCGAATAGCGATTGGAGCGATGTAGCCGACCTTGATTTTACAAAACCTGAACTTCGTAAGTATATGATTGAAATGATGAATTGGTGGGTGCGCAACGTAGGCATCGATGGATTTCGCTGCGACGTTTCTGAGCTCGTTCCGACAGATTTTTGGGAAGCAGCCCGCGACGAGTTGAATAAGATTAAACCGGTGATGATGCTTTCTGAAGGATCAATACCAGAGCATCACATGAAAGCATTCGATATAACATACTCATGGAATGTGTATGATGCTTTAGAACCGCTATTAAAAGGTAACCGACCTGTTGAGTTATTGGATCAGATTTTTCAGAACGAATATTTCCAATTCCCTACCGGATCGTTGAGAATGAGATTCAATACAAACCACGATAAAAATGCCTGGGACGCACCGGCGATAAAGAAGTTCGGAATCGAGGGGGTGAAATTATCGACTGTTTTGATTAATACGATTCCCGGTATTCCAATGATTTACACGGGTGAAGAAGTAGCAAATGATAAACGGTTGGATTTGTTCGATAAAGTTGAAGTTGACTGGAATCGTTCGAACGAGATTGGCGAGTTATATAAAAAACTATTCAACCTACGGCACACAAACCGGGCATTAACATTAGGGAGTATAGTTCGTGTCTCGAATACGAACACACAATCGGTGTACTCCTTTTTCAGAATCTATGAAAATGAGATGATACTTGTTCTGCTAAATTTTTCTAATGCAAATGCGGATGTAGAATTCTCTATACCGGAGATAGTATTCAAATCAGAAGCAAAATTTAGAATGCAAGAGTTATTTACGGAAGAACAAATTGAAATCAATAAAACCCCGCATCAAATATTTTTAAAACCGTTTGATTACAAGGTTTTTGTGAGGGAATAACAACAAACCCCGACCGGTTAGAGTCGGGGTTTGCTTTTTCTTACTCGACCTCGGGAGTTGGTCGCTTAAGATTATTAAGGAGTTATTATGAAACGTTCTGTTTCAATAACTACTAATATGATGCCGTTATATCCAGAAAGATTCATATAAAAAAAGTGCCTTTTTGGAACTATTTTCGCCTATCCTAATCATCATTTTTTTTCAATAACTTTTTCAACCAGATTATATTGTAAATACTTTTAGATTATTGTAGAATTTTCAGTTTTGATTTAAGATCAAATTTTATTAAAATTCCAATAGTCAATTCAATAATTTTAAAGAACGTATCCGTTAGCTAATGGTGTTCTAAAGGAAATATTATGAAACGTAATTTTGTCTTTTTATTAATTATTCTTGCTTTCACGATTTCTGTATCAGCACAACAAACTGGAACGCTTACACCTGCCGATAATTTAGTCGTCGATGGAATTCCACCAATTCCCCTCTCGATTGTCGAGCAAGTCGGGAGATACACAGAATTCCGCTCAGCCGGATTTTTAAGCTGGCATCCGACAAAATTAGAGATGCTCGTCTCAACTCGTTTTGCTGAAGTACCACAGATACACTGGGTAAAATTTCCCGGTGGAGCCCGCACACAAATGACCTTCTTCGCCGAACGAGTTGGCGGCGCTTCCTTCAATCCCAAGTCGCCCGATTATTTTGTTTTTAACAAAGATATCGGAGGGGGCGAGTGGTTCCAAAATTACCGCTTCGATATTCAGACGGGTAACATTACATTACTAACCGATGGCAAATCGAAAAACACTTTCGGAGTCTGGTCGGACGACGGAAAGAAAATGGCATACACTTCGACACGCAGAAACGGAAAAGATGTAGATATATACACCATCGAACCGGCAAATCTAACCAGCGATAAACTTTTAGCCGAAGTTTCCGGCGGTGGTTGGGAAGTTCTCGACTGGTCGCCCGATGCAAAGAAAATTTTAGTCCGCGAAGGTGTTTCGATTAACGAAAGCTATCTCTATTTGTTCGATGCGATAACGGGTGAAAAAGAATTAATCACACAAAAGAAGGAAGGTGAACAAGTTGCTTATAGCAACGCCAAGTTCGGCAAGGATGGTAAAGGAATTTTTCTAACAACCGATTTGAATTCGGAATTTCTCAGATTGGCTTACTACGATTTGACTTCTAAGAAATACAAATTTTTAACCGACCATATTAAATGGGATGTAGATGAATTTGAACAATCGCCCGACGGAAAACAGATTGCATTCGTAACGAATGAAGATGGAATCGGAGTGTTACGCATGATGGGAACTAAAACCGGAAACGAGTTAAAGTTGCCCAAAATTCCGACCGGTATTATTTCAGGAATCAAATGGCATAATGACGGTGTTCACCTCGGATTCAGTTTAAGCTCTGCACGTTCTTCAACCGATGCTTACTCGATAAATACAAAAGCCGGAAAATTGGAACGTTGGACTTTCAGCGAAACAGGCGGACTTAATGTTGAGAAATTTGCCGAACCAAAATTAGTTCACTGGAAATCTTTCGACGGGAGAATGATTTCAGGTTTTCTTTACAATCCTCCCGGTCAATTTACTGGCAGGCGTCCTGTAATTATTGATATCCACGGCGGACCTGAGTCGCAATCCCGCCCAACTTTTCTTGGACGATATAATTATTATCTGAACGAACTCGGTATTGCATTAATTTTTCCAAACATTCGCGGTTCAGCAGGTTATGGTAAAACTTTTTTGAAATTGGATAACGGATATTTACGCGAAGATTCATACAAAGATATTGATGCACTTTTTGATTGGATTAAATCGCAGCCGACTTTAGACGCCGACAGAATTATGATTACAGGTGGAAGTTACGGCGGGCACATGACACTCGCGATTGCAACATATTATCCGGATAAATTCCGATGTGCTGTTGATATTGTCGGCATTTCGCACTTTGTTACTTTCCTCGAAAACACGGAGAGTTACAGAAGAGATTTGCGGCGTGCTGAATATGGCGATGAACGCGTGCCGGAGATGCGTGCATTTATGGAAAAAATAGCCCCTTTAAATAACGCCAACAAAATAACAAAGCCGATGTTTATTATACAAGGTAAAAACGACCCGCGAGTTCCTGCAAGCGAAGCTGAACAAATGGTTGCTACTTTGAAAAAGAATAACACTCCAGCTTGGTATTTGCTTGCAAAAGATGAGGGACACGGTTTCAGCAAGAAAAAGAACCGCGACTTTCAGTTCTATGCGACTATTATGTTTATTAAGGAGTTTTTACTGAAGTAGAATTTAGATTCTCATAAATAAATCATTGATCCATTGATTCATTATCCCATTGTTCCATTGTTCCATTTTTCCATTGATTCAATGGACCGATGATACAATTATCCAATACTCCACTAATCCATCAATCCACTATCCATCACACCAATCTTTTACATACCCTACCTTCTGAATCAAACTGAACATATACACTTTCCCTCTTTTTGATAATTACAGTATTCGCACATCTCTTCGTTGCGTGTGAACTGATTCGATTTTATTTTTTCAACCACTTGTATTATGTCTGTCTCAAAATTTTGAATCTCATCTTTTCTGAATTTATAAATCTGTGGGTGGTCGGGATATTTTGTAAATACTAAAGTCGCTTCAATTTCATCCACTTCCCAAAAGCGGGCAACCAAAAAAGAATAAAACGCCATCTGCCAATAATAGCGGTCAGCTTTATTTTTAATATTGTTGAGAGTTACATTATCGGTCTTGTAATCAAGAATACACCATTTTCCTTCTTGATTCTTATAGAGTCGATCCAACGTACCGGTCAGATAATCTTCGCCAAATACTGTGTTGAGAGTAAACTCTGTTTTATATTCCGGCACTTGGATAATAGTTTTGCCAAAATCCGATTCGAAATAATTTTTTACTTGCAATAATATATCGTTTGTAACTTTATTTACTTTTTCATCTTCGATTACAAACTCACTCTTTAGATTTTGCAGAATAAAATTATGAATATCTTCTTCGTTGAAACTTTGATACTTTTCGAGGACAGAATGCGTGATCGAACCGACAATCCCTCCGTATATCCTGTCGTTCGGGTCATCTTCTTCATGAAACTTTATGGATCGTAGTTCAAACTCAGGCATACCAAGTTGGTATTTCAAAAAATATTTCGTCGGACAATCCTTGAACGTTTGGATTTGTGTAGCCGAGAAAAAGTTACTCCGAATCTGCCCTTGTCGCGATTCAATTAAAATATCCCCAATTGTTTTCTCAGATTCAACAGAACTTACTACATCCGTTTGTATTTCAATTTGTTCAGGTGAAGTATAAACCTGAAGTTTTAATTTATAATTAAATGTTTTTACTTTTAGGTTATCAACGATGTGCTCGCCCTGCTCAATTTCATCTGCATTTAAATTTATACTTCCTAATACCCACTTTAAAGCTGACGGAGAATTAGAAGGTAAACATCCCGATAACACTAACATATCTTTTGCGCGTGTGCAGGCGACATAAAATATTCTTTTTTCTTCAGCTTCAATTTTTAAGTGCGATTGCTGCTTCAAAAACCTATAAATCAGCGGATCAATTTTTTTGTCATTTGAATTTTCTTCCATTGCCTGAAAACCGATACCGACTTTACTGTCGATGTAGGGGGCATTATCGTACTTAAATTTTTTATCAAGAAACGGAACGAACACAACTGGAAATTCAAGTCCTTTAGCTGAATGGATGGTCATTATTTGCACTGCATCCCCCTCGCTTTCGATACTTGCCTGCCCTTCCCGCTGTTCTCCTTTAATCAAAGTTTTGAGCCGCTCCACAAAATCGAATAAGTTAGCAAATCCCTTTCCTTCGAAGTCGCGCGCCAAACGGAGAAGTTTATCCACATTTAAACGACCTTGTTCACCACGCTGTAAACCGGCGATTGTTCCAAGCCAACCAGTTTGCCTGAAAATTTTTTGAACGAGCAACGGTATCGGTAAGCGCGATGCGTAACTAATATTATCACTCAGAATATTTACTGCACGCTTTGCATTGTCGGAAACATTTTCAGTTTGAATAAACGATATCAGCTTCGACCAAAAGTCTGATCCATTCGATTGATTAGCAATATCGAATAACTCAGCATCAGAGAGAGTAAAAAAAGGCGACCTGAGTAACCCAACGAGTGCGACATCGTTATGACGATTCAGCAAAAATTGGAAGTAATTGTAAAAATCGTAAATCTCCTGCGTTTGATAAAAGCCAATTCCGCCGGTAATTATATACGGAATTTTATATTTGTTAAGTGTGAGTTCTAATTTCTTCAGGTTGGTGCGGCTTCGCAAAAGAATTGCAGCATCTTTGAACCTGAAATCATTTGGCGTTTCAGCCGCATCGTAGATTTGGTATTTAGTTTGGAACAAATTGATTATCCGCCGTGCAATTGCCTCACACTCGTTTTCTATAATTTTTTCTTTTTCATTTGAAGGTTTTAAAAGCAGCAGTTCAACTTTTCCTGATGCAGAATTCTTTCTACATTTTATCAATTCGTTGTATTCAACTTCATACTGATGGCTTCCCCCGACTAATACTTTAGCAAAAACGACATTAACGAAACAAACTATATCGGTGAGGAGCCGGAAACTTTCAGCTAATACAATTTTTCCTTTCCGTTCTTCAGTTGTAGAGCTAACGGTTTCGCCCTGCCACCGTATTTCATTATCAATTCCATGAGAATGTATGATATCTTGTTTTGTTTTTTCAAAAACTTCAACTTCAGCATTCCTGAAACCATAAATCGACTGCTTTGGGTCTCCGACGATAAACAAGTTTCCGCTTTGTAAATCGAAGAGGAGCTTGCGGAATATTTCATACTGTAGTAAATTCGTATCCTGATATTCATCAACCATAATATACTTGAACCTTGAAGCGAGCTTCTGCTGCACTTCACTCGACTTAAGCATTTCATAAGTTTTTAACTGTAAGTCTTCGTAATCGAGGTAGCTCTTTTCGCTTTTCTTGAGTTCATAATTTTTCAGAGCATCTTTGTAAAGTGAAAGAATCACACGTGTAATATTTAGTAGAATTTTATGGTGTTCGTTTTTTTTATCGGAACGATATACAACGATAAGTTCGTTTGAGCTTTCCCAAACATCTTTCAGAATTGATGCTAAGTTGTTCACGGACAAATTATCTACTCCCCTGCCGAAAATATCCGCCCGAAGCTCTCCTTTTTGCGTGAGCATACCTTCGATTATTTCACCGAACTTATTTATTTTATGGTCATCGGTTTCAGCAGCGTGCCAATCGTTCAACGTCTGTAAAATTTCATTTGCCTTTTTACTATTTCCAGCTTTTAAAATTTTTTCTGCTGCATCTTTCCAACCGGAATTAATGATTGTCGAGAGTATTTGAGACCTCGATATTCCATCCCAATATTTTAAAATATCATCATCTGATTTCTCTGCCGATAAAATACCATCCTCCGTTAAAAGTCGCTCGACTTGTTCACGTTTCCCGAGGAAGAGCTTTATAAAGTTTTGCAATTTATTCCTGCCGAGAGTTCGTAAAACTAATGCTAACTCGTTGTATCTATAATCCGAAGAATCACTCAGCCACGCTGCTATTGATTCTTGGATTGATTCCTGTTCTAAAATTTCCTGATCTACGCCATCGAGAATAGCAAAACCGAAATCGACATTTGCCTCTACAGGAAACTGTCTCAAAATTTTTGAACAGAAAGAGTGGATGGTGGAAACATTAGCCGAGGGTAAGTGATTGCTGATGTCCTCGATTTTTTTAAGTCTATCTAACGACTTTTCAGATTGTAAAAATCCGTTAAGTGTATCGGCGATTTTTTTCTTCAGTTCGCTTGCGGCTTTTTCGGTAAAAGTTATAGCTACAATCTCATCAATCTTCGTATCGGTGTTTAATAGAATATCAATAAAACGGCTTACGAGGACTGTAGTTTTACCCGAACCGGCATTTGCTGTAACCGATAAATGCCTTCTGATGTCGTGAGCTTTTTTTTGGCTCTCTGTGAAAATTGTTTTTGGCATAATAATCGACTTAATATAACAGGTTAGATAGAAATAAAAAAGCCGACCTTTGTGGGATCGGCTTATTTGTTAGAATATTTTAGTAACCTCTAAAAACGATATGTAACCGTTGCTATAACATTGTGAGTTATAATCTTTTCATCGACGCGTGAAGTTTTATCGTAATTCACACGGAACGAATCCCAAAAACCATAAGCATAACCCAGATCGAAAGCAATAATATCTTGAACAACGAAACCGACACCGGCTGTTACGTACTTCCGTGCAAACGATGACGGATCGTCTTTGTATGGCGAGGGAAGATAAGCAAAACCTCCGCGCAGCCGCATTCCCATAGCAGGCAATTCATATTCTGCACCGCCACGTAAATTCACAGTTGGCTGGAACATTTCTTTGATATCTGTATTGTAACTGATTAAATCCTCAGGGGCATTACGAAATTCCATTTGTGTCCAATCTGTGTATTCAAGGTCAGCAGTCAGCATCAAATCTTGAATGATATAAGATACCCCACCGTTAAAGACGAAGGGTGAGACTACATCGTATTTTGTTTTAAACTTCGATGGTGCATCGTATGGATATTTGAAGTTATCGCCATTATCGAAGAAACTTTCGCCTTGCGAAGTAAATGTTTCTTCAATTGTCAACCAAGATGGAGTTTTAAAACTCAAACCAATCCTTATCCAATCCGACATTCGATATAACATACCGAATTTGGCTGAGAATCCATTAACAGTTGCAGTAATTGTTTGGTCAATGAACAAAGATCTAAAATCGAAAGGAAGCGTACGATAAATGTTATTCAAATCCTGTTCGGAGTAACTTCGCTGCCAGTTGTAAGAGCCGGTGTTAATATTTAAACTCATACCTACGTATAAATTTTTTGCTGCTTCCATAGCACCGCCCATACTCCAATTGTTCATACCACCGCTTTCTAAAGTTTTACCGCTTTGTGTAACGTTGTTTCGGATAGGGCTATCAAATACAAAATAGTTTGGACTTAAAGAATCGATATTTGCTAAATATAATTCCCACGCCAAGTTACCTTTTGGACTTTTAGCTGTAGAAACACCATCCCGGGCGTAATTTTGGATAATTGAACTTACAGGATTAAAACCGCTGAATGAAAGGGCTCCAGCAAAATCATTTATGCGATGATAACCAGCAGCAAAGACCATACTTCCGCGAGTTGTTGGGAAAGGATATGCCACGCCGAAATTATTTAGCTTCGTGCTGCTTGTAGAAAAAGACTTCTCGCTTCCATACAAACTGCTATTATCTTTTGATGAAAGGTGAGATAAGCCGAATGAGAATTCAGACATGTCCAATTGACCTAAGCCGGCAGGATTCCAGAACAAAGCTGTGTAATCGTTTGATATGCCCGTGTAAGCCATACCCAAACCGAGCGACCTGGCGCCAACGCCGGTTCCTAATGTTGAATAACGTAACGCATCTTCTGGAAATTGTGCGAAACTTGTAACAGAAAAAGTTAAGAGGACTATTATTACAGTTGAAAATATATTCTTCTTCATTATTATATCCTTAAATATTTTGTGAGAACGAATTATCGACCGCCGCGTGTATTGCCGCCGCGTGAACCTTGGTTACTGTCGTTACTACCACCCCGTGAATCGTTTCCTCTTGGCGGAGGCGACGACGGTGGCGGTGATGACGGTGGAGTCGACGGAGGTGGCGGTGGTGGTGTATATGTACGAGTTTCCTCGCGACTGCTGCCGCGGTCATTTCCTTTACCCTCATCACGTGATGGTGGTGTGCTCTGTCGATCTCTACCCGGTTGGTCATAACGTTCACGTCGCGAATCAGGACGACTTGTACCGCTTTCACCTCTTCCGGTTCCTGACCTATCTGGCGAACGTGGACTCACCGACCTTGTATCGTCGCCACTTCTCGATTTTCCGCGAACTTGATCTCCGCTTCCTGTTTGCGAGCGACCGCCGGTTCCTGTTACTCCAACTCCTGTGGGCAAATCAAAACCGCTCCTTCCCCCATCAAATCTATCCGGACGATTTTCTGAAGGTTGTGAACCTCTATCATTACGACCACGGTTTTCTCCAAAATCTCTTTTGGTTCTTACAACATCTCCCTTATCGCTCACATAATACCAAGGAGTTCCCCCATAATACGAGGGATAGTAATATGACGGGGAATAATAAGGATGTGGATAATAGACATAAGGAGTCCAGCACCATGTACTCCACGGATCATAATGCCAATATCTATCGTAGAACCATGGATCATTATATACATAACCGAAAGCTATCGAGGGCCAATAATATGATGGGTAGTAGTATGTATAGGACCAGCGGTGACGAGGATACCAATTTCCACCGTCAAAATAATAATTATTGATTATAGGTCCGCCCGCTTTTGAATACAGTGTATCGCTGTAATATTCCGAATCGTATCTATCGTTTTCAGCGTAAGAGTAATCTTCATTTACTACTTGGCGTTCTTGCTTCACAGTTTCAAATCGTGTATAGCAACCGGGAAGCAGTACGATGATACTAAAAGCCGCAATTAACATTTTTATTTTCATATAAACTCCATTGATTATTTACTTTCTACAATGACAACAACACAAATGCCAGGAAAATTCATTAATTTGGGTTAAATCTATGCTCAATCTAATTAAAAAAGGGTAGATTGTCAACCTATATCTTAGATCTGTTTCAATATTTATACAATTCGATTAATTTTGTGTTTAATTGGATACACTAAAGGCGACCAATGTATTCAATTGAGACCGTTCGATTAGCGATATTAATATTTTGTTGGTTTTTGATGAAATCTTTAAAATTAACACCTATGGTGAATCCACTCCCAATAGATGCCCTTGCTGCTAAATTCAGGTATCCGTTTCCTTTTCCTAATGCTTTCGGATCGCTGTCGTTTATCGCCAAATTATATTCGGCGATGATGGATAGAAAAGTACCTAAAGTTTTTTCGGCACCGAAAAATAAATTCAAATCTTTATCTCCATCGGCACGTTCGAGCGAATAATTGATACCACTATGAATACTCAAAAATCCTGCTGCTGAAAAGTTTTTACTAAAGACCAGAAAAATACCCGGTGATTTTATAGTGTAACGGTCTAATGAGTCGAGGTAAACTTCTTTCCCCTGAGAATCGAACCCTAACGCAATTGCCGGAAGAATCTGAGTTTCATCGAAGGGACGAGCTTTGATGCTCATGCCAGGAAATTTATTCCACTCTGGTTTCGAAGAACCGATGAGATGAGTTCCACCGTAAGACAACCCGACGTTAAAAGTATTTAGTAAACCGAACGAGACTCCAAATAATGCGCCCCCATTCTGATAAAAATCTACATCCGCTGCATATTGCAGATGACCGATTATGCCAGCCGTTGGCATATCCACAATAAAGCGAGGCTCAAAATCGCCGCTTGAACCGGCTGATCCTTGTGCATACAAATTATGAAAAAAGATGAGGAATAAAAAAGAAATTAATATGATTTTTTTCATCGCTTACCTATAAATTATTTTCTCGAAACCCATCTGTTCTCTTTGATATAAAACCTCCACTTATGTTCCGAGCCATTAGTGATGCCAACTCGGGTTGAAGCTAAAACACGGTTAGCAGAGAGCGAAGAGCCTGGAGCAGAGAGTTTTACAGAACCGATCCAAATGTCTTTCCCGCATAAATCCGTTCCATTTTCTTCTCTGCCTAAATCGAATGCTTTGCAAACTTTTGCCGGACCGTTTGTAAGATTGTAAATATTTTTTGATGTATCAATTTTTCTGTGAGTTTTCATTAATTCAATATTTTCAACAGGTTCAACCGCACGAATCAAAACAGCGCATCCTTTGCCTTCTTCCTCTGTTACAACGTTACAGCAAAAGTGCATTCCGTAAGTGAAGTAAACATACAGATGCCCGCCTTCACAAAACATTACTTCGTTCCGCTTTGTTTTTCCACGAAACGAATGACTCGCATTATCGTTTTGTAAATAAGCTTCTGTCTCAACAATTTTACCGACAAGTAACTTCCCCTTGTATTTTCGGATAAAGTATTTACCGAGTAAATCTTTTGCAACTTTTATTGTGTTGCGTAGATAAAATTCCTGGTTAATTTTTTGATAATTTACTAACATTTTTTTTGTCTTATTGTCATTGCGATCCCGACTTCAGTCGGGAGAAGCAATCTCACTATCGAAAATGAAACGGAATGAGAGCTTGCTTCGTCGTTTCGCTCCTCGCAATGACGTTATACTGGTTCTTAAAGTATTATAAAGAAAAATATGCTCTGTGGATAACTATTTTAAAAATCAAATAAATTAAGCCCTCTGTTTTACGAGAGGGCTTAGCACTTCTTATACCAAATATTACTTCATTAAAATCATTTTCTTTACTTCTATAGAATTGCCTACTTGTAATCTGTAAAAGTAAATCCCACTAGGAAGATTTGAGGCATTAAATCTTACCTCATAACTTCCCATTCCTTTTTCTTCAGAAACAAGAGTTTTCACTTCTTGCCCCAAAAGATTAAAGACAATTAAACTTACCCACTCCCGTTTGGGAATAGAAAATTTAATAGTAGAAGAAGGATTGAAAGGATTGGGATAATTTTG
Organism: uncultured Ignavibacteriota bacterium; assembly: GCA_947085405.1. Classification (GTDB taxonomy): domain Bacteria; phylum Bacteroidota; class Ignavibacteria; order UBA10030; family BY39; genus JASEGV01. The sequence continues at coordinate 54,014 of CAMTWO010000023.1, forward strand.
CCCAAGAACAAAATTTTTAGAGATTTGCTCTGTTTCGGGGACAGAAACATAAACAGAATGGGTTGAATCTCCAAAACCGTCTATTAAAAATGTCCCAAGAGTATCATCAATTCCTCGGATATTATCTACGCCCATATTGGCTCCCAAATAAGGCAAGTCAGGGAAATCTTGACCAGAACTAGATACTACAAAGTGAAGATGAAACAGCCAAAAGCCTTTCATCCCTTGATCTTTGGCCTCTTGAAGATTCCAATAAATTGTTTGCCATCCTGAATCCAATAAGATTCTAGCTGGGGGGGCTTGCCAAACTTGCCAAGTAGCATCAGAATCTTGAATACCCATAGTGACCAAAATTCTAGACACATTGATTCCTTCCACAAACTTGTAATCAATAGCAATCGTGTCAGGAATCAAAAAATATTTATCGGAATCAGAGGGGGAAAAATAAAATGATGAAAAAGTTTTTATCCAAGATGAATTTATGTGCCAACCAAATGAAGAAGAGCCATATGGCCAAGCATAAAAACTAAACACCTGAAAATGAGAACCTTGGTCTTCTGCCATAAAAGACTTCATTGGCTCACGAACACCAGAAGTGTCTGAAGCAATTATCCCAGTAGATATCCAATTATTCACAATTGGTACTCCTCTACCCCAAAATGGTTTCGGTTCAATAAATTGAGGAAAGGCGGAAAAAGAAATAAAAAGAAATAATGCGATAAGTATAATGAAAGTTTTCATAAAACCTCCTATTTTATATTTTTAGTTTACAAAGAATTAATTTATAACATAATATCATAATTTTAACCAAAAATCAAAAAATGAGATTGCTTCTCACGACTTCGGCGTGATCGCAATGACTTTCTGGCTCATCCGTGTTTTATCTCTTCTGAAACTCACGGATAATTTTGTCAACCTCGTCTTCTGAAATTCCACTTCCTAAAACATTCCCGCTTTTAGGTGAAGTAATTTTTTCTGTTTCTTTTGCCGGTTGGGTTGAACCTTTTTTCCACACTGGAATATTCCCAGCTCCTTCACGTAAATGCTGCTCAATTTTTTCTATCCAGGATTCCGCCGTCTTAATTTCTGCAGTTGTCTTGGCAGCTTGCGGTTTAACAAATATCTGTGTACCCACTGGCGAGGGATTAACAGGTCTTGTTTCGAATACGAGTCGCTTCACATTAATCAGATGTTTGGCAGAAACATTTTCGGAAATAATCGAACCGCCGATTGTTCCAGGACCGAGTGTAAGGGAAGGTAATAGTTCGTTCGTTCCGCCAACTGCGCCAAATGCAGATTGTGTATTTACCAAAATTCTTGAAGCTGGTTTTTCGAGTGCAAATTTCATTATAATATCCTCATCGGAGGAGTGAATAACCATAGTATGTCCTAATCCGCCGAATTCAAGAAGTTCGATGCAGCGATGGCAAGCGTCGCGCCAATTAGGTTCTGTGTAGAACGAGAGAACGGGCGATAGTTTCTCGCGAGAGAGTGGAATGTTTTTGCCGACTGCGTTTAGTTCGGCAATTAAGACTTTTGTGTCAGATGGAACTTGGATACCTGCTTTTTCAGCAATAAACAGAGCTGATTTTCCAACCATCGCAGCGTTTAAGTGCCCTTCGTTATCAAACATCAGGCGCGAAAGTTTTTCTTTGTCTTCACCTTCCACAAAGTAACCACCAAGCCGTTTGCACTCTGCAACGACCTGATCTTTGATGGGTGAGTCGCAGATGAGCGAAGATTCAGTCGAGCAAAGCACACCGTTATCGAATTGTTTCCCTGACAAAATATCAGCTACTGATTTCTGTATATTTGCAGTTCTTTCGATGAAGGCAGGAACATTCCCCGGTCCCACACCGTAAGCAGGTTTGCCCGAACTGTAAGCAGCTTTCACCATCGCTCCGCTTCCGGTTGCAAGGATAACACCGGTTAATTTATTTCGCATCAATTCGTTTGTACCTTCAAGTGTCGGCTGTGTCATACAGTGTATCACTCCTTTAGGTGCGCCGGCAGATTCAGCAGCTTCACGTATTATCTTGGTTGCCTCCAAGGTTGAGTAAATTGCTTTTGGGTGTGGACTTGCAACTATAGCGTTTCTTCCTTTTAAAGAAATGATCGCTTTGAACATCATCGTTGAAGTTGGATTGGTAGATGGAATTAAAGCGGCAACTACACCCATCGGCTCGCCGATTTCAATAATCTTCTTCTCGCGGTCTTCACGAATCACCCCCGCAGTTTTCAAATCTTTAATTGATTCCCAAACTCGCCTTGTAGCAAACTCATTTTTCTTCTTTTTGTCTTCGGGCTTTCCGAATCCGGTCTCTTCGTAAGCCATTTTCCCGAGTCGTTCTGCGGCTTCGTAACCGGCATCTGCCATTGCTTTTACAATTTTATCGACTCGTTCCTGATTGTATGCGCGGAACTCCTGAACGGCTTCGTTCGCTTGAGCTAATAAATCGCGAACTTCCTGTATCGATGCTAAATCTTTGTATGATGACATATAATTCCTTTAAAATGAATATGTTAATCCTATGTATGGAAATTTAATAATCTCGAACTTGTCTCTCTCTCTAAAAAAACTAAATCGTGTGAAAACAAATGCTAATTCTGAAACAAAATTACTTCTATAAGCTCTTACACCAATTAAAAATAATGATAACTCGAATCTTTCATCATAAGTTTGTGGTATCATTCCTTCAGCTATGAATTTAACGCCACCTTTTTCTTTGCTCGAAACGATTGTTTCAAATCCAACCTGTGCCCAACTGTGTGAGTTGCTGTATTCAGTTTCTTTCTGAAAAAATTGTGTAATGTTGAAGTGAAGTTTTGTATAATCAGTGCCTAAACTAACTGAAAGATTTCCATAAAAATTTTTACCCATATAACCTGATGAAAATAATTTATTCGCGATGAACCAATCGGCACCAATAGCAACACCCCTAACCAAATCGTTGCTTTTGTAAATTTGGAATTTTGCACCGGTTCCTAAAAACGAGGAGCCCCAAATCGGTAAGTTGGTTGTGAGGTTTATATGAAAATAATCGGTGATTGCGTAACCACCTTGTATTAGAAAAAAAGTGTACATACTTCCCCAAAATTTTCCCTTGGGAACTATGTTACCTGTTGACATCCAGAAGAGCCGATTTTGAACCGGGTCAGAAACGGTCATAGTTTTTTCTACGATAATTTCTTTACCAACCGAACTGTACATTGGTACCAGGAAAAAAGACAATATTACTATCAATAATAATTTCATTAAATGAGATTTTTATTTTTCCATAAGAATAAATCTGTTTCTTCATCTCTTTCGCGTACTAAATCTTCGCCTGTAAATTCATCAATAAAAACTTCGCAGGCAAAAACTTTTGTACCGGGTATCAGATGTCCGCCAAAAACTTTTCCATCTCTGTCGCTGAGTGTAATGTGTGCATGTACGAATGGTTTGCCGTCGCGAACGCTCACATTCCCGATGCAGCTTAAAATTTCAAACCCACCTTTCATTTCAATATTCAAGTACTCTTTTTTATTTTGATCAAAAAATCCGATAATGGCACTCGTAACAGCGCCGATTGTCTTTATCTTTCCGATGCGTATGTCTTCTTCGGTTACTATTTTTGTAAGAGCATCATACAGATCGACACCCGAAGGTAATGAACCGATGAAAGTGCGTTTGTATTTGTATTGAGGTCTGAACACAGTTCAAATATAGGGATTTGGAAGGATTTTAACAAGAAAAGGCTTTTCAAAAAATCTGGAAACTCTCGCATAACCATAAATGGTTACGCTGATTGAAAAAAGACCGATGAATCGGCCTAATCAAATCCTAACCCGGATTGCGAGATGTGTTTTTGTTTCAGGCTAAAATGCTCGTACGCAATTTTGTTTGCAACTCTACCGCGAGGTGTACGCTGTATAAATCCTTCCTGTATCAGATATGGTTCGTAAACTTCTTCAATGGTTCCGGGGTCTTCACTAACTGCGGAGGCAAGAGTAGTTAAACCAACCGGACCTCCATCAAACTTCTCTACGATAGTCAAAATTATTCTTTTATCCATTTCATCTAAACCGCGGCTGTCAACCTCAAGCGCTCGAAGTGAATAATCAGCTACCTCGTTGTTTATTACACCTTTATGCTCTTTCAGATTTTTATCAGCTTGTGCAAAATCGCGGCATCGCTTGATTAGCCGGTTGGCGATTCGAGGTGTTCCACGCGAGCGAGATGCAATTGTTTCAAGCCCTTCGCTTGTTATCTCAACATCTAAAATATTAGCCGACCGCATCAGAATATTTTGCAGGGTTTGTGTGTCGTAGTAATCTAACCGGTTTGTAACACCAAAACGTGAACGGAGCGGACTCGTTAATAAACCGGCGCGAGTAGTTGCACCAACGAGTGTGAACTTTGGAAGTTTTAACTGAACATTGCGGGCATTCGGACCGGAGTCAATCACAATATCTATTACAAAATCTTCCAACGCCGGATACAGATATTCTTCGATTGTTGGATTTAAGCGATGAATTTCGTCAATGAATAACACGTCCCCCTCTTGCAAATTTGTTAGTATACCGGCTAAATTATACGGTTTATCGAGCGCCGGACCTGAAGTAATTTTGATGTTAGCTCCCATCTCATTTGCAATAATATGGGCAAGTGTTGTTTTGCCGAGTCCGGGTGGCCCGGTAAGCAAAACGTGGTCTAAAGTTTCTTTCCGCTTTTTTGCAGCAGAGATAAAAACTTTCAGGTTGTTCACAATTTTTTCCTGACCAAAAAATTCCCCGAAGTTAATTGGACGCAAAGTTTGATCGAGTTCAACTTCGCTTTCGAATTGTTCGGGGGATGTTACATCTGCTTTACGCATCTATAAATATTCCTTTAATACCAAGACCTTTATTTCTTTTACATCCCTTAAATCCCTATCATTTGTAATAAAAATTTCTGCACCTACTTCCATAGCTGATGCAATTTGTATAGCATCAAGAGTTCTTAATTTTTTGTATTTCCCTTTTAATTTACTAGCACTTTCTGCGATGTTTGAATCAATATCTATCAAATTAATATTCTTCCCGTGTTTAAGAAAATCGGCAAACTTACTTGCGAGTTTCGCATTTTTCATCTCCATAGGTTTTGATAAAACTTCTATCAAGGTAATAACTGAGGTAAAAGCAGTTAATTTTTCAGATAGAAAATAATTTACAATTTCTTGTGAAATATGACCATATTCAGGGTGGGCTTCTATATAATATATTATCGGTGCCGTGTCTAAAAAGACCGTTTCAATTTTTTCGAGTGCTTCGTCTATTGTCATGAACGGTCTTCTCTTAACCGATTAACATATTTTTGTGCATCCTCACCTTTCCATAAATTTCTTCCAACACCGTATAATTTAGTCCAATCGAGTTTCTTTTTAATAATTACATTTTTCTCTCTCAATCTATAGATTAACCGATTAAGCAGCTTTACCTGATTAGCTTTTGAAAGATGTCCAACTTCTTTTTCGATTTTTTTAAATTTGATTGTTGTATCCATGTTTAAATGCTTATTAATTATTTTTTTTACCAGTTTAATATAGAAAATTTATTCATCTCATCAAAAATTTAATTAAAAAAATAAAAACTGCCACCTGAACCACCGAAACGAGGATTTACTATATTATTATAAATCGAACCGAATGTATAACTTAAACCAATATAACCACTATACCTGTAATTAGTTGCGAGCTCTGTGCGACGAAGAAGTATCTTCTCGGGTGTCGCTTGTCCTTTTCGAAGCGATAACTGGTCATTAATTCTTGAATAGCTTGCAAAGAGGTTCAATGAAAGCCCTTCAAATAGACGTAAATTTAAATTGGTATAAATTCTTAAGCTTCGTTTCTGAAAATCGTGAAGAAATTGAGAACCCGATAACGTTGTTGAAACAGAACCCCACGGCTGGCGCAAATCTAATGTAAAAGAGAGCGATTGTTTAAAAAGCCGTTCAGCAGTCTTATCAAATATTGTCTCTTCCTCATAACGAACATTTTCATGAGTAAGTTTATACATCAATCGGAGTTGTCGGCGAGTTGACTCACTGTATGGGAATATATTGTATTCAACTGCGGGCGAAGCAGAAACTTTTAATTTAGTATTTCCATAAGTCGAGGTGGAAGCATCTGCAAATCCTCCAACCGACCAATGCTCACTCATACTTCTGACAACCATCGCATTAAAATTGTAACCGCGCGATATACTTAAAATTTTCATAGTGCCATAATCGAATTGACTCTCGTTGTAATTCGTATTTATTGAAAAATTTAGTTTCCAATCCTCAGTTACTCTATTTGCGCTGAACCCACCCGAAAGGTAAACGGAACTTGATACCTTTTCACCGTTTAAATTAGAATTTATACTCGTAGTAAAAACCCAATTATCCCATTTATCAATAATTTGTTCAACTTTTGTAGGGACCAAATAGGTAATATTCAAAAATTCGTTTAGAGGTGTTTTGGCCACGTATCGGGTAAGTCCTAACTTCAACGACTTTACCAATGTCCGTCGAATTATATCAGGCGTATCGGACTCCTTTGTTATGAAAACCAATGTATCGTGCAGCCCGGCATATTTATTTTTACCAATGAATGTTAAGGTGTACTCTTCTCCCTTACCGCCGGTTTGCTGAGTCGTAATCAGAACATGAACATCCGCCTGATTCGGGTCGCGCACATAATTTACAAATGTAATTTCAGTGCGGATATAATTTTCGTCGCAGAAAAAGCAATCGATAAAAACATTTGGCGCAAACTGTCTCAAAGCACTTGTAGTGTCTTCAATTTCTTGCGAAAATAATTGAGTAGTAAATAAAAACAAAAATAGGACAATGGATACTCTGGTTTTCATATTGAACTCCTAATGATTTGTAATGAGATGTTTTTTAAGAATTTATGTTTTATCTTCAGGTAATTCAGGTTCCACAAAAATTACTTTTTCGCGTTCGAGTACTACAGTGCCTTCGTTGCTCTTTTTAGGTTTGCGAACATATTTTCGCTCGCAATATGCAACCGGTACATTACCGGCATTTCGCATCTTGCTGTAATAAGCTGCAATACTTGCGGCTTGTTTAACTGCTTCTTTCGCCGGCTTTATTTTGGTGTTACCTACTTTTAACACTACATGCGACCCACCTGCACCTCGCGCATGAAACCAAAGGTCGTTCGGCTTGGCATATTTCATTGTCAGCAAGTCGTTATTAGCGGCGCTCTTGCCTACTAATACTTCAAAATCGCCCGCCACTTTAAAAATTCGGAATGGAGGTAATGCCGCCTTTTCTTTTTCGGATATTAAATGCAATCGTTTTAAGTCGGCATCATACACATCCTTAAATTCAGCAAACTGCTCTTTTGTTTGACAGTTATCTAAATGCAGCAGCAGTTTCTCGAGTAGTGCAATATTTTTTGTAACATCTACCAGCCGGGTTTTTACCGCCTCGTATGCAATACGCGCCTTTCTGGATTTATCGAAATACCGCTCAGCATTTTTTGCCGGAGTTAATTTGGGATCCAAGGTTATGCGCATCAACTTATCATTGTGAAATACATCCTCAACATCAATATCCTTAGTCCCTTTTGTTAGATGTTGCAAATTCGTCATTATGACTTTTGCGATATGGTCATATTCATCAGCACGGCTTGCCTCCAACACTTCATTTTTTATTGCTTTTTCTGTGCGTACTAACTTATCAAGTTCATTTTTGATTTTTAGTAAGAATTCCTTTTTATCGAGATCAATATTAGTCGCCTTGAACGACTGATAAACGAAAACTTTTACTCCTTCATTTACACTCGAAAAATTCTCCGGTGTCGAACCGGTCAGATGTTCTAACTTGACCATCGAAAATACTCGTGGAATATTGTTGCTGTAATAAATTGTCGGGGCAGGCTTGCTTACTTCGGTAAATAAATTAATTAATTGTTGGTATATGGTTTTTAAATCATCGTGAGTTAATTCACCGGCATGAACCTTCTCTTCAAGTTTTGCACGATGCAAAGCTTCACGTGCAAGGGTTGAACCAAGAAACTTATAAGCACCCTTAACTGCACTGAAAGTTGTCTTGTTTCCATCCTCTAACATTTTATTCTTAAATGTTTCAAAGTCAGCTATCAAGTTGCTAAAGTCTTCTTCTTTTGATTTGAACAAATTTTCATACGATTTTCCAACAAAATCTTTACTGTGTTTAAAGGCATTTATTATTTCTTTGTTCTCGTTGATCAAAAATATGTTCGCCGACGTTGTTCCAAATAGATGGAACAGCATTTTCATCTTATTCGAAAAATTAATATTTATTATTCTATCAAAAAGATGTCCGGTGATGTTATTGATGGTTAGGTTATTTAATTCAGTAAATAAAGAGATTGAATTCCGTTTTGCCCTTGCGATTTGTTCTCGCATGAAAATAAAATTCATCTGCGGAGTAATAGAGACAGATAAAGTTTTAGGAGTAGTGTTTGCAAGCAGCGAAATTTGTAATTCATTTTTTTGTTGTGAATATAATTCAAGGACAGCAGCATTTTTGAGTGCCACATTAAATTCATCTGCAAGACTTTGAAGTGTTATAAAATGATTCAACATAATTTTTGATTTTCCTTTTTTATCCGCTCAAATATACAAAAACCGAAGCATATCTCAAACACGAGAGAAAGGCTTGGAAGATGATTAAAAATTTTGTAATTTAGGTGTGGCAATTTCCAGTTTTTATCATTTCTGATTAATAAACGCCAATTTTATAAATTCCTATGTGAGTTTGTATTTATTCAGAAGCGCTATCAAAAAAAATAATAGGATTATAGATGATTTCGAGCATGACGGGCTACGGCAGAGGCGACGCTGCACAAAAAGGTATTACTGCAACGGCAGAACTTCGCAGCGTGAATAACCGGTTCTTAGAACTAACAATACGGCTTCCAAAGAATTTATCGCATCGCGAAAACGATGTAAAAGAAATAGTGCAATCTAAGATTGACCGCGGCAAAATTAATTTGTCTGTAAATATCGAAACGCCTGTCGATCAACGGGCACCTATGATGATTAATAAAGACGCTGCCCAGATGAGTTATAAAATACTTAACGAGCTAAAAAAGTCGGTTAATATCAAAGAAGACATTACAATCGATCATCTATTAAAGTTTTCCGAAATCATACGACCCGAAGATAAAGAAAACACAGGCGAAGTTGAATGGGTGTTGTGCGAGAAAGCGGTTAGAAAAGCTTTAGGCAATCTTCTGAAAATGCGCGACGATGAAGGGAGCGAATTGCAAAAAGATTTATCCCGTCGAATAAAATTGATTGATAAAAAGATCGATATAATTGAGAAGCTCTCGAAACAACGCATCCCAATCGAGCGAACCCGGCTGCGCGAACGAGTTGAAAAATTAATTGAAGCCAAAGACCGTATCGATGATAAACGCTTGGAACTCGAAATAATATTATTATCTGAAAAATTGGATGTTACAGAAGAGTGTGTGCGGCTGCGAAGTCATCAAAAATATTTTCTCGAATCTATGAATGGTAAAGAACCATCAGGAAGAAAATTAAATTTCCTGGTTCAGGAAATTCATCGCGAGGTAAATACGATAGGTTCCAAAGCAAACGATGCAATAATTTCGCGGCACATTATTGAAATAAAAGAAGAGCTTGAAAAAATAAGAGAACAAATTCAAAATATAGAATAATGAGTAATCCGAAACTGATTGTCGTCTCTGCACCCAGTGGCTGTGGCAAAACAACAATTGTGAAAGAAATTTTGAAAAGTCATCCGGAATTTCATTTCTCGGTGTCGGCAACCACCCGTACGAAACGAAATAATGAAACAGACGGCAAAGATTACTACTTTATAACTAAAGAAGAATTTCAAAAACATATCGAAAATGATACGCTCATCGAGTGGCAAAAAATTTATGACGATTATTATGGCACGCTTGTATCCGAAGTTGATAAATCGTTTGCCTGCGGTAAATCGGTTGTATTCGATATAGATGTATTAGGTGCTTTATCTATAAAAAAGAAATATCCTGAAGATTCGATGCTGATTTTTATTGATGTCCCGGATATGAATATTTTAAACGAGAGGCTGAAAAACAGAAAAACAGAAAGCCCCGAAACACTAAAAAAACGAATCGACCGTGTCGAAATGGAAATGAAACAAAAAACATTATTTGATTATATTGTAATAAACGACCAGCTCCAACAAGCTGTCGAAGAAGTTGAAAAAATAATAAGCAATAAACTTTAATTAGAAAATAACAACAAAAACAAAATTCAAAGGAAACTAATGCCAATAAAATCTATAAGTCTTGAAGCTCTGGAATCAAAAGTTGAAAACATTTACGAGGCAATCGTGGTGTTATCGAAACGCGCTCAGCAGATTAATGAAGAAATAAAGATTGAATTCAACCAGCGGCTCGAGATAGTTCAATCGAAATTAATGAGCGAAGATTCGGATGAACCTGAAACTATGGAAACGGTAACTAATCCGGAACAGGTTCTCATAGCACGCGAATTCGAAAAGCGGCCGAAACCAACACAGGTAGCTATCGAAGAATTGCTCAATTCAAAATTGGATTTTAAATATAAAAGCGAAAACAACAGCTAATTTTGAATTAATATGTTACGCAGCAAAAAAATATTGATCGGAATTACAGGCGGAATTGCCGCTTACAAAATTCCCCTGCTCGTCCGCGAATTTAAAAAACAGGGTGCTGCTGTAAAAGTAGTGATGACAAAAGCGGCTATCGAATTTATAAACCCGAACACACTTGCGGCTCTTTCTGAGAATGAAATTGTAACCGATACTTTTCCTGATGCATCTCTATCAGTTATTAAATCCGAAACGTGGCACATCCACCTCGGAACTTGGGCTGATATTATGTTGATAGCTCCTGCAACAGCTAATACCATAGCAAAAATCGCTTATGGAATTGCTGATAATCCGGTTACTATTATGGCGCTTTCGGTTCGCTGTCCGGTTGCCATTTCCCCGGCAATGGATACATATATGTGGGAAAATCCGGCGACACAAGAAAATTTATCAAAACTCAGGCAGCGCGGTTATCGAATAATTAATCCCGAAGTCGGCGAACTCGCCAGCGGTTTAACAGGCAAAGGTCGTTTACCTGAAATAAAAAAAATAACAACTTCTATACAAAATATTTTAGACAAGGCGCATCAAGATTTTTCCGGTAAAAAAATACTCGTTACTGCCGGACCGACTTATGAACCAATCGATCCGATTAGATACATCGGAAACAGATCCTCCGGTAAAATGGGCTTTGCGATTGCCCGATGTGCTGCTGAACGCGGTGCCAAAGTTACCCTGATAACAGGACCCTCGAATCTGGAAACACCTAATTTTGTAGAGAGGATTGAGATTGAAACTGCTGAAGAAATGTATAACCAATGTATCAAACATTCCTCTAAATCCGACGTTGTAATAATGGCGGCAGCCGTTGCCGATTTCAAACCAGAGATTACAGCGAACCGCAAAATTAAAAAAGAAGATATAGTCAGCAATAATCTTACACTGAAACTTACAAAGACAAAAGATATTTTAGAAACGTTAGGAAAGAAAAAAATAAAACATCAAGTGCTTGTCGGTTTTGCATTGGAAACTGATAACGAAATTGAAAATGCAGTAAAAAAACTAAATCGTAAAAATCTCGATTTTATTGTTATGAACAACCCATTAAAAAAAGGGGCAGAAATCGGCAGCAACACAAACGTCGTATCTTTCCTCCATAAAAATGGAACGAAAGAAATCTTTAATAAAATGCTGAAAGACGATGTTGCAAATCAAATACTTAATCGTATTTCTAAATTGATCAGAAGCTAAATGAGCGATATTCGAAAAGAATTTAAAGATATTCTAAACAGTGCAGAAAGCTACTTAATGCAACAGGAACAGTTGTTTGGCGGTATCATTTATAAAGCATCGGCATCAAAAATCGAAAAAACTTCTGCACCTTCAGCAGAATTTCAAAGCGTAAATAGTTTAGATGAATTTAACGCACAGATATCTTCTTGTAAGAAATGTTCTTTAGGCGATACACGTAAAAATTTTGTATTTGGAGTTGGTAATCCGAATGCAAAAGTGATGTTTGTAGGTGAAGCTCCGGGCGCTGATGAAGATGCTCAGGGTGAACCTTTCGTCGGACGCGCAGGTCAGTTACTAAATAAAATTTTGGAAGCAGTTCAACTCAAACGTGAAGATGTTTATATATGCAACATTCTGAAATGTCGTCCACCCGATAACCGCGACCCGATGTTAAAAGAAATGGAACTTTGCTCTCCATATCTTTCGAAACAAATAGAATTAATAAAACCGAAATTTATTATTTGCTTGGGTCGAATTGCTGCTCAATGGTTGCTTCAAACAAACGATAGTTTAACATCGATGCGGCAAAAAGTTCATAATTACCAAGGGGCTAAATTAATTGTAACGTACCACCCGGCAGCGTTGCTGCGTAATCCGAATTGGAAGCGACCGACTTGGGAAGATATGCAATTATTCCAAAAACTTTATAACGAACAAATGTAATATGTCTGAAAAGAAAAGAAGTAAAAAAAATACAGACTCAATAAATATTAGAGACCAACACGAGGGACGCGTACCTCCTCAGGCGGTAGAAATCGAGGCTCAGGTTTTAGGTTCTGCTTTAATTGAAAAAGAAGCTGTCCCAAAAATTATAGAGATTCTGCAGCCTGATATGTTTTACAAACCTGCACATCAAAAAATTTATCAGGGTATTATTGCCTTATTCGAACGCAACGAGCCTGTTGATGCTGTAACTTTAAGTGAAGAATTAAGGCGACGCGGCACATTAGAAGAAATCGGTGGTTCCATATATTTAACAGAATTAACGATGCAAGTAAACAGTGCTGCTAATGTGGAATTCCATGCCCACATTATTCTCGAAAAAGCTCTGATGCGCAATCTCATTACAACTTCTGCCGAAATAGCTAATAGAGCTTACAGCGATTCGGAAGATGCTATCGATTTACTCGATGCTGCTGAGACAAAAATATTTCAGATTTCTGAATACAGGATGAAGAAAAGTGCAACACCTATAAAACGGGCGCTAAACGAAACCCTCGAAATTTTAGAAAAAATCCACGGTAAGCACGGAGGCATCACCGGTGTTCCTACCGGATTTACAGATTTAGATAACGCAACCGGAGGATTTCAAAACTCCGATTTAATTATTATTGCCGGGCGCCCAAGCCAGGGCAAAACAGCTCTTGCACTTTCAATAGCTCGCAACGCTGCTCTCCACACCGTGAAACCTACAGCTATAGTAATTTTTAGTATTGAAATGGCTGAGCAGCAATTAGTTACCCGCTTGATTTCTTCGGAAGCAAGGATAAACGCTCATGCACTCCGTACGGGCAGATTACCAGATGAGAAGTGGCAACGTTTAGGAATGGTTGTTGGACGCCTTGCAGAAGCAAAAATATTTATAGACGATTCACCATCGCTTTCGATTTTAGAAATCCGCGCAAAGGCACGACGCTTAAAAGCCGAGCATAACATCGGAATGATTATCATCGACTATTTACAACTCGTTCATCCTCCTAAAAGTATGGACAGCCGTGAACGGGAAATTTCCATGATTTCACGGTCGTTGAAAGCTTTAGCAAAAGAGATAAATATTCCTGTTATCGCACTATCTCAATTGAACCGCGGACTTGAAACACGCAGCGGCGACAAGCGTCCCGTACTTGCTGACCTCCGCGAGTCGGGTGCTATCGAACAAGACGCCGACGTTGTTATATTCGTTCACCGCCCCGAAACTTATAAGATTAACGAGGTGGATGACGCACACGGAAATAAAATTTCAACCGAAAGACTCGCCGAACTTATTATCGGTAAACAACGAAACGGTCCTACAGACATAATACGACTGACATTTCAAAAAGAATACGCCGGTTTTGAAAACCGTGCATCCGATACTCTCGAAGAGTTAGTAGTTTCTACTACATCCGGATCAGATTTACCTTTTTAATCCGCCAAAGGCGGACGAGGGTTTAACCCGCCTGCCGGTCGGGCAGGTTCCCCGCCCCTTGAGGCGAAAAAATATTTTTTTTTTCAGATACCTCGCTGCCCCGCCTGCCAAAGTCCGTCAGTTGACGGACGGCGGGCAGGTTGCGGCGAGGAGATTCATTAGTTAACAAAACTCTAACATCATTAATCAATCTTTAATTTTATGAAAAATTTTATCTTCTTCTTATTCCTATTATTCTTATTAGCCGGCTGCCAATCAACCAAAATGGTTCCCGGATTATATTGGGAACAATTAACCTACAAAGTATCTTCCGAAGGCGACACGAGCAAAATCAATCAGAAATTATTTTTGATACCGAATAGATTAAGAACTGAAGTCTTAACCGACTACGCTGACTCTTTTACAATAATACAACTCGATTCACAAATTGCACTGCGGGGTAACCCGATAGATAGCTCATATTCAAGAACAACATTTGAAGAAATTACCAAAAGTCAGGAATTGAGAAAAGAAAACGTCCGCCGTATGCGCGCTCAGATGGATACTCTGCCTCCTAATTTAAGGCGATTGATGGAAATGGATATGGGAGTAAAATGGCAACCTGAAAAATATGCGATAATTGAAACAGGTGAGAAGAAAATAATTTCAGGATTGAATTGCGAAAAATTTATTGTAACAAACCGCGACAGTTTAGAAGGCGAATACTGGGTAACTAATGATTTAGGCTCGATGGATCAGTACGGAAAAGATTGGTCGGCAATTATGGAAAAAACTATGTCGCTAATTGTTTTTGAAAAATTTAAAATGCTTTACGAAAAAGGTTTTATTGTTGCTTCTGAAATTAAAGGTACGCATTTACTGGTAACTAAAGTTGAAAAAAAATTATTACCTGATAATTTATTTTATGTTCCGGAATATTATAATTTCATTCCGACAGTTACTCGCAGACAATCACCTAACTAATCCGATTACGCCCATCATCCTACCCGATTTTTCTTTATCGCGGCGGTGCGAGTGGAATAAGTTAGCGTTGCAGATCGTGCAGTATTCGGAAACTTCGATATTCTCCTTACTAACACCTGCATTTAGCATCAGAGTTTTGGCGTGTTCCTTCAAATTAAGATGCAGCTTTGGATTTCGAACAAGAAACTCGTGCGAAAATCTTTTTGCTACATCTTCTCCAACCTCATAACAACAAACGCCGGCAGCAGGTGCAATATAAGAAATCAGGTCTGCGGGAGAAGTTCCAAATTCTTCTCGCATCATACGAATTGCCCGTGATACAATATTCATCTCGCTTCCACGCCACCCTGCGTGCACAGCTCCTATTGATTTCGTTACAGAATCGAACAAAAACACGGGTAAACAATCGGCGGTGCTAATAGTTAAAAAAACGCCTTTCGAGTCAGTAATCAATCCATCGCACGAATCGTAGCCGCCTTGAGTATATACTCTTTGAACCACGCCGCCCTGAACTTGTCGAGGTATCGCAAGCTCGTCCAATCCGATTTTCAAGGCGCCAAAAAATCGTTCGCGGTTTTCTAAAACGTTTAACCGTTCATCTCCAACGTTGAAGCTCAAATTCATTCCGAATTGTCCCGGACTTATTCCACCAAGTCGTGTGCTGAATCCAAACTTTAGTTCATTGAACTTGGAAAATTTTTCCGATGCGATTATTATTATTTCACTCATTATCTTTTACTAACGGTAAGGTGATAATAAATGTGGTCCCTGTATCTTTATTGGTAGTAAATGAAATCGCTCCACCTAAATCATCAATAGTCTTTTTCACTATAGCTAACCCCAATCCCATTCCATCGGTTTTCGTAGAAAAGTTCGGTTCAAATATTTTATTTTTTATTTCGTCTGAAATTCCCTGCCCTGTATCGTGAATGTTTATCTGAACATTTTCATCGACTTGCTCTACAGAAATCGATACACTCCCCTGTTCATTCATCGCTTGAATCGAATTCCTGATGATGTTAATAAAAGCACGCCGTAATTCTTCTTTGTCTGCGTCCACTTTAAACTCATGTTCAGAACTATTAAATTTGAAATTTACATTATTGTATTGTTCGAAGAGGTGTGTTGCTTCTTTCAGAATTTTGTTTACTTCACACTTTTCTAATTTCCGTGAAGGCAATCGAGCGAAGTTCGAAAACTCGGAGGCAATTCTTGTAAGTGTTTCGACCTGTTCAGTAATCATCGACACCGCTTTCTTCAATATATCGTCGAAGTTATCAGCTTTATCTTTAAACGCTTGTTGAAGATGTTGCACTGCTAATTTTATCGGTGTCAGCGGATTTTTGATTTCGTGAGCAACTTGTTTCGCCATTTCTTTCCAGGCTAATTCTTTTTCGTATTTTATTAACTCTTCTCGTTTTTGTCTGATTTCGTCAATCATTTCATTGAAGGTTTGCTCAAGCTTACCAAGCTCGTCGCTGCGTGTGGATGGTATTTTGTAATCAAAATTACCTTCACCAACCTGAATCGCTGCATCGGTCAACCGGCGAATTGGTTTTGATATTTGTCCCGCGAAAAAGATACCAAGTAAAAAAGCGATTAACAGTACTATCGTATAAACTCCTAATAAATACGCGTTCCGTTCTTGTAAATCTTCCTCGATACTCGCCTGATTATAAAGTGTAGGGACTGCAATTATCCCCACCAATTGATCTTGCTTATTTATTACAGCTTGGTAACCGACTAAATACTCAAAAGTTCCTATCGCTTGCGATTCAACAAAAAATTGCCGCCCTAATATTTTAATGTTGTAGTAAGCATCCGGTGAAATTCGTCTATCAATAAGTTCAGCATCAAGCAGCTCCGGTTTACTGCTCGCAATGATTTCACTATTGCTGTATAAACTAAAATCTATTCCTGTGCTGACAGCAATTTCGGAAATCAGTTCATCATTTAATAAATAATCGGAATTCAGTGTAAAAGATTTTTTGATATGAGAAAGGATTACATCGGTTTGTTTTTCTAAATTAGTGCGATTTGTTTCGTTTGCCCGTTGTGTTGCGAACTCACGATTGTAGTAACTTATTACTATAATTGGAATTACCGACACTATAATAAAAGCAATCAGTAATTTTGTACGGAAATTGAATTCGAGTTTTCGCTTCCGATAACCAACTATTCCTATCCACAACATAAAATAAATACTACAACATACTACTAAAAAGAAAAGCAACAATCTTAGAAAATTCAAAACATCTCGAACAACATCACCCCTTTCTCCGCTTAATGCGATATATTTATTTGGTTGATCAGTTGATTTTACGTAAACTGTTTCATAATTTTTGCCGTCAACTATTTCTTCAACAAAAAAATTATTTTTGTTTCTCAGCAAAGAATCCGACAACGGAATCGAACGGTAAACACTCGCTAATTCACGATTGGATGTATATATTCGCCAGTCATTAATAAATTCAGAATAATATAAATTTTTGTAATATGCTTTGAAGTCAATTCCCGTGTAGGTTTTTATGATATCATACGAATCGCTCCGAAATAACTCACCCCGCGTGGCTGTAACTTCAATTCGAACACCTCCGGCAAGCGTTTTATCTTCAAAATATATTGGTGCAAAACCAACATAATGTTTTACAAAGCCTTCCTCTTCTTCCCTTACCATAATTGATCGCGAAGCTGGAATAGTTGGTTTCTTCTCAGTTGTTTCCATCGAACCAACTTGAAAATTACTTACAATACGATCGTCGCCATTAATAATTGTAATCCGGCAATTGTAACCTTCGCGACTTAAAATTGTTTTTGCCCATTCGGTGAAAGCATAATTTTTTAAATCAGCGTTTGTTTTTAAACGATCTGCTGTTTCTTTTGTTGCGATTTGATTTAATGCCTCGTCTATCATAAACGCAATCCAGTTATCTACAGGACGAGCAACTTCGCTCGCATACGATTTTAACTTTGAACGCATATCAATTTGTACTGCTGAGAAAAGAAAATATGCCGCCAGCAAAACAGCACTCAAGCCAAACACGAGTGCATTTTTTTGTGTAATCGCTTTACTTTGTATGATAAATTTTTGTGAGAGAATTCCAAGTATTAATAAACCTGATATTATCAAACTTCTTTCGAGGTTAGATGTTAGTGGATTAGGATGGAGGTCACCATAAATAAAACTCGCTGCTATAAATATCCCGAAAACAAACAGCCAGCCGAGGTAATTATTTTTATTCCAATTTAGAGAACGATATGAATAAAGAATTAACAAGGTTGAAAGCAAAACAAAAGATGCCGAAATCAAAAACAAACATAGATACATTATCAACAATTCGAACGGGGGAAACTCTGGATTGATGTAACTCAAACCTGAATCAAACACCGCACTGTTAATTATAGCCGCATATCCGCGTAAGAAGGAAAGAAAAATAAAAGAAAAAAGAATTGCAATAATGTTTAAGTTGTAATTTCGATTAATTGATTTTACAGCATCGTATCCGATATAAACAATGCCGGTTATTAGAATGATTGAAGTAATCAGCAATTCGCCGATGGATTTTGCAATACCAAATCCGAAATGCGATGCAAAATAAGAGGGGTCAAATATACTGATTGAAATAAAACCGGTCGGAAAATCGATAGCAAGCCAGAGGAACCTTACAATCCATAAAACTGCGACGGCGATCAACGCCCGGTAGAACAATCTTATGCGTGAATGAACAATTTTAAAAGTATAAAATGAAATTAGAAGCGATAAAAAAATAATCAAGAATACTCGCACCGATAAAAAATTCTGTTTAACCTCATCTATTACTGCCCCTTTTGTATATGCCTGCCGGTAACCATAGCCAAGTATGTTTCCATCAATTGCTTTAAACGGAATTGATATTACCCCTTTTTCTTCGCTCGCTTTTGACCTGTTTGAAAAATCGAAACTAAGAGGATAATCCAAACTTTGCGTGAATGCTTCCTCAAAAATTTCTGAACTAATGAAACGATTACTTAACGGATAATTTACATCGAAAAGTTTCTTAACGAAAACGTACCCTATTGGTAAATCGTTTTTCAATATCGGATGGACGACCAACAGCCACGAAAAAATCGAACCTTGCTCAATGTAGGAAAATGGTTTTGGTGAGGTGCGATATAATTTTATATCCGACCCGATACTTTTCGACCATCCCAATAAATATAATTCACTATCATAAACTTCGACGCTTCCACCTTTAACGTCAAATATTTTCAGCGATTGAAATAATGCTTGTTCATCTCCTCCCGAAACTGCTTCAACAACCGATTCATATTTAGCGATACGGGCAGCTATCGAAGCTGCATCATTCTGAAAATTCTGAAAATGATTTTGTGATTGTGAAACTAACAGTGCTGTTTTTTCTTTTGAGATTGTTTCCCAATTAATCTTAATTGATTTGACGAAAAAAATTTCGACCAGAAAAGATAGAGCAATTATCAACAAAATAAAAAAGACGATATAAAAAAATCGTCTTTTAACAAGTTGCTTATAAAAATTAGAAATTAAGTTGAGCATCGGGAATTAATAAAAATTAATCTTATCAATCACCCATTTACCGTTTGATTTAGAGAGAGCTGCATATACCTGCACACTTTCGCGGTTACCTTTAATCCGGAATAAAGCGCGTCCGGTTGCAAAAGGAATTTCGTCAGCGAATCCGTAAGTAGTAAACGAGAAACCGAGCGGCTTGCGTGCTGTTAGAAAATTCTTGATGACGTAATATGCCTGACTACTACTGAAATAACCGCTCTCGCCGCCGCGTATGCTTACGTAAACCTGCTTTGCAAAATAGTCTGCGAACCTATCGATATCGCCTGCATCAACACCCGATTCAATGGCATTAAAAATTTCCCGATTTAATTCCTGTCCAACTTCCTGTGCCTTGAGGTTCAATGCGATTAGAGTTAGCAGTATGAGCGATATGTGTATAATTTGTTTCATCTTTGCTGTGTAAAAATAAAGGATAAATGCTTAAAAGTCAATTCCTTCCTTCGGCGCCTGGTCCTAATTTTAATTCCAACCGACCTTCAACAACATTTCGCTTTAAGTATGGATTCCCTTTTTGCAACTGATACGACCAATCAAAGACAGCTCTTGTAGATGAAATAGATACAACTCGAAACTTCGCATAATGGTCGTCGTTAGTCCATACAACATAAGTTCTACCGACGCGCAGGATTACATCTTTAGTTGGCGACCAACCGCTTGATGGAGCTTTTGTAATTTCGTAAAGCGAATTAGTTGTACCCATATCTTTGATATCTGTATCATTCCAAACATTCATATAATATTCGCCGTTGTAATATTCGAAAAATATATCGGTGTATGTATCATTATACTGACCGATTGAATAGGTTGCAAAATCGTAACCGGCTGTCGAAGGACGAGTCCGGTAATCGTTTATTGACACTCCGAATCCTTCAGGGCGGGGCGTAGCAAATGCAAATGCATCGCTCAATTCGCTTTCGTTATTTGCATAATCGTATGCTGAAACAGCATAGTAATATGTTGTTCCGTTGCGGGCACCTTTGTCGTCAAAGTAATTTCCACCGGTCGTTCCAATCAATTCATACCGTCCGCTGTAAGAATAACTTACCCAAATTTTATAACCAGCCACGTCGCGCTCGGGACTATGATTCCAATCTAAATACACTTTATTATCTCTCGCTTCTGCATACAAGCCCAACGGTCGTGATGGTGGTGTTGTGTCGGGGGCTTCAACATCAATATAGCAGCCGCTTAATAAACTTACTGCAATTCCTGCGATTAAAAATTTTAGTCTTTTCATTTTCGAATCCTTTCATATTAATGTGCTGTGAACAGAACTTCCAAATCCTGTGCCAGCACAGAAAACTCTCGAAAACTTATGAAATTTTCATTGTAAGAAACTTGAAAAATAGGTTTATGTATTAAAATTTAGACACCTGTAAATTTTTCAATCCGAAAAATGTACTCTTCCATTGTTTATGATAGCAAAACATTTTCCAATCAAAGCTCTCCCATCGAAAGGTGTGTTTTTTGATTTTGATTTGAATTTCTGTGCATCCACCTTCCATTGTTTTTGAATATCAAGAATTGTAAAGTTTGCTTTCTCACCGACTTTAATTTTTATAGAAGGTAAGCTTAATATTTTTCTTGGATTGATTGAAAATTTTTCAATCAACTGATTGATTGATAATATTTTGGGAATTACCAATTCAGTAATTGCTAACCCTATTGCTGTTTCTAATCCAACTATTCCAAAAGGTGCTTCTAAGAATTCAACTTCTTTTTCATCAAACGAATGCGGTGCGTGGTCGGATGCGATTACATCGATAGTTCCATCACGCAATCCTTCTTTGATTGCATCAACATCGGCTTTCGTTCGCAGAGGTGGATTCATTTTTGTGTTGGTATCGAAAGTTCGGACAGCTTCATCAGTGAGCGTGAAATGATGAGGTGTAACTTCGCAAGTAACCGGAAGATTTTTCTTTTTCGCCTGCCTGATTATTTCAACCGATCCTGCAGTGCTGATATGAGCGGCATGATAAGATGCGCCAACATACTTAGCAATTCGAATATCCCTGTCTATCATAATTTCTTCGGCAATTGAAGGTATCGGTGGTAAACCGAGCGATGTCGATACAAGTCCTTCGTTCATCACGCCCCCCCTTGCAAGTGAGCGGTCTTCGGGATGTTGGATTATAATTTTACCGAGCATATTCGAGTATTCTAAAGCACGACGCATTATTTCCGGATTTTCAATCGGTGAACCATCATCCGAAAAGGCAACTGCACCCGCTTCAACAAGTTCTATCATCGGCGATAGTTCTTTCCCTTCACGACGTTTAGTGGCTGCTGCAATAGGGTAAACATCGACTAAACCGTTCAAAGTTTTTTCTGATTTTTCTTTAATGAATTTTACCACTGAAGCATCATCAATCGGCGGGTTGGTATTAGGCATACAGCAAACCGCTGTAAAACCTCCGGCTGCGGCAGCATCTAATCCTGTTTCAATTGTTTCCTTGTGCTCATAACCCGGTTCACGTAAATGAACGTGCATATCAATAAAGCCGGGTGCTACAATTTTTCCATCCAAAACATATTCCTGAACATTTCCACTCGCTGCAATCTTTTGTGCAATTTTTTCAATGATTCCATCAACTATTAAAATGTCGGCAACCTGATCAATGTTTTCAGATGGTTCGATTATACGGGCATTCTTCAGTAAGATTTTCATTTCTGTTCCTTATAAATTTAGTTTCCAGTTCCGAGTAAATAAAGCACAGCCATCCTGACAGCAACGCCATTCAGCACTTGTTGCAAAATTACGCTTTGTTCCCCGTCAGCAACATCAGCAGAAATTTCAACGTCGCGATTTATTGGACCGGGATGCATAATCGTGATAGGTTTTTTTGATCTCAACAATCTTTCTTTTGTAATCCCAAAATAATTATGATATTCACGAGTCGATGGTAAAAACGAACGGTCTTGCCTTTCAAGCTGAATACGCAGTACATTCAAGATATCCGCATCTCTAATAGCATCATCAATATTATGGTAAACTTTTACACCTAATTTTTGTATGTCCTTCGGAATCAGAGTGGTCGGACCGCAAACCGAAACATTGGCACCCATTGTTTGCATTCCGTAAATATTTGAGAGAGCAACGCGGCTATGCGAAATATCCCCCACAATACAAACGTTTAAACCCTCCAACTTTCCAAACTTTTCGCGGATGGTGTACATATCGAGCAATGCTTGAGTTGGGTGTTCGTGAGTTCCGTCGCCGGCATTTATGATGTTTGCGTTCATCACACGACTTAAAAAGAGAGCTGCACCGGGCGATGAATGGCGAACAACAACCATATCAATTTTCATAGCTTCAATGTTGCGGGCTGTATCTTTCAGAGTTTCACCTTTTGCAACACTACTTCCGGCAACCGAAAAATTTACAACATCAGCCGAAAGGCGTCGCTCGGCAAGCTCAAATGAAATTCGTGTGCGTGTTGAACTTTCAAAAAATAAATTTACTATTGTTTTCCCCTGAAGTGTGGGAACTTTCTTGATTGGTCGCTCTAATACTTCACGAAAGTTTGTTGCGGTATCTAATACCAATTGTATGTCGTCTCTCGAAACTCCTTCGAGTCCAAGTAAATGTCTGCTTTGTAAAGGCATTGTTGTTCCTATTTTTTTAATTTCGAATAATCAAACCTTCTCGATTAATAAAACACTATCTTCACCATCAACTTCTTTCAACCGCACTTGGATTTCCTGGTTATCAGATGTGGGCACGTTCTTTCCAACGAAGTCGGCTCTTATCGGTAATTCTCTATGTCCTCTGTCTATCAAAACTGCAAGCTGAATTGTTTTCGGGCGTCCCAAATCCATCAATTGATCCAATGCCGCACGAATTGTCCTGCCAGTAAAAAGAACATCATCAACTAATACAATATTTTTATCAGTAACATCGAACGCAATATCAGTCCCCTTCAAAATTGGCTGCTTGAGTTTTGCGCGCAAGTCGTCCCGGTACAACGTTATATCTAACATACCGATAAGCAATTCTTTTTTTTCGATACTCGTTATACGTTCAGCTAAACGTTTGGCAATAAACTCGCCTCGAGTTTTAATTCCCACCAGAGCAATCGATTCGATTCCTTTGTTGTGCTCAATTATTTCGTGCGCCAGGCGGGTTAGTGTCCGCTGCATTCCAAGTTCATCAATGAGTTTCGGTTTTGTTTTCATATCCTCTTAAAAATAAAATGCCTCAATCTCCGCAATCGGAACTGAGGCGTGTTCAGAATTTTGTTATTTGATTTTTTCATACTTTCCTTTCCTATCTCACTGAATAGGTTTAAAGGTTAGTGGGTAGTATAGGATTTGAACCTACGACCTCACGGATGTGAACCGTGCGCTCTAACCAACTGAGCTAACCACCCATTGTGCTGTCAGGCGGATGTGAACCGTGCGCTCCCCGCCCGACCAACAAATTTACAGCGTTATATTCGGTCGTTCGCCAGCCCGACAAAGCCGTTCTGGCGGGGGCGGGTAACCAGCTGAGCTAACCACCCAAATTTTTCTGTGTAAATTTATAGAAATTATACCCGAAAGGCAAATATTTGAAAGACAATTATTAAATACATATATTAAATCAAAAAATGGAAACACGTATATTAAAACCACATAAGAAGATAGCCCTTGTTGCACACGACAACAAAAAAAATGATTTGATAGAATGGGCGCGATTTAACAGAGGACTACTCGCGGAACATAAACTATTTGCAACAGGAACAACCGGGCGATTATTAGAAAATGAACTCAATTTAGAAATTGTAAAATTAGAAAGCGGTCCGCTCGGCGGCGACCAGCAAATCGGCGCCAAGATAGTTGAAGGTGAAATCGATTTCTTGATTTTCTTTTGGGACCCGCTCGAATCACTCTCGCACGACCCTGATATAAAAGCCCTTCTGCGACTAACCGTCGTTTGGAATATACCGGTCGCCTGCAATCGCGCAACAGCCGATTTCATAATTTCGTCGCCTCTGATGTCGAACGAGTATGAAAGAACAATGCCCATATATGAAGATTATAAAAAAAGGATGTAATCACTAACCTATGCACAAACAAATCATTACCTCAAACGGAAAGCTAACACTCCCAAAAGGATACAAACCTTCTTTAAATTTACGCACTACAGAAGAAGCAATAAAATTCATCAAGGATTATTTTCAAATTAATTTAGCTAAGGAATTAAATCTAAAAAGAATCTCTGCGCCCATCATTGTATTAAGTAATACCGGACTCAACGATAACTTAACGGGCGTTGAAACACCGGTTAGCTTTAATGTTGAGTCGATGAACGAGACGGCTGAAATTGTTCAATCGCTGGCAAAGTGGAAACGGAATGCTCTTGCCGATTATAGTTTTAAATATGGCGAAGGACTTTACACCGATATGAATGCGATACGCCCGCATGAAATTCCCGATAACTTACATTCAATCTATGTTGACCAATGGGATTGGGAAAAAATAATTAACGACAAAGAACGGAATTTAAATTTCTTAAAATTTATAGTCCGTAAAATCTATAAAGTAATTAAACAAACCGAGAAAAAAGTTTGCAACAAATATGAACAGATAGAGCAATCATTCCTCCCGGCCAATATTCATTTCATACACAGCGAAGAACTTGAAAGTAAATACCCATCGCTTTCGCCACAGGAACGCGAACATGCAATTTGCAAAGAAAAGGGAGCGGTTTTTGTAATCGGTATCGGTGCGAAATTAAGCAACGGTTCACCGCACGACAGTCGAGCAGCCGATTACGACGATTGGTCAACCGAAACCCGAAATGGTTACAAAGGTTTGAACGGCGATATACTCGTTTGGAATCCTGTTCTTGGCCGTGCTTATGAACTTTCTTCAATGGGTATCAGAGTAACTAAAGATTCCCTCCTGCAACAATTACAAATTAAAAAAGAAACAGCCAAAGTAAAATTATACTACCATCAAAGATTGTTAAAAGGAGAATTACCTCTGACTATCGGTGGCGGGATTGGGCAATCGAGATTATGTATGTTCTTTTTGAGAAAAGCACACATCGGCGAAGTTCAAGCGAGCATCTGGACCGACGAAACAAGAAACCTCTGTAAGCAACATAATATATTTTTGTTGTGAGGTTGTATGATGGAATTTAATTATAACAAAATTAAAGACTCAGATATAGAAAAGATAAAAGAGATTGCCGGCAGTGAGAATGTTTTTACTGAAGAAGAAACAAGAAACATTTACGGCAGCGATGAAACTGAAGATTTTAAATTTCCACCCGAAGTCGTTGTAAAACCTACTAACACAAAACAGGTTTCAAAAATTCTAAAATTGGCAAACGAAAATAATATTCCTGTAACTCCGCGAGGCGGTGGCACCGGACTTTCAGGAGGTGCGTTACCCATTTATGGTGGGATATGTCTTTCGATGGAAAAATTTAACCGCATAATTGAGATTGATGAGAAGAATTTTCAAGCTGTGGTCGAGCCGGGTGTAATAACACAAACATTCCAGGAAGAATTGGAAAATCGTGGTTTGTTTTATCCACCCGATCCGGCATCGCGAGGGAGTTGTATGTTAGGCGGCAATTTGGCTGAAAACTCCGGAGGTCCACACGCTGTGAAATATGGAGTTACAAAAGATTACGTGTTGAGTATAGAGGCAGTTTTGCCTACCGGCGAGATAATAAGCACCGGCTCACGAACTCTGAAAAATGTAAGTGGCTACAACTTAACTCAACTTATTATTGGCAGCGAAGGAACTTTGGCAGTGATTACAAAAATCATAGTTCGTTTAATTCCATTCCCAAAACTTCGAAAAGTTATGTTAGTAGCTTTCAACTCGATTGAAGATTCCGTTTCGGCAGTTGCAAGCATTTTCCAGAAAGGAATTACTCCCGCTGCAATCGAGTTTATGGAAAAGTCGGCAATAAAAGCCGCTGAGAAAAAAAATGATAAGAAATTTCCGAACAGCAATGCAGAAGCACATCTCTTGATTGAAGTAGATGGAAACTATGAAGAGATTTTGAATAAAGAAATTGAAACAATCGCCGGAGTAGTTGAGCGGTACAACGCACTCGATATTTTACTCGCTGAAGATCGGCAAAAAGTGAATGATGTTTGGGATTTACGAAGAAGTATAGGCGAAGCAGTAAAATCGATTTCAGCTTACAAAGAGGAAGATACGGTTGTTCCACGTGCACACTTACCCCAGCTTGTAAAAGGTGTGAAAGAGATTTGTAACAGATATGGAATTACATCCATTTGTTACGGGCACGCAGGCGATGGAAATGTTCACGTGAATATTTTAAAGGATAAACTGGATGATAGAACATGGGATGAGAATATTGATAAAGCCATACGAGAAATTTTCCAACTCACCGTATCATTAGGAGGAACAATCTCAGGCGAACACGGTATTGGTTACTCACAAAAATCGTTTTTACCGATTGCTCTTTCTGCGGTCGAGATTGAATTAATGAAAAAGATAAAGCAATTATTCGATCCGAATAATATTTTGAATCCGGGAAAAATATTCGTATGAAACTAATTTGGATTTGATGTCTATTATCGGTGAAATATCTGCGTTAATCACAGCATTCTTCTGGTCGGGTTCTTCAATTTCGTTCGCGGAAGCAACAAGAAGGGCAGGGTCGGTATTAGTCAATGTTGTACGTTTGATCATTGCGGCATTTCTTCTGCTAATCACAATTCTAATTGCTCAAATCAGTTTACAACTTTCATCAACACAATATATTTGTTTAGTAGTTAGCGGAATTATTGGTTTAACTTTCGGCGATACATTTCTCTTCAAAGCATATCAACAACTCGGTGCACGAGTTACTTCGTTGATAATGTCGTTTGCTCCGGCAGTGAGTGCTTTGTTGGCATTTATTTTTTTAAGCGAGGTTCTGTCAATTCAGGATATAATGGGAATACTCATAACAATCGCAGGTATCGCGATTGTGGTTCTCGAAAAAAAAGAAAATGTTTCGCTCAGGCGGACATTTTTTAACATCGGTTTATTGATGGCATTTTTAGGTGCAGTCGGACAAGGGAGCGGATTAGTCTTTGCAAAAATGGCTTTTAACGAAGGTGATATTAACGGTTTTGCTGCAACTTTTATACGAATCGCTGCCGGTTTAATCACTTTATTTCCGATAGCTTTAATTTCGGGACGATTAAAAAATCCTTTCAAAACATTCTCAGCCGACAAACAAGCTTTTAAATTTACGATGTTAGGTGCACTGATGGGTCCTTACTTCGGTATAACATTTAGCTTAATCGCAATTTCGCATACAAAAGTCGGTATTGCAGCAACGATTATGGCGATCGTTCCGATACTAATGCTGCCGTTAGTAAAATATTTTTATAAAGAGACAATAACTAAGCGGGCTGTTGCGGGAGCTTTTGTGGCAGTAGCCGGTGTTGCTTTGTTGTTCTTGTTTTAATGATTTTCAATTTGAGATTTTTTTGTGGCTCACACTATGAGTAATATTTTTTCTTCTCACACTAACCATTTCGGCAACAATACTCACCGCAATCTCCTCCACCGAAATTGCACCAATATCCAATCCGACCGGTGCAAATATATTTTTCAGTTTCGCCTCCTCTACTCCCTTCGCTAAAAGATTTTTATAAGAAACTAAAACTTTTCGTTTACTTCCAATCATTCCGATATATTTTGGCTTGAACTTTAACACCTGCTCGAGCACTAACTCATCGTAGCTGTGCCCGCGAGTTACGATAATTACAAAAGCTGTTTCTCCGATGTTAAGATGTTCAGAAATATTTCTGAAAGGAAGACAAACCGTTTCATCGGCTTCGGGAAATTTATCACGGTCTGTGTATTCAACACGGTCATCGACTATCGTAACGCTGAATCCGCACTGGGCAGCAAATTTTGAAACAGCTTTGCCAACATGCCCGCCTCCGAAAATATAAACCGGCGACTTTCCCTCGATTGGCTCAAAGATGTATAAATCATCCTCAACATTTTGCATCACGGGAGTAAACTTTTCTAATACATTTTTAGGCAACGATGTAATTTCACGTAATTCGCCTGCCAGCAATTGGCTATCTTTATCAAGAATCGATTTTTCTGAATTATTATCTTTACCGATTTTTGTTACAAGTATAGTTTCTAATCCGGCGTTGCATCTTTCAGCAAGTTTTTGGAACAGCGGTTGGTGCGAAATATTTATCGGTTCGATTAATACTTTCAGAGTTCCGCCGCATATTAACCCGGTTTCGGCATCATCGTCATTCAACTCGAAATCCAAAACTACAGCATATTTTTTATCCTGAATTGCAGCCGCTCTTCGCATAACAGCATCTTCAACACATCCACCACCGATTGTCCCGGCAATCCGGTTTCCATCTATGTCGAGCAGCATTTTCGATTGTGCGGGGGCGGGAGTTGAGCCTGATGTCCACACAATTGTGGCAAGCATGCCTTGTTGGTTTAACTCAAGGAAATTACATATTATTTCGAATATATTTTTCATACAATTCAGGGGTATCAATGTTTAACAAAATACCTTCTTCCTCAGTCTGAACTTCTACAACTTCGTTATGATGCGCCCATACTACAGCGCGGGCACCAACATCGCGTGGCGCTCGCAATAATTCAGAGAATAAAGAAGATGAAAATATTATCGGGTGGCCTCTCATTGCATCGAATATCGGTACAACGATTGGCGGCTTCGACTTCGAGTATGCCTCGATCAGTTTTTTTATCAATTCAAGTGAGATTAAAGGTCTATCAATCGGACAAATCATGATCGCATCGCAAGATTTGGGGACACCTCTGACAGCTGCTTGTATCGAAGAGAGTTGTCCTTTCCGGTAATCTTCGTTTATTAAAAATATTACATTAAAATCTTTTTGTATCTTTTCACTATCTATTGATTGAACAATCGTTTCTGCTTCGTGTCCAAGGATAACTATTTTTTGTTCAATTCCGGCGTCGTGAATAGTTTGAATTAGATGCTCAAGAAAAGTCTTCCCTTGAATTTGAAGAAGCGCCTTCGGCGAGCCCATACGACTGGATTCACCGGCGGCGAGTATGATTGCATAAATTGACATAATCAATCTGGATTAGCGATAAACATCTTTTCGGTGTTTTATTCGAAAAATAAAAATTATTCTCTTTTTATCATCTATTTCGAATAAGATGCGATATTTTCCAATCCTTATTCGATACCCTTCTTCATCAGTCAATTTTTGTATCCCGAATGGTCGTGGATTGTTAATGAGTTGAACTATGCGTCTAACAATTTGTTCAACCTCTTTATCAGGGAGGGAATTCAAATCGCGTTCCGCAGAAGGTCTAATAATTAATTGGTATGCCACGTTTTTTCAAGTAATCTTTAAGATTAATGCCCTTACCTTTTACCAGCTTTGCTTTCTTTAAATCTTCTCTGTCTTCAATAAATTCAATTAATTCATTCAAAGTTGGATTACATCTTAATTTTTCCCATTCACCCCGGTCAATCCGAATTTCATTTTTGGTTTTTGTTAACATTGCTTATCCTATTAAATTTCTTTTCAATTAAATTTAATAAATTATAATCATCTTCACAAATAAAAAATCAGATAGCAGAATTTTGTTTCCACTATCTGATTATTGTTTTATCCCAATCCAATAGCTAATGGCTAATTCCTAATTGTTAATTTTCAATCGACTATTAACTATTAACTAATAACCATTGACTCCCCTACATCGTCAAAGCCATAACCGCTTTACAAGTATGCAACCGATTTTCTGCTTCGGGAAATACACGTGAGTGCGGACCGTCTATAACAGCATCGGTAACTTCGTAGCCGCGGTCTGCGGGTAAGCAGTGCATATAAATTGAATCTTTATGTGTAAGTTTCATTAGCTTCTCATCGCAAATCCAATTCTTATATTTCTTGGAAATTTCGAGTGCTTTCTCAGGAGTATGGAACAACGACTCAATTCCCCACGATTTTGGATAAACGATATGAGCTCCTTCGAAAGCTTCATCCATATTATCAACTATTTCGAACTTTGTTCCATTTTCTTTTGCAGCTTTCTTTGCGTATTCAACTTCGCTATCCATCAGTTTATATTCTGGCGGATGTGCAAGCACAACATCAAGTCCGAAGCGCGGCATCAAAGTTATCAGACCTTGCGGTACGGACATTGGCTTTGCATAGCTCGGTGCATAAGCCCACGATACAGCAATTTTTTTACCGCGTAAGTTCTTCCCGAATTCTTCTCGTATTGTCATCAAGTCGGCAAGCGCTTGGAACGGATGGTCGATATCGCACTGCATATTCATAACCGGCACATTGGCATGCTCAGCAACTTCACGCATATACTTGTTGCCTTCGCCCGGAACCAAGTCGTGTCGGATCGCTATTGCGTGCCCGTAACTCGACAGAATTATTCCCATATCTTTCGGTGATTCGCCGTGTGCAACTTGTGATGTTTCGGCAGATATAAAGTGAGCGTGACCTCCGAGCTGTGTTAACCCTGCCTCAAATGAATTGCGTGTTCGGGTAGATTTGTCGAAGAAAAACAAAAAGTTTGTCTTGTCGGGCAGGTAGCGATGCGGCTGACCTTTTCTGAAACGTTTCTTTAAATCTGCTGCGACTTTCAGTGCAAGCTCGATTTCTTTTACCGACCAGTCCTTTGTTTCGATGTAATCTTTCCCGCGGACTGTATTCGGAAGTTTTGGTAGTTTTGTTGGCATTTTGTTTCCTTTAATTTTTAGATTAATTTTTCTTTATTCTTTGTAATATTTAATTGTTCATAGTTAATTGTTAACGTCCAATTGTCAATTGATAATTGCTCATTAACCATTGACTATTTATTTTCCTTTAGCAGTTGTAATACTCGAATTAATTATTTTTGAAAGTTGGATACACTCTTCCGCGATTGGACCAATAATCTCGTTTGAAATTATTTTACTTCTTTTTATAATCTCAAGCGATATTTGAGTTTCATTCAGCTCTTTCAAAACAATTCCTAATTTATGTAGAAAATCTCTTTTGCTCTCACCACCTCTAGCTTCACCATAATTGTGAGCAGGTGAGGTTCCACATCGGAGAAGTTGATTTGAAAGATGTTTACCAGTGTGGTTGTCGGGCAATTTTTCACAGAGGTTTATTATACCGACAGAAAAGTTGATCAATCTCTCTTGTATATCGTCTCCTTTTGCCATAGTATTTCGTGTATTTTTATAATTTAAATTACCAATGGTTAACGTCTAATTGCTAATGGATAATTAACCATTGACTATTGACTATTAACCATTGACCATTGATTATTTTCATTTTTCAAATTTTCTAATTGTTAATTGCTAATTGCTAATCGTCAATCGTCAATTTGAATATACTCAAACGGAAACGCCGCATACCACGCCGCTGCTTTTACTAAATGCTCGACAGGAATCTGTTCCGTCGCCATGTGTGCATAAATTTCGTTTCCGGGTCCGAAGCCGACACAGGGAATTCCGTGCATTCCCATAATCGCGACGCCGTTCGTGCTGAAAACCCACCTGTTCACAACCGGCTGTTCGTTAAATAACTTTTTGTATGTACTAACACCAGCTTTTAAAACTTGATGGTCTTCAGGCAAAAGCCAGGTTGGATAATATTTTTTTGTAGGATATGTTAAGCCCTTCCAACTTGGAACGGCATAATCGAGTACAACGACTTCGGCATTTACTTTTTTAACACTTTCTAATTCCTGAATCTCTTTTACGGCAGATTCCCACGTTTCAGTTGCGGCAAGTCGTCTATCAAGATGAATTGTGGCTGAGTCGGCAACAGCGCAAAGCGAGGGGGTTGTTGAACGAATTTCTGAAATCGTTACAGTTCCTTTTCCAAGGAACGGTTCACCGGACAATCTACCATTCAGCTTTTCAATATCTAGAACAATTGGAGCCATTTTGTAAACAGCATTATCGCCACGCTCTGGTGCAGAGCCGTGGCAAGAAATTCCTTTCACACGAACTTCAATCTCCATCCGACCGCGTTGACCACGATAAACACCCAGATTTGTAGGTTCAGCAATAACAACAACTTCGGGTTTTAATTTTAATTCGTTGATAATATATTGCCAGCAGAGACCGTCGCAATCTTCTTCCTGTACACTACCCACAATATAAAGTGTAAAGTCATCTTGCAAACCTAAATCTTTAATAATTTTTCCGCCGTAAACGAGCGATGCCATAGCGCCCTTCATATCGCAAGCACCGCGACCGTAAATAATGCCGTCTTTCATTGCACCGATGAATGGATCGACAGTCCAATTTTCAGGATTACCAACATCCACAGTATCGATGTGTGCATCCATTGCAATTATGTGTTTACCGTTTCCGATTCTGCCAAGAATGTTCCCCATTCCGTCTATGATAATTTCGTCGTAACCGATTTTTTCCATCTCTTGTTTAATGCGTTCGACAACTTTTCCTTCCTGACTGCTTACAGATTTGATAGCGATAATGTCGCGAAGAAATTGTGCAACTTGTGCTTCGTTCTTTTTTGCTTCGGCGTATATTTGTTGATAATTGAGTTCCATATTTAAATTATTTTTGATTTTAGTTTATGGTTTGTTTAATACGATTATGCTTTAATAAATCTTGAAATCCAGTGTTTGAAAAAAACATCATTAAAAAAATAATTTCCATTACTCCGTTCTACAATCCCCTTATTATGAAGACCTTTCATCGCTGTTTGAGTAGATGCGGCAGACCCAAGATCATACCGTTGAATTCGTTCTTGAGAAAAGAGCCCCTCAGATTTTTCTTTAGCAAGCGCTAATAATGTTCTCCGTTGAATCAAGCTTAAAGAATCCCACATACTTAAAAACATTGGTGCATGATTCCCAAGAATTAAATTTAAAGTACTATCAAGATCATGGCGTTCAATCTCTTTTTTTTCTCTATGTATTTCCCAAAGCTCGTGGCAGAAAAACTGGGCATTGTATGGAAAATCTTCAACAAAATCCAGAAGCGATGTAATTGTTTCATCAGAAATACGATATCCGGATTGGATAAATTTTTCTTTTAAGAAAGGTGCAAAATATTCTCTAGGAATCTTTTCCAACATTACAACCTTACCCATCTGATAAAAAGCGCGATTTTGCTGCTGCACCATATCAAGGAGAAGTTCTCTCTTGCTGCCTGCAAATACGTAACTCACATTAGAATGCAACTGTATAACTGCACGCAGTTCTTTTTCCATCGATAAACCCCCGAGATTCGATATTTCTTGAAACTCGTCTATTACAACTACAACTCTTTTTTTTCGTTTCTTTGCGATTCTTTCCGGCAAATCAAAGATATCTCGCAACTGCCTCTGAACATCGGGTGTTCCTACTCCGATATCGAAAGAGAACGAAGGACCTTCCGGAGATTCGAGAATTATTTTTGGACGAAGCGATGGTATTATTTCTTTGATGAGATTCACCATTTCATTTACCTTTGAGCGGCCTGAAGAGGCAAGTACCGTTGCATACATATCAATAAAAGATTTTAACGAGGGTGTTTTGTATAAATCGATGTAAGCTGTAAGAAATCCTTTTTTCTTCAACTTTTCAAGAACATTTATGAGAAGAGAACTTTTTCCATATCTTCGCGGTGACACAAGAAATATTCTTGCCGAACCTTGAAGATCCGAAACCAACGACACAAGTTCTTTTTGCCGATCGGCAAAATCTTCACCTGTTACAATTTCTCCGTATCGAAATGGATTATTCATTTTTCAATTATTTAAAAATAGATTATTGCTTTTTGCATAATATAGCTGCAGTTTCCATTAAAAACAATATATTTACTTGATTGAGCTATTAAATCTTTCAATCAATTGATCAAAATACTCAACCTCATCCTCAAATAAACTTCTCCAGTATTCGGGATTCCATTGGGCATTAATCTCTTCATAAGTTTTACCTTGCTGTTCAACCCAAGTGTAGTATTTTAAATTATGGATTGCTTTTCGTTCATAGTAGGTCAACTCTTTGAAGTAGTCAATACTCTGATGAGCTACTGGACCAGCAAAATCTTTTATTGCTTCATTAGTGGAGTAGTTACCTTTTTCATTTTGTAACTCAACTAATCGCGACCCGTACATATCAGCCGAGTCCGTGAAGATTGTAAATATCACGTCGTTCTCGTTAAGCTCAAAATATTTTGCCGTTTTAATCCCAGCCAGCATGTTCGCTATGCTTGAAATTCCCATCAGTGAAAGTTTTTCAACATCGCTTTGAGATACACCCAAATCGGTTAGATATTTTTTACCCTCTTCTTCATTGAATAATCTTAAAATCCTCATGCAATCTTCATCATCAATGGCTGCAACGGCGTCCGTATTGCGAACATTGTGAACCCACGGTACGTGCTTATCGCCAATACCCTCGATGCGATGTCCCCCAAAGCCGTTCATTAGAAGCGTAGGACATTGGAGCGCTTCATTTGCAATAACTTTTAAGTGCGGGAATTTTTTCTTGAGATAATCGCCCGATGCAATCGTTCCGGCAGATCCGGTTGCAGAAATAAAAGCCGCAGCGTTTATATTTTTTTGATTGATTCCGTTAAATACTTCTTCCAATGCTGGACCAGTAACGTTGTAGTGCCAAATAGGATTACCGAATTCTTCAAACTGATTAAAGATTACATTATTCGGATCTTTCTTTAACTCCCAACATTTATCGTAAATTTCTTTCACATTCGATTCACATCCGTGTGTTGCAATTACTTCAGCCCCGATTTCCTTCAACCAGTCAAAACGTTCTTTCGACATCTCTTCGGGCAAAATTGCGATAGGGGTGCAATCTAACAAAACCGAGTTGAAAGCTCCACCACGACAGTAGTTTCCGGTCGAGGGCCAAACAGCTTTATGTTTTTCAGGGTTGAACTCACCGCTCACTAATCTTGGCACCAAACAACCGAACGCCGCACCGACTTTATGCGCACCAGTTGGAAAATATTTTCCTACGAGTCCGATGATACGGGCTTTAACTCCCGTAATTTCTTTCGGAATTTCAAGATAGTTCACTCCACCGTACAATCCGGTTTTGATATCGTTTTTCCAAGTGATGCGGAAGAGATTCAGCGGATTAACATCCCATAAACCGACTTTCGGAAGTTGTGATTTAATTTTATCCGGGATTGTTTCCGGATTTCTCATTTGTTTAAATGTTGGAATAACGATGCCGCGGTCGCGACAACGAGCGGCGGTCTTTTTTACTACTTCAGAGTTTATTTGTTTGATTATCTTTGACATTTATTCAATCCTATTTTCGTTTAGTATCTTTCTTATTCTTTAGAGAAGATTTGGTAAGTTCAGTTTTAAGCTCTTCAATTGTTGGGAGCATCCCTTTTAGATTTTTGGGTAGTGATGCTGTCATTCGATATGCTGCTACGCCAATGGGTTTGCTCGTATTTCGCAACGCATATTCAACAACCAATTTATTTTTCGATTTACAAAGAATGATGCCGATGCTCGGGTGATCGCCAGGCTGGCAAAGTATATCATCAACAGCGGAAAGATAAAAGTTCATCTTTCCCGCAAATTCCGGCTGGAACTCTGAAACCTTTAGGTCAATCACGACATAACAATGAAGGCGGGTATGGTAAAAAAGCAGATCAATGTAATAATCTTTTCCGCCGATTTCCATGTTATATTGCTGACCAACAAATGCGAACCCCACTCCAAGTTCAATTAAAAACTCCTTGAGATGTTCGACAAGAGATTTTTCGAGATCGCGCTCGCTCACTTTTTCACTGATGCTGAGAAAGTCAAAAGTGTATGGATCCTTTAATAGTTGTTGAGCAAGATCGGATTGTGTATCAGGTAATGTTTTGGAAAAATTTGTAACTGCTTTCCCTTGTCGTTTATAAAGACCACTCTCAATTTGATGAACAAGAACATTGCGGCTCCAGCCGTTTTGAATCGTTTGTTCGGCGTACCAAAGACGTTCGATGGAATCTTTGACCTTTTCAATCAAAACAACATTATGAAACCACGGGATTCCTGCCACGACTTGTGGCAGTTTTTTACCGTCTAATTCTCGCGCAGGCTGCGCGAGAATTTGTGCTTGTTCAGTATATGCGAGATAAAATGAACGCATCCGCCAAATGTTACCAGAGGAAAATCCTTGCATATCCGGATACTCGTGATGGAGGTCAATGGCAAGTTTCTCTACGATAGCTTTTCCCCAACCCTCACGCTCTTGACGTTCCACAATCATTTTACCCATGTACCAGTACAGTTCGATAAGCTCACGGTTGACGGAGAGCGAAGCACGTACTCTTGCCTGTGCAATGCGTTCTTTGATGTTCGATAAAAATCGGGGATAACCTGACGGAATATTTTTCATTTGTGCAGCAGATTGCTGCACAACTGCACTTTTCTTCGATATGGATTTTTTCTTAACCATCATTTTTTACTACAGATTTGCACTGATTTTACACGAATACTTTGAGATTATCAGTCCTTAATCATTTACATCCTTTCCCACAGCTTCGCCGCACACTCACGCGCACGGGCATTAATACGTTCTTCATCTATATCTATTTTTAATTGTCGGTTCTCCATAAGAACTTTTCCTCCGACAATCGTTGTATCAACTGTTGACTGTGAGATGCCGAAAGCTAAATGACCAAGAAACGTTGTTTCATTGAACACCGTCGGTGGATAGTAATCAATGAGTACTACGTCAGCGGCATAACCTTCCTTCAACTCACCGACGAACGGTTTCCAGTATCTGTTGGCAATTCGTGCATTGTTAACAAGAAGCGTAGATAAAGCTTCCATAAAACCAACGCTCGGATTCCTTTTTGCCAAGTGCTGAACCCACAGAGCTGAGCGTACTTCCTCAAGCATATTGACCGTCATGGCATCTGTTCCAAGTCCGACCATAACACCTTTCTCATTCATCTTAATAATATCAGCAACACCGACCGCGTTGTTCATGTTTGATTGAGGATTATGTGCAACCGCTGTACCTGTTTCGGCTAATATCTCCATCTCGTTTTCGTTCACGTGAACACAATGAGCGGCAATAGTCTTTGGTCCAAGAATTCCGAACTTTTTAAACCTCTCAACAACACGCATCTTGTGCTTAGATTCGGAGTGTATCTGGTCTGAATTTGCTTCTGCCGTGTGAACATGAAAACCAACGCCCAAATCTTTTCCAAGGGTTGCGGCTTTTTCAAGAGTCGCATCTCCGACAGTGAATGAAGCATGAAGTCCGAACAAAGCTTTAAACTGGTTCTGTTCATCCTTATTACAACGAACTATGAAATCAGTGTTTTCCTTGATTCCTTCATCGGCAATTTTTTGTCCATCGCGATCCGACACTTCATAACACAAAGATGCACGGAGTCCAACTTCTTTTACTGCATCAGCAATCCTTCCCAATGACCCGAGTACTGCAAATGGACTTGCGTGGTGATCAATCAATGTTGTAGTACCGTGTCTGACGGCATCTATTGCCGGTATCAACGTGCTATAATAGCAATCATCTAAAATTAATTGCTTATCAAGGCGCCACCAAAGATTGTGGAGAACTTCGTTAAAATCCTTCGACGGTGCTGCTTTACCGTAACCACGCACCATTGTAGAATAAAAGTGCATGTGTGCATTTATGAATCCCGGCATTACAACCTTGCCAGCCGCATCAATGACTTTATCATAAGTACCTGTAAAAGATTTTACAGGAGCGATTGATTTAATTAATCCATCCTCACATAGTACGGCATAATCGTAGAGTACACGGTTTTTTTCGCCGAGAGTAATTATTATTCCATTTTTAATAAGAAGTGTCATATTAAGCCTCGTTTAGTATTTGAAGTTCATGCTTCGTCCGTTTACGCATATACAACGCACCTGAGAAACACTTTTGAACGCAGATTGAGCAGCCGATACAATGCATAGGATCGGTTACAGGTATTTTCTTCGAATCGAGTTCGATAGCAAAGTAAGGACAACGCGTACAATTACCGCAATGTTCACATAACTCCGCATTTACTGCAGAGATTTTTTTAACCGGGGTTAATTCCATGAAACCTGTAACAGGATTGGGCAGCGCGCGATCAATGAGTTCATTGACTGATTTTATTCCCCTTTCCTGCATAAGATAACTTAAGCCGGAGTGAAGTTCATCAACAATACCGTAACCATATTTCATAACGATAGTACAAAATTGTACTGTTCTCGCTCCGAGCGCTAAAAAGTTTGCAGCCGACTTATAGTCCATCGGACCGCCGTTCCCGGATACAGTTACACCTAATCGTGAAACGTTAGCAAGTGTTAAATTGGAAATTGGAATAACACCTTCACCGCTCATACCGACAACAACACCTTCTTCCCATGTTTTTTTATCACCTTGTCTGAATGCAAGCGTCGGGAAAGTATTCGCAAGTGTAACACCGGCTTTTTTATTAGGATATTTAGAAAAAACTTCTTTGATGGCAGTTATTATCGGATAAATCGCTGTAACTGCAGCCGTTAATTTGAATAGCTTCGGAACTTCAGCATCGCCGACTTCCATTATCCAATCTATTATCTTTGCGGTCAACTCAGCATCCTGAGATACGATATCTCCTTTTGTTCCATCTCCACCTTGTGGACATGAAAGACTGTACTCAATTCCCATAACGCCTGCTGCCTCTAACTTTTTAGTATTAGATTGCCAGACTGCTTTATCAAGTTCGTCGTTTCCGGTTACCGGACCGCCTGTTGAAGCGATTGTTAAACGATCAGGAAATTCCTTGACTAATTTCTTTACTTCGCGGCAAACACGTTCAAGCTGATGTCCCGAAACATTGTCGCAATTGGCATAAGTTGATTTCGAGAAAGCAAACATGTACTCCGAAGGGATGTGAATCGGAATGTTATCAAACGCGGTTTTCATTACGCCGCCAGCCCAGCCCGCTTCGTAAGCTTTCTTCATTTGCTCATAACCATCGGAAGGCGGTGCTGCAGAGAGTAAGAACGGTGATATAATTTCACGACCGAAGAATTCAGCTTTTATCGGAACGGGCAGCATAACACGCCCCGGCATAATTACACGGCTCTTGGTTTTTCCATCGAATTTAGTTACGTCCGGTTTATAGCGGCTTCCGGAAATAAACGCATCAATCTCCATTGCGGAATTTTTACCCGCCGCCACTGCTTCGACGACTGTAGTTGGACCGGTTACCATGTCGCCTGTATAAAACATTCGCGCATCATTTGTTTTTTTATTAGATGAACGCGCTCCGGCAGCAATAATCACGTAATCCACATTTGGAAGAACTTGTTCTGTTCCCTTCAAATCATTTATGTTTTTCGGATGGAACTTCTTACCACGAGGCAACACAACTTTAATAGTTTTTAATCCGACGACGAGTTTACCTTTTTTTAAAATTTCAGTAACTTTCACTCTTCCTGATATAGCAATATTCAATTCCTGTGTTGCTTGACGTTCTTTTGCAGTCAGCGGCATCTCCGACCAGGTTTCGAGTGCAAACATCTCGACGTTTGAAGCGCCGTGAGCGAGAGCTTCCTCGGCGCAATCAAGTGCAACCGCTCCACCGCCAATTATTGCAACACGCTTTCCCTTCACCGAATATCGGTTAGCGTTACTGAGATACTTCATCCAGTCGATTGCTGATTCACTGCCAATCATCGGAGGAATGAATACTTCATCTAAACCTGTTGCGTTGAGAACGGCATCATACCCCTTCATAACTGCGGGTAATTTTTTAATATCTTTGAAAGAAATTTTTCCTAAAGTTAAAAAGAAATCTATGTCGGTATTCAAAACATCTGGTGATAGTCTTGAATTCGGAATTAGATTACACATCCCGCCCGGTGTTTTAGACTTATCAAATATATCTATAGTATATCCCTTTTGAGCAAGCACTGCTGCTGCACCGATTCCTGCCGGTCCACCACCGAGAATTGCGACCTTCTTACCATTAAGAGGAAATTTCTCAAACTCAGGCATTACCTCTTGTTGTTTTGCTTTTTCGATAATCGTTGCTTGAACTGCCGGTATGTTTACCGCTGAATCGAAAGTCCGGTGGACGCACGCTTTCATGCAATGAGTATCCGGACAGACTGCACCACAAACTCCGCCAAGAGGATTGCTTCCCATTATGAGTGCGGCAGATCGCCGGTAATCAGCGCGACTGCCTACTTTCACAGCCATAATAAAATCCGCCGGTGAACAATCTACAGGGCATGCTTCTTTACAAGGTTTCTCTGCGCAATATTCACACTTCTCGATCTCGGCACGAAGCTGTGCGTCGGTAAGAAATGCGGTTACATAGTTTGATTTATTAATTTTACTCATGACTTATCCTATTGATAAATTATTAAAATTTGATAACTCAGTGTGA
The DNA here is from genome assembly GCA_947085405.1 of uncultured Ignavibacteriota bacterium. Lineage (GTDB taxonomy): Bacteria > Bacteroidota > Ignavibacteria > UBA10030 > BY39 > JASEGV01. The sequence continues at coordinate 94,929 of CAMTWO010000023.1, forward strand.
AAAACATCACGACGTGAACATCAGTTGATAGTTATTTATTTTTGTACTTCTTTAATTGCATCAACAATTTGGACGTAACCGGTGCAGCGACATAGATTTCCTGAGATTGCAGTTCGTATTTCTTCTTCTGTCGGATTAGGATTTTTATCGACTAATTGTTTGGCACTCATTAACATCCCCGGGGTGCAGTATCCGCAATGAACGGCATCGTGCTTCATGAATGATTTTTGTAAAGGATGGAGTTCGCCACTCTCAGCTAATCCTTCGACGGTCAATACTTCTTTCCCATCAATTTGTGGGGCAAGGACGAGACAGGAATTGACTGCCTCACCATTGATAAGAACGGTACAAGCGCCGCACTCGCCAACTTCACAGCCACGCTTAGTTCCTGTTAAACCAAGTTCATTTCGAAGTAAATCGAGCAAAGTTTGATTGGCTTTTATAGTGAGTTTGTAAGGTTTGTTATTTATTGTTGCGGTTATTAAAACTTTTTTCATTTAAATATTATTTAGTTGCTTGATATTCTGAATAGTAATTGTAGTAAGATATTTTTTAATATCAATAAAAGAAATTGTACACCCTTCACAGAAATTTATAGGTGCTTGTTCAACATCGTCGAAAAAAACTAAACTTTTTAATATCAGATTTTGATCTAATTCAGGATATTTTTGTTTTGCTAAAATCAGTAAATCTTGAAGATTTATCTTCTGTAATATGAAATATAGATCGACATAATCTCTTAGGGCTGCCCGCCCCACAAGAGCAGTAAGTTTCATACACCCTATATCAGCTATTGAAGCGATTTTGAGCAACTCATCATAGACTAACGGTTGTATCAGGGAATAAGGATAATATAAGAAGGTTAATTTAATCTCATTATCAACTAGTAAGCCCAATGTGTTTTTTTCTTTTTGAACAATTTTTAAGCTGGATTGTGGACATACCGTTTTTATATCACTAAACAATTTCTCAGTTTCGAATTCTTTTTCAGAAAAAAAATCAAAATCATAACTTAATCGATGACCTAAATGTAAGGCGAGTCCGGTACCACCTGCAAGATAAAATTGTTCGTTTAACGAACTAATTTTTAAAATAAACCTCCGTCTAGCATCATCTAATATTTGGTAATTAAGCATTAATATCCGGAATTTTTCTTTTTGTATCTCCAGGTTTCACATCTAACATCAAAGCCCAATAATTCATAGATTTTTTATTCCATTCACCAGGAAGTGGTTCAATGATTGCTTTTTTGATATCTTCTATCGTATAAGTTTCAAATAGCCAATCTGTCGCTTCCTTTGTTCCGAAGTTCAATATATTTGTAATAATTCTTTTACTATGCTTAACTAAATCAAGTTCACTTAAATTGTATGACCACAGAAAAGGAGCAACATATTTTGGAATAGAATTATTCATCTTCCTGCTTCTTTTATACATTTTCCTAACGCTCTTGTTACCAACACTGCAATCACTGGTTCTTTATACTCGGTTGACCATCTTCTGCCTGTAAACGAAATCATTACTTCGGAAACTTTTTTACCGGCGGCTTCAAACAATTTTTCCGAAGGTTTCTCGCCGATTAGCATCTGCTCAGCTTCTGTAACCCGCATCCAGGTTGGTAAAGCAGCACCGGGAACAATCCGTGCTTCCGTTATAACTCCTGATTGATCCTGAACAAGAACAGCCGCCACGCTCAATCGCGATATCGAAAGGGCATTACGTCTGCCTAATTTTATAAACGCACTCTTTGCACCAACAGGAAGTTTCGGAATTTTTATTTCAGTTAAAATATCGTCTGCATTTGCTTTGGTTTTGTATGGCTTGATGAAGAAATCAACAATCGGCATTGTTCGGGTTGCAGAAACGGAATGGAGTGTAACCTCGGCTCCGAGTGCAATTAAAGCCGGAACAGTATCGGCGCACGTCGCTGCATTCATAACATTGCCGCCGACTGTTCCGCGGTTTCTGATTTGTGGCGCTCCGATTACAGAAGCCGCCTCGCCCAAAAATCCTGCAAATTTTTTAACCAAGTCGGATTTGTGAATTTCTGTATGCGTAGCGAGTGGTTTTAAAATTATCGAGCCGTTCGATTCAGAAATTCCTTTCAACTCTTTTACGGAAGTAATATCAACAACTGTTTGAGGAGTTTTTGCATTCGGGCGGCGAAGTTCAATTAATAAATCAGTTCCGCCGGCTAATATGCGGGCTTCATTTTTAAGCACACTCAATATTTCAGCCGCTTCCTGAATTGACTTTGCATTAATATATTCAAATTGCTTCATTTTTCAGTCGATCGAATTTTACATGAGTCGAGATTTACGGTTTCTTCTTTTTCTTTTTGAACGGACCCGCGTTCACCTGTGCGTGTTAATTTATGTCCGAGAAGAACTCTTTCAAGATTTGCGGGGATTTCATAAATTCTTTTTCCGGTAGCGTTATAGATTGCATTCACGATTGCCGGAGCCGCCAATTCAGTTGCCGGTTCACCAATCGACTTAGCGCCGAAGGGACCCGCAGCATCTTCATTTTCTACAATAATCGCTTTGATGCGGGGAACATCCATTGCAGTCGCAATCAGATATTCATCAAAATTTAATTGTTTAGGAATTCCATTCTCGAATTCAAATTCCTCAAGCATTCCGTAACCAAGCCCCATTGCAACACCGCCGTAAATTTGTCCGAGAACAGTATTCCGGTTTATCGCTTTTCCGACATCGTGTGCCGAAACAAAATCGACAACATTTACTTTACCCGTTTCAGTATCCACTTCAATCTCGGCGATGTTTGTTCCATAAACAAAAGTGTAGTAAGCATCACCCTGCCCGTGTTCTTCATCCCAACTCGTATGCGGCGATTTGTGCCATCCGAGACCGTACATAGGTTTACCTTTGTTAAAACATTCAGCCGCTAATTCTGAAAATGAAGCGAGCCGTTGATCGTTTGACACATCGATTAGATAATTATTTTTGATATCAAGATTTTGTAACACGACTCCGGTCATTTCCGAAGCAACATCCAGCAAAGTTGATTTTACAATTTCGGCAGCTTTCTTTGCAGCGCTCCCCGACATAATTGTTCCGCGTGAAGCGACCGTCGGTCCTGAATCAGGAACACGGCTCGTATTTGTGTTGAGAAATTGAATTCTCTCCATCGAGATCCCGAGAACTTCTGCAGTAATTTGCGACATCTGAGTTTGCGCCCCTTGTCCCATATCTGTAATTCCGGAAGAAACTATCACGCTGCCGTCGGTTTGAACAGAGACGATTGTTCCGACTGCATCAGTTCCTTCGGCGCCCAACGAAACTCCGCGGTAACTGCTTGCCAAGCCGATACCTTTTTTGAAAGGAGTTTTCGGCGCTGCACGATATTGGCTCCACTTCTCTTCAAAGTTAATGGCTTCGGCAGCTTTCTTTAGAACTTCCTTATAACTTACATTGTGATCTAATTTTTGTCCTGTAGCAGTTATAGAACCACGCTCGTATCCATTTTGAAGCCGGATTTCAAGCGGATGCTTTCCTACCTTCTCTGCAAGTTCGTCCATCATAGATTCGATTGCGAAGTTCACTTGCGGCGAACCAAAACCGCGCATTGCACCTGTGTAGTTATTGTTCGTATAAACTGCATAAATATCTGTCTTCACATTCTCGCAATGATATGGTCCGGTCGCCTGAACAACCGACCGCCATGTAACAAACGGGCTCATCGAGGCATAAGCGCCGCCGTCGGCGATGCACTTTATTTCCATTGCGGTAATCGATCCGTCGTTCTTTACTCCCCATTTATAAAAGAGGACGTAAGGATGACGTTTGTAACTTTCCTGCATCGACTCTTCGCGGGTGTTTACCATCTTTACAGGCTTTCCAGTTTTCAAACACAAAAGAGCAGCGCGGCAGCACATCGAAGTCATCACTTCATCCTTACCGCCAAACGAACCGCCGAGTGTAGCTTGGATGATCTGAACTTTATTCAAATCTAAATTTAACGCTGCGGCAACCGAGCGGCGACTTGAAAATAAATTTTGAACCGAACCTGTTATTTTTACTCCGCCGTGTTCAGCAAGTTCTGCGAGAACTGCTTCCGGCTCGATGTATGAATGCTCAATAAATTGAGTTTTAAATTTTTTCTCCAGCACAAAATCTGCTTCGGCAAAACCTTTCTCGATATCACCCTTACGAACTTTGTGGTGAACAAATGTATTATCGTCGCCGTGAATTTTTACTGCATCCGGTTTGATTGATTCTTCGGGATCTGCGATTACGGTGAGGGGTTCGTATTGAACATCGATTAAATCTATTGCTTGTTCGGCAATTTCTTTTGTTTTTGCGGCAACCAGTGCGACACCGTCGCCCAAGTATCTAACTTTATCTATTGCAAGAAACGTTTGATTTTGAACTACAATTCCAAAAACTTTCTTGCCGGGGATGTCGTTTGCAGTTAGAACCGCTTCGACACCTTCCAATCGTTCAGCTTTAGATGTATCAATACTAATAATTTTTGCGTGAGGATATTTGGATCGCAGCACCTTTCCATATAATTGATGGAGAACGTTGTAATCCTCAGCGAACTTGGCTGTTCCGGTAACTTTGCCGATGGCGTCGACACGCGGTTGCGGGCTTCCGATTATATTATGTTGGTTTTTTGTGTTCATTAGGTGTTAAATATAAGATTTTTTGTGTAAAATTCATAGGAAAATTTTCGATACCGATAAAATTTTAGAAAAATTTGAGTTTTGGAAACCTACATTGTAGATTATTTCAGGTTTTAGCTGGGAACTGCGTAGTGGGTCTCAGATGAATTTAGACAAGTAAAGCCTTATCCGTGGGGTTCCGGATGGTTCCTCGGAAATAGCGTTTAAACTAGTCGGCTGGCAGAATCTCAATACATACACCCCTCATTCCCCTCTCGAGAGGGGATGCGAAGGGGTGTGTCGGTTAGGGTTAACAAAATGCAATTTAAAAGAAATATTACCAAAAACCGCATTTTACTTTTGGAGATGGGTGTCCCAGTGCGTCAGACGGAAAATACATACAAACATTCGACCCCGCTGGGGTCGGTATTATTTTGTAGACAAATACTACAGACATTCGACTCCTTTGGAGTCGTTTCATACCTACCATTTATCGAGTCCATAGGACTCGTATGTTTGTAGCTATGTATCAAAGAATATATTACCCGCTCCGTAGGAGCGGTATGTTAATTATTGATCTTATAAAACTCTAATTCTTGATTTTGGGTGTCCCAGTGCGTAAGACGGGACTTAATGTTAGCGATAGAAATTGATGGCGAAAATCATTGCGGTCAAGAAAAATATGATGAAGCTCGACAACATAGACTTGAAAATTTCGGAATTCGATTTTTAAGATTTGAAGATGCAGAAATTATTTATAATCTCGAACAGGTTTTGAAAAAGATTGAATCTGGATTAAGGAAGATAAAACGCAACATTAATCCATCCGCCGCTGGCTGACTCCATTTATCCAATACTTCAAATCACATCCTTTTCCACAACCGCTTTGCAACTTTCTGCGCCTCCACCATCACAGCTTCCTCATCGACTCCAAAAAATTGCCGGTTCCACATTACCCATTTGCCGTTTATCATTACACTCTCGACGATAGATGAGTTCATACCGAAAATAAAATGCCCGAGTAAATTTTCTTTAGATAGTGGTGTTGGAGATTTATAATCGAGTATAACTAAATCGGCTTGATTGCCTTTTGAAATCACTCCAAACTTTTCTCCAAAAATTTCTGATATAATCGTGTTTCCCGTTTGGAGCAATTCGGGCAACCTCGAAAAACCGGTTTTATTTTTTGATTCCTGATTTCTAAAGTATCCGTACTTTAATTCTTCAAACATATCAGCGGGGAAACCGTCAGTCCCGAGCGCCGACCGCTGTCCGAATAAATTCAGCGGCGCGTAGCCGACAGCATTATTCATATTCGAGCGCGGATTATGAATCAACCAGGTTTTTGCTTTACTGATTTTTTTAATTTCATCCCGCGTAAGATGAACTCCGTGAGCATAAATTGATTTGCTATTTAACAATCCGTGTTTTTTCAATCGGTCAACAATACCCATCTGATAATTTTCTAAACAGTCCGAAACATCTGCCTTATCTTCAGCAACGTGAATATGAATTCCGTTATCATACTTATTAACCAATTCACCAAGTTTTTTCAGTGATTCTTCGCTCAAAGTGAATGATGCGTGAGCACCAACCATTCCTCTAAAAAAAGGATTTTTCTGATTAGCAATAATAAAACTTTCGTTCTCATCAAGACCTTCGTCCCGCTTTTTCATTCCGCCACGGTCGGTGGTTTCGTAACATAAAATTCCGCGTAAGCCAACTTCTTCCATTGCATTTTTAAGCGTACCTAATGAACCGGAAATATAATTCGGTGATGCGTGATGGTCGATGAGTGTTGTAGTTCCGTACTTTACCGCTTCGATTGCTCCGACAAGTCCACTGTAATAAACCGACTCCTCGTCCAATGCCTCATCGAGTTTCCACCAGATTTTATCGAGTATTTCCACAAAGTTTGCCGGTAGTTTTTTTGGACCCGACATTCCACGAGCCAGAGCCGAGTAAAGATGCGTATGCGAATTCACAAGTCCTGGCATTATGAATTTACCCGTACAGTCGATGATTTCTTCGCCCGGTTTTTGTTTTAACAATTTCGCTGTTTCAATAATCTTTCCATCTGAAATTCGAACGTCATTTTGTTTAAATTCAGAGGGAAATAAATTTAGTATAGTGCTGTTTTTAAATAAGTAGTTAGCCATAGTTTAAAATAAATCAATTTAATTTCTTTTCTAAATCAGTCAGGTTTGGTTCAATATCGATGACCTCACCCGTTGCCTTTTTCGCCGATTGGATATCTTTCAATCCATTGCCTGTAATTACAACTAACGCAGACTCTTTCGGTTTTACAATACCTTTTTGAAGAGCTTTGTGCAAACCGGCAGCGCCCGCAACTCCAGCCGGTTCACCAAACACTCCACCAAGTCGGGCTGTAATTCGCATTGCTTCCAAAATTTCTTCGTCGCTCACAGTTATCATCTCGCCTTGCGACATTCTAACTTGTTGAATTGCTCTTCGCCAGTTACGCGGCGTTCCAACTGCGATACTATCTGCAAGAGTATTCGTGTCGGATGGAATCAAATCTTTCCCGGAATAAAAAGCATCAAAAATTGGTTTTGCACCTTCTGCTTGAACGCCCAACAACTTCGGAACGCGGTCAATAAAACCAAGTTTTTTCATCTCCTGCAAACCTTTTCCGATTCCGCCGATTGTGCAGCCGTCGCCAACAGAAACTACTACCCAGTCGGGTAAATTATCTTTCATCTGTTCAGCGATTTCAAGTCCTGCGGTTTTTTTTCCTTCAACTAAGTATGGATTGATACCGCTGCTGCGATTGTACCAGCCAAATTTTTCACACGCTTCACCGCACAAATCGAATGCCTGCTCGTAAGTTCCGTTAACCCGCAAAACAGTTGCTCCAAAAATTAGCAGCTGAGTTAATTTAGGTTCGGGCGCCCGCTTAGGGACGAAGATGTAACTCTTCAAACCTACTGCCGCTGAAAGTCCGGCAAGCGATGATGCCGCATTACCTGTTGATGCACAAGCAATCTTATCGAAACCAAATTCAATTGCTTTCATAACTCCAATCGAACTTGCTCTATCCTTAAATGAATTTGTTGGATTTCGACCATCATCTTTTAAAAATAATTTTGAGATACCAATGTGTTTAGCAAGGCGAGAGACATCGTAAACCGGAGTCCAGCCCACATGGAGATTGGGGAATGGGAGATTGGGGGAAATGGGGAGAAGTTCACGGTAGCGCCAGTGATCGAAATCGCGATTTGAGATTTGTCCCGACTTTGTCGGGATGAGATTTGGGAGTAATTTATCATAGTCGTACTGGACATCGAGAATGCCTTGAATGCCGCAGTGGGAGCAAGTAAAGATGTTTCCATGCGGATAAATATTTCCGCATATTAAACATTTCAGACCGGTTACAAATTGAGGTGGAGAGAATTTCATAATTATTTTACATCTGATAACACTGATTATACGGATTAACACAGTGAAATTGAATCTGTGAATTTCTGTGCAATCCGTGGTTGATTATTTTTTTAAATTTTACTTTATTTTTTCTATAGACAATAGTATTACTTCATTAGTTGCAGGCAGCGAGAACTCCGGCTCGATCTCGTGATTTGCTACAGATGATATCGCATCTTTAATCGCAAGCCACACAGAGAGTGCGAGCATAAACGGTGGCTCGCCAACCGCTTTACTCCTTCTGATTGTTCCAATAGGATTTGGCACATTTTCTAAAAGTTCAACACGAAAATCTTTAGGTATATCCTGCACAGTCGGAATTTTATAAGTATCGGGTGAGTGAGTCATCAAATTACCTTTAGCGTCCCATTTAATTTCTTCAGTCGTTACCCATCCCAACCCTTGCACGAAACCCCCTTCAACCTGCCCGATATCAATTCCGGGATTGATAGAATCTCCTACATCTTGCACAATATCCGTTCTCAAAAGCGTATGCTGACCAGTAAGAATATCGATCATCACCTCAGAAACTGCTATTCCGAACGAATAATAAAAGAACGGTTTCCCCTGCCCTTTAATTTTATCCCATCCGATATCGGGAGTTTTATAAAAACCGGTTGAACTCAAACTCACTTGTCTGATATTCATTTGAAGCATCGCATCTGCGAACGAAATCCGACGATCGGGATGGTCGGAATCGAAAATAAATCCATCCTTAAACAAGATGGAGTTTTGGAGTGAGGGATTGATGGAGTATTGAGCTGACCAAATGGTTGATAATTCTTTTGTGATGCGTTCTTTGATTGTGTCTATTGCATTTTTGACAGCCATACCGTTCATGTCGGAGCCGGAAGAAGCCGCAGTTGCTGATGTATTCGGAACTTTGGATGTATTAGTTGCATTTACTTTTACTTTTTCAATACTTACACCAAACTCAGCCGCTGCTATTTGCTGTATTTTTGTGTTGAGGCCCTGTCCCATCTCGGTGCCGCCGTGATTTACGAGAATTGTTCCGTCGGTGTACACATTTACAAGCGCCCCGGCTTGATTAAGAAATGTGGTCGTGAAGGAAATTCCAAATTTTACAGGAGTTAGTGCAAGTCCTTTTTTGTAAAATTCATTCTTCGCATTAAACTCGTTAACTTCCTTCCTCCGCTTTTCGTACTCAGAAGATTCTATCAACTTGTCGTATATCAGATTAAGACGATTGTTCTCTACAGTTTGTCCGTAGTGTGTAACGTTGTGGGTTTCAGTTCCATAAAAATTTTTCAAACGAATTTCAGTCGGGTCTTTGTGTAGAAATCTCGCGACACGGTCTATAACTGTTTCCATCGCAGCCATCCCCTGCGGTCCGCCAAAACCCCGAAACGCAGTATTGGATGGAAGATTCGTTTTCCAAACAAGGGCAGTAACCGACATATTTGGAATGTAGTAAGAATTATCGGCGTGAAGCATTGTTCGCTCCATAATCGCAAATGATAAATCAGTTGCCGCTCCACCATCGCTATTAAACTCTAGTTTCAATGCGGTAATTTCACCTTCATCATCAAATCCAACTTCATATTTTGTCAGATAACGGTGCCGCTTACCCGTCATTATCATATCGTCATCACGGAACAATCTTATTTTTACCGGACGTTTTGTAACTTTGCACAATAGCGCCGACCAGCATGCAACGTGATTTCCCTGTGTTTCTTTTCCGCCAAAGCCGCCGCCCATACGTCGGACTTCGACAACAACTTCGTTTCGATTGATACCGAGAACTTCGGCAACAAGTGTTTGAGTTTCAGAAGGATGTTGAGTTGAACTGAAAACGTTGATTTCGTTTCCCTCACCCGGAATACATAGGCAAGCTTGGGTTTCAAGATACCAGTGTTCCTGCGCCCCTGTACGAAGTTCGCCGTGAATATTATGCTGTGCCGATTTCAAAGCAGAGTCAGCATTTCCTCTTTCCATTTTACGAGGCGGACCTAACAAATTGTTTTTTGCAATTGCAGTTTCGATATCTAATATGGCATCGAGTGGTTCGTATTCAACGCTAATTAATTTTTCTGCTTCGCGGCATTGTTCTTCAGTTTCTGCCGCTATCAAAAACATTGCTTGTCCGACAAAAGTTATTTCGTTTTCAGCAAGCACTGGTTCGTCCTTTATCACCGGTCCCATCTGATTGTGTCCGGGAATATCTTTGAATGATAGAATTGCGTGAACGCCGGTAACTTTTTTTGCTTCGCTCAAATCAAACGATTTGATTTTTGCATGAGCGTGCGGTGAGTAAACTACTTTGCCGATAAGCAATTGTTCGTTCACGAGTATGTCGTCTATGTAAACGGCTTCACCTGTAACGTGAGCTATGCCGCTTTCGTGGGGAATTAGTTTGTCCATTTATAGTTATTCATTAATTAATAATTTTCTTCTTTCAATAAAATCAAAATTAAGGCGTATTGGATAATTGGAGTAGTGGAGTATTGTGATCATATTATTGTGGTACAATACCATAACTCCATTTATCCATCAATCCATTAATCCTCTCATGGATTGTACTCGGCTATTTCTTCTGATATTTTATTTATCCAAGTACCATCATCCTTTTTACGTTCCAAGCTTTCGATTAGACGGAGTAATTTGTTCTCAAGTTCATAGTGAAGAACATCAATACTTTCGAATTGAACTTCCGAGATCAGATTTGTTTCGTTTAATCCGATTATTCTTGTCAAAGTTTCTGAAAGTGAACCAAGCGCAATATACAAGTGCTGAATGTATTCCTTAATCGAACGCCGGCTATATCCTTCCGCGATATTAGATGACACGGATTGTGCCGCATCGAAAATTTGCGCGCGAAGTTTAAAATCAATTTTTAAATCACCCACAATTTGCCAAATAAGTTTGTAAAGCTGTATAGCAAGTTGCCAAACATCCAACTTCATATACGCGCGGTTAATATTTTTACGTACCGTATATTCTTTCTTTTCCATTCATCCACCAATCCATTTATCCAATATTCCATCACTCCATAAATCCAATATTCTATTAATCCATTTCCTTCGTTTCATACCAAAACTTTATTTGTTCAAAATGTTTATATTTCCAAGCGTCACAAAACCGCTCGTATCTGCAAAGATTTCTTCGATCATCGCTTCTTTCCATATAAGGATTTATTATGGTTTTGAGAAGCATTTTTTACACCTTTCCCGGAACCTTTCATTGGTTTCCATCGAAACAGAGAATCGGTTTCTCGCAAAGCAAACCATTCGAGAATTTCTCGCACGTAATCATCAAGTTGTTTCGCATTCCTTTTCGCTGCTAATTTAAGTATACGTGCAGAATTATTATTTATTTTAATAGTTAATTGTTCCATAAAATCTACCTTCTATTTAGTGGTCGTTTCCTGCCAAAATTTCAACAACAAATTTCTTGCAGCTACTTTTCTAAACTCTGCACTTCCTCGCACATCCGAAATCGGTGTAAAATCTTGATCAATTGATTGCATCGCTTCTTCGACAGTCTTTCTTTCCCAAAGTTTTCCGATGAGAAAATTTTCAGTTGTGCTTGCGCGTTTCGTGGTTACTGCCATTCCTCCGTATGCTAATATAATTGACTTTACAACACCTTTTTCTAATTCCAAACTGAACCCGGCGCTTAATGTGGAAATATCTAAATCCTTCCGTTTGGAAACTTTGTATGATTTTACAATCACACCATTGGGCTGCTTCGGTAATATAATAGAGGCGATCAATTCATCCGACTTGCGGAGAGTTTTCCGGTAGCCGACAAAATAATCGTTTAACGAAACTTCGCGCTTACTGTTTACACTTTGGAGTTCAACTTTTGCACCGTAAGCGATCAACACCGGAAGTGCATCTCCTATTGGTGAAGCAGTTCCAAGATTTCCACCAAGCGTTGCAACATTGCGAATCTGATTTGAAGCAAAAACATTTAGCATCTGATGTAGTGCCGGGAAACTTTTCTCGACACATATTCTTACATCGTTCAGTATAACACCGGCACCGATAGCAAGTTCCGATTTCGTTTCTTTGACAACTTTCAATTCTTCTATACCGGATATATCAATGAGTTCTGTAAGAAGTTCGTGTCCCTTTGTAACTCTGAGTGCGACATCTGTGGCGCCGCCTAACACAATCGCATCAGGATATTTTTGTTTTAATAATAACACCTCCTCCATAGTTGCCGGACGGAAGTACTGTTGATTATTAGATTTAATATGGATTGATTCACTCGGAATCGTTTTTAGCAGTTCAATAATTCGAGGTTCGTCTGTGGTAAAATGATCAACTCCGTTGTGTGTGCAGGCATGCGAAGCTGCATCGACAATGGGCCTGTAACCGGTGCAGCGACAAAGATTGCCTGTAATCGCATCATCAATTTGAGCGCGTGATGGATTTGGATTTTCTTTGTACAATTCAAACATCGCCATCACTATACCGGGAGTGCAGAAACCGCATTGACTTCCGTATTCCTCTACCATAGTTTGCTGAACGGGATGCAGTTTGGCATCGGCTGATTTTAGGTTCTCAACCGTGATGAGTTGTTTACCGTGAAGCATCGGAAGGAAAATCAAGCATGAATCGACAGCTTTGTAACGAATTCGGTCATTTTCTACCCCGCCAGACCGACCCGCCTGACCCGCTCGACCATCGGACGAGCCGTCGGGCAGGTGCCGGGCTGGTTCGCCTAAAACAACCGTGCAGGCGCCGCAGTCGCCTTCGGCGCAGCCTTCTTTAACACCTTTGTGGTTTGGAAATTTTCGCAGATAGTTCAAGACTGTTGTTGTGGGGGTCAATCCGTTTGCCGAGTTGAAATCGACCTGTGTTATTTTACCGTCGAGTATAAAAGAGATTTTTGAATTCATAAGATTTTTGTAATTACTAATACTGATTTGAATATAATTAGAAACTGCGGGAAATTCAATTGAATCTGAATATAATTTCATATTTTTCTTATTTTGCTTTTGCCGGCAGTGTTTATTAACTTTTGTCATCATTATCCTTAACTGTCTAAATACTGTATTATTGCCGACGGTTAGGGATAGGTGTGTTTAGGATTTTTGATTTTTGACCTACAACCAACGACTATAACTGATAACTGATAACTAAAAACGTTTTTGAGTTAATGCCTGCCCGCCGAACTTGTAGCTTTGAGGCAGGCGGGGTTTTTGGTTTTAGTTAATTAGTTGCTTGTTTTAGGTTATTAGTTTCACGAATTACTTAAAATCTTGTGGTGAGCTAAAGCGAACCATAAAAACTATTAACTCCTCCTGCCCGCTGGTTCGCCCGATGAATCTGACTGGATTCAGTCGATCGGGGGGAGATTTTAGATTCCCACATGCGCTGAAGCTTCGGCGGGTAAATTAGATTTTAGATTTTGCAATGATTGATACGATAAAAAATAATATATACAACTCCGAGCCGTTTCAAAATTTTGAAACGCTCCTCGAAAACAAACAGCACGATATTTCTGTTCATAATCTTTACGGATCGTTAGCTGCTTTTCTTGCTGCTATGGTTTTTGAGAAAAGCGGGCACGTGCTACTCGTTACTCCCGATAAAGATACTACCGAAAAAATTTACGACGACTGTTCGCTCATCCTCGGCACCGGAAACGTTTGTCTCTTCGGCGAACGGCCCCCTAAAGATGTAGAACTTCTCGATTTAAGTGCACCGGTCTCACAAATCGAAACGCTTCGCTCTCTTTCCGCCGGAAAACCGTGCGTTGTCGTCGCTTCACCATACTCGCTCGTCAGTAAATTATCAGCGCCCGATAAGTTCAAAAAAAATATTATCGAACTTGTTTCAAATCAAAATTATGATTTTCAAAAACTGATAGATCAACTTCATAATTTTCAATTCCAAAGAAAAGATTTTGTAGAGTCGTATGGCGATTTTGCTGTTCGAGGGGGTATTTTAGATATCTTCCCGTTCGTCGGAACGAATCCCGTTCGATTAGAATTCTGGGGTAACACGATTGAATCGATCCGCGAGTTCGACGCAATATCGCAGCGTTCAATCCGCCAACTCGAAAGGGCAAGCGTTGTCCCGGATGTCCATGATGAAGATGTTGAGTTACAAAGTTCGGTATTCGATTATCTGCCTGATAACACATTCATAATTTTACACCAATCCGACCTGATTGAAAGTGAAGTTGAAGAACTGCACCGCGAAGGATACACTAACATTTTCGACTGGAATTTCATCTCAGAAAAAATCTCAAAATTTTCAACGATAAAAAATCTTGAGTTAATTAAGCACAATACTAAACCCATCGACTTCTCTTCCTCAGCTCAACCCGCATTTAATAAAAGTGTAAACAGGTTGGTTGATAAATTGACTGAATTAACTTTTTCAGGATATCAAACATACATCACCTGCGATACGAAAGAGGAAGCGGAAAGATTAGAAGAACTTATACAGGAAGTTTTGACGAGAGAGCATGGCGAATCAAGAATTCCGAATGAAGAATTTAGAATAACAGAATTGAGTCGCCCGGAATCAGGGATCAGTATAGAGTATCAAATAATTACCGAGCCATTCCATTCGGGTTTTATTTATCCCCCCGCAAAAATTGCTCTTCTTACTGAACACGAAATTTTCGGAAGAATAAAACAACGAAGCACAACGAGTCGCAGGAAGTTCAAAGGAATTTCTTTTAAGGAACTTACACAACTAAGGCGCGGCGACTATGTAACACACATCGACTATGGAATCGGAAAATTCGAAGGAATGCAAAAATTGAATGTCGGCGGTATCGAACAAGAAGTAGTCAGAATTATTTATCGCGACGACGATACACTCTATCTTAATTTGAACTATGTAAATAAAATTCAAAAGTATTCGTCGCAAGAAGGACATTTACCAACTCTAAACAAACTCGGATCGAAAGATTGGGAACTATTAAAACAACGGGCAAAGAAAAAAATAAAAGATATTGCACGCGATTTAATAAAACTTTATGCGCTGCGGAAAAAAGAAACCGGCTTCGCTTTCTCAACCGATTCGCATTGGCAGAAAGAACTTGAAGCTTCGTTTATGTACGAAGATACACCCGACCAGGCAACATCGACATCAGATATCAAGCGAGATATGGAGAGCAGTTCTCCGATGGATCGTCTCATTTGCGGCGATGTTGGGTTTGGTAAAACCGAAGTTGCAGTGCGCGCCACATTTAAAGCCGTGATGGATAATAAGCAAGTCGGAATTTTGGTACCCACTACTATCCTTGCACAGCAGCATTACAATACATTTCGGGATCGGCTTGAGAGATATTCTGTGAAAATCGAATCGCTCTCACGTTTCAAATCGAAGAAAGAACAGAAACAGACACTCGAAAATCTTAATACCGGAAAAACCGATGTAATCATCGGAACGCACCGGTTGCTTTCAAAAGATGTTGCCTTTAAAGATTTAGGACTTTTAATAATTGACGAAGAACATCGCTTCGGAGTTTCGGCAAAAGAAAAATTGAGGATGCTTCGTTCGACTGTTGATACGCTCACATTAACAGCAACGCCGATTCCGCGAACTCTTCATTTTTCGTTACTCGGTGCGCGCGATTTATCGCTGATCAATACTCCACCGCGAAACCGTTTACCGATAATTACAGAAATTGTTCCCGCCACCAACGGACGGAAATTTCACTGGGAAATTGTGAGAGAAGCTATTCTGAAAGAAATGCACCGCGCCGGGCAAGTTTATTTTGTGCACGACCGTGTTCAAAATATTGATGAGATTGCATCGCTGATTAAACAACACATACCTGAAGCGAAGATTTTTGCGGCGCACGGACAGATGCGCGGACATGCGTTGGAAAAAATTATGATGGATTTTTTAGAAAAGAAATTTGACGTCCTTGTTGCTACAAAAATTATCGAATCGGGTTTGGATATTCCGAATGTAAATACAATTATAATTAACCGTGCCGACAGGTTTGGAATGGCTGAGTTGTATCAGTTGCGGGGCAGAGTCGGGCGGTCGAATGTTCAGGCATACGCTTATTTGATTACGCCTCCGCTAAACTCGATGCCGCGAACAGCCATTCGGAAATTACAATCTATTGTTGAATTCACAGAGCTTGGTTCGGGATTTAACCTTGCGATGCGCGATTTAGAAATCCGTGGCGCCGGCAATCTTCTGGGCGCTGAGCAATCGGGCTATATAATCGATATGGGTTTTGAAACTTATGAAAAAATTTTGGAACAGGCAGTTGACGAAATTAAGCAGGAAGAGTTCAAAGAAATTTTCGATATTGAAAAACTATCGAAGCCAAAAGTTGAAGCTACAATCGACACCGACATTGAAGCACTAATTCCCGATTTTTATGTCGAGCGGGATTATGAGCGATTAGAAATCTACCGCCGGCTTTATAAATTAGATGACGCTTCAAAGATTAATGAAATCAGAATGGAATTGAAAGACAGGTTCGGCGAGTATCCACCTGAAGTTGAAAATTTATTTAAACTCATTGAGCTTCGCATAACTGCCTCCAATTTCTTTCTCAAAGGTATTAAGATATCTAAATCAAATTTAATACTGCTGCTGCCTGGATACGACAATCAGATTTTTTATGGCGATACTGATTCTATATTTCAAAAACTCACCCGTAATGTAGGAGCTCACCAGGAATTAAAGCCACATTTCAGCGAAACGAAAACACAATTTCAGTTAAATTTATTGCTCCCAAATATTGCTGACACAGTACAAAAAATTGAAAAAACAATGGAGATATTGAAGCTATTATTCGATTGACCTTACTCATTCTTTCCTACTTTCTATAATATTTGCGTAGCATTTTTCAAATTTGAGATTGTTAAGAGCATAATATTGCCAAACGCAACTAATTCTCCATTTTTCCAGTTTGTTTGAGGCATTTTTGAATAGTTGTAATCTGGCACAAGTTATGAACAAATTTAGGTACTTATTATTTGTAACGATAAATCATTTATGAAAAAAGTTCTTGAAAAATTATTTCCAACCTTAGGTAAGAAAATTGCTGCTGCGGTGATTATCGTCTCGTTAATCGTTGGAGGTGGATTTATCTTTTCAGCTTACCTGACAGGTAGGAGCATACTCGAAGATCAAGCCAAAGAGGAAGCCAAACATGTAGCTTTAATCCTAAAGGGTGCACTTGAATTTTTAATGTTAGAAAATAAATGCGACAAGATTCACGAAGCGATGCAAGCTGCCGTGTCAACGCATTATATTCCCGAAGTTTATATTCTCCGAACTGACGGCACTATATATTTAAAAGCAGTATCAAACAACCAAACACAAACGGATTCTTTTTTTCTAAAAAAATTAGTCCGAGAGAATAAGGGACAACACCTTGTTGAAGAGAATAACAAAACCTTTGAATACATTGTTGAACAAATTTCCAACAAACCCGAATGCAGCAGATGCCATGGGATAGATAAATCACCTTTAGGTTTTTTTGCAGTCAAGATTGGTTTAGATGAAGTTAATGTAGCATCTAAACAACACCGCACTGCTAATATAGCAATGACAATTTTAACATTCATTGGATTATCGGGTATAATATATTTTGCAATATCCCTTTTAGTAATTAAACCGGTTAACCGATTGCGGGTACACATATCTCAGATAGAACTAAATATTCAGAGTCTTGAAAAAGGTGAGATGGTTGTTTTTCCTACACTACCTGAACCGAAAAACAACACTGACGAAATTGCAAATCTCACACGAAGTTTTAATCATCTGATAACTCATTTAAACTATGCTAATTCCAAATTAATCGAGCTTCATCATACTCAACTTGAACATGCCGACCGTTTAGCAACAACGGGTGAAATTGCCGCAAGCATAGCACACGAAATTAAAAACCCGATTGCCGGTGTATTGGGCGCTTTGCAAATATTTGAAGACAGCATCGCCAACGATGATGAGAAGAAAGAAATTTATGCTGAAATGATATTTCAGCTTGAACGTGTAAACCATGCTGTGAACGATTTACTAAGCTACGCCCGTCCAGCTCAACCGGTATTTGAAGAAGTTCAGATAAACGATTTGTTGAAAAAAACAATTTCGTTAATGAGTCCTCAACTGAAAGATAAAAATATCTCCTTCAAAAACGATCTTGCAAGTGATTTATCTTTGGTTGCAGCAGATAAAAAACAAATGCAACAAATATTTTGGAATGTTTTAATAAATGCCCTCCAGGCAATCGACACGAACGGAAAAATTACGATCCGGACTTTCAATCATAATTCATCTGTTCAAATAGTTATTTCCGATAGCGGCAAAGGTATTGAGGAAAAACAACTCGATAAGGTATTCAAAGCTTTTTATACCACGAAACATAAAGGGACAGGATTGGGATTAACGATTACAAAACGAATCGTTGACCAACATCGAGGCGAAATAAATTTAGAGAGTGAACCTGATGCAGGTACAACAGTTACTATAAAAATTCCAACAATAAAAAGTTGATCAGTATGCGCGGCGAAACGATTTTAATTATAGACGACGAAAAACTAATCCGGTGGAGTTTGGAAAAAGACCTCACAAAATCGGGTTTCGATGTGTTAGAAGCTGAGAATTGCCGTGTTGCTATCTCAATTCTGCAAGATTGTGATCCCGACTTGATCATTCTTGACCAAATGCTTCCTGATGGAACAGGCATCGAACTTTTACAAAAAATAAAAGAAAGTAAAAACGGTACCCCTGTTATTATGCTGACAGCCGTCGATAAATCGGATATTGCTGTTCAAGCGATGAAGTTGGGTGCACACGATTATGTAACAAAACCAATCAACTTTGAAGAACTAAAAATCGTAATCGAAAAATCACTCGAATCTACTCGTCTAAGACGACAACTTGCTCACCTCTTAAAAGCCCAACAGAAAAAAAACGGTTTCAGCGGACTAATCGGTTCTTCGCCGCCGATGCTTCAGGTTTATGAAAAAATATCGAAGATAGCTGCAAGCAACGGAACAACTGTTTTAATTACCGGAGAAAGCGGCACTGGAAAAGAATTAGTCGCACGGGCGGTGCATTTCCTAAGCGAGCGGAAAGATAAACCCTTGATGACTGTTAATTGTGCAGCCCTGACTGAAACGTTGATTGAGAGTGAGTTATTCGGCTACGAGAAGGGAGCTTTTACAGATGCAAGAAATCAGAGAAAAGGAATTTTTGAAATTGCCGACAGCGGGACGGTTTTTCTTGATGAGATTGGCGACATATCTCCGAAGCTACAAATAAAGCTTCTGCGTGTGCTTGAGCAAAAAACATTTCAACGGGTCGGCGGTACAACAGATATTAATGTCGATGTTAGAATTATTGCCGCAACCAACAGAGCATTACAGGAAAAAATTGCCGAGGGAACATTCAGAACCGATTTGTTTTACCGCTTGAATGTTGCAACTATAAACCTGCCACCTCTGCGACAACGTAACCAGGATGTTCTATTTTTAGCCGAAAATTTTCTACAAGAATTTAATTTAAAATTCAATAAGCATTTCACCGGTTTTACCGAAGAAACCAAACAGCTACTTCTCAACTACCATTGGCGCGGTAACGTTCGTGAATTAAAAAATGTAATGGAACGTACTATTTTATTAAACGAAGACGATTACATCCAACCTCACCATCTCGAATTTTCACACCTTCTTCACCAGCAAAAAAATGATAACCCATCTTTCCTTAATAATGAGGAACCGTTATCTCTAAACGAGCTCGAAAAAAAAGCCCTCATCCAAGCTCTTGCGAAAACAAACTACAATCAAACACAAGCTGCTAAGTTACTGCAAATTACCCGCGATACAATTCGTTATAGAATTAAGAAACACAATTTGAATCATTGAATCTCCGCCAGAGGCGGATGCGTCTTCGACGCAATTGGAACATTGGAGCAATGAGCAAATGGGTAAATGAACAAATGCCCGCCTGCCTTAACGGGTTCAATATAGCGGGCAGGGATAAATGGTCAATAGTCAATGGTTAATAGTCAATTGACTATTGGTTCCCCCCTGAAACTGAAAATTTAATTCTGGCACAATAGTTGGACTATGTATATACATTATATATGCACAAGAACAATTCCAAAAAGAGAATTCTGATCGTCGAAGACGAAAAATTAATTTGCTGGTCGCTCGAAAATGTACTGACCAAATTCGGCTACGAAATCACAACTGTTCATTGCGGTGAAAAAGCTATCGAAAGCCTCTACACCGAATCATTCAATTTAATCGTAACCGATATGAAATTGCCCAAAATCGATGGTTTTGAGGTAGCTACAGCAGCAAAAACTTTTTTTCCCGGTATCCCGGTTATTATGATCAGCGCCGAGAGCAATCCCGCTCATGAAATGGTTTCACATCAATCTGTGATAGATTATTTTTTTGAAAAACCTTTCGATCTTCGGTGTCTTACTTTTTTCATTAAAGACCTTATCGAAAATAAGAACATTAACACACAACATGTGGGTGATATAACCCATCAAGTTGAGTAATTTAACCCAATTGTAATAATATGTACATACGTTCTATAGTAAATATATTAGTTTGCGTTATCCTGTTGGTCAGTTTACAGGCTTTTATTACTAAACCAGATATTTCTGTGGTGCCTTTTGCTGAACAACCAAATTCTTATGATGCCACAAAATTATTATTATTATCCGTCTCCAAAAATGAGGGGAGTGAATTAGTTATTTCCTCTCAATGGCAAACTGAAAAAGTAATCCCAATCGCAAGTCCTTCCGAAAAAGAAAAATTCCCAAAAGAGTTTATTCAAATTTTCCCTTCTAATACAACTATCGAAGAGTTAGCATATTCATTTATACTGCAGGGTGGTTCAACCAAACCTGAAACTTTGAAATATAAATACATTGATACAATCACTGTCCGGGGGTTTTGGCAAAAGCCGGCTTTTTCAGAATTACTCCGCCTGGTTCAGGTTTCCAAAGCTTCCGAATTAGTGATAAATGTAAAAGGTTGGAAGGATAACACAGTAACTACCGACTACGATGATCCGATAAAAGAAAATTACTCGTTATATAAATTACAAACGCAGTTGATTCCGGGCGAGAACAAAATTTATTTTACAGCTCCCGGAAAAAAAGCCAAAGCTATGCTTTTCCGCACGACACAATTAGCAGAATCCAAACCGGTTGCAGATCGCTCAGACAGATTTCACAACTCAGAGTATGAACAGAATTGCACAAGCTGCCACGATGGCTTGCCGAGCGGCAACGGCGGCGAAAATATGACCGCCGATTGCAATAGCTGCCACAAAGCATTTGCACAAAGTTCTAAAGTTCACGGTCCCGTTGAAATGAAAGAGTGTTCAACCTGCCACGCTTGGTCGAAAGAAAGCAAAGCCGTTGTTGTTGAAAAAGGTGTGCCCGGAGTTTGTGCCGACTGCCATTCCGAAATTACCGACTTAAACGAAAAAGCTAAATATCCGCACGCGGTTGGAAACGATTGTTTAACTTGCCACTCGCCGCACAGTTCTAATGAGAAGAAATTATTAAAAGATAAAGTTTACAACACTTGTATCTCCTGCCACGATAAATATGGTTTAAACCATCCGGTAAACAACCATCCGAGCAGGTTTAAAAGTGTTTCTGAAAATAGCAAGAGCGAAATTTCATGCGTCAGTTGTCATAATCCGCACGGCTCCGATAATAAAGCTATGATGAAAGTTGCCGGCGGTAGAATGGCTATTTGTTTAAACTGCCATAATAAATAATGATTAAATTATTTAAAATATTAATTTTGTTAATCCTTGTGAACATTGCTTCGGTTCAAAGTCAAAACTTTACCGACCAAGGAATATCCAGCGGCTCATCAATTATTCTATTACCGACAGGCAGTGTTGCACCATCATCAAACTTCCGTGTTCAATATCATCATTTCACTTTTTTCAAAAATCACTCTTTCAATTCAATTGATGTAACGGGTGGATTTTCATCGCACCTCGAATTGTACTTGAAATATGCTACCGAAATCAACGGACACGTTCTGCCCGCATCGGTTACAGGATTTGGTGGTAAGTTTCAATTTCCCTTTGAGATTCCATTTATATACAGAGCCGCAATATGGGCTGAAAAAATTAACTCGACAGCTTCCGATAAAATCGTCCTCTTCCCTGCTGATATGACCCGCTTCGGAGTTGTGGCAAGTGTTTACACAAATGCCATTGAGCCCACTGTATTTTTAGGAATAAACAAAATCGACAAAGGGACACGGTTTTTAGGAAGTGTTGGCGCAACATACTCGGTTAGCCGCGATTATAAATTAGGATTGGAATTTACATACGGATACTTCGGCAATCACGATTATACAAGTTTGCTAAGTTTAACATCAAGGATTTTTTCAAATTTAGGTTTGCAAGTTACGGGCGGGTACATTGCGGGCACAACTGTTAAAAGCTGGACGGTTTCGGCGGGTATTTCGCTAACAACCGGAGCTATCGATTTTTCGCCAAGAAGAGAACAAGAACGATTACAAACAGTTCCATCATTTGATGATATGTTAAAAAGTATAGAAGAAACAAAAACAGAAGAATCCAAAAAAGAAGAGAAGAATGATTAAAATAAATTATATAATAGGATTTTTTGCTGCATTGTTGTTGATAGGTTGCGGCGTCTCAAAGGACACACAAAAAGAAAACGAAATAGTTTGGCCCCCGCCCCCCGATGAACCACGTGTGAAATATATTAAAACTTATACAAGTGAGGACGATTTTGCATCAAAACTCGGCTTAGTATTTAGTACTTTGGCAGGCAAAAGAGGGAACATACAGCTCAGCCGACCCTTCGACGTTTGTAGTGATGGGAAAGGTAAAGTGTTTGTTTCAGATGTTACTCAAGGAGTAATTGTATTTGATGAGCTAGAAAAAAAAGTAAAATTACTTGGAGAAGAAAGTCCAATTCCACTCGGGAGTCCGCTTGGAATAGCATACGGTAACAATAAAGTTTTTGTAGGGATTATTGAATTAGGACAAGTCGTAGTTTTTTCCTCCGATGGTAAATATTT
Source organism: uncultured Ignavibacteriota bacterium (assembly GCA_947085405.1). Lineage (GTDB taxonomy): Bacteria > Bacteroidota > Ignavibacteria > UBA10030 > BY39 > JASEGV01. The sequence goes on from CAMTWO010000023.1 coordinate 117,998, forward strand.
AACATCTATTGGTAAACCTAATACATTTCCGAATCCTGTAGATGTAGCATACGACGAACTTAATAAACGGGTAATCATAGTCGATAATAAAATGCACCAAGTATTTGTTTATTCCGACAGTGGTGATTCCCTACTCACGATTGGACAGCGCGGAGAAGAAGATGGTGAATTTAATTTTCCACAGAGCGCAGATGTAGATTCTGGTGGCAATATATACGTCATAGATGCCTTTAACTTTAGGATTGAAGTCTTTGATGCACAAGGTAAATACTTAAGAAAATATGGAGAACAAGGAAATGTATATGGTACATTTTCCAGGCCAAAAGGTATTGCACTGGATAAACACAACAATATTTATGTTGTGGATGCAATCCATCAAAACTTTCAAATATTCAATAATGATTTTGAATTATTGATGTTCGTTGGAAAATTTTCTAATCGCGATAACAGAGGTTTTCAGAATCCGATTGGAATAGACATAGACCAAAACAATTTTATTTATGTAACTGACTATTTGAATCAGCGGGTTCAAGTTTTTCAACTATTAAGAGCAGATTAAAAAATCCATTTCCTCAGAAGCCTCATGAGGAAGAAGGATTTCTAATAAACAAGAGGCAAAACAATTAATTAAAAAGGAGTTATTAAATGAAACGATTACTTTTAATCGCATTAGCAATTTTGGTTGTGTCGTCATTTGTATTGGCACAAACCTCTTTGATGTTAGATGCAAAGCACGACTTCAGGTATTCCAAAACTGACGGAATTAAAGGAGCATCTGATAAATTATGCGGTTACTGCCATACACCACACGTTCCGGCAAACGGAATTAAAGCCCCACTATGGTCACGTGCAAAATTAGCATCCGGCACATACGGTGTTTATAATAATACCATTAGCGCAACAATGGATGCTAATCCAACAGCACTTGCAGCAGGGCAGAGTAATGTTAGCTCGATGTGTATGAGTTGCCACGATGGCAGTGCATTATTCGCATCAGCAGCATACGTCAAGCGACCTGATGCTTCTGTCAGTTGGACCGGTCCGGATTCATTAAAGGTCGGTGATGCCGCAAACTTACATGGCGGAGCAACATATGGAACCGGTTTATCACACACACATCCGGTGAATTTCGTCTATGATGCAGCATTAGTAACTGCCGACGGTGCATTACGAGCCATACCGTTGAACAATTTACCGCTATATAATGATATGATGCAATGCGGTAGCTGCCATAACCCACACCTCACGGCTGACAAAATGACACGTGCAACAACAAACCAAGGAACATTATGTATTTCGTGTCATATTAAGTAATTTATTCAGTATTTAATACCTTACGGGGTTAACTAAAAATTAATAATTGTAGGTCGACGAGTCTCTCTACGAGACCGTAGGTCGTCGACCTACACGATAAAATAATAGTTAGCCCCACAGGGTATAACCACTATAATTTGAATTTGGCAAGGGAAAATTGATAAATAGAATTATATGGATTTTGTGTTTGATGATATTAATGCAGATAACTTCTCTCTCGCAGATTACATCTATCGGCGGTGAGTTTCGTTACCAGCATCAGTATCAGGATTCAAAGTCCGGAAATAATACAACTAAGTTTAACCGTTACAGTCCTCAGTTTAATCTGGGGGTGAGCGGATATCTATATTCTCCCCGCCTTATTTCTTACGGGCTTCAGACTGCAGTTTTTTTAAACTACAACAATACCTACTATCAAAACTTTTCACAAAAATCTAAAAACATTTTATTCAATTACTACAATTTAAACGTTACTGCATTACAGAATTATCTTGTCCGGTTGGATATGTTTGCGAGGGACGGCGAGTTAGAATCGAACACAAATATTGTCGGGTTTGGTGATAGCAAGAATAATTTTCGTCAACAACAGCAACGGTTTCAAATTTCTACAGAGAAAATTTACTACCTCCCTACAACAAATATCTATTACAATCAAAACAGGAGTTGGTCGGTTGCGCCAACATCCAACGCAGATCAAATACAAAGAGAGTTTGGAATTAATTTATCGAAAGCATCCACCGAGTCGAACATCTCACTATCGGGTAACTTATACGATGTTTTAGATAGAGCAACGGGTGAGCGGGATAATTATTATCGCCTGAATTTAAACGGGACGAAGCAATATTCCGAAAAATCGCGATTCGATATTAACACAGAATACTACAGCCATAATAATTTTGGTTTTACATCCGGCTCGCTTATGTTTTATAATGAAGCGAGCGATAAAATCCGTTTGAACACTTTGGTCAGCGGCAGACACCTTGAATCGGTAAATTCGATTTCTTTCGGCTTGAATCTCAGTCAATCTGTGCAATATCTCATGAACAAAAATTTGCATCTGAACTATAATCTTTTTACGACACGCACCGACGACCGGTATATAATTGAAAATAATAAAGACGACTTGCGTAAAATTATTTTGCAAGGATTGGGAAATGCTTTTGGTGTTCAGCACATGTTCGGGTTTACAAATATCGATTTTAGCAACGGAGTAAATGTCGGTTACAGTAAACAAGGAGGAACAGAAAAACAATCGAACTTGAATGGCGGTTTCAACAACTCGATCAATGCACGGGTTTACGATTTTAATATCACGAGTAGTTTTGCATTCAATAAAAACAAAGTCTATTACAGCAGGGAACGCGACGAAACATTTAAGAACGCATCGTTAGCTATATCGAAATTATTATTCGGTAGTTTGAGCTCCGAATCTATGATAGATTACCGTGATGAAGATATATTCAGTAAAAATGAAACGTCTCGTGCGTTAACTCAATTACGGTTAAATCAACGTTTTAATACATCTTTATATTACTACATCCCTTTTTCCCTAAGTTTCAATGGAAATATTAATTGGAATTTAGGGAAATACCGGTCGAAGTTTTACGGTATAAATTTAAACTTTAATAGTCCACAATTTTTTGTGCGTAGTCTTTCGTTAGGATATTCGCTTGGCTGGTCGTACGACCCGCTGACCCGCCGCGATTTTATAAATCAGGATGCCGAGTTAAATTACCAATGGCGGGCGTTAAGTTTTCAACTTCGGCTTCGTGAATTTCGTTTTATAGATAAACGCCGCGAATTTTGGTTCACGGTTGCAAGGCCGTTCTAGCAATTGGCAGTTAGTATGTAGTATGCAGTATGCAGTATGCAGTATGCAGTATGCAGTATGCAGTTGCAGTTGCAGTTGCAGTTGCAGTATTTAAAATGTAAAAAATCAAAAATCATAAATCATCAATCAGCAATCTAAAATCATAAATTTAAAATCCTCTCTGATAATTCCCTTGCCAGAGAGAAGGAATTGGGAGTTTCCATCTTGTTATTCGGGATGGAACTCCGATTCCGAGTTTTTTAAGAGAACAAATAAATGAAATACATATTAACAATATTATTCACAAGCATCTTCCTCATCGGCTGCGGGACGACAAAGGAAACTATTCCCGAATACATCTGGCCTGCACCACCGGAACAGCCGCGTTTTAAACTTGTGAACATCATTAAAGGCGAGGATTATTTTACCAAGAGCAAATCTGATGCATTATTGAGTATCTTGGCGGGCGAATCAAAAGAGAATGCTTTAGTGCGTCCGTTCGGTGTTGCCGCCGACGCAACCGGAACCATTTACGTAACCGACACCAGCTTGAAAAATGTAATTATCTTCGATAATCAGACCAAAGAAATGCGTTCCATCGGCGATAAAGGACAGCATAAACTTCATACACCAATCGGAGTTATTGTAACTCCTGAAAATAATATCATCGTTTCCGATTCGTTCTTAAAAAGAATTTTCGTATTCGATACGGACGGAAACGTCATCCGAACTTTCGGCAGCGAAAACCAATTTGGGTCGCCAACAGGAATTGCATACGAGCCAAAATTACGCCGACTTTATATTGTCGATACCAATAAGCACTATGTCATTGTTATAGATGACGAAGGAAACCAACTATTCACATTCGGTGAACGAGGGGGCGAAGACGGACAGTTCAATTTTCCCACAAATATTACAATCGCTTACGAAAAAATTTATGTGATAGATACATTCAACGGGCGGATTCAGATATTTGATTTGGATGGAAAATTTTTATCAAAGTTCGGTCAGTTAGGAAATACGCCAGGACATTTCGCACGTCCCAAAGGAATTGCAATAGATAGTGATAATAATATTTACGTAACCGATGCAGCGTTCGATAACTTTCAAATTTTTAATGAGAAGGGTGAAGCATTAATGTTCATCGGAAACTCAGGAATCGGGGCGGGCGAGTTCCATCTTCCTGCCGGAATTTTCATCGACCAAAATAATCTTATCTATGTAGTCGATCAATTAAATGCAAGAATACAAATATTTAAATATATCAACATCAATAAATGAAAGGATCATTAAAAATGTTTTACAAATTATCTTTATTAGTCATAACAGTAGCATTGATATTTACAGGAACTGTCGATGCTCAAATTAGAAATAGCAAGCACGATTTATCTTTCAGTTCGACAGCAACAGTTAGAACTACGACATCAGGTTATGAGGAAGTTTGTGTATTTTGCCATACTCCCCACTCGAAACAAAGCACATCACTTTTATGGAACCGGACAGCATCGACAGCTACTTACGCAGTATATTCAAGTCCGACTATGGAAGCAACGGTACCTCAGCCGGGGGGAGTTTCAAAAAATTGCTTAAGCTGCCACGACGGGACTGTAACTTACGCAAGCATCGTGAACAATCCGGGTTCCGGCGCTGGCATAGTACCGGCTTTTAGCGGTACCGGGAAAATGGATACAACCACTGCCGCAGTTCCGGCTGGATTGGGCACAAACTTAACAAACGACCACCCGATAGGTTTTGTTTATTCGACACACAGAGCGACTGACACCGAGCTGCGGACAGAAACTACCAGCGGTAGCAAAATTTCAGTTCAAGCAACCTCGCCTCCGCGGACTTTACCACTTTACGGCACGACAGCCGGCACAGCTACATTAGAATGCGGAAGCTGCCACGATCCACACGGCGTTAGCGGCGTATCGATGTTTTTGCGGGTCTCAAATGCTAATAGCGAAATGTGTTTTACGTGTCATATAAAATAATCGTATATTACTCAAGTAATAAATAGATAAACTTGATTTTTTTTAAACCATATATTAACTACATCGCTGTTGCAATTATTATTTTGTGCAGTTGTGAAATGGTATCACAAACGCAGCAGCCGCTTGTTTGGCCCCCGCCGCAGCAGAAAGCACGCATCCAGCATCTTCAAATCATATCTTCGCTGAAAGATATCGGGGCTGATGAAGGTTTTTTCTCGAAACTTTTTAATTTTATTTTCGGCACCGAATCTTCTGAACGTTGGTTGGAACAACCTGTTGGAATAGCAGTGAGTAATAATCAAGTCATATACATCGCTGATCCGGGAGCAAAGTGTGTTCACATCCTCGATTTAAAAAATAGCAATTACGATTTCATCGAGCGTGCCGACAACCACACTCTAATATCACCCGTAGGTATTGCAGTTGATTCAAAAGGGAGAATTTATGTTTCTGACTCTCAATTAAAAAAAGTATTTGTGTTCGATAACAATCACAAACCCCTTTCCTATATCAATTACGAGTTCATCAGGCCTACGGGTTTAGCTATTAAAGATAACAAGTTGTATGTAACTGATACAGGTAATCATTCGGTGATTGTTTTCGATTTGAATGGAAAATATATTTTGTCATTCGGTAAGCGCGGCAGCGGTACGAGCGAATTCAATTATCCTGTTCACCTTACAGCGTCTAATTCTATTTTTATTGTGGATGCAATGAATCATCGTATTCAGGCATTCGATAACGATGGAAATTATCGTTTAGCATTTGGAAGAATCGGAAATTTAGCCGGACATTTTGCCCATCCGAAATCGATAGCGACAGATTCTGACGGGAACGTTTATGTAACAGATGCCTTAATGGATAATTTCCAGATATTCAACAACCGCGGCGATTTATTGTTAGTCGTTGGATCGAAAGGAATTGAGAAGGGCGAGTTTATGAGTCCGAGCGGGATTGCAATTGATGGACAAAATAATATTTATGTGGTTGATTCTTTAAATAAGAGAATACAAATTTTTAAATATTTGAAATAATGTTAAACCGGATTAACATATTATTTTTAACATTCTTAATTTTTATAAGTTGTTCATTTCTTTTTGCACAAACGAGTATCAGAACCTCAAAACACAACTTAAGCACAACGGGAACTGGAACTATCAAAGCATCATCCGAAACCGAGATATGTATTTTCTGCCACACTCCGCACAGCAAACAAGCGACATCACAGTTGTGGAACCGTCAGCCGACTACGGCAACATATACACTATACTCGAGCGATTATCTCACAAGTATTTCTTATAGTGCACCGAATCAGCCAAATGCAAAATCGAAACTTTGCTTATCGTGCCACGATGGAACAATAGCAATCGGAACAGTTTACAACACACGCGGTGCAGGCAGCACAGGTACTATCAGTATGACTGGCGGAGTTACTACTATGCCTGTCGCATCTACCGGAAATATCGGTACGAATTTAGCGAACGATCATCCCGTTGGTTATTTATACGAGCCGGCAAAAGACAATCAATTAGTATCGCGAACATTTCCGTGGAACACAGCAGTCAAACTTGACCCTGATGCTTCAACCGGACGAGTTGAATGCCATAGTTGTCATAATGCTCACGACAATCAATTTAGTTCTTTCCTTCGTATGAGTAATGCTAATGCCGGCTTATGCACACATTGTCATACCAAAACTAATTATACTACATCAATTCACCGTACATCTACAACAGCATACACACCAACCGGCGGAAGCGCGACCACAGTCGGTGAGTATTCCTGCCGTAGTTGTCATAAGTCGCATTCAGGCGGTGGAACACCTTACATCCAACGGGCAGTTGAACAAAACACTTGTTACGACGGAACGAATACTGGCTGTCACGGAACCAATGCGCCGGCAGCTAACCGGATTCAACCTGAGTTGAATAAAGCCTGGAAACATCCAACAAACACAACTGACGGACGACACAAAAACCGGATTACACACGAAACCACAACCGAACTTGGCAGCACAAATCGTCACTCCGAATGTCAGGATTGCCACAACCCGCACCAAGCACAAATAGCAGTTACAAAATCAACACGAGGAACTTTAAGAATTTCTGCCGCACTACGTGGAACTTGGGGCGTTCAGCCAACTTGGCCCACACCAAACACGGCGATGCTTACAAATGATGTAACATGGGCAGTGCCGACTGTTTATACAAAAGTTACAACCCCAACCGATGAATATCAGGTTTGCTTAAAATGTCATTCCGGCTATGTTACGCTGCCCGTTGGTAAACGTGATATTGCCGCCGAAATAAATCCTCAGTACGCTTCATATCATGGGATCGTTCCGGGTGGAACTACAAATGCAAACGTAACAACTACGACGACAAACGAACCATGGGCAACAAACAAGCGAGTTTGGTGCAGCGATTGTCACGGGAGCGAAAGCAGCACTTCGCCGCGAGGTTCACACGGTTCAATTTTGAATAATGTTGGTCCCGGCACTTCAAATTCTGACAAGATGTTGATTGCTACAATTGCGAGTACATCGGCTGGGACTCCGCTTTGTTTGGTATGCCATAAAGCAGCATCGTATAACACAGCTTCAACTGGTAGCAGATTTCCTGAACATTCCCGCAGCGCTCATAAAGTTGCCGAAGGTTGCTTTACCTGCCACATGTGGGACTTTGCAGGAACTACACTCAACACCGGCGGTAAGAGCGGAAGAATTAATGCTCACGGCTGGAATAAACGTTACTACTGGCGCGAAAGCGGTTCTACACTTGCTGCCGGAACGCGTGTTATGGCTGATAGATTTGTAGGCGGTTATATTTCCGATGTGAACTTTACAGGAAGACAATGCTTTACTGATGCCGACGTAACACGCGGATGTGATACGCATACCGGGGGAAGAACGTATTGATGATGGTTCGACTCGTCCCGTTTTACGGGACAAGCTCACCACAAGTTTCGGATTTAGGATTTATAAGAGTATGAGTAAAATAAAAAAAATATTAAAAAAAATAATTCAAACAATAGCAACGCCGAAATTTGCTACTATTTTGATGATTCATTTGGTGGGATTTTCTCTGTTTGCGGCATTCAATCCGTCAATCGATATTTCAAATTTTTCAAAGAATATAAACCAACTGCTTGCACTCGATAATTTTTCACCTGTAAAAAGCATCGGCTTTCAAAATCATTTCGAATCGTTTGCAGTCGTGTTCACATTAATCTCTCTCGGTATTAGTTTATTGATTTCAATATTCTACCGTTCGAAAACTGAAATTAAGAGATATCAAAAAACAGGTTTTCAAAAAAATGAACCCGCAATTACAAATCTTCATCAAACATTCTCTAAAAAATTAGAAGAAAACGGATACAGCATATCGACCAACAATTCAGGTGTGGTAACAACTATACGCGGACTAAAAGGTAAGTATGGAAATATCGGTTCTATTTTATTCCATTCAAGTTTAGTTATTATCTTGTTGGGAATAGCAGTGAGTAAGTATGCGTCTTTCGATGGAACCTTCGCACTCACAGAAGGACAAACTTTTATTTCATCAAAAGACCGGTTCCTGAATGTTCAATCTGGAAAGTATTATCAACATCCGAAAGAAGATTTTACATTCAAACTTTTGAAAGTTGAGCCATCATATAAAGTGAACGGCGCCGCTACGCTCGCATCAATCATCGAAAATGTAAAAGAGAAAAACACCAACATTCCGGTTTATATCAACAACGGATATACTGTCGAAGGCTTAACGCTGCACCAGGGTGATAAAACCGGTTACTCACCTTTCATACACATCTCTAACGAAAATGGAAAAATAATTACCGAAGGTTATACACGCCTCGCAACATCATCTCGCAACGGACAGCGGATGCACAGCGATTACTTAGAGTTCGAAAACGGTTCACTCCGTTTTGAGTTTGAGCTTTTACCCGATGCTTTGTTTCGCGACGGAAAATATATATCAAGAACAGATGAACCTAATTCGCCGATGCTGCGGGTTGTAGTTCTGAAAGATAAAAATGTATTAACTGATACTTACGTACCGGCAGGTGGATTTGTAAAAGCGGGAAATTATGATATTGCATTCGGCGAACTCAGAAGATGGTCGGAGTTCACACTTTCGGGTGATCCGGGCTTGAGTGTAATTCTGTTTGGAGTTGCATTCGCACTTATCGGACTTGTTTTGCGGTTAATAAGTGTCAAAAAAGAGATAATCATAAACTTGTATTCCATAAACGAAAGTATAACTTTCGATATCATGGGAACCACAGAAAAATTTCACGCTTCATTCGAAAATGAATTGTCGGTTATGCGAACTGATTTAGAAAATGTTTTGAGAAAATTTCCTAAATTGGTTGTAACCGAAGAAAAAATTTTAGAAGAAGCGTAATGGAAACTATCTTATCAGTTTTATTTTGGCTAACGGTAATATTATATGCTGTTAGTTTTGCTCTCTTTGCAGTTGCCTTAATATTTCGGAAATCCAAGTTGCTTAATTTAGCAATCCGCGTAACACTAATTGGTTTTATGCTTCACACAGCCGTAGCCACAGCACGCTGGGTTGATACAGGTTATCCTCCATTCGTATCATACTTCGAGGCAATGTCGGCAAGCGCCTGGTTCGGTGTTTTAATCTTTCTGCTTTTACAGCAATGGAAACCATTTATTCGATCCGTCGGTGTTGGAATTATGCCATTCATTTTTTTATTGATGGGCTGGGGCGGAACTCATCCATTCGGTGAAAAAATTCTTCCCGTCAGCTTACAAAGTTTTTGGCTTTTTATACACGCATCGTTCGCAACGGCAGCGGTCGGTTGTTTTATGTTTGCAGCCGGCGTAGCAGTAATGCGAATTTACAAACAAAAACATAACGGCATTTTAGAAGAACAACTTTTTATTGCAAAAGCCGAAAGATACGATGAGTTTAATTTCCGACTGATACTTTTAGGATTCATATTCTACGGAATTATGATAATCTCCGGCGCAATCTGGGCTGATGCTGCTTGGGGCAGGTTCTGGGGCTGGGACCCGATTGAGTTGTGGAGTTTAATTACGTGGCTGCTTTATGCCGTTTATTTACACATTTATTTCACCTGGAAAAAATTACGCGGGAAGTTTCTGGCGTTCTATGCAATAATCGCTCTGCTCGTTGCGGCGTTTTCGCTTTGGGGAGTTGGTATAGTTTACAAAACGCTTCACACTTACGGGGGTTAATTCTTTGCAGCAAAAATTTTCGATAGCAGTATTTATACTCGCCGGAGTAGTGATCGGAATTTTAATTTGGTTGATTTCTTCATTAACAGAAACCGACTTAATTAAAAAAGCAGAAAAAATTGAAGCAACTACATTTACTCAGCCGCCGGTATTTGTCGGATTTAAAAATATAGAACCTCCCGATTCCTCCGCACAAGTTTTCGCTTTAACTATCCACGAAGATAAACTGCTCGTTTCGTTTTTGAATTCGGACTGCATTCAGGAATATTCCGCTTCACTTGAATTGATAAGAAATATCTGTTTGCTCGACGGCGAGCCGGCTTCGATAACCGGCATCGTTGTGGAAGGCGACAGATTGTATGCAACGAATTACAGGACCGGCGAACTGCATATAGTTGATTACAAAACCGGGACGCTTTTAAATTCATTCGGAATGTTCCCCGACCAGCAAACGAGTATGAAATTATTCGGCGTTGCATACCGCAGCGATGCAATTTACGTCAGTGATTCACGAACAAATCAAATATTGGCAATCAGCGCGGTGGCAGTTCCCGATTTAAAAGATGAAGGCGAATTATTGTTAAGCTTCCCATCTGCCGAAGCAACCGGTTATCAATTAAGTTTTCCTACATTTTTAGCTATAACTCCCGACGGAAGATTATTGGTTTCGGATGTTGGGAATAAGGAAGTGAAGGCATTCACTTGCAGCGGGCGCCCCGCACATTTATTTGAAAAAGAAGGTGAAGCAAAATTAGCAGCTCCGATGGGAATTGCTTTCGATGATCTTCCATCTCCGGAATTAATTGCACTTAAAGATTCTGTTTTTGAACCTTCGGGTATTTACGAACAAGGCAGGATCCATATTGTCGATACAAAATTGGCAAAAGTTAAAGTGTTTAATTCGCTCGGTAAATATGTTCTGACTTATGGCGAAGAACTTGAGCAGCCGAACGGAATCGCCATCGACCAAACCCGCAGGTTAATTTTTATTGCAGATGCAAAACGGAATGCGGTGGGTTTGTATAAATACTAAAATGAAATCATTTTAAAGGAGCTGTAAAACGCTGGTGCAATCAAAACGGATACAATAAATTTATTTGGCAAGCGAGATAATCCCTCAAAATGGGAATTCGAAAAAGATGAATCGGATAATTTAGAATTATTATAAGTATTTAATCGACTATAAACAGAGAAAGTAAACCTTATTATGTCAGTATTTATAATGTTAAATAATTTTATACACGATTTTGTTGTAGCACTTTTATTTTCAATTCTATTAGTGATGAATTGGATTTATTTGCAAAGCAAAAAGAAAAATTTCTCAATCCGGAAAGATTTTGCCAAAGAGATATTCAGCTACTTGAATAAAACCACTATTTGGATTTGGGCTTTGATAATTGTTGGAGGGATCATAAGAACTATCAGCTACAAAGAATTTGAGTGGAGTGAAGCGGCGGGAAAAGACCAAATACCGGCGCTAATCATTAAACATATTTTGCTCGTAATTCTTGTTATATTTGGAACGATGTTACAATTAAGGTTACGAAAGATTTTTAAAAAGGAAAATTAGTTTTGATAAATAGAAAAAAAATATTATTCATCACGCCCCCCTATCATTCAGGAGTAGTCGAATCGGCGGGACGCTGGATGCCGCTTTCGTTTGTATATCTTGCTGGCGCAGCTCGCCTAGCCGGATACGATGCCGAGATTTACGATGCAATGACAAAACAACACACACTTGACGATATCCGCAAAAAACTTGAAACTACTGATGCAGATTTCATCGCAATAACTGCCATAACTTCGTCGTTCCCCGCCTCCATTGATGTTCTGAAGTTGGCAAAAAACATAAATCCAAAAGTAACAACTATATTAGGAGGCGTTCACCCGACTTTCTGTTATGATGCAATATTAGATGAACATCCCGATTGTGTCGATTTTATAATTCGTGGCGAGGGTGAAAATACTTTAAAAAACTTACTCGTTACAATCGAACAAAATAATTCACTGGAAACAACAAACGGGCTGGCTTACAAAAATAACGGGTCGGTAATTGTAACAAAGCCGCAGCCGTTCAGCGATGACCTTGATGGTTTACCAACAGCGTGGGATTTGATTGATTGGGAGGATTACAACTATTTCGTGATTCCAAATTCGCGGCTTGCAGCTATAAGCTCATCACGCGGATGCACGTTCGGTTGCACATTTTGTTCGCAGCAAAAATTCTGGAATAAAACCTGGCGTGGAAGAAACCCTGAAAATGTTGTTGCCGAAATCGAAATGCTTCATAATAATTACGCGGCTAACGTTTTTCTTATAGTAGATGAATACCCTACAAGCGACCGGAACCGCTGGGAAGATTTTTTGGATAGATTAATTCAAAAGAATCTGAACATTTATCTTCTAATGGAAACAAGAGTAGAAGATATTGTTCGTGATAAAGATATTTTATGGAAGTATCGGAAAGCCGGTATCGTTCATATCTACATCGGCGTTGAAGCAACAAACCAAGATACTTTGGATTTAATAAAGAAAGATGTGAATGTTTCACTTTCCAAAGAAGCGATTGATTTAATAAGAGAGCATCGGATGATTTCTGAGACTTCCTTTGTTTTAGGTTTTCCTTGGGAGACAAAAGCGACTATTAAAAAAACCCTTGAGCTTGCCCAACATTACAATCCCGACTTTGCACATTTTCTTGCAATCACTCCTTGGCCCTATGCCGATATGTACGGAGAGATGAAAAACCACATCGAAATTTGGGATTACTCGAAATACAATTTAGTCGAACCGATAATCAAACCTAACAATATGACTCTTGAAGAAATACGTTCTGCGATGGTCGATTGCTATAAAAAATACTACGCCGGAAAAGCATTAGACTATATAGGAGAGAAAGATATTTTTAAACGCGACTATTTACTCAGGTCAACCAAACTGATAATGATGAATTCGTTTTTAACGCAATACTTAAAAGCCGGTAACTCTGAAAAAGGTGGCAGCCTCTTCCCTTCGAGCGTAGCAAAGTTGATACAAGAGATAATTTAGGTGGTTGCCTTTTTCTCAAATATTTATTAATTTTACACAAAATTTTATCCTTCCATAACGAAAGTGAGAAATATATGAGTAAATTTAAAGGTGTCGATTATTACAATTTTGATTCTCTTCTTACAGAAGAGGAAATTTTAATCCGAAATACGATTCGCGAATTTGTTGACGATAATATACTCCCCATCATCGAAGACTATTATATGAGAGGAGAATTCCCCGCACAATTGGTTCCCAAAATGGCAGAGATGGGAATGTTCGGTGCAACACTTCCCGCAAAATATGGCTGTGCCGAGATGAATAATGTCGCCTATGGCTTAGTAATGCAAGAACTTGAGCGCGGCGACAGCGGAGTTCGAAGCTTCGCGTCGGTGCAGAGTTCACTCGTAATGTATCCGATTTATACTTTCGGTTCAGAAGCTCAAAAAGATTATTGGCTGCCCAAATTAGCACGTGCCGAAAAAATCGGATGCTTCGGTTTGACTGAACCGGATTTCGGCTCGAATCCCGGTGGTATGATTACACGCGCCGAGGAAAAGAGCGATTGCTATGTTCTTAACGGAGCCAAGATGTGGATCACGAACGGCACCAATGCCGACGTTGCAGTTGTTTGGGCAAAACTTAATGGAAAAGTTCACGGATTTTTAGTCGAAAAAGGAACAAAAGGTTACTCGGCTCCAGAAATGAAAGGCAAACACTCGCTGCGTGCTTCGATAACCTCCGAGTTAATTTTTGAAGATTGCGAAATCCCCAAAGAAAATATTTTCCCTAACACATCGGGCTTAAGGTCGCCGCTGATGTGCCTGAACCAAGCCCGCTACGGAATTGCGTGGGGCGTTATCGGTTCAGCTATGACGAGTTATGATACTGCGCTCAATTATTCGCTCTCAAGAGTTCAATTTGGAAAACCGATTGCAGGGTTTCAACTTACACAAGAAAAACTTGTGCACATGCTGACCGAGATTACAAAGATGCAATTTATGACTTTGCAATTAGGACGCTTGAAAGACAAAGACGAGTCGCGCTTTCAACAGGTATCACTCGCTAAACGCAACAACGTTGCGCAAGCACTTGAAATTGGTAGAATAGCACGCGAGATTTTAGGCGCAAATGGAATCTTAAGCGAGTATCCGATTATGCGACACACGGCAAACCTTGAATCGGTAAAAACTTATGAAGGCACGCACGAGATGCACACTCTGATTGTAGGCGAAGATGTAACAGGTATTGCCGCGTTTGAATAAATAATTTGAATAATGAATATCGAATAACGAATGATGAATTTTGATGGTTCGACTACGCTCACCACAAGTTTTGGAATTTTGAAAAAGTATGACTAAAAAATTTATCGACACCAAAAAATTTCTGGACGAAGCATTAACCTTCGACGATGTTTTGCTTCTTCCAAGAAAATCTAACATACTACCGCGCGAAGTCGATGTTGCCACACGACTCACGCGGAACTTGAAGCTGAACATTCCGATAGTTTCTGCGTCTATGGATACCGTTACAGAATCGGAACTCGCAATCGCATTGGCACGCGAAGGCGGTATCGGAATTCTTCACAAAAACATGTCGATTGAACAACAAGCCCACCAAGTCGATTTAGTTAAACGTTCCGAAAGCGGTATGATTTTACAACCTATTACTATGTTTGTGAACGGAACCGTCGGCGATGCTCTTTCATTAATGAACAAATATAAAATTTCCGGAATACCTATCCTCAATGAAAATAATCAACTGATTGGCATCGTAACGAATCGCGACTTACGTTTTGAAACCGATTTAAAACTTCCCATCGCATCTGTGATGACTGTAAAAATAATAACTGCGCCGGCAGGAACAACACTCGAACAAGCCGAACGGATTTTGCAAAAATTCAAAATTGAAAAACTTCCGGTCATCGACCGAAACGGAAAACTTAAAGGATTAATTACCGTAAAAGATATTCAGAAAAAGAAAAAATATCCGAATGCGTGCAAAGATAATCACGGGCGTTTACGAGTTGGCGCAGGTGTTGGAGTTACTAAAGACACAATCGAGAGAGTTTCGGCTTTAATAAATGTACAAGTCGATGTCATTGTGGTAGATACTGCGCACGGACATTCGCGTGGTGTTATTCAAATGGTAAAACAAATAAAGAATAAGTTTCCCGATGTTGACCTCGTCGCCGGAAATGTTGCAACATTCGATGCGACAAAAGATTTGATTAAAGCTGGCGTTGATGCGGTGAAAGTCGGAATCGGTCCCGGCTCAATTTGCACGACTCGCGTTGTAACAGGAGTTGGAGTTCCGCAAATAACAGCAATTTATGAATGCTCGAAAGCCGCAGCCAAATCGGGAGTACAAATAATTGCTGATGGCGGCATCAAACAAACCGGCGACATCTCCAAAGCGATTGCTGCGGGTGCCGACTCAGTTATGATTGGCGGATTGTTTGCAGGAACAGAGGAAAGTCCTGGCGATAAAATGATATACGAAGGGAGAAGTTACAAAGTGTATCGTGGAATGGGCTCGATTGGTGCAATGCAAAAAGGAAGTAAGGACAGATATTTTCAGGATGTTGAAGAAGACATACAGAAATTAGTTCCTGAAGGAATTGAAGGACGTGTTCCTTATAAAGGACAGCTCGCCGACATAGTTTATCAGATGATTGGCGGATTGCGTTCGGCAATGGGTTATTGTGGTGTTAAGAATATCAGAGAATTTAAAAAGAATGCCCAGTTCATTCGCATAACCGATGCCGGCATGCGAGAAAGCCACCCTCACGATATTGATATTACAAAAGAGTCGCCGAATTACAGATTATAGAATGGCATCAAATCCGAAAACAGATCACTTTAGAGCGATTCAAAAAAAAATCCGAAGCCGCCTTTCCGAATTTAAACTCGATTGTTTTCTAATCACCTCGCTTCCTCACGTCCGCTACATCAGCGGGTTTTCTGGTTCGGCTGGATTGTGTCTGATTTTCAATAATTCCAAATACTTCATCACCGATAAACGATATACCGAACAAGCAGCGAAAGAAACATCCGGCTGGAAAATCATCCCCTCTCAAAACGATATTTTCGAACCGATAGCTGAAAATAATCTTATCAAAAATAATATTCGCATCGGCATCGACGGTAATAATTTAACATTTGCTCAATATCAAAACTTAAAAAAATTATTCCCAAACAATCGTGTGCTTCCGAAAGCCGGCTTCATCGAAGATGTCGCAATCGTCAAAGATGCTTACGAAATTGAACAAATAACCAAAGCTGTTGAAATATCCGATAAAGTCTTTTCAAAAATTCTAAACATAATAAAACCAGGCATACATGAATTAGATATTTCAGCCGAAATTACTTATCTTCATAAAAAATTTGGTGCAGAACGCGATGCGTTCGAGCCGATTGTTGCCAGCGGAATAAACTCGGCTTTTCCGCACGCACGATCGTCTTCAAAAAAATTACGCCAAGGCGACATCGTAACGATCGACATCGGTTGTGTAGTGAATGGCTACAACAGCGATATGACAAGAACAATATTTCTTGGCAAACCTAAACCAAAAGCGATAAGTATTTATCGAACCGTTTTAGAAGCTCAACAAAAAACTATAGTCGCGGCTGTGTCCGGAATATCAGTTAAAGAACTTGATTCAATTGCTCGTAACTTTATTAAGGATGCCGGCTACGGAGATTATTTCACACATTCGCTCGGTCACGGAGTCGGACTTCAGATACACGAGCCACCACGGTTGTCGGCGAAAACTCCCGGCAAACTGAAAGCAGGCACCGTTGTAACAATTGAACCGGGAATTTATATCCCTGATTTCGGCGGTGTAAGAATCGAAGATATGATCGTAATAAGCCAGCAACGGAATAAGCAGCTTCCAAATATACTGACTCAATCAACTAAAGAAATGATTATTTTGTAATGTCTGACTCAACCAAAAACTCTCGAAATGTTCTCGTAATCGCTTACTATTTCCCACCAATGGGTTTGAGTGGTGTTCAACGAACTCAAAAATTTGTAAAATATTTACATCAATTCGGCTGGAAACCAACCGTTATTACTGTAACTCCAACAGGTTATTTTGCACAGGATTACTCTTTATTAGAAGAATTAAAAAATTCTAATACGGAAATTGTTAGAGTCGGTTCTCTTGACCCTAACAGGTTTTTTAAAAAGAAAGGCATTGTAAAAATGCCGTCCGAACGTGTTCGGAAAATATTTTCTTTTATCAGCGATGTTTTTTTTATTCCCGACAATAAAATCGGATGGAAGCGGAATGTTCTGAAAGCTGCCGATGAATTATTCAAGAAAACTAAATTCGATATTATTTTTGCAACCTCTCCCCCTTATACCGACTTGCTTATCGGACATGAATTATCAAAAAAATATAAAATCCCTCTCGTACTCGATTACAGGGATGTATGGCACGAGTATCCGTTAAAAATTTATCCTACACCATTACACAAGTACAAGAATTATAAATTAGAACAAGAAGTATTACATAACGCTAAAATAGTAATTACAACAAATCGCAGAGTTAAAGAACTTCTTTTAGCGCGATATAAATTTTTACACTACAAAGACGTTGATATAATTCCGCAAGGATTCGACCCAGAAGATTTTGAGAAGAACAAACCCGCACCACGTTCACCTTCCAATAAAATGCGAATCACTCACGCGGGTGTTTTCTACGGCGAGCGGACTCCAAATTATTTTTTTCTCGCACTCCAAAAACTTATTAAAGAAAATCCACAGCTTCAAAATCGTATCGAAGTGTTTTTCATCGGTAACTTCCGCGATGAAGATAAAAAGCTGATCGACAAATATAATTTGGGAAACGTAGTAACGGCTCTCGGTTACCTCGAACATAACAAGTGTGTGCAATACCTGATGTCGAGCGATTTATTCTGGCTGATGTTGGATAACGACACACAATCACCCGGAAAAGTTTACGAATACATAGGTGCACGTAAACCGATTCTCGCGAATGTTCCCGATGGATTCATCCAACAAACAATTTTAGAATTCGATGGAAATGTTGTCCTTCCTCCGCAGGATGTGAATGCCACTGCTGAAGTTTTGAAAAATTTTTACCTTAAATTCGAAAAAGGAGAAAAATTTTCTATTGATGAAGATAAAGTAAATTTTTACAACCGTATTAATTTAACAAATCAACTTGCCAATATTTTTGGCTTTTTAACGGAAGTGTAGATGAAAGTATTAGTCATAGGTTCGGGCGGACGCGAGCACGCGTTGGTTTGGAAAATCAGGCAAAGTCCGCTGGTTACCAAAATATATTGTGCCCCCGGCAATGCGGGCATCGGCGAGATAGCTGAGTTAGTTCCTATCAAGCCGAACGACTTCGATTCGCTCATCAAGTTTGTAAAAGATAACAGAATAGATTTTACGGTCGTGGGTCCTGAACAACCGCTGATTGACGGCATTGTCGATGAGTTTGAAGCAAGTAATTTAAAAATCTTCGGACCATCAAAATCAGCCGCCGAAATTGAAGGCAGCAAAACGTTCGCAAAAGAATTTATGGTGCAGAACGATATTCCAACCGCAAACTTCAAATCGTTCAGCATCGAAAATCGTTTTGAAGCCGAACGCTATATTTACGAAACACCTGTGCCTATCGTCGTTAAAGCCGATGGATTAGCAGCGGGTAAAGGTGTTACGATTTGCGAAACTAAAGATGCGGCGTTGGATATTCTGGACGCTTTATTTACAAAAAAGATCTTGGGAACTGCTGGTGAAAAAATAGTTATCGAAGATTTTATGACCGGCGAAGAACTTTCGATACTAACAATTACTGATGGAACGGATTTCGTAACACTTCCACCGGCACAGGATTATAAAAAAATTTTAGACGGCGACCTCGGTAAAAACACAGGTGGTATGGGCGCCTATGCACCAACTCCGTTTGCCGACGAAAGCATACTTGATGAAATTAAACGCACTATCATTGAGCCAACAATTTATGGAATGAAAAAAGAAGGGAGACCTTTCAAAGGGTGTTTATATTTTGGATTGATGTTGACTGAAACCGGACCTCGCGTGGTTGAATACAACTGCCGCTTCGGTGATCCTGAAACTCAAGTTGTGCTTCCGCTAATCGAAACCGACATCGTCGAATTGATGCTTGCTTCAATTAACAATAAAATCGGTACGATAGAATTGAGAATAAAACCGATTTCGACTGTGTGTGTTGTAATGTCGTCCCGCGGCTATCCCGATTCTTATGAAGTTGGTAAACCGATAACCGGTTTTGATAAGGTCAGTGAGAATGTTTTAATTTTTCATTCAGGAACTATATTTGAAAATGATGCTATTGTTACAGCCGGCGGAAGAGTTCTCGGGATTACTGCGCTTGGTAATTCGGATGATTTTGAAGAAACAATCCGCATCGCCTATCGTGTTGTTGAAAAAATTACTTTTGATGGTGCATATTACCGGAGTGATATTGGGAAGAAGGCGTTAAGCAGATGAATAGTAAATGTTGGATTAATGAATTAATGGATTGATGCCTGCCCGCCTTCAGCGTTCAGGCGGGGAGTAATGCAGTATGCAGTATGCAGTATGGAGTAATTGATGATAGAGTCATTGAATCGTTCAGAAAAGAAATAAATAGATTTACAAGAAAGGATAATTATTTTGAAAATCTTAGTAACAGGTGGTGCGGGTTTCATCGCATCCCACGTAACAGATGCTTACATAAATGCCGGCCATTCGGTTGTTATAATCGACAACTTATCGATGGGATTGAAAGAAAATATCAACCCGAAAGCAAAATTTTACCAACTCGATATTCGTGATGAAAAAGTAAAAGATATTTTTGAGCAGGAGAAGTTTGATGTTGTGAACCATCACGCTGCACAAATGGATGTGCGTAAATCGGTTGACGACCCGATGTTCGACGCATCTGTAAATGTAGTTGGAGTATTGAATTTATTAGAGAATTGCAAAAAGTTTGGTGTAAAGAAATTCATATTTGCTTCGACAGGCGGTGCTATTTATGGCGAACAGGACTACTTCCCCGCCGACGAGAATCATCCCGTTCGCCCCCTTTCACCTTATGGAATAACTAAACTGGCTACTGAAAAATATCTGTTTTATTATGAACAGGTTTTTGGATTGCCCTATGTTGTACTCCGTTATGCGAATGTGTATGGACCTCGCCAAAACCCGCACGGCGAAGCTGGTGTTGTTGCTATATTCGCTAAGAAAATGTTAGAAGGCGGTCAACCGCAAATTAACGGCGACGGCAAACAAACACGCGACTATGTTTTTGTGTCAGATGTTGTGCGTGCTAATTTGCTCGCTCTCAATTATGGCAAATCGGATATTTTCAATATCGGAACCGGCATTGAGACAGATGTTAATTTATTGTTTAACGAAATCAAGAAACTAACAAATTCAAAATGCGACGAGCTACACGCACCCGCAAAATTGGGTGAACAACTGCGAAGCGTTTTAGATACAAAAAAAATTGAAAAAGAATTATCTTGGAAACCAAAGTATAGTATTGAAGAAGGTCTGCGTTTGACTGTTGAGTTTTTTAAAAACAAAATTTCAAATGGATAAATCTTTAAACATAGGCACTCATATTCTCTCCGGAAATCGTGTTGCCATAGCACGCGGAATCTCGATGGTCGAAAACGAACATCAAAACTCGCGCTTGCTGTTGGAAGAAATTTACCCTAAAACCGGTGTTGCATACCGTATAGGAATAACCGGTCCGCCGGGTGCCGGTAAAAGTACAATCACGAACAAACTCGCCGCATACTATCGTAAACAAAACCTGAAAGTCGGAATTATCGCAGTTGACCCCACAAGTCCCTTCACTGGTGGTGCTGTGTTGGGCGACAGGATTCGTATGACCGATGTTGAGATGGACGAAGGTGTGTTCATTCGCAGTATGGCATCGCGCGGAAGCTTGGGCGGCTTGAGTAACAAAGCCGAAGAGGCTGCCGATATACTCGATGCAGCAGGTTATGAAATTATTCTTATTGAAACTGTTGGAGTCGGACAATCGGAACTCGATATTGCTGGAGCGGTAGATACGACTATCGTAGTACTCGTCCCCGAATCCGGCGATTCAATCCAGGCGATGAAAGCCGGTTTGATGGAAATTGCCGACTTTTTTGTTCTGAATAAATCTGACCGCGCGGGAGCCGACCAAGCTGTTATGGCAATAAAGATGATTTTAAATTTCAAACCTAAAAAAGATGGCTGGCAACCCGATGTTATCCAAACGGTAGCGAGCGAAGGAAAAGGGATTGATAAGATTGGAGAAACTATTTCTCTTCATAGAAAATATTTAGAGGATTCAACTGAACTCAAAAGCAAAAGACGAAAACGAGTGGTAAATCGCATTCACGAACTTGTGAAAGAAAAACTTCACATCGAATTCTGGAATGAAGCTCGCGAAAAATTTTTACAATCGAATATAGAAAATATAATTCGTAAAGATTTAACACCTTACAACTTGGCAGAAAAGTTATTACAGGATTTTAAGGAGTAATATTCTTTGTGTCCTTATGCCCGAAAGAATCGAGGCTCTGTAATAAGGCATTAAAATGAACTCAACCCCTATCTGAGTTCAAACAAAATTCCCCTTCTCTTAACAAGAGAAGGGGTTAGGGGATGAGTTCGGATAAAATAAAAATTTTTTTGATGATTTTTAATTTTACTTTCACCTCAATAAAAAGGAACTGAGCATATGACAACAACCGAACAAACAACACCGACATTCGAAATGACTGAAAACCAAAAATTAGTTCAGCAACTTGCACGCGATTTTGCTGAAAAGGAAATCAAACCCGTTATTATGAAATTCGACGAATCACAGGAGTTTCCTTTCGATATCGTCCGGAAGATGAGCGAATTAGGATTTTTGGGTGTTATCTTCCCTGAAGAATATGGGGGCGCAGGTTTTGGCTATCTTGAATATGTTACTATTATTGAGGAAATTTCCAAAGCCGATCCATCAATGGGATTAGTAATTGCCGCACACAACAGCTTATGCACAAACCATATTTACACATTCGGCAACGAAGAACAAAAGAAAAAATACCTCCCAGATTTAACGAGTGGTAAAAAGATTGGCGCCTGGGCACTTACTGAACCTTCATCCGGAAGCGACGCAGGCGGTATGAAAACCACGGCAATGCGGGATGGTAATTCCTACATACTCAACGGGAGTAAAAATTTTATTACACACGGCTCGGTCGGAAAAGTTACTGTAGTCTTAGCTATCACCGATAAATCAAAAGGTAAAAAAGGAATCTCTGCTTTCATAGTCGATAATGATACACCTGGATTTATCGTAAGTAAAAAAGAAAATAAATTAGGTATGCGTTCAAGCGATACGGCTGCAATTGCATTCGACAATTGTGCAATTCCGATAGAAAACTTAATCGGTGAAGAAGGTAAAGGACTCCATCAAGCTTTAACTATCTTAGACGGCGGACGAATCAGCATCGCCGCAAATGCACTTGGGATTGCTCAGGGAGCGTTTGATGCAAGTCTGAAATACTCGAAAGAACGACAACAATTCGGGAAACCGATTTCAGAGTTTCAAGCTATTCAATGGAAACTTTCCGAGATGGCTACACAAATTGAGGCGGCTAGGCTATTAACTTATAAAGCTGCTTATTTGAAAAACAAAGGCGAAGAAGTTATAAAAGAATCCTCAATGGCAAAGTATTATGCGTCTGAGGTTGCAGTTATGGTAACCAACGAAGCAATCCAGATTCACGGCGGTTACGGATTTATAAAAGATTACCCTGTCGAAAAATTTTACCGCGATGTTAAACTTGTAACAATCGGCGAAGGGACATCGGAAATACAGAAGTTGGTGATATCGAGAGAGTTGCTTAAATAGATTGATTCATTGGGTCATTGGAACATTGAATCAATGAACAAATGGATAAATGGATTCCGCCGTTGGCGGATGGATTAATGGAGTAATAATTTGAGTTTGAATTTTTAAAATATTATATTCTACGCAAATGATGATAAACGAAAAACGAAACAATTGGAATACATATATGCAGCACCGTGCATATATGTATTCTTTAATTAACTAAACGGTGCAGGCTTGCCCGCCAATTTTTATGGCGGGATAATTAATAGTTAGGCGTCGCGAGTATTTTTCACGTTGAAAAACAGCAGTCAGCCAAAGGAGTTCATTATGAAACCACTACTCAAACACGATATAGACGGGTTCAAAGCTCACTTCCGTGGTCAGGTGGTTCTTCCTGACGACGCGGATTACAACGAGGAGCGACAGATTTGGAACGCGATGATCGACCGGAGGCCCTCGCTGATTGCGATCTGTTCGTCAGCTGAAGACATCGTTCAGGCGGTCACTTTCGCGCGCGATCACGAGCAACTCGTGTCGATTCGCGGGGGCGGGCACAATATCGCAGGCAATGCGGTTTGCGATGGCGGCATGATGATCGACCTCTCGCGGATGAAGCGCGTCGAGATTGACCCGAAAACCCGCAGGGCAACAGTCGAGCCCGGCTGCACCCTCGCCGACTTCGACGCTCCGGCGCAGGCGCATGGCCTCGCCACACCGCTGGGCATCAATTCGACCACAGGAGTGGCGGGTCTGACGCTTGGCGGCGGCTTCGGCTGGCTGAGCCGGAAATACGGCATGACCGTGGACAGCCTGATCGCGGCGGACGTCGTGCTGGCGGATTGCCGCAAAGTGCGCGCGAGCGCAACGGAAAACGCCGACCTCTTCTGGGGGCTGCGTGGTGGTGGCGGGAATTTCGGCATTGTCACGCGATTCGAGTTCCAGCTCCATCCCGTGGGGCCGGACGTGCTGAGCGGACTGCTCGTCTTTCCCTTTGAACAGGCGAAATCCGTGATCACGCAGTTTGCCCGCTTCACCAAAACGATGCCGGAGGAACTCAGCGTCTGGATGGTCACCCGAAAGGCGCCACCACTGCCATTCCTGCCCGAGGACGTCCACGGAAAACCGGTCGTCGTCCTGCCGCTGTGCTACGTGGGCGACGCCGCCGCGGGCGAGAAGCTGATCGCGCCACTGCGCAAATTCGGCACGCTGCATGGCGAACATATTGGAGTGCAGCCTTACACCGCATGGCAGCAAGCCTTCGATCCGCTCCTGACGCCGGGTGCGCGCAATTACTGGAAGTCGCACAATTTCTCCGATCTCAGCGAAGGTGCGATCGATGCCATCATCGAGTACGCGGGCATGATGCCGTCGCCGCATTGCGAGATCTTCATTGGCACGATTGGCGGCCAGACCGCCCGCGTCGCGCCCGAGGCGATGGCCTATTCGAGCCGGGACGCCAACTACGTGCTCAACGTGCATGGCCGCTGGGAATCCGCTGCTGACGACGAGCGCTGCATCACCTGGGCGCGGGAATTTTTTGCGAAGTCCAAGCCGTTCGCCAGCGGTGGCGCCTACATCAACTTTCTCACCGAGGAAGAAACCGACCGCATCGCGTCTGCCTACGGAGCCACCTACAACCGGTTGGTGGAGATCAAAAAGAAATACGATCCAGCGAATCTTTTCCGCATGAACCAGAACATCAAACCGGTCTGAGCGGGCAAGGAACAACAGGGAACAGACCACGGTTTTCTGTAGTTCATGCCTAACACTGCATTCGAGGGGGACGAGCCAAAAGCGGCGCGCCCCTCAATTTGAACGTTATGCCGAAACAACAATATCCATCATTAATTAAAGGAGAGTAAAATGAAAACCAAAGCATTTGCAAAAAGATCAATTCATTTAATTATGGGATCTTTATTAATATTAATATTACCATTATTGTTAACCTCTTGCAGTTCAACAAAAACTCTTATAACCGAAAATGAACCGGTTAATTTCGCGAGTTCATTATTTGGTAAAGGTTTTATTTTCCAAGTTACTGAATCGAGTTGGGCAAATGATTATGAAGGTAATAAACCAAAATACAAATTTCTTGTTGTTAAATGTTCAATTACAAATCCAGCAGATCGGCCAATGGGACTTGCGTCCGGTAAGGAACTTTGGTTAATGGCAGTATCTGAAGCAAATGTTTTCTATACAAAATCTTTTGGTAGTAGTAGTTTGGCAGAATATGCACTCAATCCTAATATACCCGAAAATTACGAATTGGTTTTTGATATCCCAATGGCTAAATACAAACTTAGCCTAAAATTGAAGAAATATCATTAACATTATCAACAAATGATTTTCCACTTAAATTCAATTATGAAAACGACGGAGTCAAGGTTGTCAGTTATAGTTTAATGCTTCGTGCAAATTGGCATCTAATCGCCAGTAATTCTCTTCTTAATTCTGCATTCTATATTCGTATGGTTCAAATGACAACTGACGAGTGGTACAATCAAAAGTATATTGAATTAAAGAAATTTGAATTTCACTTTTCTGTGAATGAGGCTGACCAGCATGGTTGGCAAGCATCATCAAGTAAAAAAGAATTTTACAATTCAAATCAATTGGCAGAATTATCCATACGATTATTGCTAGATAAAGCAGCGGCTCTTAGAAAAATGAAAGCAGACAAAATTACTAGAAGAATGTGATCAATACTATATTTTGGTTACCGCCTAACCAACACCTCAAGTCCCGAAGGTCCCAAAGGGATTCATTCGGAAGATCACTTTTTGATCGAGCCCGATAGAAATCATTAGGACAGGCAGGAAGATGGATATGCAACTGCACGCATAACTATGTTTCTTACGATATATAATCGTGCAGTATAATCAATAGTTATATACTTAAGGTGAAATGGAAATATTAATATACTTTGCAGTTATAGTTGGATTTTATCTTATTATTTCATTTATAGCTTTTGTGCAAAATGTGTTGGAAAATTTACGTCTTAAAAAACTATTAAGAAACAATAAAGAAGTACTTGGGGAAATCGATTTTGAAAAGTACAATGAAAATATTCAGATATATCAAGATTTTCTTTCTAAAAATACACTTATACAAAATAAAATCCTTCCCAAGCCCAAATTGAGCAATACAAATTTAACAAAAAGCTTTTTTCTTTCTTGGTTATATAAAAAATATAAATATAATAATGAGCGATTGAGAGATGTTCTCTTCAAATGATATTAAATTATTAGAGAAACTTAGAAATTCGGCTAATATAAAAGTTGAATTGGAAGATTTACTTAACAAGGTAAAATCTGAAATAGTTACTTTAAACAACTTACAGAAATCTATATCGGATGATTTTGAAACGAAAAAGGATAATCTAATCAAAACAGAGAGCACTATTAATAATTTCAAAGAAGAAGTATTGGATGAGATTGATAAAATAATATCAGAAAAAACTCAAGGCTTCCCTTGGCTAGTCGATGCAATATGCCAATATTTTGAATTACAAGATTTAGGTGTTGCTGATTATTTTGACTATAAAAAATGGGCAGCCAAAAAAGCAGCAGAAGCTATCCGTGATATCTCAAAGCAAAAAACCTCTTTGAGAAAAAGCTTTCTTCATTCAAGGAACTTATTAAAATACTATGAAACATTATTTCCTTGGTTAAACGACTTTGTAGATGATAATATTGATGACACTTTGCTCGATGCATTTACAATTGATGATTTAGATGAAGAATCAGACCCTGTTCAATATTTTGTAACAAAAGGTGAATACGAACAATTGAACGAAGCAGAAAGAAATCAACTTGCTCTGGATAGATATTGGAAAAAGAAAAAGACAACTTGGCAAATTGGGAGAGATTATGAAAGATATATTGGTTATTTATTTGAATCTGATGGTTGGGTTGTAAATTATCAAGGAATTGAGAAAGGACTTGAAGATCTTGGACGAGATTTGATATGCAAAAGAGGTAATGCAATTGAAGTTGTCCAGTGCAAATATTGGCGAAGTGAGAGAACGATTCATGAAAAACATATTAATCAACTTTTTGGAACAACAGTAGAATATTTTATAAAATCTACCAACTTTAATGGCTCTGAGACACAATTAGGATTGTTTCCAGAATTATTAAGAAGCAACAACATCAAGGGTACTTTTTATGCTACTTGCTTATTTTCTGAAACTTCCAAAAGTTTTGCTCAATTACTCGGAATAAAGCTTTTTGAAAAATTTCCCTTTCAACAGTATCCATCAATAAAATGTAATATTTCAAGAAAAGATGGAAACAAAATATATCATTTGCCATTTGATCAACAATACGATAGAACAGTTATTGAAAAGGACAGAGTTGAATTCTATGCAGCTACGGTAATAGAAGCAGAAAAATTAGGATTTCGCAGAGCATGGAGATGGCATGGAAATTAAAAAATCGCATATAACAAGTGCCTCAAGCCGAAAGCGTTTTCGCATTTGGCAATTTAGTAATAATTGGCTTTGCTCTTCCGTGTAATGTTTCTTGTTCAAAGTTGTTCTGTTAAATAAAAATTTTAATAATTATTGGCGTTGTCTTTTATGCGGCATCGCTGTTCTGGGGCGCCGCTTATCGGCAACACCGTTATACAACTAATGAAATACAGTGAAATATTAATATTATTTTCAAAACTTAACAGACTTAATAAAAAGTTGAGCGATGTTGGTGGTAAAGGAACGGGTTGGAATTATACTTTTGTCGATGGAACTACAACTAAGTATACATTTAAAAAATTTCGTGATTTTGAAAGCATTCAAGACGATGTTGAAAATTATTTCCTATGGTTATGGAATTTAAAAGACTATTTAAAATCAATCTCTAAAAACAAGCAGATGGTCGAAGATATTGTAAACAGTAATATTAATATGAAAGTGTCTGGTGATATTGCAAATCGATTGAAACATTCTACGCTACGTGAAAGTCGGTCTGGTTTGTTTCCCAAATTGGGAAAGTTAAAAGTGACTATTTCCCAAAATAATGTTTCTAAAATAACTTTTTATAAGGATGAGGTTGAGATTGATCCTAAAGATGCTAATGATGCAGAATTATCTTTGCCAATTTATGATTGTAATGAAAATGAAATTATTGATTCATTTGAACTCATTAGAATTGTGGAAAAAGAATGGGATAAAATATTTCAGCAATTAAAAGTCGTATAACCCTTTTTTCCACCCGACAGCGTTTTCGCTTTTGGCATTTTAGAAATTTTAGAGTTAGCTGTTCCGTTTCTTCTAACTTGTTCAAAGTAATCTTGAAGGAATACTTATGAAGGCAATTGTTTACACAAACTGGAAGAAATTGTGGAGGCAACTAAATATGTTGAAACAGGGCAGAAAACTGGAAATGTCGTAATTACTATAGAGCCTGTAAAGTAATTAGCGAGGTTTTTTACCGTCTTTCATATTTCCAACAAAAATTATATATTGTAGCAAAGTCGTTGCTGTCCTTAATGTCCTTTTAAGAAACATATTAGCAAAAAGCATAAACAATGCTAGATAAAAACTATAATCCAGAAGGTTTTATACCGGTACACGGCGGCTACAAAAAATTGCTTTCATACAAAAAATCGGAAATTGTTTATGACGGTACGGTTTATTTTTGTAAGAGATTTTTTTCCAGAAGTGATCGTACAATCGACCAAATGATACAAGCTGCTCGTTCAGGTAAACAAAACATCGTGGAAGCCAGCATGGCTTCCGGGACATCCAAAGAAACTGAGATTAAACTAACAAACGTTGCCCGCGCAAGTTTAGAAGAACTGATAACCGACTACAGAGACTTTCTCAGAACTCGCAAATTAAAAGAATGGGATAAAAGCCATAGCTATGCGGTGCGTTTACGCGAACTTAATAAAGACCCAAACGGAAATTATGAGACTTTTCGTAAAGGAATCGAACATGAAAACCCAGAAATATGTGCTAATGTGATGATTGGCTTGATAAAGGTAACATCTTTTCTTTTAGACAATCAAATAAAGTATTTGGAAAAAGAATTTTTGAAAGAAGGTGGCTTACGCGAGCGGATGGCCCGTGCCAGAATTAGTGTAAGGAACAAAGGACAAAAATGACTGTAGGGACAGTTATAGTTGTTATTAACGAATAGAATAAGCAAAAATAACTAGAAGATTTTTTTATGGCAAAACTTGGAAATGAAATAACACACGACAACGGCTTTAACCGCAACGAGGACTCGAATAAAAATTTAGTCAGGAAGATAAAAGCGAAAGCCGATATCATCAAATTAGGCGGCGGGAAAGAACTAATCGAACGACACCATAAACGGAATAAACTAACCGCACGAGAGAGGATTGAAAAACTAATCGACCCCGGCAGTTACTTTTTAGAAATAGGTTTATTTGCTGCTTACGAAATGTACATCGAATACGGCGGTGCCCCCGCATCAGGAACAATTTTCGGTATCGGAAAAATTCACGGCAGAGATGTTGTAATCGTTGCTAACGATGCGACAGTTAAAGCTGGCGCCTGGTTTCCAATCACGTGTAAAAAAAATCTGCGCGCACAGGAAATATCAATCGAAAACCGCCTGCCCATAGTTTACCTCGTTGACTCTGCCGGTGTTTTCCTTCCGATGCAGGATGAAATTTTTCCTGACAAAGAACACTTTGGAAGAATTTTTCGTAATAATGCCGTTATGTCGTCGATGGGAATTGTCCAAATCTCAGCAATCATGGGACCTTGCGTTGCAGGCGGCGCCTATCTCCCGATAATGAGCGACGAAGCCATGATTGTAGAAAAAACCGGAAGCGTATTCCTTGCCGGTCCTGCACTCGTAAAAGCAGCCATCGGCGAAGATGCCGACATCGAAGAACTTGGCGGCGCCTCAATGCACTGCGAAATAAGCGGCGTTACTGATTATAAAATGCCGAACGACGAAGTTTGCTTAGAAACAATCCGCAACATCATTAGCAAACTTGGACGAACACCCAAAGCCGGTTTCGACCGGATAGAATCCAAGCCGCCCCTGTATAACCCGTCTGATATTTACGGAATTTTTTCAGAAGACAGGACAAAACCATACGACACTTACCAGATTTTATCGCGTATCGTGGATGATGATTCGTTCGATGAATACAAAGCAGGCATCGGCAAAACGATAATCACAGGTTACGCTCGCGTAGATGGTTGGGCGGTCGGAATCGTGGCAAATCAACGTGCACTTGTAAAAACCAAAAAAGGCGAGATGCAATTCGGCGGCGTCATTTACAGCGACAGCGCTGACAAAGGCACTCGGTTCATAATGAATTGCAATCAAAAAAATATACCGCTTATCTTTTTTCAGGATGTTACGGGTTTTATGGTCGGAACCCGTTCGGAACAAGGCGGCATCATTAAAGATGGTGCAAAAATGGTAAACGCAGTTGCTAATAGTGTTGTACCGAAAATTACTTTCGTAATCGGCAACAGCTACGGTGCCGGAAATTATGCTATGTGTGGCAAAGCTTACGACCCCCGGTTTATTTTTGCTTGGCCCACAGCTCAAATCGCTGTTATGGGCGGAAAACAGTCGAGCGAGACTTTGTTAACAATCCGCTTGGGTGGCAACAAGGATAAAATATCCGAGGAGGAAAAGCAGAAGATGCTTTCCGAAATCCATGAACGTTATGACCGCCAGCTTGACCCGCTCTACGCAGCAGCCCGATTATGGGTTGACGATATCATCGATCCTATCGACACTCGTAAAATTATTTCTTACACGCTTGAGATTGCATCGAATAATCCAAACATCCCGCGTTTCAACCCTGGTGTAATACAAACTTAAGAAAATAAAAATTGAATTATTGTATCATCGGATCATTGAATCAATGGGAAAATGTCAGCCGAAGGCTGATGTGCCTTTGGCACAAATAATTGGATTGATGGATAAATGGAGCAATGGAGTTTTGGAATAATGGAGTGTAGGGTTATAACTTATATTCTAGTAATTTTTATTGTGTTGGGTTATCCTCAAATCAATTTTGCTGGAACTCAACCGACAGATTCAAGTCGTATTAATTATTCAGCATTCGAGGCGATGGTAACACTTTTCCCCCCTTTTCTTCTTCAGAATAGCGGTGAATTAAAATCATTTATTCGTAATGATGAATTCTTAAACTTCAAGAAACAGCATGGTGATTTGGCGGCTGTTGATTTGATATATCAAAAAGCTAAAGAACTTACACGCGGCAATACCGGAATATCTCTTCTAATTTGTACAATCGCTACACTCGACCATTACACTCTTGGTATAAAAATCCCGCTAATCAATCTTTATATTCCTTTAACCAACGAAACAAAAGAAGATTATAGAAAGCGAACGGCTAATCTTCCTACACATTTTTACAGCAACTCTCCCTCGTACCCGTATGGCGACAAAGATAAATTACAGCACATCTTCGGTTCGGCTTTTTTAATTTATGCTTTTGAATCGGAGGGATTGGCTGAAAGGTATTCGTTGTTTGTAGAAAAGATTGAAGATAGATATATTAAAGACGGTAATTACGATGAGCGTGATATGGAAGCAAATAGAGATGGACAAAAGTTCGGTTTGTTGCTGATGAAAAACAGGAATGCGAAACCATCAGATGTATTAAACAGTAAGTAGTAGGTAGTAAAATTCAAATAACCATTTACGAAGAACGATAAACGAACAACGAATTAATTATGAAAACAATTTTAATAATTGACGACGAGAAGAGTATCCGCGATGCAGTTAAAATGATACTTACCTATGAAAAGTATGAAGTTGCACTTGCTGAGGACGGAGCCAAAGGGTTAGCAATTTTGGATAATCCTGAAAATCGAATTGATGCAGTTCTTCTCGATGTAAAAATGCCGGGAATGGATGGCATCGAAGTATTGCAAACCATAAAGAGCCGGCACACCGACTTGCCGATAATAATGATCTCCGGCCACGGCACAATCGAAACTGCCGTCGAGGCAACAAAGTTAGGCGCCTTCGATTTTTTAACCAAACCGCTCGATAGAGATAAATTGCTTGTTACACTTCGTAACGCTCTTGATCATAAAAAATTAACCGCCGAAATAGAAACAATCCGTCAGAAACTTGAAGGTAAGGATAATATTCTGGGAGAGAGCCAGAAGATTAAGGAGATATTATCGCTGATTGAACGAATTGCTCCGACCGACACACGAATTCTGATAACCGGCGAAAACGGAACCGGCAAAGAATTAGTAGCTAAAGCAATCCATCGTTTTAGCAAGCGTTCCGCAAAAACAATGGTCGAAGTAAACTGTGCGGCTATTCCTCACGATTTGATTGAATCGGAATTGTTCGGACACGAAAAAGGCTCATTCACCGGTGCAACCGCTCAGCGGATTGGTAAATTCGAGCAAGCGGACGGCGGCACAATTTTCCTCGATGAAATCGGAGATATGAGTTTAGCTGCTCAGGCAAAAGTTTTACGAGTACTCGAAGAAGGAAAGATCGAGAGAGTCGGCGGCAATAGATTAATCGCTGTTGATGTTCGTGTAATTGCAGCAACAAATAAAAATTTGATTGAGGAAATTAAGAAGGGCAATTTCAGAGAAGACTTATACCATCGGTTGAATGTTATTCCGATACATGTTCCTCCCTTACGCGACCGAAGAGATGATATTCCGGTTTTAACAAAATCATTTGTCGATGATATATGTACACGTTACGGAATCACTCCCAAAAAATTTTCCGAGCGGGCACTGAATTACTTGAAAGGACTCGAGTATAGCGGGAACGTTCGCGAGCTTAGAAATATTGTTGAGCGACTAATAATTCTTACACCCGGCAACACGGTCGAAGTTGAGATGCTTGAGCCAACAGGATTAACAAAAGGAACTGCCACAGACGACATAATCGCAACCAGCAAAACATATCAGGAATTTAAGGATAAATCGGAAGCGGCTTTTATAAAGCGAATGCTTGAAATTCACAAATGGAATATCAGCAAAACTGCCGAAGCGATGAATATCGAGAGAAGTAACCTTTATAATAAAATGAAAAAATACGGGATGGAGAGGGGAGATAATTGATTCATTTGTTCATTGGCTCAATGAAATGATTATAATAATTTTTAAAAAATAAATGGCTTTAGCCGCATTACTTTTTGGCCTCTATTATTTTTATTTCTCCATTACAACACATTGAACCCGTAGGGTTCTTATGTTTATAGATTTGTTTTGTCAAGATAATGTTCGACCCCGAAGGGGTCGTATGTTGTTTTCGGATACCTTTTTCTATAAACATTCGATCCCAATGGGATCGTTTAATTTCGCCCTTCGATTATTTTTATTTCTCCATTACAACACATTGAACCCGTAGGGTTCATATGTTTATAGCTTTGTGATATTAAGATTGTTCGAACCCAACGGGGTCGTATATTCTTTTGTATTCATTGGTTATGAACATTTGGTGCCTACTACTTTTTCCTCTGTAATTTGTAAACACTTTTGGGTTCTTCCACTTTGAACCCAATTTGACGTTTCGTTTTTTCGGGTGGTTGCAATAACTGTCGAATCATTTCAATGATGGCTTTTATTTCAACATCGTGTAGCTCAAATTTTTCCTCAAGCTCTTTTAGCTTCTGAGCAATGTCTTTATGCATAGCGAGAGCTTCTCGCAATTTCACAAATGCACGCACTACATATACGCTCATTAGTACGGCACGCTTGCTCTTTAGTACATTTGCTGCCATCAATGCACCATGCTCGGTAAAAACGTATGGCAGAAATCGAGGGTCTCGATGTTTCTGCGAACCGGTAACAAATTGTGACCGGTTAGTAAATGCACTCCTCAAAGACTCCATTTCTGCCGATGTCAATTGAAACATAAAATCTTCTGGGAATCTATCAATATTGCGCTTCACTGCTTGATTTAAGGCTTTTGTGGTTACACCATAAATTCTTGCAAGTTCGTTGTCGAGTATAACTTTTTGACCACGTATCAAAAATATCTGTTGCTCAATTAGTTCAACTGGTGCGATTGGTTTGGTTTTGCTCATATCTTTTTCCTCCTTATTAAGTATTATGGTTTCGTTTTTAACAGACCTAATTTGTGATTCCTATCTGGTTTTAAATGACTATAAGGACGGTGATGACTTTAAAAAAAGTGGTGTACATCATTACTGCCCCTTTTTTATTTCGTTAAGTCTGGCGCGAGTCATTCTCTCACGCAAGCCACCTTCTTTGAGAAATTCTTCCTCTAAGTGCTTTATTTGTCGGGCTAACAAAAAAGAAGCTACTTTTATCAAACCCATAATTACATTAGCGCAAATTTCGGGGTCTTTGTTTTCGATGCCCTTACGGAATGTTTCGTAGTTTCCGTTTGGGTCTTTATTAAGTTCGCGTAATCGGGCAACATAAGAGTGGGCTTTTTCCCACTCGTTTAAACCTCTCGTTCGAAGAAAATCTTTATAGTCGATTAACAATTCTTCAAGACTTGCGCGTGCTACATTTGTTAGTTTAATTTCGGCTTTCTTGTATGAAAGCAATTTTTGGTAACCGCCATGCTGCGGAATAAATCCATCTTTATTGTATTGCTTCTCACCCATTTTTTTTGCCTTCTATTGTTTTAATTTCTTCTGAAACTTGCAATTATTGCGTTGCTGCGCCTATGATATTTTGTAAGACTATAACGACAGTAAGGACAGTTAAATGTCACTTTACTCGTTATAGTCCTTATAAGTTTACAAACTGACTCTTGGCGAACTTGTTTCGCTTTTGTCCGAGTTAGGGCGCTATTTAATTAAATATTTATCTGCTATTAGATCATCTTTGTTTTTACAAACAAAATAACCAACGGCTTCACAATACTTTACTATGGGGTTGTTAATTGTGGCATATTCTAATTCTCTTATTTTATTTCGAGATTGTAAAAAAGAATTTAGATCGGCGGCTAAATTAAATACTTCCAATTTCCCAAATAGTTTTATACCATCTCCGATTGGGTAAAAATTTCCGCAATTCTTCAATGCTGACAAATATTGTTGAATAAATTTGATAAACTCGTTTTCATAATTTTCATTTGATAGTTCCAACATTTCCTTCATTCTAATAATTCTAGCTCTAGATGAGTATTTTTGAATTTGTGTTTCTATACGTTCATATGTTTTCGAGAAACTCCAGAGAAGTAATCCTTCAGTTGTCGGATATGGGGACCGATCTGGAATGTAACAAGAAAATCCTCTTACGGTATTTGATGAAAAACCATGATGATTAATTATTTCTTTTGCAATTTTCTCCAAATCAATGTTTGTACTCATTACTTTCTTTTTTCGGAAAATAATAAAAAGAAACATCGCCAGAAATGCAATTATGAAAAAATACAAATAATACATAACTCTTCCTTATGATTAATATGAATTTTAAAGTTTATCAACCTTTATATATAATAACTGACAAATCTTATCATTACATAACGGCGTTGCATATAAGTGTTTTGCACTGTCGTAGTTTGTTGAGTTTGATCCTGTTGAGCGGCAGTCTCTTCTTAAACTTGGACCTGAAAATATGTCAAACCTCTTATTGGAATTCCGTCTTTTGCATATCTTCCGAACGCCCACGTTTCAGGTCTTTCCATCATTACTACCCATACAAACAAACCAAAGCATAATCCCGAATCTTCTTGATTTCTTAGACAAGACTTTGTAAATATTGGCTCCCAAACAGTCCCCGACCAATCTGAGCCGGGAATCCAACAGGATGTCTGTATTTCTTTGCCGCTGATGCGTCGATTCAATTCGTCCACGATTGCACCATATTCTGCATCGGACAATCGGTTCCGCCAAATGTGATACTCACGCGAGTGAGGTATGTAGTTGATGATAGCATCGTCTTCAATCGAGTAGATCATATGTTCCTCTTTAAAAAATTTCAGAAACTGCCAACCTAACGCACTGCCACTAACCAGCTTGCACCAACACATTTTGGTCGGTATTGGCCGTGTTGAACGGCGGGGTAAGTGCGAAAGAATTTTTATTAGAAATAAATTGTCGCAAATAAGGATGTAGAACTTGAAAAAACCTTTCCACCAGGACTTCCAAAGCGAACAGAGTGCTTATCTGCGAGACCAAGATTTAATCCGCACTCTATGCCGGCACTAAAATTCTTATTAAAGAAATATTCTCCTCCCCCAGAAATACCAACGACAAGGTCTTTTAAAGCATCCCCAATTTTAGGAGAATATATTATCGTACCTATTCGACCACCTATAAATGGTGAAGCATTGTTTTTTGATAAATAAAACCTGGTTAATAATGCAAACCGTATCTCAGTACCGGCATCCTTAATGCTGGAAATTCCAAATCCAGGTATTAAACTGATCATGGTAGTTACTCGAATAGGAATTAGAAACTCGGTTTGACCAGATTGGAAAGATGCAACGATACCAAAGCTACTACTATCTAGGTTGCTTTGAGCTGAAGCATTAGTTGATAAAAAGCTAATTAGGAATATGAATTTGATCAGATATGAATTCTTCATTTAAAACCTTATGATAATGATTAATGAAATAATTGAAAATCTTTAGGTAATATTTGCAAAAGATCATAGGGAATGTCACTTACCCGATGATATAGTAGGACATCACGCCAAAACAATGTTTCATAATGTTGTGATCCTATGCTATTTATTTGAAGATAGATTCTATAAAAACCAGCCGGTAAAGATTTATTATCCCACTCTATATCATGTGCCCCCTCCGATTTTATTTCCTTATAAAGCAATGTTGCAATTGCATATCCTGTTGGAGATGGTAGAAGGCTATTAAAGTAGTGTGTTTTCTCAGATGATGAATTTTCTGGTAATGTTGCTGGAACGGCCCAGCAACTTACTTCATAATCTTCGGCAAGGACGAATGGAACACTAACCGACGCATTCGCTGGATTAGGATATGGACACCTAAGATCAGAAGGATCCGGGACCTGAAAATAATTATTAGGCGGTTTTTTTTTCTCTTGATCTGTATCATACGGTTTTCTCCATGTTGCGATAACTTCTGGACCACTTGTAGACGTTATTCTTAAACCAGAGACAATAGGGGTCTGATAGTCTGGGGAATGCAAGAAAATATTCTGAGTTGGATTATCACAAGAAATAAAAATAAAATTGCACAATAAGATGATTACGAGTTGTTTTAATATTTTTATATTCAAATTTTTTCCTTTCGCACTTAACTATTATTTATCCAACCACAAAAATCAGTGGGGTTATGTTTTAATGACTTTATATAAAAAATACCACTTTTTTCCAAATCAATACAGTGTGAATATAAAAAGTTGTTGTGTATAAATCAACTATTTTTAAGTAACTTCTTTGTTAACGAACAGCTAACGCCTTATAGCCAAAATTATCTCGTATATTTTCCGGAAATATACTCTATCAACGATTTAATTTCGTAATCCTTTATCTCGAGCATATTTTTTATTATATCACCAATCGAAATAACACCCGTCATTTCTTTACCTCTGAATACCGGAAGGTGTCTGATTTTCTTTTCATTCATTGTGTTCATCAGACTTTGAATATCATCCTCCTCTGCGGCGACAACTATTTTCTCCCGCGGAGTCATTATTTCACTAACTCTAAGTTGCTGCGGATCCTTTTTCTGATAAACACATTTTTGTATGATGTCGCGCTCTGAGAGGACGCCTGAAATATCGCCGCTCGAATTCTTAACAATCAGCAACCCGATTTTATTTTTAGTCAATTCTTCTATCGCTTCAAAAACGACTGCTTCCTCCCGGATTTGATAGATTTTATTGTCCTTTAAATCCAATATTTTTTTTGCATTCATAACAGATTCCTTTTTTTAGTTTCATAAATCCAATGAACTAACTGATTTTTGATAATATGAATATATATTTATGTTATGATTAAGTCAAGAAAAATAAAAACCTCCGAAATTTTGAAATTCCGGAGGTTGGATTAAACAATATTTGGCGATTGAAAATTATTTAATTAATAACATCTTTTTCATTTCGTATTGGCTGCCGGCTGTGAGTTTATACACATAAACACCGCTGGGATAATTTGCAGCATCCCATACAACTTCGTGAGAACCGGCTTCAATAAATTCATTCATTAAAGTTGCAATTTCTCTTCCTAACAAATCGTATATTTTTAAATTAACAATACCTGCGTCGGGAATTTGGTATTTGATCACCGTAACAGGATTGAAGGGATTGGGAAAGTTCTGAGACAATTGGAAACTCAATGGTTGGTGATTGTTTTCTGCAATAATAACCGGTTTGCCGAGCGGTGATGTGCTGCTGATATCAAAATAAAGCTGGTCAAACTCAGCGCCTGCACGCGGATCTGCCGCGGATGAATGGACTGCCATTAAGCCAAAATATCCGTTTGTAAAATTTGTGTATGTGGAATTTGTTACACTGCCCTGATTCACTGACGTATTCGCTGCAGTCGGCAAAGTGGTTGCAATAGCTCCGGTACCGTTTGCTGTAGGAAGTGCAGATGTGTAGATTGTCCAACCCGAACTGCTCGTGCGCGTTACACGAACCATAAATCCAATATCTGTTAATGCGTTTGGAACAGTACCTGAAGAAGTTATGATATCCGTAGCCACTC
The DNA here is from genome assembly GCA_947085405.1 of uncultured Ignavibacteriota bacterium. Lineage (GTDB taxonomy): Bacteria > Bacteroidota > Ignavibacteria > UBA10030 > BY39 > JASEGV01. The sequence continues at coordinate 156,869 of CAMTWO010000023.1, forward strand.
CATTTGTTACACTTTGTAAAACAATATTATCGCCACCTGAGTCATCGCCGAAACGTATGCGATACCCATCAACTGTAGATGATACTAAATTTGCTTCATTTGCCCACAACCATACGATATTATGATTTGCGTTAGTAGCCGCTTGCAGGCGTCGCCCCAACCAGAAAGACCACGATTGAGAAGTTCCCCATGTTGCCGTCCGTTGAGTACTCAAATACTGTATTCCTGAAACTGCAGTTGTAACATTCAAACGTAATGTGTTAGAATTCGTTGCTCCTGCAGCAACATCGCTGCTGGTTATCAGAGACCATGTGGACGTTGTTCCACCCCACGCAGGATACGAAGTAAAGTTACCATCGGCAAACGTATCTACCAAACGTCCGTCGCCAGGATATGTATGAGTTGTTGCACCATAAGAAATTGTATAATTGCTGCCGGCAGTTTTCAAGATGACATGATTGTTTGCCACGACACCCTTACCAGATGGAATTGTTCCTCCTGAACCCGTTGCGACCTGATACATGTAAAAATTCGCAGCTGCAAGGCGATCGAGAACTACCTGTGTTGGATGGCCGTATGTGTTTGTTCCTACCGGTATAATACTCACTTCAGCTTGCAGGGTGTTAACAAATGTCTGGTTTGTGCTGTACTGACTTCCGTGATGATTAATTTTAAAGGCGTCAACATTACCCACTTGAGGTGCGAGAGGAGTTTCATTATCGGCATAATATGTAGTTTCACCGCCCAAATCGCCGCCAGTAAAATACTGGAATGATAAATAGTTTAAAAGCCAGCCGACGCTTAAATCATTTTCACTTCTTGTAGCATTGGGTACTAACCCATAATTTATTACTTCTCCGTCAGTAGCTACACATTTCATTGTTAAACCGCCGCCAAGATCGAGTACTTGACCGAGTGCAATTTTATATCGGCGACCTGTTGAATTAGCAGCAGTTTCATAATCAGTAAAAGCGACAGTAGTCGGGAGCGGTGCATCGCGTCCTCTGTCATATACAGCACCGATGTTAGAAACGCCCATTCCATTTATAACTTCATCTAAACCACCTATGTGGTCGGCATGATAATGCGAACATATTACATAATTGAGATATGTAATACCGAGTGAAGTTAAATATGGTCGAATTATATTTGTTCCATTACCCGTATTACCACCGTCAATTAAGACCGTAATACCTGTTGGTGATTTGATCAACGTTGCATCTGCCTGACCTACGTTGATATGGTGGATTTCTAATTGCTGAGCAAATACTGCGAATGTAAAAAGAAATCCTAAAATTACAGCTAATACAAAACATTGTTTCATAAGAACCTTTTAAATTAGTTAATGATATTTTATTTTCCTTCTAACAGCGACTTCGCGAATTTTTATTTTCCGGTTAATCCATAATTTTTCTTAAAAATGCCGGTTTGCTTGAATCGGTTTTGAATATCCGTTCCTGATCCTCGATGATTGACGATTTGTGAATCTGGGAATGGATATCAATACCTTTTCTGATTATAGTCGGCTCATCCAAAGTTCTGATATCCTGGATTCCTGCCGGAATTCTTTCTACAATCTTAATATCTCTTTTTACCAGACGCACAGAACCAACGCCCCGTCGGTTAAAACCGGTAGCGATAACTGTAACCATTATATCGTCGCCAAAAGATTCATCTACAACATATCCCATAATGATGTTAGCATCTTCACCGGCAGCATCGTGAATTACTTGAACTGCTTCGTCGGCTTCGACGAGAGACATATTTGGACCGCCGCAAACATTAACAAGTACACCTTGTGCACCTGCGATAGAGACACCATCGAGTAAAGGACTGGAAATTGCTGCGTGAGCTGCTTCGACTGCACGGTTTTCTCCGCTGGCTCTACCTGTACCCATTAAAGCATCGCCGGCTTCCTTCATAATTGTTCTGATGTCGGCAAAATCACGATTAACATATCCGGGAACAGTTATGATATCGGAGATACCGCGGGTTGCATTATATAACACTTCGTTGGCTTTATTGAAAGCTGCGGTAAGCGGCGTATCTCTGTCAACTATTGAAATTAATTTTTGATTTGGAATTATGATGAGTGTATCAACATGTTTTTTCAGTTCTTCGAGACCGGCTTCAGCATTTGCCATACGATGCTTGCCTTCGACGTTGAAAGGTTTAGTAACAATACCGACTACTAACGCATTTATACTTTTAGCAATGTTGGCAACGATTGGCGCACCACCAGTACCAGTGCCGCCGCCCATTCCGGCTGTAACGAATACCATATCGCTTCCGGCTAAAGCTCGTGCTAACTCGTCCCTATCTTCTTCAACTGCACGCATCCCGGTTTGTGGATCGGCGCCGGCGCCTAAGCCGCGAGTCAGATTTTTTCCGACTTGAATTTTATTGGGCGCTTTGCTTCTTTCAAGCGCTTGTAAATCGGTGTTGATTACAAAAAAATCTACACCATTCAAGCCCATATCAATCATACTGTTGATCGCATTTCCACCACCGCCGCCTACACCGACTACGCGGATTTTTGCACCACGGTCAAAATTATAATCGAGTTCTATCATCTCAGTATCTCCTTATTTTGTTTTGAAAAAATTAATTAATTAAATATTCTTATACCAGTCTTTCATAAATTCGTAAACTTTTTTTACAGAACCTTTTTTCTTTCCATTCCGCCCGGATAGGCGGAGTGCACGATTTCTTAAGCCGTACAAAACTAAACCCACACTTGTAGCATATATCGGATTTTCAACTTCACGAACTAAACCGGCTTTAAATCCCGAAGGGATTCCAATTTTAACAGGCATTCCTAATACTTCTTTTGCTAATTCTGCAGTGCCTTTAATCAGCGATCCGCCGCCGGTCAGTACAATACCCGCTCCTAAATGCTTCGATGATCCTGATCGTTTTATTTCCAGCAAAGCAATCTCTAATATCTCTTCCATTCGTGGCTGAATTATTTGTGCTACAAGTCGTTTATCCACTTCTAACGGTGGTCTGCCGCCGATACCGGGAAGAATTATTGGACCATCATCAACCACACTCGGGAGGTAAGCGAAACCATTCTGGCATTTCAACTTCTCTGCTTGCTCGGTTAAAATTCCAAGCACTTTTCGCAGATCGTTCGTAACCTGATTACCAGCAATGGGAATTACAGCAGTGTGGCGAATTGTTTTATCCTCGAATACTGCAAGGTCGGTTGTCCCTCCGCCAATATCGAGCAAAGCAACACCAACTTCTTTTTCTTCGTCATCTAAAACAGCATAACTTGAAGCAAGCGGTTCAAGTACCATATCATAAATTTGAAGTCCGGCTCGTTCCACACATTTGTGTATATTTTGAGCTGCAGAAATCAAGCCGGTAATTATATGTACATTTGCTTCTAACCGAACACCCGACATTCCGACCGGATCTTTCACACCATCTTGTCCATCGATGATAAACTCTTGCGGGATAACGTGTATAATTTTTCTATCGGAGGGAAGAGCAACACGCTTTGTATCTTCGATTAAGCGATCGACATCAGCTTTAGCTATATCGTTTTCACGATTGCTTATTGCAATTACACCGCGGCTTTGAAAACTTTGTATATGCTCGCCGGCTATTCCTGCAATCACAGATTGAATTTGAATACCCGATCTCGTCTCAGCTTCAGCAACTGCACTGTTAATCGAACGGACTGTTTTTTCGATATTAGTTACTACACCACGCGTTAAACCATCGGACGGACTTAAACCGACACCCAAAATATTTATATTCGACTGTTCATCAATTTTTGCTACAACCGCACAAACTTTTGTTGTGCCAATATCAAGTCCTACTAAAATTTCATTCTCCATTTTATACCTTTTTATATCGTTCTTTCTTTTGCTTTGTGTTCTTCTTTCCATTTTACGACAAGTTGATTTTTAAAACGTACATCTACAGATTCTAAATTTTGTGAACCGCGTGTAACAACATACTTCTGCCAAAAAGCTGATAGCAATTTCAACTTATGGCTGTAGTTACCGCGTCCTAAATTTATCGGCACACCATAATCTGCCGAATGAATTATAATGTCTTTTCCGTAATTGAGGTCTATTTCAGAAATTAAGAAATACAAATCTTCATCTATTTTCATTACTTCCGATAAAATTGAAATAGCCGTCTGAGCATCGGTATAAGAAATTACTGTTCCCCCTTTTATTTTTTCCGGTTCAAGCTTCACTCCTGAAATTATTGGAAGGTCCAGAACCACACTCGCGGGAATTTTACTCAACAATCTACCATTATCATCAACGTACCACATTTTATTGAACATCAACGAACCGATCGGTTTCCGCTCGCGAATCGCGATATGCAGCGTTCCCGAAAAGCTCCTGCTGATATTCGCTTCTTCAACGTATTCATTACGCAAAAGCCCCGTTCGTATGCTGTCGAGGTTAATATTAAAAATCGGAACACCGAATTTGATAGCAGCCAATTTTACAACATCTCTTTGAGGAAGAATATATATACCCTGCACTTCTACTTTTTCTACTACAATAATTTGCTTCCATTGGTTAGCAAATCCGCACAGGAGAAAGAATAAAATTGTTATCAACACAAAGAAGATTATGTATGTGGTTTTCAGTGTCATTTATAATTCATCAAGTACTTCGTTATTGAAACCTACAAGTTTGATTTCAGGAATTAACTTTATTTTATTTTTTGAGTAAACAGTTTTTCGTACGATGTTAATCAATTGAATAATATCGTTAGCCGAACAGTCGCCAAGATTAACAATAAAATTTCCGTGCTTTTCAGAAATCTGAGCTGCGCCGAGACGCGTACCTTTCAAACCCGCTTCTTCAATCAATTTAGCGGCATAATTACCTTCCGGGTTTTTAAATATGCTGCCTGAATTCGGAAAATTCAGCGGCTGCGACTGGTTCCGGCGTTGCAGGTAATCGGCCTTCGTCCGCAGTAATTCATCCGGTTTTTCTTCTGGCAAATCGAACGACGCACCGATTATTGCTGAGTTTACAAAACCGGAAGTGCGGTAACCGAAATTCGCATCTTCTTTTTTTACTTTTTGCAACTGTCCATCTCTAACAATTTCGATTTCGTATATATAATCGGATATTTGCGAACCGTAAGCACCTGCGTTCATCAGTATAGCACCGCCGATTGTTCCGGGTATGCCGGCTAATTTTTCGACACCGCCGCGGCTATGACGGATACAAAAATCGACGAACCGTGCGAGAATAATTCCGGCTTCCGCTTTAACTAAATTATTTTCCATCTTAATCTGGTTCAGTCCTGATGAAAAATTTACGACAACACTACGCACACCGTTGTCGCTGACTAATAAATTCGTGCCGTTGCCCATTACGATATAATCGATGTTATTTTTTTGCAAATAAGTAATTAAATTCACAGCATCTTCTTTATTTGTAGGCGTAATCAGTAAATCAGCCGGACCGCCAACACGCATAGATGTGTATTTACTCATTGGCTCGTTTACAAGAATGCTGCCTTGAAAAAAGTTTTTTATTTCATCAATTGAAATCACAAAATTAATTCACCGATTTTAATTTGTTCAAAAATTCGTTGCCGTATTTATATATGTCGCCGGCACCCATCGTAATAACTATATCGCCCGGTTTTACAATTTTCATCAGATAGTCGGGCACATCGGTTTTATTTGGAACATAATGAACATCTTTATGCCCGAATTGCTTCGCTGCGTTCGTAATAAGTTCACCCGAAACGCCTTGAATTGGTTCTTCGCGCGCAGGATAAACATCGGTAACGACCAAAACATCGGATAACAAAAATGATTTACCGAATTCTTCATAGAAATCGCGCGTGCGCGAGTAAAGATGAGGTTGGAACACGCAAACGATACGTCGCCGCCAGCCTTGTTTGGCGCCCGCAAGTGTTGCCTTACTTTCTGTGGGATGATGTGCATAATCGTCGTAAACACTGATGCCGTTTATTTCGCCTTTCTTTTCCCACCTGCGGTAAACACCTGTAAATTTTTCAATACCTGCTTTTATTTTTTCGAAAGAAATTCCAAGTTCAATTCCTACACTAATTGCTGCTAATGCGTTTTGAACATTGTGAACACCGGGGCTTTTCAACGTTACTCGCCCGAGTTCGTTCCGATCTTTCAGCAATGTAAATTCAGATTTATCTTTTTCGAATTTTATATCAACTGCCTGTATATCGGCTTGCGGATTCAGACCGTAAGTAATAATTTTCTTTTTGGATAATTGCGACATAATTTCTTGTAACGCCGGTTCATCTAAACACAATACAACGAAACCGTAAAAAGGAACTTTGTTTACAAACTGAACAAAGGCACTTTTTATATCCTCAAGGTCGCGATAACAATCGAGATGGTCGGTCTCGAGTGTAGTGAGGACAGCAATAGTTGGAGTTATCGAGAGAAACGAGCGGTCGAATTCGTCAGCTTCTACTACGATGAAATCACCTTTGCCGAGCCGCGCATTCGAACCACCGAATCCGTCAAGCCTGCCACCTACAATTACAGTCGGGTCTAAGCCGCCTTCTAATAAAACCAAACTGACCATCGAGGTTGTAGTGGTTTTACCGTGAGTTCCGGCTATTCCGATTCCGTATTTCAGGCGCATTACTTCTGCAAGCATTTCAGAACGGCGGATGATCGGAATTTTTCTCCGTTTTGCTTCAACGACTTCAGGATTATCGAGCGGCACCGCAGAAGAATAAACGAGTGCATCTACATCATCTTTGATATTTGAGGCGGAGTGATTTTCGAAAATTTCCGCACCAAGTTCAGCTAACCTTTCGGTAATTTCACTTAGCGACTTATCGGAGCCGCTGACTTTGAAATTTTGGTCGAGCAGGATTTCAGCAATACCGCTCATTCCTATACCGCCAATTCCAACAAAATGAATTTTTTTAATTGATGAAAACATAGTCTTATATTTAATAACGTTTTATAGTATCCCGCCAATGTTTTTTATGCGGGATTTGTTTTACGCGTTCATTTAATAATTGAAGCAGTTCTTTTTGATGTTCATATCTTCCGAGTCGAATGCGATACAAACGCAACCGACCTTTCAGCTTGAACACTATCACCTGAGATCTGCCGGCAGTTTTTACCGACTTTTCCCGTCCGATGTATATCCATTCAATATCGGACAAGTTCACTTCGTGCTGGTGAAATTTGTGAGAAAAAATTATTTTATCTTCAGCAATTATCAATCTGCGTTTACGGATAACATTCAATAGTAATATTATGAACGATCCTAATACAAAAAATAATATTATGTATATAATAGGATCTTTGAAAACGAGTGAAAAAGAATCTTCTATAAAGCTACCCTTCAAGCCAACATATAATATTAGAGTTATCAAATAAATTAATGCTTGCTGGTAGTAGAAATCGAGTTTGTATTTAAATGCTTTTTCCATATCAACTCACCATTTTATGAATTTTAGATGCGATAATTTTTCCGGCATCAGGTTTTCCTAATGCTAAACTTTTTTTACTCATCTCATTCCGTAACTGATCGTTATTCATCAGTGCGAGAATTGGTTTTTCAGCTTCGCTCATCAGAGCAGAATCCCGTATCACCAAAGCAGCGCCAGCTTCTTCAAGAGTTTTTGCATTTATGGTTTGATGATCAGCCGCAGCATGCGGATACGGAACTAATATAGCCGCTTTACCAAGCCGCGTAATTTCTGCTAAAGTTGTGGCACCTGCCCGACTCAAGATAACATCAGCCGATGCGTAAGCATACTCCATTTTGTCAATAAACTTTCCAATCCAAATTCCATTAGTGCTGTTGATCGCCAGCTCGTTTAATTTGGAGGTAACTCTTTCGAAATCGCTCTCACCCGTCTGCCAGATTATCTGAATATTAGAATTTAAAAAAGTTCTTATCATACTCAGTGTCGCATTGTTGATGGATGCCGCACCCAAACTTCCGCCAAATACGAGGAGAGTTTTCCTTGAATCGGTAAAACCGAAATACTTCAACCCCTCGGATTTCGAGACCGCCTCTAATTCGTTACGAGTTGGATTTCCAGTAAGTTCGATGTTATTTGAAAACTTCAGCCATTTTTTTGTTGCATCGAACGTTATAAAAACTTTCGTCATCCTCTTCGATAAAAAGCGTGTAACGGCGCCGGGGAAGCTGTTCGATTCATGAAGAACTGTTTTGATTCCGGCGAACGAAGCGGCTAATAATATCGGTCCGCATACATAACCGCCGGTGCCGATTACGATTGATGGTTTATATTGATTGATTATGTTAAAAGATTGCAACAATGAAATAATTACTTTAAATGGAAATAATAAATTTTGTAATTGTAAACTTCGTTGAAAGCCGCTGACCCAAATCGTTTCAAAACGATAACCTCGCTGCGGAACGACGCGAGCTTCGATTTTATTTTTTGTTCCGACAAAAAGGATTTCTGCATCGGCATCAAGATTCTTGAGTTCATCGGCAATAGCCAGAGCCGGGAAAAGGTGTCCGCCTGTTCCGCCGCCGGCAAATAAATATTTTCGTATTTGATTTTGAACTTTCAACTTACACCCGTCCTTCAGCGTTCACAGTTCCGACGACGGGGATACGCGTTTGTTTAGGATGCATATCTGTTTGTTTGGAGATATTCAGTAAAACTCCGATTGCATAAGCAGAAATGATAATCGATGTTCCCCCATAACTTACAAATGGCATCGGCAAACCGGTTACTGGTAGTAAGCCTAATGTTACACCGGCATTAACAAATGCGTACGATGTTATCAGCACAGTAATGCCTAGGGCAAGATATTTTCCAAAAGCATCCTGTGTATATTTTGCAATTTTGTATCCTCGTAAAAAAATCATCAGAAATCCGATCATTAACCCAACAGTTCCGATTAAACCGTACTCTTCGCCGACGATAGAAAAAATAAAATCGCCGTGGGCTTCAGGAATAAAAAAGTCGCGCTGCCGGCTGTTTCCTAATCCAACACCCATAAGTCCGCCATTTCCAAAGGCAAGTATTCCCTGCCATACTTGTCCTAATGCACTACTTGCAGATTTAATAACAGCTTCATTAATAACAGCTTTAATTGTTGCGATATCAACTTTTAGTAGAGCTTCAAAGTTATCTAAATACAATCCAATTCGATTTGAACGATATTTGGCTAAAAATAAATACGTGATAACAAGCGGTATCATCGGAACTATAGTTAATACCAAATGCTTTAATCTTACTCCGCTTAAATACATAATTATGAAACCGGTCAGCAATATCATCACACCCATACTAAAATCGGGCTGCAACATTACGAGAAATACTATTAAAACTATCCAAAACAAGAGAGTCATATATCCATTTTTAAAATTAAGAATTGCATCCTCCTTTGCTGCAATCAAAGCCGATAAATGCAAGACGAGTGCGAATTTCGCAACCTCGGAAGGTTGGAACGCTGTCAAACCTATATCGAGAAAACGGGACGCTCCCTTTACATCCTTATTAATAATCAACACAGCTACCAATAGTCCAATCGACACAAACATCGCCGGCTTTGTATATTTTTGATATCTTTTATAATCTACATTCATTCCCACAAAAATCAATGTAACTGCCATAATAACTTTTCCAACATGCGAGTTTAACAGGTATTCGCTATCATCAAATTTTTTTTCAGCCCAGGTTGACGAAGCGGTGTAAACCACAAGAACTCCGAATGCTAATAATGCCAATACACACACCAGCGTTGTAATGTCGGCATAATTATTTTTTTTCTGACTTTTCATAGTTTATTTACTAACTCTTTAAATACTTTACCGCGATGTTCATAATTATCGAACCAATCGAAAGAGGAACATGCCGGTGAAAGGAGAACGACATCGCCGGCAACTGAAAACTTTGCCGCTGCGTTTACTGCTTCATCCATCGAAGTTACAATTTGTACTGTTTTGAAACCTGATAATTCGTTATACACTTTTTCAGCCGATTCGCCGAGTGCAACAATTGCTTTTACTTTTTTCTTTATCAGTTCAGTGAGTTTACTGTAATCGTTTCCTTTATCGCGTCCACCGAGCAACAGAATAATCGGCTCGTTTATAGCATCGAGTGCATACCATACAGAATCCACATTTGTAGCCTTCGAGTCGTTTATATACTTAACACCATTTATTTCGCGGACAAATTCTAATCTATGCTCAACACCTTTAAACTGTTTTAATGTTTGAGAAATCGTTTCGGCTTGGATACCCATAACTTTTGCAGCTAAAGCAGCAGCCAACGAGTTATAAATATTATGCAAACCTTTTATACACATTTCTCCGATTTCGACTAAAGGTATTTCTTCATCATTAATTTTAATAACTAACTGTTGTTTACCGCTTTCAGTTGTTACAATGTAGCCGCCTTCATTCAACTTTTGATTGATGCTGAAAGGCAACAATTTACATTTTGCCGACTTTACTATTTTCTTTACAATTTCATCATCGATATTGTAAATCAAAACATCGTCGTTCGATTGGTTCATAAATATTCTTGCTTTTGATGCTGAATATTTTTCCATCGAATTTTCATAACGATCCAAATGATCGGGAGTAATGTTCAGCAATACCGATACTTTCGGATGAAACATTTCGATATGGTCGAGTTGAAAGCTGCTGACTTCTAAAATAGCTGTTGAATTTAATGTTAACGTATTTACAACGCCTGAAAACGCTGTTCCGATATTTCCGGCGACTACATTATCGAGTTTAGCATCTCTGAATATTTCACCAATCAGCGTTGTTGCAGTAGTTTTACCGTTCGTTCCGGTAACAGCAACAATCGGAGCCGGGCAGAACCAGGAAGCTGCTTCGATTTCGCTTACAACTTTTATACGCCGCCGTTGTGCTTCGATGACGACTGGCGAATTCGACGGAACACCCGGACTAATAATCATAAACGCACAGTCGAACACACGGTCTGTGTGCCCGCCATACTCGATGCCAATACCGGACGGCTGTAATGAATCAAGTGCGTTTTTAACTTGAGCACTACTGTTTTGTTCGCTCACAAAAACCGAGGCGCCGTGCGATTTGAATAACTGAGCAGCAGCAATACCGCTGCGAGCCGCACCGATTACAGTAACCTTTATGTTATCAAAATCTTTCATCTCACTTTAAAAGTAGCCAGGCTTAAAATTACAAAGAGTATTGTTATGATATAAAACCGTGTTACTATTTTAGGTTCTTCCCATCCGAGCATTTCGAAGTGGTGATGCAGCGGCGCCATTTTAAAAACGCGTCTGCCTTCACCGTATCGTTTCCGGGTATATTTGAAATAGAGCCGTTGAATAATAACCGACATAGTTTCGATCAAGAATATTCCGCCGAGTGTTGGAAGCAGTAATTCTTTTTTAATCAGAACCGTTAATGCACCGATTGCACCGCCAAGCGCAAGCGATCCTGTATCACCGAGGAACACCTGCGCCGGGTGCGAGTTGAACCAGAGAAATCCGAGAGCAGCTCCCACCATCGCCGCGCAAAAGATACTCAGTTCACCATTACCTTTTAAAAATGGAATTGTTAAATACTCGCTCCATATTGCATTACCGCTGATATAGCTGATGACTGCTAAAGCCAACGCAACTATGCCGACCGTTCCGATTGCCAACCCGTCCAAACCATCTGTTAAATTTACCGCATTACTTGTGGCAGTAATAATAAACACTACCATCGGTATGTAAAATAATCCTAAATCTAATTCTAAATGTTTAAAGAACGGAACCGTGGTACTCGTATTATATTTTACCAACGTCGCATCAATCCATTGGGGAAAAAAGTAGATAACACTTCCAACAATTAAACCTATTAAAACCTGACCAATCAATTTATACTCTTCAATCAATCCTTTGGGTTTCTTTTTTACAACTTTGAGATAGTCATCTAAAAATCCGACCGCACCTAAACCTGCTGTTACGAAGACAATTAAGATGATGTAGCCGTTTTTTAGATCGCCCCACAAAAGTGTCGGAATTAAAATTGAGCCAAGAACTATCAAGCCGCCCATCGTGGGAGTGCCGGCTTTTTTCAAGTGTGTTTTGGGTGCATCTAATTTCGCCGCTTCACCGATTTGTTTTGCTTTTAGAATTCTGATGATTTTCGGACCCAGCCAGAAAGCCACAATCAGCGCAGTAACTGCAGCCGCACCCGCACGGAATGTAATGTATTTGAAAACTCCTAAACCAGGAATTGCAAACTCACGATGTAATATTTCAAAAAGATAATAAAGCAATATTACCTCAACCTTTCGATTAATGAATTTACAATTTCTTCCATACGCATTCCGCGCGAACCTTTTACGAGCACTACATCGCCGGATGAAATTATTTTTAATAAATCTTCGGCTATCGATTTTTTATCAGTGTAATGTTTTTTATTTTTTAATTTTGCTGTTCGATTTATGTGTTGCGATATTTTTCCAAAAGTAAAAAGATGTGTAGTTTCAGTTACCTTCTTAAAATATTTATTAATAACATCGCCAATTAATGTATGATGTTGTTTTGATGATTTGCCAAGTTCGAGCATATCACCAAGAACAATAATTTTTTTACCTTGCGATTTCATTTGCTTCAAAACTTCGATTGTCGATAACATTGAATCTAAATTTGCATTATAAGTATCGTTGATAATTTTTACTTTGTTAACCGAAACAGTTTCCATCCGTTTATCGGATGTTTTGAACGATTCGAGAGCTTTCACAATTTTTGCAGGGGGTACTTTGAATTGAATTCCTACTGCAAAAGCCGCGAGTGCATTTTGTATATTGTGTTTGCCCGGAATTGGCAGATTTACTCTGAATCGCTTTTTAGATTTCTTAACAAAAACTTCTATCGAATATTTACCGCTTTCATTTATTGTTTGACCTGTGCAGGTAATATCCATGTTATTTTTATTTGAACCGAAAGAAATAGAATTAACCAAAGTCCTGCTTAATTTCAAGACCCGTTTGTCATCAGCATTCACAAAAGCTACTGCTTTATTGCGGGAAGCTAAATGCTTGAAAAGTTCACCCTCTTCCTTTGCAACACCATTTATATCTTTAAAAAATTCTAAATGCTCGTTACCGATATTTGTGATCAGCCCGTGTGTAGGTTGCAGGATTTTACAGAGATATTCGATTTCACCGAAGTGGTTAGTCCCTATTTCAATTACTGCTACCTGATGTTTGCGTTTCAAACCGAACAGTGTTAAAGGAACTCCTATATGATTGTTCAAATTGCCTTCGGTAACTAGTGTATCGTATTTCTCCGAGAGAACTTTACCTATCATATCTTTCGTAGTTGTTTTACCGTTGCTTCCTGCGACTGCGAGAAATGGAATTTGAAATTTCTTCCGAAACACGGTAGCCAATTCGCCCAAAGCTACAGTTGTATCTTCAACGACGATGATAGTAACGGCAAACAGTTTTTTGAATTTACTATTCGATTTTATTTTTTTTACATCTGAGAAAAACTTTTTATCGACAACAACTGCTGTAGCACCGTTTGATATTGCATCGGCTAAAAAATTATGCCCGTCAACATTAGTGCCGCGTATTGCAAAAAACAGATCGCCGAATTTGGTAGTGCGAGAATCTATAGCAACACCATTAAATGGTTCGTTACCCAAATTGTTATTGTTATAAATCTCTAAAAAATTAATGGATAATATGTCGTTTAAAGTAAGCTGCATCTGAATTTACATTTGTCGAATAATTTGCTCTACCACTTCTCTGTCGCTAAAATGATTCTTTTGATTTCCGATAATCTGATAATCTTCGTGTCCTTTGCCGGCGATTAAAATAACATCGCCTTTAGTTGCCAATTCAACCGCTTTTTCAATCGCACGCTGCCGGTCAACCTCTTGCAGGAATCCGGAATTATTTTTTGTACCTTCAGCGATATCAGCAATTATTTTGTATGGGTCTTCGCTTCTTGGATTGTCGGAAGTAAGAATTACAACGTCGCTTAATTCGCTTGCAATTTTTCCCATAATTGGTCGCTTTATTTTATCTCTGTCGCCGCCAGCGCCAAAAACAGTAATTATTTTCCCGCCCGGTACTTTTTGTTTCGACATCAAATCGCGGATGGCGAGCAAGCATTTCATAAGGGCATCGGGAGTGTGCGCGTAATCTATGATAGCCCGCCATCCTTTTGGTGAAACGATATTTTCAAATCTTCCCCGTACTGGTTGAAGAGTTGCAAGCGAATGCTGTATCGAAGAAATCTTGATATCAAATACTAACGCAGTTGAAATAGCTGCAAGAATATTATATACATTAAATTTTCCGACGAGCGGCGACTCGATGCCGAATTTATCTCCATTATAGTTAACTTTGAATTTGGTGGAAGCTGGCAACAGTTCAATATTTTCTGCCGAAACATCAGCACGCTGATCCGTACCGTATGTTATTCGCTTCGCCCGGCTCGACTCCGCGATTTTCAGTCCGTATTCATCATCTAAATTTGTAATTGCGAAAGCATTCTCATTTAAATTGTCGAATAATATTTTCTTTGCTTTGAAGTATTCTTCCATACTCCCATGATAATCCAAATGATCCTGAGTCAAATTTGTAAAAACACCGGCGGCAAAATTTATCCCATACACTCTGTTTTGATGCAGGGCGTGCGAGGAAACTTCCATCGCAACTTTATCGCAACCGGCTTCAGCCATTTTTAAAAACAGCTTTTGCAGCTCCAAAGATTCAGGTGTTGTTAGCTGCGAAGGAATTACCTCGTCGCCAATTTTATTTTCTATCGTTCCTATCAATCCGATTTTATTATTTTGTTCTGCTTCAAATAACGATTTGATGATATGTGTTGTAGTTGTTTTACCGTTGGTTCCGGTTACACCGATTATTTTTAATTTATCAGCCGGATGTTTACAGTAATTCGCAGAAATAAGTGCGAGAGCTTTACGACTGTTTCCGACAACGATTTTTACAACGCCGGTGTGCATAAAAAACGAATCTGGCAAAGCTGTGTCGTCTTCGAGAACCACTGCTTTTGCTCCGTTGGCAATTGCATCCTGTATAAATTTATGCCCGTCGGAATTTTTTCCGCGAAGTGCGATAAACATATCGCTCCGACTGACGCTCCGCGAGTCGTACTCAACTTTGTTGATCACAACATCGTGCGTAACCGCCATTTTCCCAAACTGAGTCTGGAAAATTTTTATCACTGCGACATTATTTAATAATTCCGAAAGATGCATAAATTAATAATAGATGTATTCGTACTTTATAATTCTTAAAGGGCTTCCGGGTGAACTTTCGGTTTCTTTAACAGGTTTACCCTCAGCATTATTTTTATAATTATTTGTTCTAACTAAATTTCCGCTGCCGTCGAACATTTTTCGTTCAACCAATAAATTCTTTTTGTCGTATTTAAAAAGCCAGCGGTAGCGAGGCGTTCCTCTGTCTTTTCCTTTTTCTTCAATCAGTTTTCCTTTTTTATCGTAAAAATATTCTTTCTCTGTGTAAGTTGCACCTTCCGGATTTGAAATGATTTCTTTGATTTTCAATTTTTTATCGTTGTAGAAATATTTAGTTCTGAATGAAGGTTTCCCGTCGGGAAGAATTTCAACAGCCCCGATAGCAGTTCCAGCCGTATCATATTCATACACCAACTTCAAAACAAATTTTTCTCCTTCAAGTAATACCGAGGAATCTAAAAGTCCCTGACTGTTATAAAAATATTTTGTGTTGTAAGTGATTTCCTTTTGAATTTCCTGCCAAAACCTTTGATTTGATTCTGAAACAATTTTACCACTTTCATCATAATGCTTTACAACCACCGACCCATCGGGTACTAATTTATCGTTTGATTCTTTTGCATAGCTGGTTTGAGTTTCCGATTTAATATTTTTTGGTTGCGAGAAAATCAAACTTTGAATTGCTAATGAAATTGCCAACCATAGGAATATTCTAAACATCATAATTTACCCGCCACTTTTTTACCTTCACAAATTAGCGACACGACCGTTTTATGCGAAGCTGATTTTTCCGCTTCGGGTGATTGACTGACTACAATACCGTTACCATACGCAGTAGATTCAAAACCTTCTAACGAAAGCCTGTTCACCGCCCGCCTTAAAGGAAGCCCAACTACATTCGGAACAACATAAAAACCATTTTCGTCGGCATGATTTGTTTTGGCAAACATCAATTTTATTTCAGTCCCTTTTGCTGCTAATGTTCCGGGTTTCGGGTCTTGGTTTAAAACTGAGATTCCGTTTCCAACCTGTGAAGCTGAAAAACCAGATTTCTCCAACATACGCACAGCATTGTTGGGCTGCATACCACAAACATCAGGAACTATTTGATAATCGCTTGCTTCAAATAGTTTATCTTCATTTATTTTACCATTTCGATTGAATGAGCTTTTCGTGATGCTGATTCGTTCAGCAATTGCTTTAAAGATGACTGTACTTGTAGTTCCCCCCGTATAACCACCGGTTTTAGGATCGTCTAACATTACTAAACAAACGACTTGAGGATTTTCGATGGGAAAGAAACCCACGAATGAAGCGAGATGGTTTTTTTGTGAATATTTACCGTCAACTATTTTGCGTGCAGTTCCTGTTTTTCCGGCTATTCGCAGTCCGTTTATAAATGCTAATTTTGCAGTTCCGCGTTCACCTTCGACAACTGACGTGAACATTTGTAAAAGTTGGGAGGCAGTTTTTTCGCTGAAAACCCGCCGAAGGATTGTAGGCTGAGTTGAGGCAACCGAGTCGCCGTTTTCATTTTGAATTTGTTTAAGAATATACGGCTTCATCAAAATTCCATTATTTGCGAGCGCTGCATACGCCGCAGCAATCTGAATTGGAGTTGCGCCAACTTCATATCCGCGAGACATCGCTTGCAGAGTAGTTCCCGACCATTGGTTCGGTTTTTTGAGGAAACCTTTTGCTTCGCCCGGCAGTTCGATATTTGTAGAGTTACCAAATCCTAAATTTCGCGCTTGTGAATAGAAAGCTTCCGTGCCGACAATTTTAGCAATCTTTGCAAAAACTATATTGCTGGAAACTTCCATAGCTTCTTTAAAAGTTAATACATCGTAAGGATGTGTATCTGTTATGATTATGCCTTTCTTACCGGCTGGATAAACATACCTGCCGTTTTCGGCATTAAATTTTTTTTCGGGTTTCACCAAATCTAATTCTAACGCTGCCGCTGCTGCAACGAGTTTAAACATCGAACCCGGCTCGTAGGTATCTGTAAGAGCTTTAATTCGTTGATTTGCTAAATCAGCTTTTGATGAGTGCGACGGATCGAAATTCGGATATTGGGCGATGGCTAAAACTTCACCGGACGAAGGCTTGAGCATTACTACAATTGCACCGTCGGCTTGAAATTTCTCGGCCCCTTTTCGTAATTCTTCTTCAGCAATAGATTGATATGTTAAATCGATAGTTAAGTAAATGCTGTTACCATTTTGAGGATCAATCTTTGGGAAGTCCAGCACCGGTTGAATACGGCGTGAACCATCACGATATTTAACAATTGAGCCATCCTTTCCGCTCAACTGTGAATTGAAATAGCTTTCGACTCCCCCTTTACCATAGTTATCGTAATGCATCCCGCCAAGAATCTGTGCCGCTAAATTTCCAGAGTGATACAATCGTTTCGATACTTCCTCAATCAGCACACCGTAAGGTTTATTTTCTTGAAGAAAATTTTTATAACTCGGATGAATTTCTGATTCTAAACAAACATATCGTTTTATATTATTAAGTTTTTTTAAATATTCACGCGGATGGACGTTTGTTAGTTTAGCTAATTTTTTAGCGATCGCATTTTTCGATTCATTAGTCATTATCGAACAATCGGCTGCAACTTTAATTACCATTGCTGATGAAGCTAAAATATTTCCGTTACAGTCGTAAATATTTCCTCTGTTAGCCGGGATTGTTGACGGCAGTTTGTATTGCGATTGTGCTTCCGATTGTAAGTCGGTAGAATGCACTACTTGAATTTGAATCAATCGCAATGAAATAATTATAAAAGCGAACAAGCATGCGAACAAAATTAATTTTGTACGCCGTTGTTTAATCCTTATAAATTTTTGAATATCAATATATTTCTGAGTCGATATCATTTTTTATTTTCATTGGAAAGTTCAAACCATTCGGGGGGAGTTTTTTGTATGAACATCCCCAATTCCCGTTGAGCTAATGGCACAATCCTTTCGTATGTCGATTTTTTATTAATCTCTGCAATTAAGAATTCGTTTGTGCTTTTTATTGTTCTGTATGTTTTTGATAAAGTATCGATTTCTTTCACTAATGAATTTATTGTTAAAATATTATTTATTACAAGCAATCCGAGAGAAGTACCAAAAATAATAATCAACCCCAGTTTTATAATCGAAGGTCTTTGGTTTGATGCGGACTTGTTTTTTCGCAGCATCACATCCGAAGGCAAAGGTCCTTCTGTTTTTTTTGATCCATTATAAACGAAACGCGGATCCGGGGTCATATTATTTAATTTATCTTCTTGCCCTTGAAACATTTTTTTAATCATTTAGACGCTCAGCTACCCTCAGTTTTGCACTACGAGACCTTGGATTTTGCACGATCTCTGTTTCTTCAGGTAGAATCGGTTTTTTTGTTAGAACTCGTATTAACGGCTTTGTTGTTTCTATGCCGGTCAATTTCCATGTTATATCTCTAGTCGGTGTTGAAAACTCCCTGAAGAACGATTTTACAATCCTGTCTTCAAGCGAGTGATACGAAATAACAACCAACCTGCCTGCCGGATTCAGGTGCATCAATGAACTTTTTAAAGCCGACTGTAAAGATTCTAATTCTCGGTTTACTTCAATTCTTATAGCTTGAAAAATTCTTGCTAACGATTTATTCAGGAATTTTCCGCTTACAACAGATTTTACAATTTCAGCTAATTCTAAAGTAGTATCGATTGATTTACGTGTTCTTGAATCAACAATCTTTTTTGCAATCCGGCGCGAAAATTTTTCTTCGCCGAACTGCCAGAATATCCGGCTGAGTTCTTCTTCGGAATACGAATTGACGATGTAATGTGCATCCAACTCTTGCCTCGAGTCGAAACGCATATCAAGTTTAGCATCGCTGCTAAAACTAAATCCCTTTTGGGCTGATTCGATTTGACGGGATGAAATTCCTAAATCAAAAAGAAATCCATCCACTCTAGGTAAGTTATGTTCGGAAAGAATTTGGGAGAGATGCGAAAAATTGCTTTGTACTAATAACACTCTTTCTCCAAAACGCATTTTTGAAAAATCAAGAGCATCTTTATCGGCATCAATTCCAATTAAAACTCCTGTGGGTTTGAGTCGTTCTAAAATTTTTTCCGAATGACCACCACCTCCTAAAGTTGCATCGACATAAACACCGTCGGGTTTAGTAATAAGATATTCAAGAACTTTTTCAACTAAAACCGGCGTGTGATATTCATAGCTCATTGCATATTATCAAGGAACATCAACCAAGATTGTTCATTACCTTTTGAGCGACAGTTTCGTAAGAATCAACTTGACTGCTAATATATTCTTCGTAAATTTTTGGATTCCAGATTTCTATTCTATTCCGAATTCCGATTATCAACGCATCGCTATCGATCTGAGCATATTCGCGTAAGTCGGGGGGGATACTTATCCGTGCTTGTGAATCTAATGCCACTTCTGAAAGATTAGCATATATCGTCCGCTCTAATTGGCGATGTTCAGAATTATAAGCCGATAGCTTTATAAATTCCGCTTCAACATTTGCCCAAATATTAATCGGATAAACAAACAAGCATTTATCGAATCCGCGCATAACAACAAAATGATCCTTGATATCGTCAGTAAGTTGCTTTCGCAATTTCGACGGAATATTCAAGCGACCTTTACTGTCCACGCTATATTTGTATGTTCCTTTAAATGAAGCCATAAATTTTATAATTATTGAAAAGGGGTAATTTTCCTACACACTTTTACCCACTCTTGTATAATTTATATGGTAATTTAAACGATTTTCCTTCAAAGTCAAGCAAAAAAACAAAATTTTAATAATAATTTTTGTGGGTAATTTTTTAAAGTCGTAGTATTTTAGAAAATTGGCTTTATTAAGCTAATTTCGAGGGTTGGGCAACCAACTGTAAGTGAAGGTTTTTTTTACTTTTTTGCTGATAATATGTATTTTTGGGTTAATATTTTTCTTAACTCGTTTGTCGATTGAAAATGAACAGCATCAATGCCAAGTGCTATTGCAGATTCTACATTCGATAATTTGTCGTCAGTGAAAAATATTTCTTCCGGCTCCATCTCCAATTCATTGAGCATGAATCGAAATATTTCGTCATCCGGTTTCATTACACCGATTTTATACGATAAAAATAATCTTTGAAAATTTTCTAAAATCGGATAGTTCTTTTTAATATGATGCAGATGGAGTTCGTTAGTATTGCTCAACAAATATAACGGATATTGCCGGGCAAGTGCACTAACTACTTCCCCGATATTTTCAACCAACCCGGTCGCAACACTGCACCAAGCGTGAACAAACTTTTCATAATCAATATTAATTTGAAGCATCTTCATAGTTTCGTTGTAAAACTCGTGCGAACTTAATTTTCCACTTTCGTATGCGACCGCAGGGTTTTCTAATAGAGTGTAAACCTCCTCTTCACTGAATTTACCGTTAAGTCCTGTATGAACAAGGAAAGGTTTATAATCGATTTTTACTAATACATTTCCTAAATCAAAAACTATTGCTTTTATTTTGTTGATACTCATTATTTGTACTCTGAATTTGTTACTTCTATTTTTTCACTGATTTGTATAACACCGTAATAACCGCGGCTTGCTTGTCCGCAATTAATTATTTTTGTTTTTCCTAAGACATCCTGTCCGCGTGCTTCGTGTATGTGTCCGCAAATTACTACATCTACTTTTTCATTCTCAATAAAATCCCGGACAGCCGAACTGCCGGCGTGAAAACCTGAATGAACGATATCTACTTTCGTCCCATAAGGTGGTGCGTGCGAAACTAAAATTTTAATTTTTGCTTTCAGCACATCTTTATATCCTTCGGCAATTTTTTCAGCGATTACTTCTTCATCAATTTCATACGGCGTCCGCAGTGGTGAAACAGGCGACCCTGATACGCCAAATATTCCTAAATCATTTATTATCAAGCCCTTACCGTGTATTGAAACATTCAATTTACAAAACAAATCGTCGTGGTGGGGTAAGTCCATATTGCCGGCAATGCACAACAAATTTGGCGTTAAAGTTTGTAACTGCCGAATAACCGATTCAACTTCTTGGACTGTGCCTACGTTTGTCAAATCGCCGCCAATTATTACTAAATCGGATTTTTCAGATTTAATGATTTCTAAAACCCGCTTATACGAACTATGTATGTCGGTGAATGCTAAAATGCGCATCTATATTTGGTTATTTTTACAACTCAACCTACAAAAACATTTAAAAATATCAAAACTTGACTTCTCAAAAATAATTCCTTATTTTAGTGTGCGACAAAATTGACGCTGATAAAAATATATCATGACATATATGTCTATCAAATAAACAAAAGGTAAATATGAGATCAAAAATCGGCAACCGTATAAACGAATCCCGGTTGAACAAAGAACTCGACCAGCACACATTAGCTGAAAAAGTTGATGTGGCAACACGAACGCTGCAACGTTGGGAAAAAGGCGAGCAAGTCCCCGACAGCAACTACCTGATGCGACTTGCAAAATTTACGGGTGTGCGCCCTGAATGGCTGCTGACAGGTGAAGGCGAGATGTATCATTCGCCGCCCGACAGGACAAAAATTTTCCCATTACACAAAGCAACATATTTACGAGATATTCCTTTAGTGGATATTCCATTGTACTCGTCGGTTCCTGCAGGAAGGACAACTCCTATTTTTCATCCGGATTATGTTGACCGTTATGTTACGATTGATAATATAAACGACCCGAATGCTTTCGCACTTGTTGTTAAGGGGGCAAGTATGTCGCCAAAAATTGAGGACAGCGATATCGTTGTCGTAAGTCCGAAGCAGGAGGTTCGCAACGGTGATATCTGTGTAGTGCGTGTGAACGATGAAGATGTTTTGAAGAAAGTAAAAATCGACAGCACACATATTCATTTAATTCCACTAAATCCTGATTTTGAGCCGGTTTCAGTGCGTAAGCGTGACGTTGGATTTATTTGGAGAGTTGTGAAGGTAATAAAGAATTTATGACCCTTCGACAAGCTCAGGGTAAATTTGTAATTCCTAATTGGAGATTTGAGTAGGTGATGTTTGGGATTTCTGATTTTACCTGCCCGCCGAAGTGTGTTCTTTTAAACGTAGGCGGGGATTTTAGATTTGGGTTTCAGTGTGTCCTATGTCATCTTGAGAATTAATAACCGATCTTTTGGATTTATTCCTTTTGTTTTCTCACTAATTTTATTTAGATTTACACAGTCTTATACGGTTTTAAATCAAGAAGAGGCAATTTGCCTCTTGTTTTTTATAATTTAAACAGGAAAGTTTTATGAAAAAGTTTGTATTGTTTTTAGCAATAATAATTTTTGCGGCATCGACTATTTTCTCACAACAGATTATCATTAATGAGGCATTCAATGGTGCGGCTCAAACAGATGAATGGATTGAGTTGCTTGTTGTTCAAGATGGATTAGATATCAGAGGATGGGACTTAAGAGATTTTTCTAGTGCGGGTGCAGCTCAAGCTCCTTTAGTATTTAGCTCAAATTCCTTATGGAGTAATTTGAAATCAGGGACACTCATTATTATAACACAAGTAGCTGCCCACACAGAAGATACTGATGCTTCAGATTATGTGGTAACTATAAAAGCAGCTAACGCAACATATTTCACTGGAAATCCATTTAATGTTGCCGCAGCGAGCGAAGCAATCCAAATCCGTAATGCGAGCCAAACTCATATTTTTGGTGTTTCGTGGGGAACCGCAAATGCCACAAGCATACCAAACCCTAAAGTTCATTTTACAGGTCCCGCAACAGGAAGCACTTCAACGGCTTTTAGCGGAGATAATGTTAGTCTGCTAACAAATGTGGCAAATTGGGCGCAAAATACTACAACTATCACACGTGGGACAGGCAATACAACAGCTAATTCATCATGGATAAGTCTGTTACGTGCACGACCTGAAGGTTCAGGATCGGTATCAATCAAACCAACAGTTATAAATGGCAGTGTCGATACAACAATAAAAATTACTTATCGCAAAGACCCTGCCTTTGCGGTTAATAATTTAAGAATAATTGTTCCGCCCGAATTTTCATGGTCAAAGAATATTAGCGATGTTAGCTACACAAACATAACTGCAACTGCAATCATGGCAGGCGATACAATTTATTTTACGGGTATATCGTTCAGTGCAGATTCAACAGAAATTACAATCTCACCTATTACATCAGCAACATTTACAGGTTATTATAAATTTAAAACTCAATCAGGTGCAAGCGGAAGTTATGGCGATGTTGCCCCGATTCCGGTAATTACTGTTTATGGTGCAGCAATACCAATCTCAGAAGTAAAAGTAAACGATGCAAACGGAGCTTCCACAAGAATCGGTGATCTGGTAACTGTTCGTGGAATTATAACTGTTGCGAATGAGTTTGGCAGTCCGAGTTTTATACAAGATAATTCCGCAGGAATGTCGATATACGGAACTATCTTTTCTGCAGCCGTTAATGTTGGTGACGAAGTACAGGTAACCGGAAAAGTAACACAATTCGGTGGATTGAACCAAATTGAGTTGCCCGAACAGTATTCAGTTATTAGCTCAGGCAATTTTGCTGATCCGGTAATAGCAACTCCAACACAGATTAAGTCTGATGGTGTTAATGGGGTCGAAAATTATGAAGGTAAACTCGTACATATTATCGGCGTTACTGTTACAAATGTAAATGGAACTCCGGTTACAAGCTGGGCAGCAAATACGAACTATCGCCTGATTGGCGCCTCAGCAAGTGATACGGTTCAAATACGTATCGACAATAACACAAACTTGGTTGGAGGTGTCGCTCCTGGCGGCACGTTCGATCTAATCGGGGTAGTCGGGCAATATAAAACGGCTTCACCTTACATTGGTGGTTATCAAGTTATGCCTCGCTTTACTGCGGATATTATTTCATCAGGACCTCTATTCACCGAATATCCTGAAGAAACGTATCTTGATTCAACTTCGGTAACGGTTGGCTGGAAAACACTTTTTCCCGGTACTTCACGAATAAGATATGGAGTTACTACAAATTATGAGTCAGGTGTAATCGAACCCGACAATGATTTGAAGACATCTCATTCAGTAGCAATAACCGGCTTAACAGCAGCAACGATGTACAACGTTCAAGCGTTTTCTGTTTCGGGAAGTGATACAAGTTTTGCAGGTAATTTAATTGTCAGCACAACATCAAAATCTCCAACAACCGGAAAAATTAATGTTTACTTTAGCAAGAGTGTGAACACGACATTATCGACGGGTGAGGCAGCTTTAGGTAATATTAATTTATCTTCAAAAGTTATAGAGAGAATAAACAACTCAAGAAGATCAATTGATGCGGCACTCTATAGTTTAAGCGGTACGGTCGGCGCTAATGTCGCGAGCGCTTTGGTTGCTGCAAAAAATCGTGGTGTTAAAGTTCGCGTTATAGGTGAATATGATAACAGAACCACTTTGCCTTGGTCAACTCTCACAAATAATGGAATCACTGTTGTTTACGATGCTTACGGACTTAATGACGGTACAGGACTTCATCATAATAAGTTCTTCGTATTCGATGCTAGAGGCGGAGCTGCTGATAGTGTTTGGGTATGGACAGGTTCCTGGAATGCTACAGACCCCGGAACTGATGCTGATAGACAAAATGCAATTGAATTACAGGATGTGGCTCTTGCGGGCGCATACACACGCGAATTCGAAGAAATGTGGGGAAGCAGCACCGAAACACCTAACTCATCGGTATCCAAATTCGGTGCAAGAAAACTTAACAACACTCCGCACAAATTTATCATCGGCGGTAAATATGTCGAGTCGTATTTCAGTCCGAGCGATAGAACCACAACTTACATTGGCAAAGCATTAGGAAAAGCACAAAGCTCAATTAATATCGCTATGCTGACTTTCACAAGAAAAGAGTTGGCTGATTCTATAGTTGTAAAGAAAAATGCAGGAAAAAAGACACGCGTAATTTTAGATAACGGTACCGATCTCGGAACTCAATATCCTTACATGCAATCAAGTGGTGTAGATATTTTATTAAAAGTTGGCACCGGATTTTTACATCATAAGTACGCAATCGTCGATGCCGAACCTTATGGAGGAACTGCCTGGGTCGTAACCGGTTCGCATAACTGGTCGTCAGCCGCTGAAACAAGGAACGATGAAAACACATTAATTATAAAAGATAATATAATTGGAAATCTTTATATACAAGAATTTGCCGCACGATACACTGAAGCTGGCGGAACCGACCCTGTTCTTGTTGGCGTGAACGAAAACGGAAACGGAATTCCTGATAACTTCAATCTAACTCAAAACTATCCAAATCCATTCAACCCAACGACTACAATTGCATTCAGTTTACCGATAGCAAATTTAGTTACTCTGAAGGTTTACAATATATTGGGACAAGAAGTAGCTACATTGGTAAACGAAGAAATGAAAGCCGGTAATTACACAGTTAATTTCAATGCAACTCAATTAGCCAGCGGAGTTTATTTTTACAAACTTACGGCAGGCTCGTTCACTTCTGTGAAGAAGATGACCCTGATGCGGTAGATAAAGAATTGAATCCCCGCCAGAGGCGGATGTGCCCGCCTGACCGGACGGGCAGGCCTATGGCACAATTGATTCATTTGATCATTGAATCAATGCCCGCCTGACTTAATGGATTCAATATAGCGGGCTGGGATAAATGAGGTCATTGATCATATCGAGCCGATTCGCAAAACGAGTCGGCTCTTTTTATTATTGCAATTACTGCTCGACCTAAAAAAAAGCCGACGAGACTCGTCGACCTATAATACGGTTTTACATCCACTCCCGTTTTTCGCAGACAGAAAAAGTCCTGTCTTTCGCAGGGCTATCACAACAAAATATTAACTGATTGTAAAATAATGAGTTAACGTCTTATAATTAATTGACTGGGTGCTGCAATGCTGAAAGAGCATGAGACACACGGAGATAAAATTTTAAACGAAATCGTCAAGGCGAACCACAAAAAATTTTTGGAATTAGTCTGTTGCTTCGTGTTTTTCGTGTCCGACTTCGTGCTCTTCGTGTAATAAAAAACATAATTCAGCAGTAAATGAATTTCACGAAGGTACACGAAGAAAATAATTTTCACGAAGACGCACGAAGTATAAATATCTTCTGTAACAAAAAAAATAATTGCACATAGGAAACGAAAGCTCAGAAGTACATCAGGTAAAGATTCCGGGATGATTACCGAATGTATTTGTTTTCAGAACGCCGGCAAATTAAAAAAGGGTATATAGCGAACAGTGGGAAAATATCAGGGTGCTGCATTGCGGAAAACAGGAAGGGATTTAAAACGTATCTACTTTCTGTGCAAGTATCTAATCAATTTTAATACAAATCCTGCCGGTATAAATTTTACTGAACAAACAAAAACTCTGTTCATCAATCCGTGAATAGCTAATCTTTTCCCTTTTGCCATCGCACGGTATCCAAAAAGAGCTACATCATAAGAACTGGCAAATTTTAAATACTTCATAATTTTTGATTTTTTCATTCCCGCAGTATCTTGAAAACCTGATACAGTGGGTCCGGGACATAAACAAGTTACCGTAACTCCGCTTCCTTCAATCTCAGTTGCGATTGCCTGCGAAAACGATACAACAAACGATTTCGTAGCATAGTAAACCGCCATCAACGGTCCTGGTTGGAATGCTGCTGTTGAAGCTACGTTTAAAATTTTGCCACTCCCCCGTTTAACCATATCAGCCAGAAACAGTCTGGTTAATTGAACAAGTGCAACCATATTAACATTCATCATGCTTTTATGAACATTCAAATCAGTTTCTGAAAATTTCCCGACATTCCCGAATCCTGCATTGTTCACTAAAACATCAATCTGTGTTTGTTCAAGCTCGTTATATATTTCTTGAGCGGAAGTTGGGTTGGCTAAATCTTTTTCGATTACTCTGACTGAAACTTTACTTCCCTTTTCTAATTCAGTTTTTAATTTCTCAAGTTCATTTATTCTGCGGGCAACTAAAACTAAATCATAACCATCGCGTGCAAATAATCGGGCAAATTCTAAACCAATGCCGCCCGAGGCGCCTGTAATTAATGCTATTTTTCGATTCATTTTCTTTTTCTCACAACTTCATACACTAAAAGTGCTGCAGCAACCGAAGCATTCAGCGATTCGATTTTACCGAAGAGCGGAATCTTTACTAAAAAGTCGCACTTCTCTTTTACAAGTCGCCGCATTCCCCGCCCTTCGCTGCCTACTACTAATGCCAACGGAATTTTGTAATCAAGCTCAGTATATTTTTTATCGGCGCTGCTGTCGGTTCCTACAATCCATACTCCATTTTCTTTTAACTCATCAATTGTTTGTGCAATGTTTGTAACGCGCGCCATTGCAACGTATTCGACCGCGCCGGCTGAAGCTTTCGTAACTGTCGATGTTACAGGAGCTGCGTTATGTTTCGGAATAATTACACCATGCACACCGGCACACTCGGCTGTCCGGATTATAGCGCCTAAATTTTGCGGATCCTGAATTTCATCTAAAATCAAAATTAACGGAAGTTCCCCCTTCGTTATTGCAATTTCAAGTATGTCATCAACATCTACAAATTTTTTCTCTTCGATTATTGCAGCAACCCCCTGATTGACATCATCGGAAGTTAACTCCTCAAATTTATTGCGATTGATTTCGATGCAGGGAATTTTTCTCTCCTTTGCAAGATTGTGAATTGTTTCGATGTTTCCGCCTCTGATACCGTGCAGGAGGAAAATTTTTACGATGGGAGTAGCGGCGCGAAGCGCTTCGATAACAGGATTCCTCCCAACAATTAAATTGTGTGTGGTGTTACTTTTTTCTCTCATTTTTTCTTTTCAAATAAAAAATACCTAAACCTCCGATAGCAATTAATACGATAGAAATAATTTGTGCTTCAGAAAGTCCGAATAAAACTATCGGATTCAGTCTGATAAACTCCACAAAGAAACGTTCCGCACCTGAAAAAGTAAGATAAATCATAAACAGCATTCCGTCGGGTGCAATTTTTTTACGGAGTTTCCAGAGGATTAAAAATAAAAACACTGCGGCAATCAGCTCGTACAACGGTGCTGGATGAACTAAAATACTATCGGGAACAACTCCGTTAACGCCATATTTTTCAACGATTTCCGGGAAGTCGCGGAATGCAGCCGATGGCGGGTAAGTTCCGTTTTCATAACTCATTGCCCAAGGCAGGTCGGTTGGCATTCCGTAATCGCCGTCGCCCGATAAGTGGCAGCCGATACGAGCAATTCCGTAACCGATCATCAAACCGGGCGCTGCCGCATCGGTGATTTTTAATACCGGAACTTTCTTCTGTTTCAGATACAAAATTATAACAATCGTGGCAAGTATGAACCCACCATAAAATGTAAGTCCACCTGCCGAGAACATCATCTCGATTGGTGATTGCAGAAAGTGTTCAAAATTTTCTATCAGGTGAAATAATTTAGCGCCAACGATTCCACAAATAACTGCGAGCAACGTAATTGTAGAAGCTAAATTCGGGTCTAATTTTTTCCGTTTCAACTCACTTGTTAATATATAGCTTGCAGTTAGGAATGCGATGCCAAGCATCAAACCGTAACTGTAAACTGTAAGCGGTCCTATTTTAAAAAGTTCTGGATACATATATTTATAAATTTTTCTTTAGGAGTTTTTATAACTTTAATTTTATATTTTGATATACTTATTTCAAAAACGTTTTTTCGTTTATCTATTCCGATTATCTCAACGATGTAATTTCCTTTTAGCGACTCAATTTTTTTTTCAAATGTAGCTGGTCCATCGCCGGAAATAAGTAACTTCGGTGTTTTTAATCCGATCAATTTAAAAGTGATGTGATTGTCGTGAAAAGTTTCTTCTACATCGATCTCATATCTGAATGTTGTGAATATTTGAGATGTCTCTAACCGAAAAGTAGTTACGTATTTCTTGGTAAGTTCATTGTAGTTTGAGGAAAGAAACAGATCCAATTCATTCGCTTGATCTGTTTTGCCGACTTTATTTTTCATTTTTTTGCTGTCAGAAAATTTACAAGTTCATCGAATGATAACTTATTCTGATTTCCGGATTTCATTTCTTTAAGTACGATAGTGTTCGTTTTGATTTCTTCCTCGCCAATCACTACTACAAAATCAGCTTGCTGGCGGTCGGCTTCACGCATTTGTGCTTTTAAACTGCGGCGCAACCAATCAATTTCGCAAGCGATGCCAGCCTGTCGCATTCGGGCTGCCTCGGATAGTACTTTTTTATAAGATAATTCGTCGGCTGATGCTATAAACAATTTAGGATGCTGCGTGTCTGTTTTCAGGTTCTCACGTTTTTCCAAAACCATTAATAGTCGTTCCATACCAGCAGCAAACCCGACTGCCGGCGTCGATTTACCTCCTAACTCTTTCACCAGCAGATCGTATCTGCCTCCGCCTACGAGAGCATTTTGCGAACCGAGTTCGTTGCTCGTTATTTCGTATGCAGTTTTTGTGTAATAATCCAAACCGCGAACAATTCTTCCATCTACTTCGTATTGAACACCTAAAATGTGCAAAGCTTCCTGCAATTTTTCAAAATGATTTTTACACTCATCGCAGAGATTGTGCATCATCAGCGGTGCATCGTGCGTAAGAATTTTATCGTTTTCATCTTTCGAGTCTAATATCCGCATCGGATTTGTTTCCAAACGTTTTTGGCTCTCGATACTGAGTTTGTCGGAAACTTTTGTTAAGTGTTCCTTTAATTTTTCTTTATACTCGTTTCTGCAAATGGGACAGCCGACAGAATTAATTTTTACCTGAAATTCCTGAATGCCAAACTTTGTGTAAATAGCCGCCGATAGTGCGATTATCTCAGCATCAATTTCAGGATTGGAACCGCCGATTGCCTCGGCGCCGAATTGATGAAATTGCCTTAACCTGCCTGCTTGCGGCCGCTCCTGCCGAAAAGCCGGGCTGATGTAATACACTTTTGTGAGTGGCAATTTCTCTCCCAAATTATGTTGGATATAAGCACGAATAACCGAAGCGGTCATTTCCGGTTTTAGCGTTAAACTATCTCCGCTGCGGTCGGTGAACGAATACATTTCTTTCCCGACTATATCAGTCAGTTCACCGATGCTTCGTGCAAAGAGGGATGTTTCTTCAAAAACAGGAGTTCTGATTTCTTTGTAGTTGAACAACTCCATCGTCTCGCGAATATTTTGCTCGACTAATTGCCAAAGGTGAGTTTCATCTGGTAGAATATCCTTCGTACCTTTTATTGATTTGAATTTCAAGTGGATGCCTAAATTATTTCTCGATTAGATGTCGAAGTAAGATGACTCTTCTGTTTTGAAGGCTTCGATTACTTCTGCAGGACTGGATAAATTAAGAAGTCTCTGACGGAATTCTTCTTTGTTCATTATACGCGAAATGCGGCTTAAAAGCTTTATGTGAGGTCCTACCATATTATCGCGGGCTACTAATAAAAACACCAACCGAACGGGCTTTTCGTCGAGCGATTGATAATCTATTGGTTTACCAGTAATACCGAAAGCTGCGATTATATCCGTTACGGCATCGGTTTTACCGTGCGGAATTGCGAATCCGTTGCCAACACCGGTGGACATAATTTTCTCCCGTTCAAAAATACATGATCGCACTTTTTCTTTATCCAATATTTTCGTGGAAGCATTTGAAGAAATAAGTAAATCTATCATCTCGTTGATGATTTCTTCTTTTGTATTTCCAATAAGATTGGTTTTTATAAGATTTTCATTTAAGATATCGATTATCTTCATCCGAATTTCCTTCTAATTTTGAAATATTATTCCTACATGTCGCGCCATTCGATTACCTTTTCCATATACTCATCTGCCAAACGAATTGCTGCCGATTCAGTATGGGCTTCAGTACGTATGTGGAAAAATGGTCTTTCTCTGTCCGGTATAATTTGAACGGAGATATCACCTTGATGCGAGGAATTGAATTTTATTTTTACACCATCGACAAGTTCTCTGTCGGCATTTTCTGTTGCTTTGTTTAAGTGTCGCATAACCTGACCTTTGCTGTCCCACGGGCACATTACATCGCGTTTAACGCTGCAAAATTTTACAATATTTGTATCGAGGGAGCCGAATTTTTCA
The DNA here is from genome assembly GCA_947085405.1 of uncultured Ignavibacteriota bacterium. GTDB lineage: Bacteria > Bacteroidota > Ignavibacteria > UBA10030 > BY39 > JASEGV01. The sequence goes on from CAMTWO010000023.1 coordinate 188,254, forward strand.
CCGCTAACTGCTAACAATTCAATTATTTTAGCTGCCGAATACATTGCGTCGGAAGCGAAGAAAAATTCCGTAAATATGAAACCACCTTTTGTTCCACCTACAAATGCTACCGATTTGTCGAATGCAGCTTCCATCATTGCGAGGTGCGAATTTTTTGTTTTTGTGATTGAACAATTTTTACTCAACACATCTATCTCTGACGGTGCGACTATGGGAACTGCTATTCGTTTTGTATTCGGATAAACATCCAGGAATAATTTAACCACCATAGTCAGTAAACGGTCGCCGTCGAGAATATTTCCGAGTTCATCGATAATAATCACCCGTTCCGACCCTGCGTCTATCATAATACCTAGGTCGTATTTTAAAGAAGTAACAATATGAGCAAGCTGTTTAAGCGATTCGGAAATCTCCAATTCATCGCGGGTTAACTTGTTCGGATCGAGGTGCGAATTCAGGGCAACCGATTGAATGTTAAACGAACCCAACAGCGTTGGAAAAATAGTCGCTGCAACTCCGTATGAATAATCCAATACAATTTTGAATTTAGCTTTCCTGATTGCTTCGAGATTTAAGGATGATAAAAACTTTTGGCGATAAACTTCGGATGTCCTTTCAGCAAAATTTATACTTCCTACCTTGTTGGCGGGTGCACGCAGATAGTCTTCGCCGAAAAATATCCGTTCGACTGATTTAGTTTTCCGGATTGGTAAATCTCTTCCGTTTGAATCGAAAAATATTATATCAGTCATCGCTTTGTTGTAAGGAGATTTCCTCACATGAATGCCGGCTGCTTCGTTGCCTGTGCTGAGTTCGTGGCGAACGAGCGGAATTGGCATAGCACGCAAATCGTTCACGCTGACGCCCGCAGAAAGCAAACCGCATATCATTGCACGATTCAACATTCGTGAAACGTTATCGGAATCGCGGCTTGTAGCTACTATTTTCCCAACGCCTAAATGTGTGCCTAATGCTGCGCCGAGCCGTGCGCCGAATTCAGGGTTCATCTCGAGATTCGAAAGTCCCGTTACCCGTGCATCAGTGAACAACTCTTTCAGCCAGCGGTCTTCTAATACCAAACTACGATTCAGGACAGCAGAATCTTCTACAATTTTCTCGGGCCAGAGTTTTATATTAGCTATTAATTTTGCGTTATTGCCTATAATACACTTATCGCTTATAAAAACATTATCGCCGACGATCACACCAGCTTGAATATCGCAATCGAAACCAACTACATCGGCTGATAGTTCCGAATTTTTTCCTATCTTGCTGCCGCTCCAGACAACACTGTTTTTTATAATCGAGCCAGCACCTATCGTACAGTGATCCCCGATGACCGAATTTGAAATAATAGCATGCTCATCAATCACGGAATTCTTACCAATCAAATTATTTCCTGAAAAATTTTCTGGAGCAGTTTTGATAACAGTTTTTTCGCCATACACAAAATTTTTATTTTGCGTCCCGTTGGTTTTTACTTTAACTTTTCCATTCAGGAAATCCAAATGTGCTTCTTGATAATCATAAAGATTTCCGATATCCCGCCAGTAACAATCGGCGATGTACCCGTAAAGATCCATTTTTTGTTCGAGCATTAAAGGGAATAAATCCTTGCTGAAGTCGAATTCTTCCCGATAAGGGATAAGCTTTAGTACTTCGGGCTCTAAAATATAAATACCTGTATTTATTGTATCTGAAAAAACTTCGCCCCATGTCGGTTTTTCGAGGAAACGGGATATTCTTCCGTCATCCTCAGTAATTACAACACCAAATTGCAGCGGATTGTTGGCGTGTGTTAATACAAGCGTTGCTTTGGCTTTTCTTGAATTATGAAATTCGATTGCCTGAGTTAAATCAACATCCGTTAAAACATCGCCGCTGATAATCAGTATTTGATCGTTCGGAATGCCCAGCGAAACAACCGCATTTTTGACGCTGCCGGCAGTTCCGTAGTCGGCTTCTGCTCGTACGTAATTCATCATTACACCGAATTTTTCTCCGTTTCCAAAATAACCTGAAATAGCATCCGGCTGATAAAACAACGAAGATATAATATTATCGATGTGGTGTTTTTTTAACAAGCTGACGATATGCTGCATCATCGGCTTATTCACCATTGGAACCATTGGTTTGGGTATGTTTGCGGTAAGAGGCCTGAGTCGTGTCCCAAAACCCCCTGCCATTATGATAGCTTTCATATTGAAAATTTAATAAAATTTAAGCTACATTGCAATAGTTTTTATACTTTTATTTTTGCTTTTAGAAGATTTTTTTTTGGGTGAGAACAATCGGTTCAATCAACCTTGATTTCGTAGCGTTTGATTTTTAAGTAGAGAGCCTTCTGACTTATTTTTAGAACTTCGGCTGTTTTAGTTCTATTACCCTTCATCATCCTCAAAACGTTTTCGATGTGTATTTTTTCGACTTCATTGATAGAAAGCGTTTGATGATTGAAATTTTTATGATGTACTCCATTTTCAGCAAGCTGTGCGATGGAATTCCCTCTGATGCCAACGTGCATTTTTAAATCGGTCGGTTGGATGATATAGTCAGGAGCAAGTAAAACTGCTCCTTCGATTACGTGTTCTAACTCCCGGACATTACCGGGCCAGGTGTAATTCATCAAGACTTCAAGGGCTTCGGGACTAATAATTTTTGGTTCTTTAACTTTTGCTTTTTTGAGCAAGAAATATTCGGTCAAAAGCGGTATATCCTCGGGGCGATTACGTAATAGCGGCATCTGTAACGTAACGACGTTCAAACGGTAGAGCAAATCTTCCCGAAACTTTCCGTTACGAACCTCTTCGAGTAAATCCTTATTGGTTGCCGAAATCACTCTCACATCAACGTGAATTTCGTGTGTCCCTCCTACTCTCCTGAAATTACCTGTTTCTAAAAAACGGAGAAGCTTGGGTTGAATTTGTAAACTGATATCTCCCGTCTCATCGAGGAATAATGTTCCGCCATTGGCTACTTCTACTAAACCCTGCTTAACAGAGTATGCATTTGTAAATGCGCCTTTCTCGTAACCGAACAATTCACTTTCTAAAAGTGTATCCGGAATAGAAGCACTATTGACTGCCACGAAGGGATAATCTTTACGCGGACTACTCTTGTGTATCAACTGGGCAACTAATTCTTTCCCCGTTCCGCTGGCTCCCTGTATCAAAACGAACGAATCGCTATCGGCAATTCTTCGGGCATCATCAAGAACCTGCACGAAAGCCGGGCTTTTCCCAATTATTTCGGTACTCGAAATTTTGGAAAGCTCATTTTCCAGCAACTTACTTTTAATTAAAAGTTTTTTTCTCTCGATAGCGCGTTCAAGTACATTCAGAAGTTCATCAATGTCGTAAGGTTTTCCGATGAAATCGTAGGCACCAAGTTTCATTGTTTGGACAACTGTTTTTACATCGCCATAACGGGATAAAATTATCACTTGCGAGTCGGGCGACTTTTCCTGTATAAATTGCAGAACCTCGAACCCGCCCACACGTGGTAACTTAATATCAAGGAGGATAACATCATAAAGATTGTTTTGAATTAAATTGATAGCCTCCACACCATCAAATGCAAGGTCAACTATATAACGGTTAGTTTCCTGTAGTTCGGCCTGAAGAAGATTACTTAATTGAATCTCATCGTCAACGATAAGAATCTTATCTCGTTGAACCATTTACTCACTTAATACTCTTTCGATGGTGGTTAGTAAATCGACCAAGTCATAAGGTTTACTAACAAAATCTTCTGCTCCCAATTTTTTTGATTCGATTGCATTCTTAAGGTCGGCGAAACCTGTCAACATAATAATTTTTAAATCTTTGTGGTTTTGTTTGATATACTTCAAAACCTCGAAACCATCCATGTTGGGCATCTTGATATCCAACAGCACCAAATCAAATTTATTTTGTTTAATTGCATCTAAGGCGAGTAACCCGTCGGCCGCAGTTTCAACTTCATAGCCTTCACCTTTTAACTCCTGACTGAGAACTGTACGAAGTGTATCTTCATCGTCAACCACTAAAATTTTACTTTTTTCTGACATGTTAAGCTCCTAATTTATATTACTTGAATTAACGAATTAAATTCGACCTTATTTTAACTCATGTTTTTTGTGTTAGTAAGTTAAGGAAATGATTTAATAAAATCAACTCTTATAGCAATTAAAAAAAAATACTTGTAAATTATGATAGCAAATACTATAATAATTCAAAAAATAGGCAAAATAATGGATTTAGATACAATCAACATCCTGCTGATTGACGATGACGCGGCTTATGTTAGTGTAGCAAGGCATCTTTTAAATAAATTCCCCGGTAGGAGATTCAATTTAATTTGGAAGGAGAATGGTCAGAAAGCAGTTGCTGAACTTAAAACCAACCCGAACATACAATTAATTTTGGTAGATTATTATCTTCCCGACCAAAACGGTTTAGAGATTGTAAAAGAAATTTCCGAACAAGGTATATCGGTACCCATAATATTTTTAACTACTCACAAAAATTTCAAATTAGCTATTGAAGCTATGAGGTATAACGTTGAAGATTATCTGATCAAAGACGAAGCCGTTGATACTTTATTGCCGCGTGCAATAATAACTGTTTTGGAACGGGTTAAAATAAAAAGACAAATCGAAACTGCCGAGAAGACGAAAATGATTTCAGAAAAAAGAGCTGAGGCTATCCGTGAACTAATTGTTACAATTTGTCACGAATTCAATAACCCGCTGGCAGCAATCAGAATAAGCACCGATATTATTTCGCGCCAGAAGCTAACCGCTGAATCTGAAAAAATATTGCAAGAATTGATTACAAACCTGAAAATAATTGAAAAGGAAATCTTAACATTGCGTGATATCGATGTTTCTGAAGCGTTAAAGTAACTTGCATTTATAAGCGGATATTTCTATATTAAAACAGATATGATAATGCGTGTTCAAACATTTTCTCTTAAAACTGAAAGAATTTTTCCGATCCTCGAGGGTATCAAAAAGAACAATACCCTCAACTCAAAAATCTTTACAAACAAAAAAAATAACATAAAGAGTTTCTAAAAAAGTCCTGCTCATAAATCAGGACTTTTTTTTATTCCATAATGACGATTAAAGAAATAAATAGCCTAATATCTGAATGGGCACCCAAAGAATTAGCATGGGAAAAAGACAACATCGGTTTGCAGGTCGGCAGTTACGAAAAACCTGTTCATAAAATATTAGCCGCATTAGATGTTACCATCGATGTAGTTGACGAGTGTATATCCAAGAACATTGATTTACTCATCGTTCATCATCCGCTGATTTTCACCTCCATCAAATCCATTAACTCTAATGATAGAATCGGAGAATTAATATTTAAACTAATCGAAAACCGGATTTCGGTAATCGCTGCCCATACTAATTTAGATTTTACTAAATATGGTGTAAGCTATACCCTTGCTCAAAAGCTGGAATTAAAAAACATTAAAATTTTGAAGCCGGCAGAATCGCATTTCAAAAAAATAGCAGTGTTTGTTCCATCCGATTACACCGAAAAAGTTGCTGAGAGTATGGCGAATGCCGGCGCTGGCGTCATTGGGAATTACGATTATTGTTCTTTCCGCACTTCTGGAATCGGCACATTCAAAGGGGGTAAGGAGACAAAACCATTTATCGGCACTCCCGGAGAGTTCGAAAAGGTGGAAGAAATTAAATTGGAAATGATTGTCCCGGATTGGAAATTGTCCGATGTTACGAACGCGCTACGTCGTTCGCATCCTTATGAAGAACCGGCATTCGATATCTATCCGTTGGAAATCGAAACGGAATATTATGGCACCGGAGCAATCGGAACTTTTGAAGAAGCATTAACTCAAAAAAAATTTTTGCAGCATATAAAAGAAAAATTAAATTCCGAAAACATTAAATACGTCGAAGGCAGTCAGGACAAAATTAAAACGGTAGCTGTTTGCGGTGGTTCGGGAAGCAACTTAATTCCCGATGCGGTAGCTGCTAAAGCCGATGCGTTTGTTACCGGCGATGTGGGATACCATTCATTCATTGAAGCTAATGGAAAAATTCTGCTCGCCGATGCCGGACATTTTGAAACCGAAGTAGCAATTGTCGAATCTATTGTGAATTATTTAAAAAACAAGTTTATCTCGCTGAAGGAAAATATTCAGATTTCAGCGGCAACGCAGATAAAAAATCCAATTCAAAACATATAAAAATTTTGGAGCAATTATTGGAAACCAAATTACGTTTTCTATACGCACTACAACAAGTCGATTCTCAGCTCGACGAGCTTGAAGATTTTAAAGGCGAACTTCCGGCGATAGTGAATCAACTTACTGAAGCAGTGAACTCACTAAAAACAAAGATTACAGAACTGGAAGCAGAAATTAAGAACAACAAGAAAAAAAGTGATGAGGCGGATGTTGAGCAAATCAGCTTATCCGAAAAAATCACAAAATACAAAAAGCAGCAGTACGAAGTTAAGACCAATAAACAATATGATGCACTGACTCACGAAATTGAAAATTCGGAAAAGAAAATTGAACAACTGACGAATGACATCATACTTCTAGAGGGTAATATCAAGAATGGAAAAGAGGATCTCGAAAAACTGAGAGAAGAACTTAAAACTGCTAAACAGGAATTAGAAGAAAAACAAGCCGAACTCGATGTTATTATAAAAGAGAACGAAGAAGAAGAATTAAAAGTACAACATGAACGCGAAAAGTTAGTAGCACGTGTAAATAAACAAGATTTAGCAACTTACAGTCGTATTAGGAAGGCAAAAAACGGATTAGCAGTGGTTTCTGTCAAACGTAATGCATGCGGCGGATGTTATAATAGTTTACCGCCTCAGAAAATTCAGGAACTGCGGCAAAACACAAACATGTTTACTTGCGAACGTTGCGGAAGAATATTAGTGTCCGATACGATCGTAGAAGGAAGTAAAAACCTTTTATGAAAATTAATGCCTTCATTGACGGAGCCTCACGAGGCAACCCGGGCGAAAGTGGCATTGGCGTTCTATTGATAGACGAGGCGGGCAATACACTTGCTTCGATTAATGGATACATTGGCAAAGCAACAAATAATATTGCCGAATACACAGCATTGATTGTTTGCTTGGAAAAAGCAATCCGCCTCAAGCGGATAAATTGTACTAAGATTACAATCCATTCCGACAGCGAACTATTAGTCCGACAGATGAACGGGCAATATCGAGTAAAGAATGAAGGTATAAAAGAGATATTTGAACGCGTACATCGCGTTTTATCAAAGGCAGCATTTAAATACGAAATAAAGCATATTAAGCGTGAACAGAACCGCGATGCTGACCTTCTTGCTAATGCCGGAATCGACAGCAAGCAACCTATATCAGCCGAAGGCTGATGAGCATATGGCTCAAAAATTTAATTAACATAATACCAATTGGTAGATAGTAGAGTAGGACGACGAACGTAAATTGTGCAATCGCGGCGCCATAGGGCGTCGAGGAAAGTCCGAACTCCGCAGGACAGGACACCTTGTGAAAACGAGGGTGCTGTAACCGAAAGTTTACAGCAACGGAAAGTGCCACAGAAAAAATACCGCCCTGAGCTTGTCGAAGGGTAAGGGTGAAAAGGCGAGTTAAGAGCTCACCGCTTCGTCAGTAATGGCGAGGGTCCCGAAAGGGATGGCGCTTCTGGCGCCACACGGCAAACCCTATCCGGAGCAAGACCAAGTAAGTCCCGCTTTTCCGCTTTTGGCGGAAAGAAGAGTTGTCCGTTCAACTTCCTCTCTTTGGAGTGGGAAGCGGGATGGGTAGGTCGCATTAGAGAAATGATTGCAGCCCCGCTCCGTCGATTTATCGACGGAGCGAGAAACAAAATTCGGCTTATAGATTTACGTTTTGTCGTCGTTTCTGCTTTCTTTCCAATTTAACTTTTTAAGAATGAATAATATATGATAAGAGAACACCGATGGACTTTAACGAACGAACCTCAAATCGAAAAAATTGAAAAGCTTTCAAAAGATATAAATGTTCCTAATGTTATTGCAAAAATATTAGTCAATCGTGGGATTGAAGATTACGATTCAGCAAAGCAATATTTCAGACCTAAATTTGAGCACTTGCACGATCCGTTTCTGATGAGTGGAATGGATAAAGCAGTGAGTCGAATTCTTACCGCTCTCGACACAAAAGAAAAAATTATGATCTACGGCGATTACGATGTAGATGGAACCAGCGGCATTGCCATGCTCTATCTATTTTTCAAAAAATTTAATGATCATACGTACTATCATGTTCCTGACCGGGTAAAAGAAGGGTATGGCATTTCGAATTATGGAATTGATTTGGCTAAAAATCACGGCGCCACACTGTTAATTGCAATCGATTGTGGAATCACCGCTAACGAACAAGTTGATTATGCTAATTCATTAGGCATTGATGTAATAATTGCCGACCACCACGAACCAACCGCTGACGTTCCAAAAGCTTATGCCGTTCTCGACCCGTTATTGCCAAACTGTAACTACCCCTTTAAATCGTTATGCGGTTGTGGAGTTGGATTCAAACTTATTCAAGCTGTCGGACAAAAAATCGGACAGGAAGATTTTGCTTTTTCATTTATCGACTTTGTTACTTTGGCAACAACAGCCGACATCGTTCCGTTAGTCGGCGAGAACCGTACAATTGTAAAATTGGGACTACAGAAAATTAATGAAAATCCGAGACCCGGGATAAGGGCACTTATGGATAATGCCGGAATTAAGACTGAGGAATTAAGTTCATCTCAAATTGTATTCATACTCGCGCCCCGTATCAATGCTGTCGGACGACTCGGTGATGCAGGCAGGGCTGTAGAATTGTTAATCAGCCACGACTATCAAGATGCTTTAAAAATAGCTAAAGTTTTAGAAACTGAAAATCAAAATCGAAGAAAAATTGACGAAGATACTTTCGCCAACGCCCAACAACTTGTTGATAATTACGTAAATGAGGACAACGATTTATCAATTATTTTACATCAAGAAGATTGGCACCCGGGTGTGATAGGTATTGTTGCTTCACGTTTAGTCGAAAAATATTACTTACCCACAATTATGATGACCACTATCGACGGTGTTGCAAAAGGTTCTGCGCGAAGCATTGCCGGCTTCGATATTTACCAAGCACTAAAGCGGGTTGAAGATACGTTATTGCAATTTGGCGGACACAAGTATGCTGCAGGTGTATCGGTTGAGTTGGAACGGCTTGAAGAATTCAAACTTGCATTCAACGTAGCAGTTAAAGAATTACTCAGCGAAGAATTACTTAAACCTGAAATAAAGATCGATTCTGAAATTCAACTTACCGATATTACTCCACGGTTTCAGAAAATATTAAGAGAATTTGCGCCATTTGGACCGGGTAACTTGCGTCCCGTATTTTTAGTTTTAAAAGTTCAAGCCTCGGCACCTCCAAAAATTGTAGGCAAAAATCATTTGCGTTTAAAAATTAAGCAAAACAATTTTGTCTTCGATGCAATCGGTTTCAACCTAGGACATTTGAAGGATAAAGTTTCTGCATCTATTAGCAGTGCAAAAAATTTTGATCTTGTATTTTCAATCAACGAGTCGGATTGGCAGGGTGGTGCACCTGCCGGCGATGCGTTTCCACAACTTAAAATCAGAGATTTACGCTGTTGACAACTCAACTCGTTGAGAAATTAAATTTTTAAAAGGAGAATAGAATATGTCAGGACATTCAAAATGGGCAACCATAAAACGCAAAAAAGCTTCCACCGATGCGAAACGAGGAAAAATTTTTACACAGATTATTAAAGAAATAACTATCGCAGCCAAGATGGGCGGCGGCGACCCAAACGGAAATCCACGCTTGCGTTTAGCCGTCGATAAGGCGAAGGCGAGTAATATGCCAGCCGATAATATCAAACGCGGAATTATGAAGGGCACCGGCGAACTTCCCGGTGTTTCGTACGAAGACGTTACATACGAAGCATACGGTGCCGGCGGTGTTGCTCTTATAATCGAATCGGTAACTGATAATAAAAACAGAACTGTTTCCGAACTACGACACATGTTAGAACGTAACAACGGTAAATTAGCAACAGCAGGCTCAGTTGCGTGGAGCTTTCATCGCAAAGGTGTTATTCAAATTCCAAAATCAAATTATACCGAAGACGATATACTCGCAATTATTTTAGATGCGGGCGCCGATGATTTGAAAGTGGAAGACGACTTCTACGAAGTTAAAACTACACCCGATACTTTTGAACTTGTTAAAAAAGCTCTCGAAGCAAATAAAATTACAATAGAATCAGCGGAACTTTCTTTGGTTCCTGAAAATTTAGTAAAAGTCGAGGGTAAAGATGCTGAACAAGTTCTAAAACTAATGGACGCTTTAGAAGAAAACGAAGATGTTCAGAATGTTTATCCTAATTTCGATATCGACGAAAAGGTTTTAGCTAACTATCAAGCTTAACCAAACAAGTTTCGATGAAAGCCGTAAAAAATAAACGCATAATATTAGGAATTGATCCCGGCTCGCTGATTACAGGTTTTGGAATCATCGAAATGAACAACGGAAAATTTAGTCTGGTTAAATGCGATGCTATCATAAATAAAAGTAAAACCGAGTTACCCATCCGGCTTGGAGTTATATTTCAAACATTAGATAGCGTAATTAAAAAATACAAGCCCGACGAAATAGCTATTGAAACATCTTTTTATGGAAAGAATGCCCAGTCGGCACTGAAGTTAGGGCAAGCACGCGGTGTGGCGATGCTTTCGGCAGTTATCAACAAAATTGAGTTATCCGAATACTCGCCGCGCGAAGTTAAGAAATCGGTTGTAGGTAACGGCGCCGCTTCAAAAAATCAGGTTCAATATATGGTAAAATCAATTCTGAAACTTCAGAGCGTTCCAAAGTATTACGATATTACCGATGCGCTTGCTGTTGCCCTTTGCCACTCGTTCCGTTCAGTCAATTCCGCAATAAGTTCTAAGAAGCAACCCCAACCTCACAAAAGCAAACGAAGATATAAAGATTGGAAAGCTTTTGTAATCGACAACTCCTAAGGAGTCCTTAGGACAACAAATCTATAATTCATTAACGCTATGTTATCATATCTAACCGGAAAATTAACTTACAAAACTCCGACTGAAATTGTGATCGACGTGAACGGAGTAGGATATAGTTTGCATATATCTCTGACAACATACGAGCAATTAAGTTCGGCAAATGCTCAGGTAAAAGTTTTTACATATCTGCACGTCCGCGAAGATGCTTTGCAGTTATTCGGTTTCGCTTCGGAATCGGAACGGGAGATGTTTAAATTTTTAATCTCGGTTTCTGGAATCGGTCCAAAAATCGCACAGGGAATGCTATCAGGGATGACTGCCGATGAATTGAAATCGGCAATACAATCCGGTGATATTGCTGCGTTAACTTCGCTGCAAGGCGTTGGCAGAAAAACAGCCGAGCGGTTGATATTAGAACTCCGCGACAAAATCGGAAAAGCCGAAATTGAACTTCCCTCCTTCACTGCAACCTCACCTCAAATAAAAACGCGTAACGATGCGCTGAATGCTCTTATATCGCTTGGTTACAATCGCAACACAGCCGAAAATGCAATTCGAGAAGTATTAAAAGAAAATAAAGATTTACCGGTTGAAGAATTAATAAGGCAGGCGTTGAGACACACTTCGAAGTAAGAACCGATTAGTTAGAGAAGTTGAAGCGGTGAAGCAGTGAGGCGGAGAAACGGTGAGGCGGAGAAGCGGTGAGAAAAACGAATCGGAGAGATAATTTAGAATTATCTCACTTTATCACAATTTTGTTTTCACCCCATTTTTATTTATATTTTTGCCGATTTTATGCAATTAAAGGAAGCCCGTAAACGGAAAAAAGAAAAATTAACTATCGTAATTGTTCCCGGCAATAAATCTGAAAATGCCAGGAACTTTACTATCGGAAAATTTAGTTTGCTGCTAATATCAATTTCGGCAATTGGATTGATAGCGGTTTTCGTCGTCGGTTTGCTGGTTTATACTCCGTTAGGTCATTTTCTTCCAATAACCGATCCCGAAATTGAGAACAAATACGGCAAACAGATTATTCAGGTTCAGGAAAAACTAAATACTTTAATTAATGAAATTGTTGTTCTGCGGCAATACAATTTAAAACTCAGAAGAGCTTTGGGCGAAAAAATAAGCGACTCGGACAGCATATTGGTAGAAAAATATTCTGAACCGGCGGCAGAACCAGAAGTTTCGCTGAAAATTCAGCCGGATGTTGAAATCGAAAGCGGCGCAACAACGCCGTTGTTCGGTTCCGAAGAAAAAACATTTAACCCGTTGCGAACTTCTACAGAAGTCGAATTCGGAATGCCCGACCTCCCGCTTACAAAACCTATCGATGGTTTGGTAACGAGAGACTTTAATTTTGAAAACGGACATTTAGGAATTGATATTTCAGGAAAAGAAGGAAGTGCGATATTTGCTTCGGCACCAGGAACGATAATTTTCGCCGACTGGTCGTACGATTATGGAAATATGATTATCATTGCACACGCAAACGGATTCAGAACTGTTTACAAACACAACCAGCGGACATTGAAAACAGCCGGCGAAACCGTGCGACGCGGCGAACCGATTGCATTGTTAGGCAATACGGGTAAAGAAAGCACAGGTCCGCATTTGCATTTCGAACTCTGGAAAGACGAAATTGCAATCGACCCGAAAGATTATTTATTGAATTAATTAAAAAAAATGAAGGATTAATTAGTTGGCATCAAAAAGTGAAATCTCGAACGAACTTAACTTAATAGGAACTGGAACAATTATCGAAGGCAAGTTGCGAAGCCGCGGAAACATCCGCATTGATGGAAAAATAAACGGCGAATTATTTGCAAGCGAATCGGTATCGGTCGGCTCTTCCGGTGAAATCGAAGGTTCTGTTTCGGCGAAAAATATTTCTATCGGCGGCAAAGTAAAAGGAAGCATCACTGTTCAGGAAAAATTAGTTTTGGAAAACAAAGCAATCGTTAGCGGCGACATCCGCGCCGCAAAGCTCGTTATCGACGAAGGAGCAATATTCGACGGTAACTGCACGATGTCGGGAATTAAAACTCCCCAGCCGCAACCTGATACAAAACAGTAATTTTTCGAAAAATGAAATTAGAAGATTTGAACAGCTTAGCTAAAGCATACCGCGAGGCAATGCCCTACTTAGCTATCGGTGTTCAAATGGCTGCCATAATTGTAATCATGTTTTTTATCGGTAAATGGGCTGACGAAAAATTCTCGACACAACCGTGGTTAATGATTGCAGGAATTATTTTTGGCATATCAGCCGGATTTTATCACTTTTTTAAGTTTATTTCGGCTGAATCTAAAAAATCAAATACATCAAGTAAAAATGAAAGTTGATAAATCGTTCTTCAAAAAAATATTTTGGATTTTAATTATTAGTATAGTAATAGCTTCTTATCCACTGGCTGTGTTTTCGAACTCGGAAATTATAATCGCCACAGCCGTCGGTGCGATACTAAGCACAGCAAATATTATTGCCGGCTATTTTTCAATCGAATATGCTTTCAACAAATCGATGACCCGGTTTCTGAAAACTATTCTCGGTGGAATGGGAATCCGTATGTTAGTGCTGTTACTTGCTATGTTGTTCGTAATTCAAGTGATAAAACTGCATGTATTGGCATTTACAATTTCACTTTTTATTTACTATGTAATTTTTCTTGTCCTCGAAATTTTTTATATTGATCAAAAAGTCAGAGCAAAAACATCATAAATGAGTTCTATAATCGACACAATTAAAACTTCGTCCCACACAATATCAGGCATTACTGACACAGTTGCGGCACACACTGAACACAAAGAAAATATTTTCGTGGAACTGCTTCATCACACACAAGATTCACCCTACCTCGAAGTTCCATTCGGACATATCAATCTACCTCACTTCCCTCCTGTAAACATATTTGGAATTGAAATTGATTTCTCCATAACAAAACATGTATTTTTTCTCTGGGTATCGGCAATAATTGTTTTGTTCTTTGCTGTTGCGGCGGCACGAAAAAATACTAAATCAAAAATTCCAAAAGGGATCGGCAACTTTATCGAAGTGTTTGTAGTTTTTATACGCGACGAAATTGTTATGCCCAACATGGGAAAAGAGGGCGTCCGGTACATGCCTTATCTTCTCACAACATTCTTTTTCATTTTAATTATGAACTTGACCGGACTCGTTCCCTACGGTTCAACTTCAACGAGCAACGTAAGTGTAACAGCCGCTCTGGCATTAATCGCATTTGTAATGATACAGGCTTCTGCCATCCGCCAACAAGGTTTCGGTCATTACCTTGCTCATTTAACAGGGGGCGTTCATTGGATACTTTGGCCCATAATGATTCCGATTGAAATCCTCGGGCTGTTCACCAAACCATTTGCTCTCTGCATCCGTTTATTTGCTAATATGACAGGCGGGCATATCGTTATAGTTTCGTTGATTGGATTGATATTTATTTTCAAAACAATTTGGGTTGCACCTGTTCCAATCACTTTCGCAGTTGGAATATATATATTAGAATTATTTGTAGCATTGCTGCAAGCATACATTTTCACGATGCTCACTTCCCTGTTTATGGGACTTGGGATGCAGGTAAGTACTGATAAAGAAAATTCACATTAATTAATAAACACTTAACAAATAATAAAATTGGAGAAATAAAATGGAAGCAAACGCATTTGCATATTTGGCAGCCGGAATCGGCGCAGCATTAACAGTAATCGGAGCCGGACTTGGAATCGGAAAGCTTGCAGCGGCAGCAATGGAAGCAAGCGGACGTCAGCCGGAAGTTGCCGGTCAAGTTCGAACATCGATGTTAATTGCAGCAGCTCTTATCGAAGGTGCAACATTTTTTGCTCTCGCTATTTGTATAATCCTTGCTACCAAGTAAGATAAAACTTCGAGATTAAAATGTTAGATATAAATCCCGGATTAATAATCTGGACAATAGTAACTTTTCTGATACTTATGTTTTTGTTGAAGAAGTTTGCCTGGAAGCCGCTGCTGACAGCTCTCGAAAAGCGGGAGGAACACATCCGAAGCTCAATCGACAGAGCCGAGAAAGCTGCACGCGATGCCGAACATCAAGCCGCTGAAAACAAAAAGCACATAACCCTTGCCGAAATAAAAGCCACGAAGCTTTTAAAAGAAGGACACGAACTTGGCGAAAAACTGAAAGCTGAAATAGTTGAAAAGGCACATCATCATGCGCGGCATATGGTCGAATCGGCTAAATTGGAAATCGAGAGGGAAAAAGAAGCCGCACTTCTCAAGCTGCGAAGCGAAGTTGCCGATTTGGCAATCAACGCGGCAAAAAAAATAATTGGCGAAACCCTCGACGATGAAAAACATCGCAAAGTAGTCGATTCATATTTAGATGAACTGCCGAAAAATTAAGATATGACAGAATCAAAAGCTGCACAACGTTATGCAACGGCTTTTTTACAGATTGCCGTAGAAGAAAATAAAGTAGAGAAACTCTTCTCCGATATCGAAACCCTCGAGAAACTGTTGAATACATCTCTCGATTTTAAGCTTTTTCTGAAAAGTCCGATCATCAACACCGAAAAAAAGAAAAGGATAATGTTAGATCTTTTCGAAAATAAAGTTGACCCGATTACTATAAAATTTCTTCTACTGTTAACCACTAAAAATCGTGAGGCAATTATACCGGCAATCATCAGTCAATTTAAATCACTTTTAGATGAAAGGCGAGGTATAGTGAATGCTGATATATCCGCTGTAGTTGCGTTCAGTAATGAACAAAAAGAGAAAGTTACGAAACGTTTAGAAGCTCTAACAAAAAAGAAAGTTCGAACACATTTCAAAATCGATCCTACTCTTATCGGAGGATTCAAAATACAAATCAATGATACTGTTTACGATGGAAGTATCTTAAATCAGTTCGATATTCTAAAACAGCAATTTAACACTTAAGACGAAAAAAATATAGAGGAATAGAATGGTAGAAATCAGACCCGATGAAGTATCGGCGATATTACGAAAACAACTCTCAAGTTTTGATAAAGAGATAGACACTTATGAAGTCGGAACAGTATTACAAGTCGGCGACGGAATTGCGCGCATTTACGGTTTACAAAACGTAATGGCGAGCGAACTGGTTGAATTCCCGAACGGCGTGTTCGGTATGGTTCTTAATTTAGAAGAAGATAATGTCGGTTGTATTCTTTTCGGTGAAAGCCGGTATATTAAAGAAGGCGACACTGTGAAACGAACAGGTCGGGTTGCTTCGATGCCTGTTGGTGAAGAAATGTTAGGTCGCGTGATCAACGCATTGGGTCAACCGATTGACGGACACGGTCCGATAAAAGCAGATAAATATTTGCCAATCGAACGGAAAGCATTAGGTGTAATTCAGCGTCAACCGGTAAAAGAACCATTGCAAACCGGTATTAAAGCTGTGGATGGTATGATCCCGATAGGCAGAGGTCAGCGCGAACTTATCATCGGCGACCGGCAAACCGGAAAAACAGCTATCGCAATTGATACTATCATCAATCAAAAATTTACACACACCGAAAAAGCCCGCGCATCTGGTGTGAAACCGGTTTTCTGTATTTATGTTGCAATAGGACAAAAAGGTTCTACGGTAGCTCAAGTTGTTGCTAAATTAGAAGAATCGGGCGCAATGGAATACACAACTGTAATTGCATCTAATGCTAACGAGCCCTCGCCGTTGCAGTTCATAGCGCCGTATTCGGGAGCCACGTTAGGCGAATATTTTAGAGACAACGGCCGACACGCATTAGTAATCTACGACGACTTATCGAAACACGCACAGGCATACCGGCAAGTGTCGTTGCTACTACGCAGACCACCGGGACGCGAAGCATACCCCGGCGATGTTTTTTACCTCCACTCACGTTTGTTAGAGCGTGCCTCGAAATTAAGCGAAGAGCTTGGCGGCGGTAGTTTAACCGCACTGCCGATTATTGAAACTCAAGCCGGCGACGTATCGGCTTACATTCCAACAAACGTAATATCTATTACTGATGGACAAATTTATTTGGAGCCTGGATTATTCAACTCGGGCGTTCGCCCCGCTATCAACGTAGGTATCTCGGTATCGCGTGTAGGCGGTAACGCTCAGATTAAAGCAATGAAAAAAATTGCCGGCAGACTTCGTCTCGATTTAGCTCAATACCGGGAATTGGAAGCTTTTGCAAAGTTCGGTTCCGATTTAGATAAATCTACACAGGCACAACTACGACGTGGTTCGCGTCTCGTTGAACTCCTGAAACAAGGACAGTATAACCCTATGCCCGTTGAAGATGAAGTAGTTGTAATTTTTGCCGGAACGAATGGCTATTTAGATGAACTTCCGTTAGAACATGTTCAACGATTCGAGAAAGAGTTTTTAGAAACGATGCATCTAAAACATAAAGATTTGTTGAATGAGATTTCGGAAAAGAAAGACCTTACCGAACCGATTACTAATAAACTTCATTCGGTATTAAAAGAATTTTTAGCTTCGTTCAAATTAGGATAAAATAGATGCCGACACTTCGTGAAATACGCAGCCGAATTAGTGGAGTTAAAAATACACAGAAAATAACAAAGGCGATGAAAATGGTAGCAGCCGCAAAGTTACGCCGCGCTCAAGATGCTATTATTTCAGCACGCCCATACGCTCACAAGATAAAAGAACTTCTGCAAAATTTATCAGCTAACAATCAAGATTATTCAAACCCATTCTTCACACAACGTGAAGTCAAAAATGTCATTCTTGTAGTGGTTACCTCCGACAGAGGACTTTGCGGAGCTTTTAGTTCTAACATCATCCGCACTACGCGACAGCACATCAACCGTTATTATTCTGATCCGGGTTGTAATCTGCGTTTGATAACTGTTGGTAAAAAGGGATACGATTATTTTGTAAAAAGAGAGATTAAAATTGAGAGTAAACACATCGGTATTTTTTCGCTTTTAGATTTTCAGATCGCTAAGAATATCATTACGGAAATCAGCAACAGTTTCTTGAAAGGTAAATGCGATAAAATCGAAGTGATTTACAACGAATTTAAAACCGTAGCTCAGCAACGGATTGTTATCGAACAACTTCTTCCGATTCCTTTAGAATCAATCCAATCAAAGGATAGCAACCCTGCCGATTACATTTACGAACCGTCCAGTAAAACGATAATTGATTCGTTGATACCAAAGCATCTTAACTTCCAGATGTGGCGAATTTTATTGGAATCGAATGCAGCCGAGCAAGGATCGCGAATGACCGCCATGGAAAACGCCACAACAAACGCAAACGATTTGATAAGAAATTTACAGTTAGTTTACAACAAAGCCCGGCAGGCATCAATAACGAAAGAGCTGCTTGAAATTGTTGGCGGCGCCGAAGCATTGAAGAAAACGGGATAGTAATAGATTTTACCCGCCCGACTGAACGATTTCAGTCGTTCGGGCGGGGATTTTAAATTTTAGATTTCAGATTTCAGATTGGAGTTTTTATTTAAAGCCGATTTTTCTAAAAGAAAAGTTGATTTTTTTTAAATGGATAAATGGATAAATTTCCCCTTCGTCAGCTTGACAATTCCTTTTTAATGTTTTATATTGTATTCGAGGTTATTGAAAGGATCTTCAAAATGTATCTATCAATATTGCTGTTGATTATATTTCCTTATATACTACTGAACGCTCAAACAACAGACACAGCCAAATTCCAAAATCCTCATACCCTCTTCCGTCTTACATTCAATAATCTCAATCGTCTGCCAGTTCGTGGTATCGAAAACTATCTTCCTCTTTTCCCCGGCGTCATAGAAATTAACGGCAGCCTGCATTTGGTGCAAAGTACGGATGGACTACCGGCGGTGTTGTTCACAGCAGAATGCGAACAGGAGGAGAATTGAAAATGATTTTTTGCTTTTATAAATTTTTGTGTATATTACCAAACGTGTTATTTTCTTGACTTTTACATTCACGTTTTGTAAATTAAAGCCATCATCAAGTTGGGGTAATTTTTGGAATTTTTTAATAAAATATTTGAAGTTAGAAACTTCCTTCTTAAGCATTTTCTAAGGAATATGATATATATTTCTGTTAATTGGAAATCAAATTTGTTCAATAGGAAGTCTAACTCGCTTATTGGGAAACCAAATTCATTTACTGGGAAATCAAACCCGCTCACTGGGAAATCAAACTCGCTCACAGGGAAATCAAATTCGTTCAATAGGAAGTCTAACCCGCTCACTGGGAAATCAAACTCGCTCATAGGGGAATCAAACTCGCTCACAGGGGAATCAAACTCGCTCACTGAGAAATCAAACTCGCTCACAGGGGAATCCAATTCGTTTATTGTGAATTCAATAATACTAAGCGGGATTTCCAACCATGCGATTTTGAAAACACAGGAAGCAAATCCAAAGAGAAAACTAACCGTTTCGGAAACGGAACGTCGAATGTATTATTCTAATCAACTGTATCAATAAGAAGAGGAGAAGACTTATGGCATCAATATCTGAATTCACGTTTGGACAGCGTTATACGAAAGCACAAGGAATGCTCGAATATGTCAAGCAATTGCCGACGTATAAACCGACCAGCACTGGCTTGAGCATCGGCGAGCTTGAACCGTTCATCAAGAGCGCTGACGAATCGAACACAGCCGTGAACAATACGAAGAATACGCTGAGCGATATTCGCAAGGAACGATACGAGCTGTACTACGGCACCACGGGACTGGTGAAACGTTCTGCCCGCATCCGTGATTATATCGCTTCACATGCAGATGCGGGAAAGAAGGATCGGGATTTTCAAAAGCTCCAAAAGCTTACACAAAAGATGGGGTCGAAGAAGCCGCCGAAGAAAACGGCGCCCTCCGCTGACCCGTCAACAACCGAAGAAAAAAAGAAAGTATCGCAATCGGAATTGAGTTTCGGCTCGCTGCTTGCTGTAGGCAAAGAAATCCTCGAAGTTATCAAGGGCATTGCCTCCTATGCACCCTCGACCGAAACACTGCAAGTGAACAAGTTCGACGACTACTTGAAAACTATAGACACGAAGAACAGCGCCGTAGCAGCAGCTTATGAGAGGTATGACGACTCTGTAGAACAACGATGGTCAATCTACGACGAGCTAAGCAAGCGGATTACGAAAATCATTTCCTACATCACCTCCGAATACGGCAAGGATTCTCAGCAGTACAAAGATTCGCTGAAATATAAGGTGTGAACAGAAGCAAGAAACAAATTGGAACAATCAGAAGTCCACTGGATTTTATTGAAAAAGAGCTTAATTCAGAAGATAATTTAAAAAAGAAGAAATTAATTGAATAATAAACTAATAGAAATAAAAACGACATATGTCGTTATTACAGATGTTAGCCGTCATGCCGTTGCTCGTGCAGTGTCGAATTGGAAGTGATTTTTACTTTATAAATTTTTGTGTATATTACAAATGGCTTACTTAATGTGTCTATGTATTGAGTAGTTCTAATATCAGTAATTATTTACTTTAGAAAATTAATTTTAAAATAAACATTTTATACAAAACTTAATTAACTAAAACGCAACGGCA